>JBHTFH010000114.1:0-8092 GCA_042666135.1 Roseomonas sp. GCM10028921 | reverse complement strand
CGTGCGGCCGTGACATGCCGTCACGGCCGTTTGCGGCGCAGGCTCAGCCCTTCCAGTCGGTACAGCCGGTAGACCCGCTTGCGGTTCACCCGCCACCTTTCACGCCGCAGCAGGACGTCGATGCGCGAGTACCCGTAGCGGACACGATCCGCTGCGATCTCACAGATCCGCATCCGAAGGTGCGCTTGGCCATCCCGGCGAGCGCGGTAGCGCTGGGAGGAGCGGTGGAAGCGCAGCGCCGCGCAGCCCCGCCGCTCGCTCACCCCGAACACGTCCTGCACATGGCGGACGAGCTCGCGCCGACGACCAGGCGTCAGAGTTCTTTTGCGAGAACCTCCTGCAGCATCGCCTTGTCCAGGCTGAGGTCAGCCACGAGCTTCTTGAACTTGGTGTTCTCTTCCTGCAGCTGCCTCAAGTGCCGCAGCTCGGACGGGCCCAGACCGCCGTACTTCTGCTTTCACCGGAAGAAGGTCGCCTCCGAGATGCCCATCTTGCGGCAGACCTCGGCCACTGGCGTGCCCAGCTCCGCCTGCTCCAACGCAAACGCGATCTGCTCTGCCGTGTAGTGACTCTGCCTCATCGAACCGTCCTCCTTCAGGTCAACAAACCTGCCGGAATACTCTCAGAAAGGGCGAACCAGTTTCCAAGTTTAAGGTCGATCGCGGCGGAGGTGGAAGAGGTTGTTGACCTGACCGTGTGTTGAGAGGAAGCGCTGCGCCTGCCGCGGCGACTTGGAGCGCTTCATTTGCCGTTCTCGGCACCGTGTCGGCTGGTGCGAATTCTCTGCCCGGTTGTTCAGACCCTTGTGCTCGCGGTGCTCAACACCCGGCATTACCTCCCGCCTGGCCGCCCGTAGCTCGGGAGCTTGTCGATGATCAGGACGCGCGGCGCCCGGCATTGCCGCTTCAGCAGCTTGCGCAGCAGGCGCTTGGCGAACCGCTTGTCGCGCCGCCTCTGCACCAACACGTCAAGAACTATCCCCGCATGGTCACCGCACGCCATAATCAGTGCTTCACCCCGGCGATCTTGGTGGCGACCTCATCGAGGTGCCACTTGTCCCCGAAGCAGGGTAGCCTCGGCCGGATCCGGTTGGCGAAGTCCTGACCGAAGTTGAGCGCCCACTGCCGCACCATCTCATGGCTGACGGCAATGCCGCGCGCCGCCAGCATCTCCTCGACCATGCGCAGGCTGAGCGGGAACGAAAGTAGAGCCACACCGCCTGGTACCCGGCATGGGGCGACTTGGCCGCTAGCAAACTCATCCCGCCCGCCTACCGGCCCGGGGTCAGTCCGCCACGCCCCGCTGAACCTGACGGTGCCGCCCTGGGCTATATACGGCGTACCGCCGCTGCCGGATAGACATGGGGAGCTACCCGGCAGCGGCGCATGGTCAGCTGCGCTGGCTTTCCACCATCGCGCCGTAGACGAGACTCTTGAAAAGCATGCGCGTGCGATAGCGGTTGGACGGGCCTTGCGCCATCAGGATCGCCACCAGCCCCTCGGCGGGATCGACGGTGAAGGAGGTTCCCCAGGCCCCTGCCCACATCGCGTCGCCGAGGCTGCCGGGCGCGGTGCCCATGCCGTCCTGCAGCCGCACCCCGAAGCCGAGCCCGAACCCGTAGCCCGGGCCGGTCGTACCGGCCGTCGAGCCCTGCATGCCGATCGTGTGGTTCGATAGCATGAAGCGGACGACCGGCGCGCTGAGATAGGTCCGGCCCTCGTAGGTGCCGCCATTGGCGATCATCTGCGCGAAGCGGACGTAGTCCGCCGCGGTAGAGACGAGGCCGGCGCCTCCCTTGAAGTAGGCGGCCTCGCGCTCGTCCTGCAGAATGCGGTAGCTGCGCCACATCGAATCCCTCAGCGGGTCGGTGGCGGGGGCTTCCGCCAGGCGGGAGCGCTTGGCTTCCGGCACGAACCAGTGCGTATCCGTCATGCCAAGCGGTTCGAGTAGCCGCTGCTCGAGGAACCGGTCCAGCCGCTGCCGCGAGACGCGCTCCACAACCAGCCCTAGCACGTCGGTCGCGATCGAGTAGAAGAAGGTGGTGCCGGGCTGGAAGGCCAGCGGGATTCCGCCGAGCCGCCGCAGCATCTCGTCGCCCGTGAGCGACCCCTCCCGCGCCTCGATGTTCGCTTGGTCGTAGAGCTGGCGGATGCGCGGGGAGGGCGATGCGTCGTTGGCGTAGATAAACCCCGCTGTATGCCGCAGGAGGTCATGGACGGTCGGCGGGCGCACGGGATCAACGAGCTCCGCCTGGCCGTCCCGCCGCGCCTCGACTTTCAGATTGCCCAGTTCAGGCAGGTGGGTTGCGATGGGATCGTCGAGCTTCATCCGCCCTTCCTCGACGAGCATCATCGCCAGCGCGGAGGTGACCGGCTTGGTCATCGATGCCTGCAGAAAGATCGCGTCCCGGGGCATGGACCGCGTCCTCGCCGCGTCCAGGTGGCCGTGCGCCTCAAAGTGCACGATCTCGCCCCCACGCGCGATGAGCGTAACGGCTCCGGGGATGGAACCGCGCTCAACCTCCGCATTCATAGCGTGCCCGATACGCGCGAGCCGCTCGCGGGAGAAGCCACGCACCAGACCATCGGCACGCTTAGGCGCCGGAGTAGAGCGAAGATCGCTGCCCGATTGCGCTGCAGCGGGGAGCGCAGTTGCTGCAAGGCCGCCGATGGCGACCGACAGGGCAGCGCGGCGCTGGAAAGGCGAGCTGTTCAAACGTTTTCTCCCGTTCACCACAGGTGAGGCTGGCGAGCGAACAGCTGACATGCTGGTGCCGTTCGCCGGTCAGCCGCAACGATTTCGCAGTATTCTCTCTGTCGTTGCAGCATTGAGTCAACAAAGCGAGGAGTGGAACGTCAGCCGAAAGGTCAGCGTCGCTACCGGGGATCCGCTCTGCAGTGCCTTGCCTCTGTTACGGGGCTCACGCGGCTTCAGCAGAGAGTGGACGCGCGGAGGAGGAGTTCGCGTTCCTGGGGCGCGGTGTTGCGGGCGGTGAGCGCTGATCCGAGGCTCGTTTTTGATGGACGAACTTGCTCTCGATCTGCCAGCGTTGGTTTCAGAGGAGTTTGAGAAGCCGGTGGCGCATGGTGCGCCGGTACGGGGTCCTGGGCCAGCGACGGCGGGCACCCGGTACAGCGCCGGGCACGGGATTCGAGTGGATCTGGAGAACAACGGCGAGCTTGGGGCAGGTGTGCTGGCGGTCGCCCTTGCCCTTGGCCCGATGAGTGGGAAACTCCCGGCGTCGGCCAGAGTAGGGTGCGAGGCATGGGCCATCGTCGGGTAATGGGGCACCTTGGTCACCTCGGGGCCGCATCGAAGCTCGACCAGTCAGCGGCCAGCGATTCCAGCAAGTCACCCCTGGTCAGATCCCCTTCCCTCACCCGCCAGTCGACCCTCACCTCGGCAGGAAGCTACCCACGCCTGCCCCAGACCGCCAACCCTGCATCCGTGCCGCGAGAGCTGACAGATCCTGCCGGGTGATGTGAACCCGCCGGTGTGGGGCGGTAGCCCTGGCGCGAATGCTGACACCACCCGACGATCCCCCCGGCCCGTTATGGATCAACTCGGGCCAGCGAGCAGATCCTGTTCCTCAGGGTGACGCTGCAGATAGGCAGCCACGAAGGAGCATTGCGGGACAACGCGCAAACCGTCAGTGCGGATAAGTCCAAGTGCACCACGGACCAGTAGCGACCCGATGCCGCGGCCCGATAATGCTTCCGGCACCTCGGTGTGCGTAAGCACGATTGTCCCGCTATGCTGCGAGTAGGCTATGAATGGCCGGTGTCCGTCATCAGTGTCCATTTCGAACCGATGATGCTCAGCGTTGTTGACAACCTTGTTGGTCATGTGCCGGTTCCCATACGTGAAAGTTTGTCTCTGGTGAGGCTCACCAAGCAAGGAACATTACGTCCGAGCCGTCCCGTCAAACGATGATCCAGTGTTCAAGGCAGGCGGAGGTTGGCCTCACCGATCAAGCATTGAACCATGGATCCAGTCGCTCGGCGCTGCCTCGCCGACCTGGTACCAGCCACCTGGCGCCTCGGCGAAGACCCGAAGCCTTGTTCCTCTCGGCACGACGCGCAGGACCGCCCCACCACCGGCAGGGCTGCACCGGAGGTTGACCGGATGGGCCGAGGTCGTCGTGACCGAGCCCTACGCCGGCACGCTCACAGCAGACGGCGTCGGTGTCGGCCGTCAGGGCTCATGAGACAGAGGGGGATGGTTGAGGAAAGGAGGGTTTCCGGCTCATCGTAACTGGCAGGGAACGAGGCATGAGCCAGAAGCCAGTGACAGCGGACGCGAAGACGCCCGCCGATCGGGCGGTGCGTGACATCCGCCGGGCGACCCGCGAGCACCTCTCGGCCGAGGACAAGATCCTCCTGGAAGCGGGCAAGCGCCGCCTGGCCGGGGACACGGCCCGGGCGCCGACGACCGACGAGGTCAAGGAGCTGCGCCAGGAGGCGCGCAGCCTGACGGAGGTCGTGGCGGAGCAGGCGCTCGAGCCACGGATTCTGAGGAAAGTTTGATCGCGGATGGGGACGACCGCCAATGAGGTGCCCCGCTGCCGAGAGGCTCGAGATCATCCGCCTGGTCGAGGGATCCCAGCTGCCGGTACGCCGCACCCTCGAGCGGCTTGGTATCCCGCGGGCGACCTTCTATCGCTAGTATGACCCGTACCAGGAAGGCGGCCCCGAGGCGCTCGAGGAGGGACCATCCCGGCCTGAGCGGGTCTGGAACCGCATCCCCGGCGCGGTGCGGTCCCGGATCATCGACCTGGCGCTGGAGGCGCCCGAGCTGTCCCCGCGCGAGCTCGCGGTGCGGTTCACCGATCAGGAGCGCTCCTTTGTTTCCGAGGCTTCCGTTTGCCGCCTGCTCAAGGCGCATGACCTGATCACCAGCCCGGCCTTCATCGTGGTCAAGGCGGCCGATGAGTTCCGCAGCAGGACCACGGCGCCGAACCAGCTCTGGCAGACGGACTTCACCTACCTGAAGGTCACCGGCTGGGGCTGGTTCCATCTCTCCACCGTGCTCGACGACTTCTCGCGATACATCATTGCCTGGAAGCTCTGCACCACCATGGCCGCGAGCGACGTCACCGAGACGCTGGAGGCAACACTCGCCGCCTCAGGCTGCGGCCCCAGGCAGAACTCCGGCACCGGCCGCGGCTGCTCTCCGACAACGGTCCCTGCTACGTCGCGGACGACCTGGCCAAGTGGCTCACCAAGAAGCACATCGCCCATGTCCGTGGAGCGCCTTGCCACCCGCAGCCCCAGGGCAGGATCGAGCGCTGGCACCAGACGCTCAAGAACCAGATCCTGCTCGAGAACTACCTCCTGCCCGGCGGACTTGAGGCGCAGATCGAGGCCCTCGTTCAGCACTACAACCACCAGCGTTACCACGAGAGCCTGCAAAACCTCACCCCCGCCGGCCTCTACCTCGGCCGAGGGCAAACCATCCTGCTCGAGCGTGAACGCATCAAGCGCCAGACCATCCAACAACGGCACTTGCTGCACCAGCGTCAAGCCGCCTAACGTCAACCACCAGTTGCGCCAGAGCCTCCCCTAAGTCAGCGCCCTCTCTGTCCCAAAGCATCCGACGACGGACAGAACAGCACGCGCCGCCACCTGGGAGGGGCGCTGACGCCGGCCAGGCCGAACCAGTGCGCCCATTGGATCTGCGACCTCACCGAATGGATCAGGCGGAAGCGCGGCAGCTCCTCCGCCGTCAGGCTGCCGTGCGGGCAGAGCCCGGGATGACAGACCGGCAGGAAGCGCTCCTCCGTGATGCCCTCGACGAACAGCCCCGGCCAGTTGCCCTCACCATGCCGGATGTCGACGTCGACAGACTCGCGTGCAATATCGGTCGGCTCGTTGGTCGCGTCGAGGCGCAGGTTGATATCCGGGTAGCCATCAAGGATCCCGCCAGGCGAGGCAGCAGCCACTTGGTCGCGAGCGTCGGCGTGACGCGCACGGTAAGCGACCGGGACGACAGGTAACCGCGAATCTCACGCGTGTCGCTGGTCGGTGAATGCTCCACGGAAGTGGGCGGCGAATATTCCCCACTTTGTTGCGGATTGGGGTTTGTGATGGGTTAGCCCCGTCCTGCCCCGGCCGCGCCTTCGCCGATGCTGCTCTCCTGACAGGAGGGGGCACCTCGGTGATCCGACTTGGGGAGCTGGTCATGATCATGGAACTGCACCGGCGGGGGCTGAGCCCGACTGCCATTGCCCGCCAACTGGGTCTCGATCGCAAGACGGTGCGCAAGTACATCGCGCTCGGGCTGGAGCCGCCGCGCTACGGCCCACGAAAGCCGCGGCCCAAGAGCACCGACCCTTTCCTGCCCTACCTGCGGGAGCGACTGGCCGCCTATCCCGGGCTGACCGCGGTCAGGCTAGGGCGCGAGCTGCGCGAGCGGGGTCATAAGGGCGGCTACACCGCGGTCAAACGCGCGGTCCAGGGCCTGCGGCCGGACCCAGTCCAGCGGTTCGAGGTCCGCTTCGAAACCCCACCCGGTGCTCAGGCTCAGGTCGATCTTGCGCGTTTCGAGGTGACCTTCACCGACGAGCCCGGCAGCCGGCACATCGTTTGGCTTTTCTCGATGGTGCTGGGTTACTCGCGGCTGATCTGGGCCCGCTATGTCGTGCATCAGGATCTGGGAACCGTGCTGCGTTGCCATGCCGCCGCCTTCGAGGCGATCGGCGGCGCGCCGGGGGAAATCCTGTACGACCGGATGAAAACCGCTGTGCTCGGCGAGGATGCTGACGGCCTTGTCGCCTACAACCGCGGTCTGCTCGACTTGGCGCGGCACTTCGGTTTCCAGCCCAGGGCCTGCCGTCCCTACCGGCCAAAAACCAAGGGAAAGGTCGAGAGGCCGTTCCACTATATCCGCGAGGATTTCTTCCTCGCCCGGAGCTTCCGCAATCTCGACGACCTCAACCAGCAGCTACGCCACTGGCTCGACACGGTCGCCAACGCGCGTGTGCATGCCACCACCCGCCAGGTCGTCAATGAGAGCTTCGCCAGGGAGAAGTCGGCGCTGACGCCACTGCCGCTGGTGCCCTACCGGGCGGTCCTACGGATCGAGCGCCGCATCTCGCATGAGGGCATGATCAGCGTCGGCGGCAATGCCTACAGCGTGGCCGATACCGTCCGGCGCCGCGTCCTCGAGGTGCACAGCATGATCGACGAGATCAGGATCTTCGAGAACGGTGTCCTCATTGCAAGCCATGCTCCCCTGCCGGGCCGCCACCAAGCTCGCATCGACCCCGCCCATCGTCAGGCCCGGGCGCGGGCCAGCAACCAGTCAGGAACGCCGCCCAGCGTCCCGCACCGCGCCGGTGACGTCGTGGCTCGCCGCTCGCTTGACTTCTACGACGCCCTCGGCCGGGTGCTTGCCGCCAAGGGGCACGCGTGATGAGCGCCCGGAACGACCTCACCCCCGGCGTGCTGGACCGTATCAAGGCCAACATGGTGGGCCTGCGCATGCCGCGCGCCCTGGAGATCATCGACACCATCATCCACCAGCTCGAACGCGGCGAGGTCAGCGCCCTGGAGGCGATCGACACCATCCTGGCCGAGGAACTGACGCTGCGCGAAACCCGCCGGATCAAGACCTCCCTCGCCATGGCCAGGCTCTCCACCATCAAGACACTGGCCGGGTTCGACTTCGCCTTTCAGCCATCCCTCGACCGCAACCGCATCCTCGCCCTGGCCGAACTGACGTTCATCGAGCACAGCGAGGTCGTCCACCTCATCGGACCGCCCGGGACCGGCAAGAGCCACCTCTCCATCGCGCTCGGGGTCGAGGCTGTGAGGCGGGGGCGCAGCGTGCACTTCATCACCCTGGCCGACCTCGTCGGTGCCCTCGCCAAGGCCGAGCGAGAGGGCACTCTGCGCGACAAGATCCGGTTCTACTGCCGCCTTGCCCTGCTGATCATTGACGAGATCGGCTACCTGCCCGTCGTCCCGGGTGGCGGCAACCTGATCTTTCAGCTGATCAGACACCGGCCATCAAACTGATCAGTCCGCTTCCGCAGACCTCGAACGGGTCCGGGTTACTGCTGCGCATCATCCTTTGGCTGGTCAGCTGGTCA
>JBHTFH010000113.1:0-8124 GCA_042666135.1 Roseomonas sp. GCM10028921 | reverse complement strand
ATCCGATGTATGCGCGGCTTCAAGAGCTACACCTCAGCCGAGCGCTTCTGTCGAGCCTACGACGAACTCCGCAACCACCTCTGCTCTCGCCTCCGCCACGACCAGCATGTCCCTGCCAACCGCCGCCGCATGCTTCATCTCCGTCGTGCGGCCACCGTGCTCGCCATTCTCGAGAAAGCGCAGGTCAACAGCATCAGCCGGCGAGTGACTGCAGCTCTGGCGCAAAAGCTGACAGAACCCGGCGGAAGTGCCTGATCCCGCTCCGCTCCGGCTCAGCCGTGATCGCGATGGCGGTGAACTTGAACTGCCAGTTCCGGAGGAGCGCGGGAAGGGCACTCTAAATGACTGAAATAGCGACTGAGCTACCCTAGGCCGTCGCGAAGGCGGCAGGAACGAGGGGCCGATGCCACAGGCCGGACGTCTCCGACTCACCGCGACCAGCTTGGACCAGGGCGCCATCCGTCCCGAACGTGCCGACCACAGCACTCCTGGCACGAGACCTGACAGACTTTGCTGAACACGACGGCGGTGTCTGTCGATGTACCGGGTGGTTGGACACCGCTACGCCGCTGCCCGCTTCTCCCGCGCGGCGATCGCTCGCGCCCGCGCCAACAGCGCCTCCGCCCTCTGCACAATCGGAATGTCGATCATCTTGCCTTCAAGTGACCAAGATCCACGGCCGGATGCCGCCGCCTCCTTATCCAAGGTCACAATCCTCTCCGCCTTGGCCACCGCCTCAGGCGACGGGCTGAACCCAGCATTCAGCACCGGTACCTGTGCCGGGTGGATTGCCGAGGCACCAACGAAGCCAAACGATGCCGATTGCTTTACCACCTGTGCGTAATCTTCGAGATTCGAATAGTCGGCGACCGTCCCGATGGTACCCATGGGCATCAGCCCGTGCGCACGGGCCGCCTGCAGCACCTGCTGCTTCGGCATGAGCAGCGTCGCGCCAGTCGGTTCGCCACCGACGGCCGTGGCGTAATCCTCAGCTCCGAGCGTTAACGCGATGATACGCGACGTGGAGCGTGCGATCTCATGCGCCTGCGCCAATGGTCCCGGTGCCTCAATCAGCACCATGAAGCGAATTTTGCGGTCGGGGATGCCGCGCTGCTGCTCGAGCCGTGATACCAGTTCGTCGATTAGACGGATGTGGTCAGGCCCCTCGGCCTTGGTCACCATGATGCCGTCCACACCCGGCAGTACTGCAGCCTCTAGATCCCGCACGGCGAGTTCCAGCGGCTGGTTGATGCGCACCAGAATATCAGACACACCCTCCTTCCGAATACGCTCGACCGCAGACGGCAACGCCCTCCGCGCGTCCGGCTTGTCTGCAGGTGCGATGCTGTCCTCAAGATCAAGCTGGATGACATCGGCACCACGCGACGACGCCTTGGCCACGAAGCGCTCGACGTTCACAGGCACGAACAGCCCGGAACGCCAGACGGGATGGGCGGGTGCGGTCATCGATCGGTCCTTACGAGGCCTGACGTGATGCTTTCCTGAACCTCAGCCGACGTGAAGCCCGCTTCGGCGAGGATCTCAACGGTGTGCTGCCCGAGGCGCGGCGCCGGTGTCCGGATCGCCCCCGGCGTGCGCGACAGCCGTGTGGTCACCGCGTGCATCGGGAAGCTGCCCATGTCCTCATCCGGGTAATCGGCAACTAATCCGCGGGCACGCACATGTGGATCCTGCATGAATCCAGTGATGTCGTAGACCGGTCCGATAGTGACCTCGGCTGCCTCAAAAAAGGCGACGTTCTCCGCTTGCGTCCTCTGCGCCACGAACTCACCGATGATGGCATCGAGTTCAACGCCATGGGCTACGCGCATCTCATTGGTACGGAAGCGCGGATCGTCCATTAGGTCCGACCGGCCAATCGATTGTAGGACGCGCATCGCCATACCTTGCGTCGACGCCGAGAGGCACACCCAACTGTTATCCTTGGTCCGGTAAACGTTGCGTGGCGCTGCTCCAGTGCTGCGGCTGCCGGTCCGCGGCTTAATCTTACCTGTGAGACGGTAATTCGCGGCCTGTGGTCCTAGAGAGTTGTATAGCGGGTCGAGAAGCGGCAGGTCGATTACCTGGCCCTGCCCGCCATTGATCTCCACTTCCCGTAGCGCCGCCATTGTAGCGAACGCGCCGGTGAGACCGGCGATGCTGTCGGCCAAGTACATCGGCGGCAGCACCGGCTCACGGTCAGGGAAGCCGTTCATACTCGCGAAGCCCGCGAAGCCCTCAACCAGCGTACCGAAGCCTGGACGCCGTCTGTATGGCCCGTCCTGCCCCCAACCGGAGATGCGCACAATAACGAGCCTGGATTCGAGCTTCAGCAAATCTTCCGGGCCGATACCCATTGCCTCCAGCGTACCGGAGCGGAAGCTCTCGATAAATATTGCAGCCCCTGGCACCAATCGCCGGATTAACGCCACCGCGCCCGGGCTTCGGAAGTCAATGCAGAGACTGCGCTTACCCCGGCTGTGAATTTTCCAAGTGGTCTCGACGCCGCTTACCCGCCAGTGCCGAAGCGTGTCTCCCTCCTTCGGCTCGACCTTGATGACGTCAGCGCCGAAGTCCACAAGGTGCTGGCTCAGCAGATTGCCCGCCACCAAGCGTGAGAGGTCGAGAACGCGCAGGCCTGTCAGCGGGCCTCGGATGCCCGGCGTATAATCCGCCCGCGGCAAACCTGCCGTCTCAGGCTGCAACATGATCGCCCTCACGAAACAGGATGGCGCCAGAGCGGGGCAGCCAGAGGCGAACCCGGCCAGTGGTCGGCGGCGTATCGGTCTCAAGCCGAAGCGCACCACCACCAAGGTCCAGCCCCACCTGCCAGCGGCCGCCGACATAAGAGCGCGTCAGCACCCGGGTCTCCACGACCGATCCGGCGCCATCGGTCACGTCGCTGGCTGCAGCAACGCGCATCTGCTCCGGTCGAAAGGCGAGGGTCACGCGTGTTCCCGGCTTGGGCGGACATTCCGCGGCGACCTCCACACGCTGTCCGTCGCCGAGCTCCAGCAGCGCCGTTCCACTGCCGGCTGCGGCGATCCTCGCCGGCAGAAAGTTCGTGGTGCCGATAAAATCAGCAACGAAGGGATCGGCTGGTCTCTCGTAAATTTGCTGGGGCGGCCCGATTTGGGCGATATGGCCGCGGCTCATCACGACGATGCGGTCGGACAGCGACAACGCCTCAATCTGGTCATGTGTGACGTAGATGGTAGTGAGGCCGAGCCGCGTCCGGAATTCCGCTAGCCAAGTTCGGGCCCGGTCACGCAGCTTGGCATCGAGATTAGATAGCGGCTCGTCTAGCAGCAGGATCGCTGGCTGATAGACCAGAGTCCGCGCCAGCGCGACCCGCTGTTGCTGTCCACCTGAAAGCATGTGCGGATAGCGATCAGCGTAGCTTTCCATCTCAACCAAGGTCAGCACCTCAGTTACGCGTCGCTTGCGGTCGGTCGCCGATACCTTCCGCAGCGTCAACGGAAATGCAACGTTGTCGTAGACTGTCATATGCGGCCAGAGCGCATAGGATTGGAACACCAAGCCGCAACTGCGGGCTTCCGGCGGAAGGTAAGTTCCGCGTGCACCATCGAAATAGGTCTTACCCCCGACCACAATTCGCCCCTCGTCAGGCCGATCGAGCCCTGCAATAGCTGCGAGTGTCGTGGACTTGCCGCATCCCGAAGGCCCCAACAGGGTCACGAATTCTCCATCCGCAACATGGAGCGATACGTTGTCGACGGCACGCACCTCGCCGAAGCGCTTCACCAGGCCGTCGATCAGCAGGTCAGCCATGGAGCTTCACTCCGAAGATGGCGCGGGCCGTTGCAACACAGACCGCGATGACACCTACCTGGATGCTGGCAAGCGCCGCGACGAGTCCGACTTCTCCTTGCACCCAACTTTGCAGGAGAGCCGTGCCGATCACCTCGCTACCGGGCGCGAACAGGAAGATTGCGGTGGAGTACTCTTTGAAGAAAGAGATGAAGAGGATAGTGTAACATGCGACAAGTGCAGGCCGCATGAGCGGCACCATGATGCGACGGGTCGTCGTCCACCAATCGGCGCCCTGCACGCGTGCCGCCCGATCGAGGTCAGGGCTAACCTGCAACAGCATCGGGGCCACAGCGCCGAGGCCTGCCGGGATGAATCGCATGGTAAATGCGATGATCAGGACCCAGATCGAGTTGCGAATACCGCCCAGGCCAGGCACCAGCGCGAAGGCATAAAAGAAGCCTATTCCGGCAACCACGCCGGGAACAGCGCGCGGGAACAGGGCGACGTAGTGAAGCGCCTCCCGAAAGCGGAATTCCGAGCGGTGCACGACTAGCGCCACCAATCCGATCAGCGCCGTTGCGACCGCGGCGCCGACAAGGCTGACGACGAAGGAATTCGTCACCGAACGCGCATAAACCGGCTCCTGCAGCAGAGCGATGAAATTCTCAAGGGTCAGCACGTCGGCGAGCGCAATCATGGGCGACAGGAAGGTGGTGAAGGCGCGCAGTACCAGCATGGCAATGGGCGCGATCCCAGTCAGCACGACATACGCGCCGCAGGCGAGGAACAATGGCCAGCGCAGCCTGCCGAGTCGAAATGGCCGCGGTCGGGTCGCCTTGCCACCGAGTGTTACGAAACGGCGCGTGTTGCCCAGCATGCGGCCCTGGAGCCAGACGAGAAAGCAGATCACCAGCAGCATCAGCGCAGCAGCCGTAGCCGCCAGACCGTGATCGGGGCGCGGGGAGGTGGCACTAACGTTGAACAGGAAGGTGGTCAGCACGTTGATGCCGACCGGCTCGCCGAAGATCAAAGGCACCGACAGCAACTCAAGTCCGATGGTGAAATTCAACACCGCGCTGTAAGCAATGGCAGGTAACATCAGCGGCAAGGTGATACGCCAGAGCGTGCGGAAGGTGCCCGCGCCGGATACGCGTGCCGCCTCCTCCAGCGTCGGATCTGTCATGCCGGCCGAGGATAAACAGTACAAATAAGCGAGCGGCGCCTGTGATACACCGGCGATCATCCCCATCCCACCAAGGGAGTATAGGTTCCACGGGGCGTCACCGAACAAGCCCTGCCAGAACATGGTTACATAGCCCGCCGGTCCGTAGATCGAGTACCACCCAAATGATAGCACCAGGGCTGAGAGATAAAGTGGCCAGAGAAATAGTTCTCCCAGCACGCGTGCGCCCGGCAGATCAGTGCGGCCAAACAGGATCGCTGCGATAGTGCCGAAGAGCTGCGCTACGATCGTTGTCAGCGCGGCCAGGGCGAAAGTGTTCCACAGCACCATGCCGAAGCCGTCACTACGGGCCAGGCGCACGAAATTCCCAAGGGTCAGTCGCGCTTGATCATCGTACAACGCGTGATCCAGGAGCGATTGATATAAGACCGGTAGCAGTGGCGCAGCCACCAGGACCACAACGAAAAAAGCGGTCGCATACTGGATAGGCGCCTCGCGTGAAAGCTGCGCCGAGGCGGAGGGCACTCCGCTCAATTTCGTGGCCGTGCTCATGCTCTCAGCTGACGCCGTAGACGTTCTTCCAGCGGTCGCTGAAGGCCTGATAGTCGTCGATCATCTTCGGATCGTAGTCAATGAAGCACATGTTCTGCTCACCGCCGATCGCCTCGGTGATCGAGCTGAAGGTGTGGCGGATGCCCTCGCCCGGCTGGACGTCGGGCCGAGCAGGCGTGAGACCACCACGGCCGAATGCACGCTGGCCTTCGGAGGAAGCAATGTAGTCCAGCATTAGCTTGGCCGCGTTTGCGTTGCGTGCACCCTTTGGCACTGCGACGCCGCGGACCACGACCGGCTGGCCGTCTCCGATGAAGTTCCAGCCGAGCACGCGGGCGCGTGCCGCGTCGTTCAGACGCGGCCAGAATGTGATCGCGGAAACAAACCAGCCCATCACGTATTCACCGGACGTAACCTTTTCTGTCATGGGCCCGCCAGACCGCTCCCAGCGTGGCTGCAAATCAGCGAGCTGACGAAACCACTCCCAGGTTCGGTCGCCATGCTTGCGGGCAAAAGCATAGTTACCCGAATAGCCGAGCCCGCTGTTGTGCACACCATAGCTGGTGATCTTGCCGCGCCAGTTCCGCTGGTTGGCGGTAGCGCGCTCCACAAACTGCCCGAACGTCTTTGGCGCCTGTGCGTCCGGCACCAACATCTTATTATAGATGAAGACCAAAGGGTCCGAGGAACAAGTGTAAACGCCCGGCAGCGGCTTGGACCACGCGGGCCAAGCATCATCTTCGGGCGACTTGTAGTCGAGGACCTCGCCGCGCCGGTGCAGCTGGATCCAGCCCGCCGGCTCCGCGGTGGCCAGCAAATCGCCCGTGCGGCTGTTGGTGCTGCGCTCCGCTAGGTAACGCTCAAAAACATCCCGGGTATTCGGCAAATCCAGCGTTTCCACTCGGATGCCAGGATATCGGGTGTTGAAGCCGGCGATCACAGGACGCCAGTTCTCCGGAGACATGATGGAGTAGATCAGGAGCGAGCCCTCGCGCTCGGCGGCCGTCACGATCTCGCGATACTCGGACGGGTAGCCCTCGGGTACGCCTTGAGCCGCCGGCCGGGCACCCTGCCCGATGGCGGGGGTCGACAGACCACCGAGCGTGGTCGCGCCAAGGGCGCCGGCGAGCGGCAGTGTCAGCATGGAGCGGCGCCGGATGATCGTCATTGACTGCTCTCTCCCTTGCGGCAGCCACCGACCTAAATCGAGACCGGTCCCGAAGCGGTGCACTGCGAGGCTTCTTGCACTACCTCTTTCGATTGGCGCATGAATTGGCGCCAATCAGCCTAGTCGCCGGGGATGCCCCGCCGCAAGGTGCTTCTTCGTAAGAGTCCGTCATGACCCCGGCAAATCGGCCGAAACGCCAACTCGCCCTCGAAATCGCGGTCATCATCCGTGGTGGCGGCTACCGGGCCGGTGAATGGCTGCGCCAGAACGAGCTTGAGGAGCGACTGGGCGCCAACCGCTTCGACGTTCGGACAGCGCTTGCCGAACTCGCGCTGCGCGGCACGATTGAGCATGTTCCCAATCGTGGCTTCCGCGTGGCCGAGCATGACCGGAGGCGGCTGCGTGACTTGCTGGCCGTGCGGGCGCTTCTGGAATGCGAGGCGGCCGTCACGGCCCTGCCCTGCATAAACGATGGAACCCTCGCGCATCTAACCGCGCTTGCCGATGCCTTTGACCAAGCCGTGGAAAGCGGGAGTCACCAAGACCAGAGCGCAACCAACCTTGCCTTCCACGACGCTCTTTACGGGTTCACCCCGAACCGCTCGCTCGCCGAGCTTGTGACTGAGATGCGGGACCGAGCGCGGCTCTGGCCGATGGTACTCTGGCCCTCGGTCGCCGCCCTGCACCGCAGTGCCGCCGGGCACCGACGACTGCTTGAGGCACTACGGGCGCGCGACGCCTCGCGCGTTGCGATAGAGGTGCGGTCCCACATCTTGAACTCCGGTGCAAACGACCCGGCGCTCGGCTGAACAGCTGTGATGCACGAAGCAGCTTGCTGGCCCGGCAGGGCTGCGATCAGGCGAATAGGACATCCTCTGGTGGCACTGTCATGTTCGCGGGGCGTTGTTGTGGGTCCTGATGGGGTGGACGCCCCCCCGACGGCATCGGTGTGCCAGAGTGGAGGTGTTGAACACCACTCAGAGGAGGCGTCCGTGGGCAAGGTTACCGCCATTGGCCCGGACTTGGCTAAGGGTGTTCTCCAGGCGCACGGGGCGGACCAGGCAGGAGTCGTCGTGTTCCGCAAGAAGCTACGCCGGGCGCAGATGCTGGAGTTCTTCTCGGCGCAGCCGCCTTGGACGGTGGCGATGGAGGCCTGCGGAGGAGCTCAGCACTGGGGACGCGAGGCCGGCAATCTGGGCGGCTTTGTTGCTGCGTTTGCGCCTGCCGACGGCCGGAGCCATGTTTCGGCATGGCGGGACGGCGGCGGCTGGGTCGGATCAGGGTGGAGCTGGCCTTCAAGGGGCGGCAGTTTGCGGCCGAGGCGATCCTCTGGGCTGTCCGGTGGTAGCTCATGTTCCCGGTCAGCTACCGCGACCTTGAGCTGATGCTGCAGGACCGGGGCGTGAGCGTGGACCACAGGACGGTGTTCCGCTGGATCCAGGCCTAT
>JBHTFH010000112.1:0-8465 GCA_042666135.1 Roseomonas sp. GCM10028921 | reverse complement strand
GGACCTGCCTCAAGGCCGATCCGCTCGACCTCCAAACCAAGGCCCTGCACGAACCGGACGAGTTCGGCCGGTTCGCTCGGAACCTTCGCCTCCTTGAGACCTGCCCCGTGGCATCGACCACGCAAACGCGGGACAACTCAAGCGAGACGTCAACGCCGACGAAGTGCCCCATAGCCGTGACCTGCAGCTCGGGGCCGGACCATCCGACCCCTCGGGCCATGAGGGTTGCGCAGGATCACTCGAGATCACCACCACCCTGGAACGGCCCAATACGGTATCTGTTCGCCAGCGGAGATGACGGAGGGCGCCGCTGGGCCGATCTCGCCTCCCTGGTCGGGACCTGTAAGCTGAACGGCGTCGACCCGCAGCGCTACCTCACCGACCTGCTGACCCGCCCCGTCGGCGGCTGGCCCGAGAGCCGCATCGACGAGCTCATGCCCTGGTGCTGGGCCGACGCGAAAGCCGACTGAACACCAGCCGCACACGGCAAGGGTCTCTAGGCCTCGCTTACGGTGAAGCTGCACAGCACAAACCCCATCGAGCGCCTGAATGGCGAGATCAAGCGCCGCACCGACGTGGTGGGTATCTTTCCCAACGAAGCGGCCGTGTTCAGGCTCGTCGGCGCCCTGCTGCTCGAGCAGTCCGACGAATGGGCCACCCAGCGCTCCCGCTACATGACGCTGGAGACCATCGGCGTCGTGAGCGATACTGCCTCCGTCAGCCTGACGCTGCGGCTGCCTGACGCTGCGGCTCAGCCCGATGAGGAACACCGCTCCTACACCACGCCATGAGGGCACGATCGGGTGGCCTATCGGTCAGATCGCTCCTCTGCCCTTTTTGCGACGCCAAAGCGTTTTCATGCTGCACCGGGTGACAACTCCAGCGAAGACCTTTACTGTTGCAGAATGAGCGGATCACCCGCGATGGCGCTGCAAGATGATGCATGGTTCTCCAGACGTTAAGCCAAAGTTTGGCGACTTGGCCGGACCTAAGGCGAAAGACTCCAATCTTCTACCACTCTGCGTTGATATGGATGGCACGCTCCTTCGCACGGACACCCTACACGAGGGGCTAATCGCGCTTTTGGTGAGCCGTCAAGTTTTCAAACTCCTGCCAAGGCTATTCGTTAGAACCCGCGCAGCTTTAAAGCAAAAGGTCGGCGAACTGTTCCCACTGGATCCGGCTCTGCTTCCATTCAACGAACAGCTTGTTACATACCTGAGACAACAGAGGGCGGCGGGCCGAACCCTCGTCCTGGCGACGGCGGCTGACCAGAAGGTAGCCCAGTCAGTGTCGGATTATCTCGGCTTGTTCGACGAAGTCATCGCATCAGACGGCAGTCGGAACCTCAAGGGCGCGGAAAAGGCAGCGGCGCTCGTGGAGCGCTTCGGCGTCGGTGGCTTCGTCTATGCCGGCAATGACGGTACGGACTTCGCTCCCTGGGCTGCTGCCGCGCAGATCGTGATCGTCGATGCACCCCGGGCCATCGCAGCGCGGGCGCGCCAAAACTCAAAGGTGGAAGTAGAGATCAGGACACGGCCGCCGATGTTGCGCGCCGGCCTCCGGGCAATGCGGCCGCACCAATGGGTCAAAAATTTACTCGTTCTGGTCCCGCTGGCTACGGCGCATGCCTACGGTGATCTCTCGGCATGGCGGGATGCGCTTTGCATGCTGGCTGCCTTCTGCGCCACTGCGTCCGGGATCTACTTGCTAAATGACCTCGCAGACCTTGCAGCTGACCGGCAGCACCCGCGGAAGCGTCGCCGGCCGCTGGCAAGCGGCGATCTATCCGTCGCTGCAGGTGTCACCCTGGGAGCGACGCTGGTCGGCATCGGAGTGACGCTCTCAGTTTTGGTTGGTGCTCTACCGATCATCACGGCTTACGCGGCAGCGTCGATCGCCTACTCAGTCGTGCTGAAGGAGTTCCCACTGGTAGACGTTTTCATGCTCGCCGGCCTTTACACCATTCGCGTTGTGGGTGGTGGCGCAGCGACCGGACACCTCGTCTCGATCTGGCTGCTCGCCTTCTCCAGCTTCATATTTCTCAGCCTCGCCCTGACCAAACGGACGGGGGAGATGCTTGAAGCATCGCGCTCGTCCGAGCATACGACGGGACGTCGCGGCTACACCCCGAACGACATACCGCTTCTCCAATCTCTCGGCTGCTGCGCGTCCTTTGCATCGAGTCTCGTCCTATCGCTGTTCGTTAGTAGTCAAGCCGCAGTAGAGCAATATGGCTCGCCAGAAGTACTCTGGGCAATGGTTCCATTACTGCTATTCTGGCAGTGTAGGATGTGGCTTGCGACAACCCGTGGCAAAATGCATGACGACCCAATCGTCTACGCGACGAAGGACTGGGTGTCCTGGTTTGTCGGCAGCACAAGCATCCTCATGCTGATGTCAGCGAAGCTGGGGTTAATCTCGCTTTCCAGTTTGTTCCACTCACAATGACGCCATCCACTCTCGGGCTTATCCTCGTCAGCGTAAGTCTTTCCGCGCTCGCACAAATATCTTTCAAGCTTGGTGTCTCCTCCATTGGAAATTCCCCAAGAGGGTCGGCATCCTTGCTGCTCCACGCACTCACCACGCCCGGCGTCCTCGGCGGACTTGCCCTTTACGGCCTGGGCACTTTGTTATGGCTAAGCGCTTTGAGTCGCGTTGAGGTGTCGCAGGCTTATCCCTTCGTCGCGCTCGGCTTTGCCCTAACCGCGATCTTCGGCCGCCTGATCTTCGATGACGCCCTTGGGCCGATGCGCCTTTTCGGCATCTTGATTGTTATCGTGGGTGTTTACGTCATTGCGCGGAGCTGAGGACCGCGCGAGATCTTTGTCCCTCATTGCTCCAGACGGCGAAGGACCGTTCGGGTCGAGGACGGGAATGCAGGTCCGAGGCGCAGCAATATGTTCTCCCTGACTTCCACAGACACTGTGCCCACGCCGTCCCAACTCCAATTGACAGGGCCAGCGGTGGTGCCCACACCGGCAACAACCAACGGGCGCTTCAACCAGGATTCCTCAACGCCTGCACCGATCACCAACGTCGGCGTCGAGGCCCGCTCGATGAAGGCGAGTCTCTCCAACTCCAGTAGCAGGCACTCGGCTGCCGACCAGTAATGGGGCGTTACCTGGCCCGGCTTTAGGTTGCCACGGACGTGCTGCCAGCGGTGGAAGCTGTTCTCCTCGCCATTGCCTTCCCAGAAGCTGTGCAGCCCCGGTGCCGGCTGGTGGCGGTCGAACCAGTCGAGTGTCAGGGCTGCGCGCTCGGGCCGGCCGAGCCGCAGCCACTGGTGTGCTTCGGCCAAGTCGAAGTAGGTCCAGAGTGGCCAAGCTCGGAATTCGCCCTCCGGCATGCGGAAGCGTTTCCATCGCTCTTCCAGCAGCACGGCGTAGGCAACAGGGTCCGCTATATCCGCGGGCCATAATCCGCAAATCGCGGTTCGTGGGTTCCCGACTTCAGCGGAGCCTGTGCCGAGGGCCGTGAAAGCAGTGCGCCAAGCAGTCTTCAGCGATCCCGCTACGGCCTGCCAGCGGTCCTGCTCGACGGTCCGGCCCAGACGTCCAGCGACTCGAGCCGCTTCAAGCATGCCTAAATGGCTGACGGCATTGACGTAGAAAACAGGGCGGTGCCAGTCCATGCGCCCGTCGATTAACCCCTCCCGCGCCGGATAAGCGACGAGGTCGAGGTTTTGGCGCCCGGCATAGGCGGGTACGATCGGTCCAGAATAGCTGCGCCTGACGATGTCTGTCGAGGTAAGAAGCGTTTCGATGAGATCTGCCTTGCGGGCGATATGCGGCCAGGCCGCCTCATCGTACGACGAGTCCCCTATGGCCGTCGCGACCTCTCCCAACGCCCAGAGGCCTAGCCCCGGCGCATCAGCTTCCGCACCAAAGCCACCAAAAAAGTCCTCTTCGGCGATCTGCCGCGCGAGCCGGCGGGCAACTGTTGCGTGACCGCTGCGGGCAAGGCCAACGACGACGTAGGCGCCGTCTCTTTGCCACGCCACCGGATAATTCATCGGATCACCCGGGCGCGTTTGACTACCGACGAGTCCAAGAAGAAGAGATGTCACCTGCGCTCGCACCCTTGCAACGACCTTGTCCGGTATCCCTTCCAGGACCAGCGATTGACCATCCGGCAAAGCAACGAGGGGGCGGGTAGGTTTTGTCAAATCGGTGACGAGGATGCTCACGGATCGCCCAGGAGGCAGCGCCACGCGGGCGTAGCCCCAGCCTTCACCGCTTCGAATCCGCTCGGGCAAGGCAGGAACTGAGCCGTTTGAGGCCGTCCAGGCTGTCTCACGCTCATCGCCAAGGCGGACGATGCGGGCCTCCTCAGGGAGGGAAATCGCCCAGCGCCCGTTCACAACCAAACCGTTCGAGGTCGCCTCAAGGTCCCGAACGGGGCCGCCCGCGGGTCCGACGCTGCGAATCGAAAGCATCAGTGCTGTGGATGCGTTGGGTCGGCCCTCAACACGGAGGTGGAGAACTCCCTGTGCCTGCAAGCTCCACAGAGCTCGGTAGTGGTTCGTCTCCACTTCTATACCGGGAAGGCCTGCCTCCGACACTACATAGGCATGACGGGTAGTCGTCAGTGGCAGGTCATCGCTAGTGATTGGAGTGCCACCATCTGGGCGGACCATCCAGAAAGACAAACCAAAGCTGCCGACCGTTGGACTCAGACTGCCGCCGGGCTCGAGGAAGACCTTGTCTGATTCAGGGGCTCCAAAGCTGCCGATCAGGAAGGTGCCGCTGCCCCTCGGCCAGGGATCGGCTGGTCGGCGGGCGCGTTCCGCAAGTACCCGCAGGCGCTCCGTTGCCAAGCGCCGCCATACGCTCGACATTGAGGCGGAAAAGGCGGTCGCTAGCGCGAACATGGCGACCCCGCAGCCGAGCAACGCACGACGCCCGGGAGTTGGCCGCCGTGCCGCCGCGGTCACACCCGGCCGCAACGCTGACCATGCCATAAGTGCTGCAGCGCCGGCGAAGACCAGTGCAGCACGCCACGCCTCCGCGAATTCTGGACCGCACAGGTACAGGAGCGAGAGACCCACGAAAGCAAGGCACACCACAGTGGCCCCGAGCCATACTGGCGCAGAGCGCAAGCGCAAAGCAAAGCCGAGAAACAGCAGGGCCGTCAGAACGGCACTGACGACACTAAACTTGAGAAGGTTAAAAACAGGGCCGGCCTCGCAGAGCCAAGGGAACCACTTGCACATCGGGCAGTCTCAACCGCCGCCACGAGTTAATAGGACCATATTGGCCAAAGCCGAGGCCGCCCGGAGTTGCTCAATGTTGGCGTATCCTCCGACAAAGACGAAGGCGGCCGCAAATCCTGTCGCCAACCACCTAGTTCGCCCCACGGCACCAAGAGCTGCAATGGCCAAGAGAACCGGAAAAAAGTGAGCAGCATAGAGGAAGGTAATATTGCCGTAAACGAGGTGCAAAGCCATTTGCCCCGCCAAAAAGACAAAGAGTCCAAGTACTACATCTCGCCGCGGCCATGTAACGGCTTTCCACAACCCCAATCCTAGCGTAACGACCCATAATGTCGTTGCCAGCAAACCGAGTAAGCCCTCGTCCCGAAGAGGAGAATGTTGGTTACTAACAATGAGCTTCGATCTACCAGCCTCTATGTTCATCTCTCGAGATGCTGTTGGAGCGACGGCACTGTAGAACAGCATCGATCGCAGGTTGGCTAACGGCATCCATCCGCCACCGCTTTCAGCGGGTTGGGCCACTTGCGTATAGTGGCGTTCACGTACCAGAGCGCGGGGATTGAAGAACAGTCCAGAAGACGGAAACGCCACCTTCTGTACCACCGCGAGGGCCGCCACGAGGACCAGGGCTGTTACGCTGACGCGGAGGAAAGCACGCCAGGGCAGCCGGAAGAAGGCGGTAGCTAAGCCAAAGGTCCAATTCGTGATGGTAACAGATAGAGTCGCTGCCGACCCCAGTATCCACAATTCGGTACTGACCAGCCCTGGTTGTGTCACCACCCAGAGTCCGAGAGTGATGGAAAGGGCAGCGAAGGCGTAGGTCTCCACGACCGCAAACCAGTGAGTGAAGCTCGCGCTAGCCAATAACGCTGCTGAAAAGATCAGCGCTCCCGTCACGGTCAAGCCAAGGTTGCGCATAGATCGATAGAATAGACCTGCGGTCGCGGCACCACTGATCGATACCAAGATTTTTGCCGCCGCAAGCGGGGCAATATCACCCAGCAGCATGATTGCTGTACAAATTGGGTAAAAGAGAAGAGAGAATATCGGATGAACCGATGTCCGGTAGTGGTCACTCTGGCGGTCGGTCAGGTTCGATAATATCCTAGGCTGATCCGCCTCAAACCAAATATCAGTACCGTTTCTTTGATAAAGGCCCTCGTCGATCTGTGCAAGTGCCCACCACGACAAAGTTGCCCCAGCCATCGCCAGCCCAAGCGTGCAAAGCAAATCCAGTCTGGAGCGTTCGCGTGTCGGAACGTCGAGCATGCAATATCCGTTCTGAGAGCGGGCACACTTTAAACGAACGATTCTCAATTTGCCAAGTGCGAGCCCTTGGAAGGGCGCTGTTGCGCAGATCAAGCTGAGGGCGCGTGTTTCCCTTTCCTACTTTGATTAGGCGCGCGCGACGGTGTTGGGCAGGCACAGTCAAGTTGAGCGAGCTTGGCAGGCTGGCCTTGGGCAGGTCTGCTCGATCGTGCTGGTGGACGCATGTCTCTGACCGAGGCTGCGGCGAAGCTTGGGATCACGCGTCGGGCCCTGCACGGCTGCGTGATGGAGGGATAGCAGGAGTGCCACTAACGCGTGCTCGACGGCAGGTCACCTGAGGATCCTTCCACTCACGGGGAAAGGCGCGCCCGTACTGATCTGGGCCGACATGCTGCACGACCTGGACGTGCAACGTCCGGCCCGTCGGAGGAGGATCCGGCCACGCCGGTCTACCCGCGCGAGGGGCTGAATGAATTGCTTCAGTCCCTGGAGGCACGGGTTCCGGAGGGGTCGCGCCGGGCGCCGCGCCCCGCCATCACGGTGGCCGGTGTCGTCAGCTGCGCAGACCTTGACATCAAACATACCGTTCTCGTAACATGCCGTCGGGCCGTCTCGTTCTGCATCCGGGAGGTGAACTCGACCTGCTATCGGGAGGGGAACCTTAAATACCTTCGTGCTTCAAGCTCGGCTCAAATCTGGGGGCGCGCCTTAGGCAGGCGCCTGTTTCCAAGGTATCGGTGAGCCAAACCTGCGCCGATGCAGGCAAGCCAGAATGGCTTGATTCAACCAATCTCCTCAATCGGGCCGATCACCAGCGCAGCCGGGATTGGAGCTTTGTCTGACTGGGAAAAGGACAGAATCAGGACCATGCCAGTTTCGGACCACCATCCCGAGCCGCTGCCGCCCCAGGTCGCGCATCGTGGGGCGTTGCGCACACATCACCCCCATACCCCTGATACGATAGGCGGCACCTTTGTCTCTGACCAAGGCTCTGCTTGTGGTCGGAACACCTGTACCGAACGCGAGATAGAACATCACGAAGTTGTCGTCCGCGTCATCAGCCTTGCCGGCTCTGAACGGCGGAACTCAATGGCCTCGCAGTTGGATCCCCTTAACATCGAATGGTCCTTCTTCGATGCCTGCACTGAAGCGCCCACCGATATTCCCTACGAATGTGAGCGCTCCCGAACCGTCCACGGGCGGGAGCTCACGCGCGGCGAACTCGGCTGCTTCGCCAGCCACCGCGCCCTTTGGCGCTGGTTCGCCGACGAGACTTGCTATGGGATGATGGTCGTCCTTGAGGACGACCTCATCATCGACCCCGTCTTTTTCCGGCGACTCGATCATATTGCAGCCTACGTGAGGAAGGTGGATTACCTCCGCCTTTATGCCAAGGTTCCCGCTGAAGTGCGGCTCGAATGTGCGCTGCTCGACCGCCACGTCGCTGTCTTCGGTGGACGGGCTTATGGGACGCAGGCTTATATTCTAACAAAGCAGGGCGCCAAAACCTTCCTCAACTCGATCAAGCAGGTCGAGCGACCGATTGATGATGAGATGGACCGCTTTTGGAAGCATAAGCTGCTCATTCGGTCGGTTTTCCCGTTCCCCGTTATGGAAATCGATTACGGCTCGACGATTGAGCCGAAACGGCGGCAAGCGGAGCCAATGACCAAGCTACGCAGGCTTCGCTGGGAAGCGTTCAAAGCCATCGAGAAGCTGAGGCGTCATTGGGCCGTAGTGACTATGCGGCGCCCCTCGCCATGACGGGCCAGTGAACGCTTCCTGCACTGCCACGATGCCTCGGCTCTGTCACGCGCCGAAGCGCGTGACAGGGGTAAAGGTGCTTAGCTTTCTGGTCGCGGGACATTGTTGATGGGGTGGATACCCCCTGCTCTGCGGCATCGAGGTGCCATAGCGTGATTGGTGCTGGGGCCAAGTCACGGAGGAGAGGAGGCATCCATGGAAAGGATCACCACGATCG
>JBHTFH010000111.1:0-8521 GCA_042666135.1 Roseomonas sp. GCM10028921 | reverse complement strand
CCCGGCCGACATCAATCGGAATGGCCGGCCGACATGACGTCGGAATACGTGGCCGACTTCGCCTCGGAACAGGCGGCCGACATCGTCGGAATCCACACACCCGGTCGATGGCCAGAAACATGAAGAGCTTACCATCGGCCAGGCGAAGCTCGCAGACGTCGATGTGCACGTAGCCGATGGTGGTCTCGGCGAAGCGCTTTCGCTTGGAAGCCTTTTCCTCGCCCTGCGGTAGGCGGGAGATGCCGTGACGGGCGAGGCAGCGGTGGAGCGCGCTGCGGGAGAGCGTTGGGATGGTGTCGCGAAGACAGCCGAGGACATCGTCCAGCGGCAGAAGGGTGCGGCGCCGGAACTCGACCACCATCGCCTCCTCGGCCTCGGTCAGGACGGTGCTGCGGGGCTGGCTGGGACCCATACGGGCATCGGCTGTGCTGGGCCGCCCGCGCCACTTCAACACTGTCTTGGGGTTCAGCCCGTAGCGGGCGGCCAGGGTCCGGCAGCCTTCTTTCGACGCTTGGAGCTCGGCTCGAACACGCGGCGTCGTTCGGGCTGAGCCGTGAAGACCGCTTGCCATAGGGCATCCTCCCCCTCGCGGGTCAAAGATGCACCACTACTCCCCGGGACCAAACACCTAGTGCTCGAAGAACTTGCGTCCCGGCCGGACCAATTTCCAGGTGCAAGGTCAGTGCGTGACCGGAGCTCGACGGGGTTTAACAAGCCGTCGCCAAAGATGGGTCCCACCGCCTCGAGCCGGCCTGCCCTGAATGAGGCATCTTGGTGGAAACCCCACGTTCCGCCGATACGAGTGACGCAGCGGGCCTGCCGCTGCCTTTGCCAAGCTCACCCCCGCTCGGCCAGCGACCAGGATGACAACACCGCTTGCAGCAGCGCCTTATATGAGTCGAGCTGAGAACCGAGCCGCAAAGGTTAGCTGTAGGGCTTCCCTCCCTGCACGTTTGCTGCGGCTGAAGTTACGCTTTGCCCATGGGCTGCCCCGACCGGATCCGCTCCAGTTCCTGCATCGCGAGCTTTGCGAAGTCTTCGAGCAGCGCCCGTTGTGCTGCGTCGAGACCGGGGCGCGGCGCCGGATCGACGATGCAGAGTGCGCCCAAGGGGGCGCCGCCTGCCGGGGCGATCAGTGGGGCGCCGGCGTAGAAGCGGATATTCGGGTCGTCACGGACCAGCGGATTGTTGCTGAAGCGTGGGTCGACCTTGGCGTCGGGCACGATGAGCGGCACTGTGCCAGTGATGGTGTGGGTGCAGAAGGCGAGCTCACGCGGTGTGCGCTCAATGTCCACACCATATCTGCCGATGACACGCTGTTCGTCCGCATCGACGAGCGTGATGATGCCCGCCGGTGCTCCCAGAAGGGCAGCGGTCAGCCTAGCGATCCGGTCCAGACCGTCCGTAGGCACCACGAGCTGTGCCTTGTAGGACGCAACCTCCGCCAGCCTTTGCGCCTCATTTTCCAAAACCGGGGGCACAGGGCTCGTCGGAAAATCCTCGACACTGACCACCTGGTTTCGGCCCTGCCGCTTCGCCTCGTAGAGGCACCGGTCGGCATCGGACAGGATCGTCTGCAGGTCCGCCCCGACTGCATCGGGCGTAACCATCAGCGTGGCGCATCCGATGCTGACCGTGACGATCCCAGGCGCGTTACGCTCGTGCTCCAGGCCGAGTGTCTCCACGGCTGAACGGATGCGTTCGGCGATGTGCCGCGCGCCATGCTCGGCCGTGTTGGGGAGGATGACCGCGAGTTCCTCGCCACCGTAGCGTGCGGCCAGGTCGCCCGGCCGCGATACCGCCCCACCGACCGCCCTTGCCACCGCCTGTAGGCATATATCACCGGCCGGGTGCCCATAGTGGTCGTTGAAGGCCTTGAACTTGTCCAGGTCCAGTAGAAGCAGGGAGAGCGGTGTTTGGTCACGGGCGGCTCGGGAGATCTCATGCGCCAGGACCTCGTCCAGGCACCTGCGGTTCGCCAGACCTGTGAGGGCGTCGGTCCTCGCGATCCTGGCGAGGTCCTCCGCCTGGGCCGCTAGCTGCCGCTCCGCCCTGGCCCGCCGTAGCAGCTCGCGGCGAAACAGGACGATGAGCCAGACCAGCGCGACACAGAGCGTCAGGTGCACCGAGCCAACGATCAGCCCCTTGCCGCGCCATGCTTCAAAAATGTCGTCGACCGAGACCGCTACGCTGAGGACCAGCGGCAGCCCGTCGATGTGGCGGAAGGTGTAGAGTCGCTCCACTCCATCCAGGGCCGCCCTGCCCACGAAGTTTCCGGAGGGGGCCGCCATGAGGCGCCTGACGTTTTCAGTGCCGCTCAGGTCGCGATCGATGTCCTCGGTCCGCAGCGGTTTGCGGGCGATCACACGGCCGTCGTTTCTTAGAAGGGTGATCGAGCCCTTTGGACCCATCTCGAGCGAGCGGAGGCTATCCTGGAAGTAGGCGAGCCTGATTGTGCCGACGACCACGCCAGCTAAGGCACCATCGGCGTCGTCGATGCGCCGGCTGACGGCAAGGCTTGGGTCACCATCGCGCAGGCGGCTGAAAAACGGGCGGCTGACGTAGAGCCCCACGTCGGAGCGCTCCTTGTGGATGCGGAAATAGTCCCGCTCCGAGAGGTCCAACGCGGGGGGAACCAGTGAGGTGGATGCAGCCCTGACCTTGCCATCGGGCCCGAGCACGAGCAGTGAGCCGAGATACTCAGCGCTCGCGGCCCGGTCGAAGAGGGCCATGTGCCGGACCTCCTCGGTGGCTGCCTCGAGCCCGGGCCTGTTCAACGCCTGAATGGTGCCGAGAAGCGAGAGATCGTAGGCGCGCAAAGTACGGCCGATATCGCGATCGAGCGCTCTCGTGAGGTTCTCGGATGCCTGCTCGGCCTGCCTCCAGATCTCAGCCCGGGAAGTGAGAACATCCAGGACGCCTAGGGCAATCACGCCAAGGATAACCATAACGCCCAGTGCTGGAAGCCAGCGAGTAGCATGTCGGCTGTTGCAGCCTGCGGTATCGACGGCACCGGCGGCACCGGCGGCACATTGCCGCATAATCGCGTTCAGCATTCGGTGCACTCACTTTTTGCGGCACTTGCCAGGGAAAGAGCATCAAGGAAAAGACGTTTAAGTTACCTTAATCGGCTCTTCTGCCCCGCTCTCGTGGCAAGCAGACTAGCGAGGCAGCAAGGTGTTCATCTCGCATTGACCACGTCGGGCTAGTGTCACCGGCCACCCTGAAGAACTCTCGGTGTGCTGAGGCCTCGATGCGTGGCCACGTTCTCCTTCCGGTCCGGGACCTTCCCCAATCACCGGACACCCGTGCGGAGTGCAATGGCAATCGCCGATGTCCTGCTCGTGGCCAGTGTTGTCTGTGCTCTGCTTCTGAGCTGGCTTGCGGAGGGCGAGGCGCAGCGGCGCCGCGGCACTGAACTGCTCAGCCTGGCGCTGCAAACGGCCCTTCGCCTGGAGGATGACATAGAGCGCCGCGTCTCGCAGCTGACAAACCTGGTCGGCAGCGGCGCATTGGGAGACCTAGGGCAGCCCCAATACCTGCGTAGCGTGGTGGACCGCGTGAAGGAGAGCTGGAAAGGTTATGCCTGGATCGGCGTGGTTGACGCCGCGGGCCGTGTGCTCTCCCCCTCGGGCAGGTTGCTGGAGGGTGTCAATGTCTCGGCCCGCCCCTGGTTCCAGCACGGCCGCGTTGGCGTCTTCGCGGGCGACGTGCATGAGGCGGCGCTGCTCGCCAGTCGGCTTTGAGGTGGTCCCGTGTCGTCGGACAGTTCGGCGGCGAGGAAGAGCTCGGCTCTGGTTTCTCCTCAGGCCGCCAGTCTCTCATCCCGGCTGCCCCATATGCCTCGTCAGGCGTGCGCCCGGCCAGGGCGGAGTGGGGACGTCGGGCATTGTAGTAGCCGATCCACTAGGCGAGCCCGGCGCGAAGCTCCGAGCCGGTCTCGAAGGCGTGCAGAGAGACGCACTCGTATTTCAGGCTGCGCCAGAGCCGCTCGATGAACACGTTGTCCATCCAGCGGCCGCGTCCGTCCATGGAGATCCGGATGCCAGCCTCCCTGAGCAGCCCGGTGAAGCGCGGCGAGGTGAACTGGCTGCCCTGACCGGTATTGAGGACTCCGGCCGCCCATGCCGGGCCAGGACCTCTTCCAGGGCTCCCAGGCAGAACTCCACATCCATGGTGTTCGACACTCGCCAGGCCAGCACCTTCCGTGTCGCCCAGTCCATCACCGCGACCAGGTAGAGAAAGCCCCGGCGCATAGGGATGTACGTCAAATCGGCACACCAGACCTGGTTGGGCCGTTCAACCGCCAAGTCCCATAGCAGGTAGGGAAATACCCGGTGCTCAGGATGCGGCACCGTCGTCCGTGGCCGCGGGCGGATCGGCGCCAGCCCCACCTTCGCCATCAGCCGCCGCACCCGCTTGCGGCCGACCACATAGCCCTCGCGCCGGAGATGGCGCGCCATCTGCCGCGAGCCGTACCAGGGCGTCTCCAGGAACTGCGCGTCGATCAGCCGCATCAGCTCAAGGTTCAGCGCCGTCTCGCCTGCGGGCCGGTGGTAGAACCCCGACCGGCTGATCGAAATTAGCTCGCACTGCCGCACCACCGACAGCTCGGGATGGCGCGGCTCGATCATCTGACGTCGTCGCTCGGGGTCCATCGTCCGGACGCCTCGGCCAGAAAATCCCGCTCCACCAGGAGCTGCCCGATCCTGGCGTGCAGCCTCTCCACATTCGCCTCGGCCGCCCTGGCGTTCTCCTGGGCCGCCGACTTGTCCGAGAACAGCCCGGCCATGCCCTCCACCGCCTGGCGCTTCCACTCGCCCACTATCGTCTGGTGAATGCCGTGCCTGGCCGCCAGTTGCGCCGTCGTGAGCTCACCCCGCAGCGCCTCCAGCGCCACCTTCGCCTTGAACTCCGCTGAATACCGTGTCCGCTTCCCCGTCATCGGGTCCGTCCTTCTCAGGGCAAACCAAGCTTATCCGCCTGTCCGATCCGGGGACCACTTCAGGAGGCGGTGGGGCTGCTGGAGAGGACGAATTCTGGTCCTAACCCTTCGCCGCCAGCATCGGCATGGAGCGCGGCGAGATGAATTCGGACGGCTACTTCGATCTGAGTCAACCCAGCAAGCGCGCCTACTCAACTCGTGGAACCGCCGGGCTGATCATCTCGGGTGCCGCCAACCGCACGCACCAGACCTCCGCCCAACCGCTCAGGCGATGATGGTGTGCAGGAATTCAACCACTTCGTAGAGCGGCTGCGGCAGCACGAGGATGTGGTCCACGACCTCCGTGCTGAAGGTCGTTCCGTCATCCAGGGTGAACTCGCCGCCAAACTCGATCTTATGATACCCTGGTGAGAGATCAGTAATCAGCGTCCACCAGCCCGCGGCATCGACAGGAGTGAGAACATCGCCCTCCGCCGGCGGGTTGCCGTCCGCGTCGGTGAAAAAACCATTCTGAAACCCAACCGTCGCCTCGTCCTCCCTCTCCTCGAATATCCCGTACGAAAAAACCGGGCTCTCCTCATAATGCAGCGCAGGATTGGGTCCTCCGTCGACGTCCGGGTCCTCGTCGATCACCGTTCTGTCGTCAATTGAAAGATGTACGCGCGAGGCATGCGCGACGAGGAAGTCGAGGGTTTCTTGGACGAGTCCCAGGTTCTCGGCCTTCTGTTCCGGCGTCGCTTTCTCGGCGATCGGAAGCGCCACGGACGCGCTCAGGAGAGGCACGAGGAGCGGCGTCCCCTGTGGAACGGCGAAGAAGCGCTCCACCTCCTCACCACCGAGGGTGCCAGCGACGAAGAAGACCTCTCCGACGTCCCCCTGATAGGCGAAGACGCCCGAAGTGTCCTCAAGCGCGTTATCGCTTCCCCCCGGTTCGTCGGGAAGGGCGACAGCCCATTTCCACCACTCGGCCGTCCACTCGCCAATGGTCCTGTCTTCCGACCCGTAGGTCGAGCCTGTCGGCGCGATCTCAAAGTCCCGGTACGCCATTGCTTCCTCCCACGGTCCTTGATGCTCGACGCGGGGGCGAGAACTACTCAGCGCGCCCCAGAACAGAAGCCGGGTCGACTGGGCCAAGTCTGCCCAGGAAGGTTGAAGCGAACGATGCGCCTCACTGCATCCAGCCGGCAATTCGAGAGTCCACGGCCGTCGTCACGAACGCGAGACTCATGGGGCGTCGACCAGTGTCGCCGCCTCTGACCAACTTTCCTGCCGATCCACCTCTTCCCACGATGGCCGCCTTGATGGCTGGCATAGACTTCATTTCTCGGCGAAGGTGATCAGCCAGATGGTGACGAACTCCGCAGCCAACTCCGCGCCCGTGTCCGTAACAACCCGCGCGGTCCCGAAAACGGCTGTCGCATGCTCTATCTGTTTCTTGCGGCAGGCATACACTCCCTCCTTGAGGCAGCATAGGCCCACAGCGGCAGCTCGGGCGCGAGCGCCGACACAGTCGGGCGTTCAAAGTTCCGGCGTCGTTGACACCGTTGCCGTGACGCCTCGGTCGGCCCGGGGTCCGGGATCTGCAACGTTCTTCGTCAACGCAGACTGGCGACCTGCTCTTTCATGCTCATGCCCGCCAGAAAAAGACGATGGTCATGGCCGTGCTGAAGAGGATGACGAAGCCTCGGAGGATGGCTGCTGGCATCCGACTGGCCAGGACCGCTCCCAGGTAACCGCCAGCGATGGCCGCGATGAGCATGACGCCGGTTGCGGGCCAGTGCACAGGGCCGGCCACGGCGAAGCAGATGACCGCCACGAGGTTCGCTGCGCTGACGAGGAGCGTGCGAAGGGCACTCATCGCCTTGATATCGAGGTCGCCCAGCAAGCCCCAGACGGCCATCATCATGATGCCAACACCGCCGCCGAAGTAGCCCGCATAGATGGAGAGCAGGACCTGGGCGCCGAGCACGGTGCCACGCCCGATCTGCACCCTTTGGCGCAGGGCCGCGCCGAGCGGGCGACCGAGGGCGAAGGCTAGGGTGCCGACCAACATCAGCCAGGGTAGCAGACGGTCGAAGGCACGGGATGTGGTCGCGAGGAGCAGCAGCGCCCCGGCCAGCCCGCCCAGGGAGCTGATCAGCAACAGGGTGCGTGAGGAGATCCCGTGCAGGGAGCGGTAGTCCCGGCGCCACGCCCAGGCACTTGCAAGCGTGCCAGGCAGCAGGGCCACGGTGCTGGACGCGTTGGCAGCGACGGACGGCAGCCCCACGAACACCATCGCAGGGATGGTGATGAAAGAACCGCCTCCCGCGGCCGCGTTCATTGCCCCGGCCAGCAGTCCTGCGCCGAGGAGTATAAGGGTTGCTTCGAGGTCCATCGTTCCTAAGCTGCCTCTGGTACACGGGGTCTCGTCAAGCGGACCGGCCCGAACGGGTCATGCTGCTCGAGCACCACGGCGCCGTCGCGTGCCATCTCCAGCCCCGCGACGAAGGTGCTGGCTAAGGCCGCCCGCATCCGGATTGGACGGTCGGGGGTGTGGGCTGGGATGGGCGGCAGGCAGCGCTCCAGGGCAAGGCTGGTGGGGTGCTGCCGAAGCAACTCGGCGATGCGCCGGAGGGCGTCGGGGATACGCCAGAGAGCGAGTGGGCTGGGCCGGTAGGTGGGCGTGGGCTCGGTGGCCCTCCCTTCCCTTCCATCCAGCAGGACCAGCGTTGCCTCCAGGAAGGCGACGTACAGCTCCGCCTGCGGCCTGGCCTGGGGTGGTGTGCTCTGTCCCCTGCCGAAGGTGTCCCGTCCGAGCCGCGGCCGCGCCGCGAGCCAGTCCGCCCCGGCCCGCATGCGGGCGAGCTCGCCCAGCAGCTCCAGGCGCCGGGCCGCGGTCGCCCTGGCGTCCTCGGCCTCCTCCGGGCTGCTCGGGGCCAGCAGCTGCGCCTTGAGCAGCAGCAGCCCGCTGGCCATGACCAGCCAGTCGGCCCGGCGCTCGAGGGGGATGCGCCCCTCCCCGCTCTCGATGGCAGCCACCAGTTGATCGGTCAGGGTCAGGATCGAGAGCCGGCCGAGGTCGACCCGCTGGCGGCGCACCATCTCCAGCAGGAAGTCGAGCGGGCCCTCGAAGCCCTCCACGCTGAGCCGGGGTGCCGCGTGGGTTGGGGTGGACAGAGGAGCCTCAGCCACCCCGGCGCGCCCCATCCCCTGCCTGGCGCTTGCGACCCTTCCGTTCCGGAACGTGCGTCGGCTTCTCTTCGTCCGGCTGCTGCTGAGAGCCCGAGTAGCGCGGCCGCAGCTCGAGGGAGAGCTCTGGCCAGGCACGGCGCAGGCGGGCCACTGCTTGCCAGGGCGACCAGTCCGCCGACCAGAAGCCCAGCCGCAGCTGGCCCATCCTCTTCCTGCGCCCGTCCAGGGTGGAGGGCAGCAGCTCGACGTGGCGCAATGGCCGGGTCACGCCCCAGTGGGTCCGGAGCCAATCCTTGCTCGCCCCTTCCTCCGGCCCGAGCGCCAGGATGCCGGGCGGCACGGGCAGGAGCCGGTGCAGGTCAAAGGAGCAGCTCTTATCCGTGCCCATCCGGGCGAGCGCGG
>JBHTFH010000110.1:0-8680 GCA_042666135.1 Roseomonas sp. GCM10028921 | reverse complement strand
GGCGGTCAGGGCACCACCTTCCGGGTCACGTCGGAGCCATGGCCCCGATGCCGTTGAGCGGCCATGGCACGACATACTCCTTAATGGGCTAGAGGCTGACGGGCAGACGATGCGCAGCAGCCCGGGCGTGCGGGTTACCCGAAGAGGCCGCGGCCTCGGCAGGTAGTGGGGCACCAGCCGAGACCGTGGCAGTTTCCAGCCACCCAAGGGATCGTGCCCACAAGTCGCTGCAAACTCCTCTCTTGCTGCGCTGATGCGCAAGGCCTTCTACGCGCCGCTCGTTCCACCCCCTCATGCAGGCGCGCAAGTGAGGCGATGCACCGGCTCAACCCGCGAGCCGAGCTGATGGCCGTTGAGCTTGCCTCGTGGCAATAACGTCCACTTCCGAGCCTGTACGAAATACGTTTCCTGGTCCGACCTGGGCGCAAAGGCGAAGCTGCGGCCGGGTCTGACCAATAGCAGGATGGCCGTTTCGGAGCAGCAGGCCTGGAAAAACTGAAGTTCGGCCGAAGTAGACCGGCAAGGGCTGATCCTGTTCCGTGGTCCTCGACGACTGCCGGATCACTCCCTGGCCCATTATGGGCAGCCGAGGCGGCTTGGGGACGTTCAGGCCAGGGCATCAGCCCCGGAAAGCCATTGAGCTTGAGGCAGAGGCCCTAACCAACGGCAGCGTCAGCGGAGAGCCCTGATGCCCGACTACAATCGAATGTTGCCGCGTCAATCGGTGCTGGCCCAGTTCGGCGAGTTCGCCCTGGGTTGCGACAACCTGGACCAAATCCTGAACGAGGCTTGCCGCTTGGTGGGGGATGCGCTCGGGACCGGCCGGGCCAAGGTGCTGGAGATCCAGGAGGACGGGAAGGAGCTCCTCGTCCGGGCCGGGGTGGGCTGGGCACCCGGCGTCGTCGGCCGGGTGCGCATGCCCATGGGAGAGCACTCGCCCGAGACCTACTCCATCTCGCAGCGGAAGCCCGTCATTACGCGGAACATCCACCATGAGGATCGCTTCGAGATCCCCGACTTAATGAAAAAGGATGGGGTCGTGGCGCTCGCCAGCGCGCCTATCATGCTGCCTGGTAACAAGGCTTACGGCCTGCTCCAGGTCGCTGACACGAAGGAGCGCGACTTCGGCGACGAGGACACTGAGTTCCTCCGCACCTACACCATCATCCTGGGCCCTGTGATCGACCGGCTACTCAAAGTCGGCGAGCTGCGTGCCAGCGAGGAGCGCTTCCGCCTCACGGTTGAAGAGGCGCTGGACTACGCAATCTTCGTCACGGACCAGGAGGACCGCATCACGGATTGGCTGCCCGGAGCGACGGCTGTCTTCGGCTGGACGGCAGCAGAGGCGGTGGGGCAGCCCGCCGCCATTACCTTCACGCCGGAGGACCGGGCAAGCGGCCAGGACCGGTGGGAGACCGAGACGGCCCGCAAGGAGGGTGTCGCCCCGAATGTTCGCTGGCACCTCCGCAAGGATGGCAGGCGCGTCTTCATCGAGGGGTCGACGCGGGCGCTGCGCGATGAGGGCGGGGTCCTGCTCGGTTTTCTCAAGATCGGCCAGGACGTCACCGAACGCCGAGCCGCGGAGGACCGTCTGCGCGAGAGCGAGGAGCGGTTCCGACAATTCGGCGAGGCCTCTTCCGACATCATCTGGATCCGCGACGCCGAAACGCTCTCCCTCGAGTATCTCAGCCCGGCCTTCGAGAAGGTCTACGAACGCAGCCGAGAGAGGCAGCTGGCCGAGAACGCACTGGAGCACTGGGCCGAGATGATTCATCCCGAGGACCGGGATCAGGCGATAGCCCGGCTAGAAAGGGTCCGCTCGGGCGAGAGCCTCAGCTTCGAGTTCCGTATCCTGCGGTCCTCCGACGGCGAGGTGCGGTGGATACGGAACACCGCTTTCCCGCTCCAGGGTGAGGGTGGCCGGGTGCGACGGCTCGGCGGCATCGCCAAGGACGTGACAGAGGAGAAGGCAAGCGCGGCCCGGCTGGAAGTGCTGGTGGCCGAGCTGCAGCACCGGGGCCGCAACCTGCTCGGCGTGATCTCATCGGTGGCCGCCAAGACCCTGGAGCAGGGTGGGTCGGTCGATGACTTCCGCACACGCCTGCAGGCGCTCAGCCGCGCACAGGGACTGCTCAGCCAGTCCGGTAGCGACATGGTCGACGTGGGCGCGATGGTCCGCGCGGAGCTTGCGGCCCATACCGAGGCCGGACCGCCCAAGATTACGATCTCGGGCCCGAAGGTGATGCTGACCTCGCAGCAGGTGCAGAACTTCGCCCTGGCCCTGCACGAGCTGACCACCAATGCCGTGAAGTACGGGGCACTCAAGGGCGATGCCGGGGAGCTGGCCGTGACCTGGTCCGTGAGCCGGACCGAGAAGGGAAGGCGGCGCCTCGCCCTGAACTGGACCGAAAGCGGGATCCAGGTGGATCTGGAGCGGGCGGCTCGGCGCGGCTATGGGCGTGAGTTGATCGAGAACGCCCTGTCCTATGCCCTCCGGGCCAGGACCAGCTACGCCCTTGGGGCCGATGGGGTGCGCTGCCAGATCGAACTACCTCTCGCGTGATCGCTCCCGGCACCCGGTCACAAGCGTGAGGGGACAGGCGCTCCACCCGTATGCCTTAACCCAGGGTGGGCACAGCGCTGGCCGACTGTGGCACAAGGCTTCCCTTACCCACGCGGATCAGCACACCCTCATGCCTGAACACTCTGACCCGCTCTCTGGCCTTCGCATCCTGCTGGTCGAGGACGAGTACGTGATCGCCGATGAGATGACGGGCTGGCTGCGCCGGGCGGGCGCTGAGGTGGTGGGGCCGGTTCCAAGCGTGGAACAGGCACTGGATCTGATCGACGAGGCTGAGGGTGCGCTGGATGCGGCCGTGCTGGACGCCAATCTCGGTTTCGGCGAGACGGCCTACCCGATCGCCGACCGGCTGGACGAACTGGGTGTGCCCTACGCATTCGCGACAGCGGATGTGAACCTTATCAGCAAGCCCAGCTATCAGAGCCATCCGCGCCTGGAGAAGCCAATCTCCCAGCGGAACCTGCTGAGGGTTTTGGAGCGAATGCGGAGGTCACATTCCGGCGGAGAAGGCATCCTCTCGAACGTTGAGCTCTACAGAAGCCAGAATGGCAACGTCTGGCGATTGATCCGGGGAGGCGCATCGGATCGCGGTACTGTCCGTCACGAGGCGAATGCTCTCTCTGGTGGCCACGTGACCGAAATTCCAGTCGATGAGTTCCTCAACCGCGGCGGCGCGGGTCCTGAGTACGCAGCAGCACGGGAGGCCCTGGCATCGTCAGCGAAGGTCGCGGAGTCATAAACCGAACCTGATCCCGGTTTGCTACTGACCTTTGATCGAACGCTTCCCGGGTTGCTGCTGCCTAACCGTCGTGACCGGTATGGGCGCGCAGCGGCCGGATGTGCACGGCAGACAAACATGTCGGCTCTGCCCTCGCAGTCCGATATCGGCTGGGGCGACATCTGGTCGGCTTTCAATCGACCGTCGGTTCGGCCCGATGCGAACCCTCCAGACCGTCTGATCAGGGCAGGCCGGAGGCATTGGCCGAGCGCCTGAAACCTGCCTTCCTCGTCTCTGTTGATGGTCATGAGACACGAGGAAAGCTCGTATGGTCCCGAGAAAGAGCAGCATCGCGAAGGACATACTGCTGGGAGCCTTGGCGGGCGCGGTCGGCGTCTGGGTTATGGATCGGATTGACTGGTTTACCTATCGCCACGAGGACCCGGAGGCACGGCGGCGAACACAGCGGGTCCGCCCCGGAGGCGAAGACCCCGCGCACGTCATGGCGGGCATGGTTGAGAGAGGGGCAGGCGCAGAACTTTCTCCGGCGCAGCACCATGCAGCGGGCATGGCTATCCATTACTCTCTGGGCATCGGGCCCGGCGCAGTCTACGGGGCATTGCGGGACCGCGCTCCAGCCTTGGGGGCTGGTCGGGGCACGCTCTATGGGCTCGGGTTGTTCATCCTCCAAGACGAGATACTAAATACGGCCGCTGGCCTCTCCGCCAGACCGAGAGACTACCCTTGGCAGGCCCACGCGCGTGGCTTGATAGCACATCTGATCTATGGCGTGGTCACGGACGCGGCTTTGTGCCTCCTTCGGGGAGCCATGCGTCCGCCCAGCAAGGCTTAACATCGAAACGGGGGGCAAGGTCCGCAACTTCGGCATCCGGTTACCGCTCGCGGCGCAAGTCACGCCACACTAGTTTGTAAGGCCCGGGTGCCAAGGTCTGGAGTTCACCCATCTCGGCCACCTACGGGCGAGTACGGAATGTCCGGTTTCGCGACCGCGGCCGCGGCCAGATGATGACCAAAAAGGGTGCACAGCGGCATTTGGGGTGCGAACGGCTATCTCTGCTGTCCGCCCTCTGTCGCAGTGGGCGTCCATCGGGGCAGCACCGCCGATCCGACCTGGGCAGCGGTGAGCACCAATAGGGGCAGGGTCTCCAAATGCTCAGCAAGGCAGCTCCGCCCGGCCACCCAGGCACTTAGGCACGATAATTCCCCATTATCGTGCCCGAGGTAGAGAAGGGGGCAGATTGCCCCGGAGAGGACCTAGAAACCCGGAATAGCTTGCCGCATTATGCGGACACGGCGAGGGGTCGTTCCCGCCGGTATCGAGGGAACGCCCCGATGAGCGACCAGCCTGACAACGTCGTTCTGATCCTGTTGCGCCGCATAGACGAGCGTACCGCCCGGACCGAGGAGCGTCTCGCCAGCCTAGAGCGCCACGTCGGTCGCATGGCTGCCGACATGGCCGACATGCGCCTCGACATGCTCTCGCTGCGGGAGCGGGTGGACCGCATCGAGCGTCGTCTCGATCTCAGGGAGGCGGAAGGGGTCACATGACCCCCGACCGCTTCCGCGAATGCTTGTCGCTGCTCCACTGGTCGCAGCGGGGTCTCGCGGACATCCTCTCCATGGATGAGAGTTACGTGCGCCGCATGGCCCGCGGTACCCGGCCGATCCACGAGGACATCGCGACGTGGCTGGAGCGCCGGGCACAGGCCATGGAGGCCGACCCGCCTCCGGCCCGCCGCGTTCGCGAAGCGGCCGAGTAACCCCCGATGGACGACATCAGAGACCTCCACGAGACCGACCCGGACCAGTGGGTGACGCTACAGGTGGACCGCCTCCGGGAGGTCGCCCGTACCTCGAACATCGACGTCGACTGGGACCATCCCTATGAGGAGCTAGAGGGATTGTCGCGATCCGAGACGCGGGCGGTAGAGAGCGAGATCGTCCAACTCCTCGCCCGCCTCCTCAAGATCGTCGCGTGGCCCGAGAGTGACGCCGTGAACCACTGGTTCGGGGAGGCAGCCGCGCACCTCGACAATGCACGCCGCGTCCTCAACCTGACGTACTCGGCGTCTCGGAAGCCGTATCCCCCGGCCCCGCCCACGACGAGGTAACCGATGCTCCCTTCGGCGCTACCGCCCTCGCGAGAGGGACCGCTACATGGCAGGCCAGTCCCGAAGCCTCCCAGAACCACTCCACCGAGCCGCCAAGTTGGTTGCGAATGGTCGCCTCGATCAGGCGAGAGCCGAACCCTCGTCGCGCTGGAGGCGAGACTGGTGGTCCACCGCTCTCGATCCAATCGATGCGGAGCGTGCCGGCGCTATGGTCGACACGCCACTTGACCTCCAGCTTCCCACCCGGAACCGAGAGTGCTCCGTACTTGGCGGCGTTGGTTGCCAGTTCGTGGAGCACCATCGAGAGCGGCTGCACGGCGGCCGAGGCGAGAGGAAAAGCCGGACCGTTCAAGACGGTGGTGCTCCCGTGCTCCTCGGCCGGCGCATAGGCCGCCAACTCCTTCTCCGCGAGCGTACGAAGATCGGCCCCGGTCCACCCTCCCTCGGCGAGCAATGAGTGCGCCCGCGCGAGCGCTGCTACCCGGGCCTCTATGGCCGTGATGAACGCCTTTGGTTCGCTCATCGGGGTAAGGCGGAGCAGGGACTGAACCACCGCGAGCGCGTTCTTGGCGCGGTGGTCCACCTCTCGGGTAAGGAGGGTCTGCTTCTCCTCGGCGGCTCGGCGCTCCGTGATGTCACGCAGCACGCCGGTGAAGAACCGCGCCCCCGTGGCATCGCGCCACTCACCGATCGACGCCTCGAGGGGAACAGTGAACCCGTCCTTCCTCAGGCCCTCCAGTTCGGTGGCGGAGCCGATGACGCGCGGCTCACCTGTGCGTAGGTACCTCGCGATACCATCCCCGTGCCGTATGGCAAGGGCGGCTGGCATGAGCATGGCGGCACTGCGGCCGACCACCTCCGCGGCAGCGTAGCCGAATATGCGCTCAGCGCCCCTGTTGAAGGATTGGACAATGTTCTGTGCATCAATGACCACGATGGCGTCAGGTGCCGTTTCCACCACGGCGCGCAGCCGGGCCTCGCTCTCGGCCAGCGCCGCCTCACCGAGCTTTCGATCGTTGATGTTCGCGACAACGCCGAACCACTCGGTGATCTCGCCCCTCTCGTCGAGGACCGGCACTCCGCGGGCCCGATGCCATAGCCAAGCGCCGTCGCGGGTGCGGACCCGGTAGTCGACACCCAAGGGCCTTCTCTCGTCCATGGCCTCTCGCCACGCCGCCAAGGTCCGGGGGACGTCGTCAGGGTGCAGCATTCGTAACCAGCCGTTTCCGCGTAGTTCCTCCGGGCGCTGCCCGGTCAGGACCTCCCAGCCTCGGCTTTCAAGCATTGAGCCGTCCGCCTTGGCGCGCCAGAGCGCAGATGCACCTCCTTCGGCCAGCGAGCGGAGGCGGCGATCACTGGCCTCCATCGCCTCGCCTGCCCGCCCTATAGCATGACGAAGCGCCTCGAACTCGGCGACCTTCTCGCGGTGTGGGAGGGGCATCAGGGGGGCGAGTGCCTGTCCTCCTGCTCCCGCGGCGACTGCCTCGGCTTGCTGCTTGAGAGTGGCGATTGGATCGAGGACGCGGCGACCGAGCCACATCGCGAAGGCGAGCGCGACAGCAGAGACGGCCGCCCCGCCTCCCAGCAGGGTTAGAACAGGCCGGCGCCAACTCGCGTGGAATGCGGCGATTGGCTCGAGAACCATCAAGGTCCATCCGGGCGTCCCCTCAACACGCTGGAAGGCGAGCTTGACCTCCTCCCCGGCGAGGGTGCGTCCGGCGGCAAAGCCGCTATCCCGGCCAGCGATCGCTTCGGAGTACCAGTCCGGAGCGCGTCGGCCGACGAAGCGGTCGAACTCTTGCGACCGTGCCACAATGACGTCCTGACCGTCCGTGACGGTGGCGATGGCACCGCCCGAGAGGTCTGGCGCCGCAAGCAGCCTCGACAGGTGTTCTGGCCTGATGCGGGTCCCAACCGCCGCGACAGCGCGCCCGTCACGCAGGACAGGGACGTTGACCACGAGAACCGGCCGACGAGAGATAGAGCCGATGATGAGGTTACTTACGGTTGGCCGTTGGCTCTCGAACACCGCCCGCGCCGCCTCCGCCGCCGCTGTCGAGGGGAGCGACGCACCAAAGGGTCGGTCGGTGTCGATCCGAATACGAAGGTCTGGCCCAATCAGGCCCACGGGTGATCCTACCGCTTCAGCGGCCCGCTTCGCGTGATTGTAGAACATGGCTAGGTCACCATCCGGGCCGGTGTCGAGGGCCGGGGACGTGGCGAGGGCCGCCAGAGCGGAAACGTGATTTACGATCTCACGCCCGACTAGCAGGGCGGCGCTTTTTGCGCTGTCGCGGAGCCGGTCTTCGTAGGAGCGTTGTTGACTGCCCATGGCGAGCCATGCACCGGCGGAGCCAACCCCAAGTGCCGGCAGGAGCGCGACGAGGGTGATCGTGGCAAGGTGGACCCGCAGACTATACGGCGCTGACAAAGGGCGTTTGCCACCCGCCCCTATGCTGAAGGCTCTTGTCGGCATCTATGTTGACCCCAGTACGGCCATCTACAAGCAATCGATATCCCTGCCGAAAGTTGCAACCTTTGCGTGTAGAACGGGAGTGACGACGTGCCTCTGGCACCGAGGAGCCCCACGCCGCATTGCACCGTGACCGGCATAAGTTGATGCCGAGGCTGAACAGGTTCCGTCAGCGCTCGCGCCAGAGCTGCCGTCGCACGCCGGCTGATGCTGTCAGTGTGCTGAACCGCATGCTTGAGCTTGGACGCCCGGAGTATGTCCGCATCACGTGATCGCGAATGCGCTCACGGCTCACTGCGCTTGCAAGCTGATCCGTGCAACGCAGTCACGATCGACAGGTCGTGTTAGTTCCTCTTGGCAATCAAGGGTGAAGCCGGGGAGCCATCCCCGGCTTCGTTTAGGCCTGTAACTTAGAACCAGAGGTCCAGCTTCATGTCGCTAGCAGCGACATCGAACCACGCCGTGCCGGGAACTTCCTGCGCCCGCAGCACGATTCCCACATAGTCGCCAGAAGCAACACTGTCGAGGATATCATCAATCGTGCCGTGGCTGAGGTCAACGCTAATCGGGTTGCTAGCAGGCAGCTGGGCATGCCCATCGGTGACGTTTATCTCGCCAACCTTCACTCCATTGGTGATGTCCCCGGTGGAGAGGGCGCCATTGCCCACGTAGGCATAGATGTCCGGTTGTGAGACCTCCTTTGCGCGTTCCGCGATGAGGCGGGCCTGGGCGATATCGTCTGGGCCGGCACGCCCTTCAGGCGTTTCGGGTTTGGG
>JBHTFH010000109.1:0-8703 GCA_042666135.1 Roseomonas sp. GCM10028921 | reverse complement strand
GGACCCGCAGACGCCGCATTCCATCTCGGGCTCCTGAGCCGCCTTGACCCAGCCCCGAGTCCACCCGCCGCCACCCTGGCCCGCTACCCGGCCCCTCATGGCACGAAAGCTGACAGAACCTGCGCATACGCCTGGCGGCAGGGGTCTTATGACGACTTGAGCGGCTCAGCCGAAGGTGCCGAGTAGGTCGTCCACTTGGGTCGGAGTCAACGCTCGCGCGCTCTGGCCGCGCAGCAGCAGGGCCAGCCGGGCGGACTCCTCAAGTTCCTCTGCCGCATAGACGGCATCGGTGAGGGTCTTGCCGGAGATGACCGGTCCGTGATTGGCCAGAAGCACGGCGCGGGCTTCCTTCGCGGCCTCATGGATGTCGCCCTCCATCGCCGCGTCGCCGGGCCGGTAGTACCGGATTACCGGCAGCTTCCGGCCCACGCGCATGACGAAATAGGGGGTCAGCGGCGGGATCGGCGCATCCTCCCCAGGTGCCGCGAGGCAGCCGATGGCGGTGGCATAGCTGGAGTGCAGATGCACCACCGCGCCGGCCTCCGGGCGGGCCGTGAGCACGGCGCGGTGCATGAAGACCTCCTTGGAGGGCTTGTCGCCGCCGACATGGTTCCAGCTCAGGTCGAGCTTGCTGATTCGGTCCGCCTTCAGGCGGCCAAGGGAGGAGTTAGTCGGCGTCATCAGATAGCCGTCCGGCAGGCGGACGCTGATATTGCCGGCGCTGCCGACGGAATAGCCTCGCGCGAAGAGGCTGGCCCCTTGCTCGACGAGGAGGTCGCGCAGTTCGGACTCGGTCATGCGGAAGTTCCGTCCTGGAATGCTGCGGTGGGGTATGGGGCGCCGGCATGCCGGCGCCCCATGCGATTCAACCGAAAATGGCGTTGGCGATTAGCAGGGTGACCAGGGAGGTCGCCCAGCCAATAGTAGTCGGGATCGACCAGGTCAGCATCTGATGCTTGGCGTTCTTCACGCCGAGGATGCGGTTGATCACCCAGAAGTAGCTGTCATTGAAATAGCCGAAGACCATGGAGCCGATGCAAGCCGCCTGCGCCGCAAAGACCATGTTCACATCGGGGATCTGCGCCAGGATGGGCGCGGAAATCGAGGCGCCCGTGATCATGGCCACCGTGCCGCTGCCCTGGATCAGGCGCACCAGGCTGGCGATGACGAAGGGGATCAGCACGGCCGGCAGCGGCAGGGTCGAGACCCACTGGCCGATATAGGTGCCCATGCCGCTGTCACGCAGCACCGCGCCCAGCGCACCGCCCGCGCCGGTCACCAGGAGGATGATGCCGGCGGACTCCACGCCTTTCTCCAGTTCCGCAATGGTCTCCTGCCGACCGAGATTTCCGGAAAGGCCGTAGACGGCGATGAGAACGCCCAGGCCTACCGCGATCACCGGATTGCCGATGAAGGCCGAGATCTGCACCAGGAGGCTCGAGGACAGCGTATTATCGCCGCTGGCAGTGACATAGCCAGCGACCACGGTGTTGATGAAGATGAGGACGATCGGCACGAGGATCGGCAGCATCGAGAGCCAGAGCGGCGGCAGCGCCTTCTCTCGCACGGCAGCCTCCTGCTTGAACTGCTCGAAAGCACCGGAGCTAGGCAGGGCCTCACCGGTCTCACGCTCGATTATGGATTCGATCCTCGGCCCCATCGCCCGTGCATAGAGGATGATGGTGAAGGTGGCCGGGAGAGTGAGCACCACGCCCCAGAAGATCATCAGCCCGATATCGATGTTGAAAATGCCGGCTGCGCCCAGCGGGCCGGGCGTCGGCGGCACGGCATGGTGGGTCAGCATCAGGCCGCCAGCCAGGGCGATGCCCAGCGTCAGGATTGAGCGGCCGCTGCTGCGCGCCAGGGCACGCGCCAGCGGGTTGAGGATAACAAAGGCGCTGTCGCAAAAAATGGGAATGGAGACGATGTAGCCCGTGGCCATCATCGCCCATTCTTCCTTCTTCTCACCCAGCCAACGCACCAGGGAGATGGCCAAGCGCTCCGCCGCGCCGGAAATCTCGAGGATGCGGCCCATCATTACGCCGAAGCCGATGACGAGGCCGATGGTGGAGAGGGTTGCACCGAAGCCGGTCGTAATGGACCGCACCACTTCATTCGGCGCCATGCCGGCGGAAAGCCCGGCGATGGAGGCCGCGATCACCAGAGCCACAATGGCGTGGACCTTGGTGCGCAGCACGAGGAAGATCAGCAGAAGGATGCCGAAAACGAGGCCTACAACGGCCCCCGGCCCTACCGCGCTGGCGGCAGCATTCATTGAACTCTCCAGTTATTACTATTGAGGCCGCCGACGACAGCCCCCGGCGGCAGGAAATCAGCGGACAAACTCGTCCTTGTACTGCCGGACGACGGAGTCGAAGTCGCCATCACGGTTGAAGCCGAGGGCCAGGGGGCGGCTCACATCGAAGTCGCCGGGCCAGGAGCAGACGATGTCGATCACGCGCTGCTCCGGCTCATGGCTCACCAGCGCGCGGGGGCCGGCCCCACCCACGCGCTCGAGGCTGGCGAGCATCTCGCCGACCGTCACGCTGATGCCCGGCAGGTTCATGGTGCGCCAGGAGCCGATCCTCTCGCCCTCCACCGCAATGGCGCGGATGAGGTTGGCCACCGCTGCATCGGGGGAGGAAATCCACATGCGGGTTTTCAGCGGCACGGGGCAGTTGGAAACCACGCCGGCCAGCGGCTCGCGGATGATGCCGCTAGCGAAGGAGGAGGCGGCGGAATTCGGCTTACCCGGGCGCACGACGATGGTGGGCAGCCGCACCACGCGGCCATCCACGAAGCCCTTGCGGGAGTAGTCGTTCACCAGCAGCTCGCCGATCGCCTTCTGCGCGCCATAGGTGGAGGCGGGCATAAGCGCCATGGCCTCCGGTACCACCTCCGGCATCTCGCCGCCGAACACCGCGAGGGAGCTGGTGAAGACGAAGCGGGGAGCGCGACCGGTGGCGCGGGCGGCCTCCAGCAGGGCGCGGGTGCCATCCACGTTCACGCGCATGGCCAGGTCGAAATCCTGCTCCGACCCGCCGCTCAGCACGGCCGCCAGGTGATACACACCGACCGTATCCGGCCCAATGACGCGGCGAGCGAATTCAGCATCGGCGATGTCGCCGGTGAGGGATGTGACACGCGGATCCTGCACCGGGCAGGGCGCGAGATCGACAGAGACAATGCCGTCGAAGGACGGAACGCCATCCCTGCCGCTGCCATCGGCCAGGAGCGAGCGGATCACGCGGCTGCCGAGGAAGCCGGCGCCACCCGTGACGATGATCTTCATGCTGGTTTGCTCCCTAGGTTCCGGCGCCGGGCGCCGCGATGTGCAGGGCGATGCCGCGCTCGTGGATGGCAGTCCGGACATCCTCCGGAAGGCCGGAATCGGTGACGATGGCCGAAAGCGCCTCGAGAGGGACGGCATTGAAGGTGCCGATCCGCCCGTATTTGCTGCTGTCGGTGACGAGGATGCTACGCGCCGCGCTCTGCGCGATGGCCCGCTTCACCGCGACCTTGTTCTCGGAAGGGGTGGAGACGCCTCGGAGGCCGAAGGAAGAGGTGGAGATGAAGGCGATGTCGAAGTTGAAGCGGCGGATCGCCTCCGCCGCCGGCTCGCCGACGCAGGACTGGTTCTCGCGCTCGACCACGCCACCCGTGTGATAGAGCGGGCAGCGCGCCTCGCGGGTCAGGAAGGCGGCGATCACGAAGTCATTGGTGATGACGGTGACGTCCCCACGGCCTGCCAGGCCCTGGGCGATCTCCAGCGTGGTGGTGCCGGCATCGAGATAGATCGCGGCGCCAGGCGGGATCAGCCCGAGCGCGAGACGGCCGATGGCCGCCTTTTCCGCATGGGACATGGCCATTTTGCTGTCATGCGAGGGCTCAATGCGGATCCGCTCGGGCAGGCGCACCCCACCCGCCACCGAGGTCACCCGTCCCGCGCGCTCCAGCTGCTGGATGTCGCGCCGCACGGTCATATGCGAGACGCCGAGCAGTTCAGTCAGCTGGGCGATGCTCAGCACCTCATGGGCGGAAAGCCGGGCGACAATCAGCTTCTGTCGCTCGGCGGGGATCATGCCGTGCCTCAGCGCGCCCGGTAGGGGGCGAACCAGCTGAGGCCCGCCGTGGTTTCGCCGCGCGGGTTGTATTCGCAGCCTATCCAGCCCTGATAGCCAACGCGCTCGAGCACCTGATATAGATGGAGGTAGTTCAGCTCGCCCTCATCCGGCTCGTGCCGATCGGGCACCGAGGCGATCTGCACATGGGCGAACTTGCCGGCCATCGCCTCGATCAGGCGGGTCAGGTCTCCATCCATGATCTGCGCGTGATAGAGGTCGAGCTGCACGGAGACATTCGCCCGCCCCACGCGCTCCACCAGCGCCACTGCATTTCGCTGATGCGCAATGAAATAGCCGGGCATGTTGCGGCTGTTGATCGGCTCAACGAGCAGGGTGATGCCTTCTGGCGCCAGCATATCGGCGGCGAAGCGGAAGTTCTCCACGAAGCTGGCCTCGCAGGCCGTGCGGTCCAGGCCCGTGGTGATGCCGGACATGGCGTGCAGGGTCTTGCAGCCGAGCGCCTTCGCATAGCGCAGGGCGATCGCGACGTTGTCGCGGAACTCCCCCTCACGGCCGGGGATCGCAGCCATGCCGCGCTCGCCCGCCGCCCAATCCCCGGGCGGCATGTTGAACAGGGCCTGGACCAGTCCGGCCTCGCGCAGCCGGGCCGCCACGGTTTCCGGCGGATGCTCATAGGGGAAGAGGAATTCCACGGCCCCGAAGCCAGCCTTCCCCGCCGCGGCGAAGCGGTCGAGGAAAGGTAGCTCGGTGAACATCATGGAGAGGTTGGCGGCGAAGCGGGGCATGATCTCGTCCTCCTTCAGGCCGCCAGATCCTGCGCTTCGAAGAAGAAGCGCTCCTGGCCGAAATTGCCGGATTTAAGGGCGAGGGAGAGCGGCTTGCCCACCGCCCGTACCCAGGGCACGCCCGGGGCGATCTGCGGCCCGATATGGAAGCCGCCGATACCCAGGGACTGCGTGACCACGCCCGAGGTTTCACCGCCGGCCACGATGAACTGGTTGAAACCCGCTTCCTCAAGCCGCTTCGCGAGGCGGCCGAAAACGCCCTCGACCTTCTCGCTCACCTCTGCGGCGCCGTAACGGTCCTGCAGCGCCCTCACCTGTTCCGGGGGCATGGTGGCATAGACCAGCGGCGCCAGGCCGGTGCGGGGCTGGGCGAGCACCCAATCTGCCAGCTCATCGGCATAGCCCGCATCCGACATGCAGCGCTCCACCGAGACCGCGAGGGAGGGCGCGGCATCGCGATACGCGGCGACCTGCGCATTGGTCATCTGAGAGCAGGAACCGGAGATCACCACGGCGCGCCCCTTCGCGGGGCGGCCCTCAGCGGCGGCGGCGCCTGCATCCGCGGCCTTGCTCCAGGCTCGGGCCATGCCATCCGCAAGGCCCGAGCCGCCGGTGACGAGCTTCATCCCGGATACGGCCTGGCCCATGGTGACGAGATGCGAGTCGCTCAGCGCATCCAGCACCGCGTAGCGGAAGCCCTTGGCCTTCAGCTCCGCCAGGGCGGCGCGCACGGCGTCCGGCCCCTGGTCCATGACGCTGCTGGGCACGTTCCCCGTCCTGCCGCGGGACTGCGCGTCCATCAGGCGCATCAGGTTGCTGTCAGTCATGGGCGTAACGGGATGATGCCGCATCCCGGATTCCTCCAGTGGCACGCCATTCACGAAAAGATAGCCGCAGTAGATGGTTCGCCCGTTCACCGGCAGCACGGGGCAGATCACGGTGAACGTCTCGCCGAGCGCATCCAGCAGCGCGTCTGTCACCGGGCCGATATTGCCGCGCGGCGTGCTGTCGAAGGTGGAGCAGTACTTGAAGAAGAATTGCGGGCAGCCGCAGGCGCGCAGCCATTCCAGCGAGGCAAGGCTCTGAGAAACCGCCTCCTCCACTTGGCAGGAGCGGCTCTTCAGGCTGATGACAACCGCGTCCGCATCCACCTGCATATCAGTGGGCGGCACGCCATTGAGCTGCACCGTGCGCAGCCCGTTGGCCACCAGGAAGCCGGCGATGTCGGTCGCGCCGGTGAAGTCGTCGGCAATCACGCCCAGGCGCATGGTCATTTCCCTTTCACGCCGGGCAGATCAATGCCAGCGAAGGTCTTGATGACCGCCGCGTCATCCTCCCGCCCGAAGCCCGCGTTGCTGGCATTGGCGAACATGGTGTAGGCCGTGCTGGCCAGGGGCAGCGGGAAGTTCAGCGACAGCGCCGTCTCCGTCACCAGCCGCAGGTCTTTCACGAAGATGTCCACGGCCGAATGCGGCGTGTAGTCCCCCTCCACCACGTGCTTCATGCGATTCTCGAACATCCAGCTGTTTCCGGCGGCGTTGGTCACCACCTCATACATGGTGTCCAGCGGGATGCCGGCGCGGGCGGCTAGGGCCATCGCCTCCGCGCCTGCCGCGATATGCACGCCGGCCAGAAGCTGGTGAATGATCTTCACGGTTGCGCCGAGGCCGATCTCCTCGCCGATCTCATAGACCTTTCCTGCCACTGCATCGAGCACGGGGCGCAGGCGGTCGAAAGCGGCGCGCGGGCCGGAGGCCATGACCGTCATCTGCCCTTCCGCCGCCTTGGCTGCGCCGCCGGAGACCGGGGCATCGAGCATTAGCAGGTCCATCACCTCCAGCTCGGCCGCCATCGCGCGGGAATCGGCGGCGGAAATAGTGGAGGAGACCATCACCCCCGTGCCCGGGCGCAGCTTCGCAGCCAGCCCGTCCGAGCCGAACAGTACGGCACTGGGCGGCATTCACCAGCAGCAGGAGCACGGCGTCGAGTTGCCCGGCGAAGGCGGCAGCATCGGCGCCTGCTGCCTCCGCGCCGGCAGCCTTCAGCGCCTCGCAAGCTGCGGCGTTGATGTCCGCGCCATAGGTGGCGAGCCCGGCCGCCACGCAGGAACGTGCCGCGCCCATCCCCATCGAGCCCAGGCCGACCACGCAGACCCGGTACCGGTTGTCGCTCATGCCCGCCCCTTGCGTGGAAGATCGGCCCATCCCGGACCCGAATGGGTGGTAGCCCGACCCCAGGGCAACGGGAAGATCAAATCTTCACAAAACATCACAAAACGGTCGCAGTCCCGTCCGGCCCGGCTCGCTCGGTTCTGCTGGCGCTCGCTGAGGCGATGGTGCATGGACCGGCGGTAGCCCGGTTCCTGCCAAGCCAGCACGATTTCGGGGATGCCCTTCAAGCATGATGCCATCGCGCCGGGCCGCATCGACACGCCGATGGCGGCAGGCGCCGCACCGGGGATGAACGAGGAGTTCGCGCGCCGGATCCCGGTTGGTCGCATGGGCCTGCCGGAGGAGATCGCCGCCGCCGCGCTCTACCTTGTCGGTGAGCGCGCGGGGTTCGTTACCGGCACCGTGCTCGACGTGAACGGCGGCTTCTTTGTGGCCTGACTGCCGCCTCCGCGCGGCGCCGGTTCAGCGGGGCGACAGCTACATGGGGAAATGTCATGGAAGAAGCCGCCCAGCGACATTTCAACTGTGGACCGGGTAGCACCCGCCGCCAGGTTCTGGTCGGAGGCTGTGCTGCGCTTCTGGCCCGGCCCTGGGCCGCCGCGGGTGCCGAGGAAGGGCCGCCGGGAGCCTGGCCAAGCCGCCCCGTCCCCCTTGCCGCGGGCTACCCGGCGGGCAGCGTGACCGTCATCGCGAGCCGCGGGATCGCGGAGGTGATGGGCCGCGAGCTCGGGCAGATCTAGGTGCTGCGTAGACGGGACGGCCGGCTCTTGGCCGGAGCGGCGGGCCTGGCGGGACCTGCGGCCCGAGTTGGGACGAAGCTACTCCGCCGGGAGTAGTGCGAAGGACTGCTCCCGCCGACCGCGACAGCATGGGGGCACTCGGGCGTTACATCCCCGGTCGAAATCTGGGCGCGCCATATGTCCGCTAGTGGGATGCCACCGCACACGACCGGATAGCCGGGGTGGGCGCGGAGCCGACGTGGCAGACTCTGGCCGAGAGCGGAATGGCAGGTTTTGGCCTGATAAGCGGCGACGCTGCCGCTGAGCAGACGGGGTCAGCGGCAAGGTCGCAATAGAACCTCGGCCCGTTGCAGATTGTGGCGCACCATCAGGCCATGAGCCCGGCGAGCCCCCCTCCAAATGGATGAACGGCACGTCCGGGAGCGAGAAGTGCACGTTGAGCGGCAGCGGGAGGTCCTCGGGTGGCTGTGCGAGAAGGGCCTTCGCCCGGGACAGCGGAGCAGTTGCTCTCGGACCTTGAGGTCATCCTGGCAACTCACTGTCGGCAGCCGGGCAGGAACGGGCGAGACCAGCCCTGCAGAACGTGGGGGCCGGCTCCAACGGCGCGTATGCGCCGAGCAGCAGGTACTCTTTGGGGTAGGGCGCAGTGCCGGCCTGCGCAATGCCCCTCCCAGCTCGGCAACCTTCGGTGGTGGCTGAGGTTGAGCCCTCTGTACCTGGCCGGTGCTGTGGAGGCCCAGTGATCCAACGCGACGTCGTGGTGATCGGCGGTTCCCTCGGCAGCACGGCCGTGTTCAAGCGGCTGCTTGGTGGCCTGCCCGCGGGCAGGCGGCTGCCACGCACCGGCATCCTTCCATGGAACTGAAGTCCCATGTCCCAAGTCGAAGGGCTATTAGCCAGCCGTCGTATCCTGCTGGTCGAG
>JBHTFH010000108.1:0-8714 GCA_042666135.1 Roseomonas sp. GCM10028921 | reverse complement strand
CGCCACTGACAGCCGAAACTGCCCGTGCGACTTGCATGTGTTAAGCATGCCGCCAGCGTTCGCTCTGAGCCAGGATCAAACTCTCAAGTTCATCTTGTCAGGCCCATCCAAAAGACAAACCCAACCCGACGTCGACCGATCAAAGCTCCGCTCACCATTCTCGATGCAAAGTGCCCATCAAACCACTATCAGATCAGCCCATCCCAGAGGGGACAGCGCCGGCCGATGAGGCCGAAAGCACTTGCTTGCTTCCAAAAGACAGATGCGATTGTCAGAGATCAGGTCCCATCGACATCAGCCGACAGGAGGCGCCCCGCATTTCTGCGACGCAAAAAGAACCAGTGCCCAAGGGCACCAAAGATCACGATCTGCAGCCAGACGATGCTTCTATCCCCAAGAGAGGCGGCCACACCCGAAAGCGTCACCAGCCTATCCGGACAGAACAACCGCTCCGCTGCGGAGGAGCGACTTGGCGCCGCAAAGCGCCAGTTTTAAGCCCCCTCTTTGAAGCGTTCCAAAGAGAATGTCCACCTCGCGGCAGACACCTAAAGTGGTGCCTCGCGGCTCCAGTTTCAAGCCCGGTCAACCCGGCGTCTCAAGGGAATGTCTGCCTCGCGACAGACGGCAAAAATAGAACCTCGCGGCCCCAATTGCAATACTCAGTCACCCGGGCCCCAAAGGGAATGTCCACCTCGCCGCGAGCAGCTCAGATGGGACCACACAGTCCCGATGTCAATACCTATGTCGCCCAGGCCCCTTAAAGAATGTCCGCCCTGCGGCGGACACCGAATCTGGTTATCTCCGGGCACAGTCGCAAGAGAGGGCACGCACCCGATCACGCGTTCCGCGCTCTGCCGGTCCGGCCGCGCCGGGAGACCTTTTCCGGCGCGGCGTCGTCCCGCTCCCTCCGGCGCCTTCCTTGGCCGCGGGCTGGCCTATCGGCCCCGCCCGACACCGCCCGTATCCGCCCCGAGGGGCTGGCCGCCAGTACTGCCTCGATCCACTCGTTGAGCCGACGGCTCTCAGCAAGTGCGCCGTCCGTGTCGCGGTAGGTGTCCGGAAAGCGCAGCGCCATCCAGCGCCAGGCCACGAGCCGGCGATGCACGCGTTCGGCAAGCTGCAAGGCCATCTGCTCGGCGCGATCCGGCGGGGGCAGCTGCCCGGCTCTGGGCGGCGCCACAGCCCGGCCCAGCGCGTGCTCCACGGCCCAGTCCGCCAGTCGCTCAATGCCCTCGTCCCGCTCATCCACGGGGCACAGGGCATAGGTCCAGCGGTCCATCAGCGACAGCTCCCGCACCCCGTCCACCGCCGCCGCAATCGCCAGCTGCGTCGAGAGGTCGCCCAGCCTGTAATTCGGGTCGTCCCTACGCAGCACGGCGCGCTCGATCCGCCGCAAGGTGCCGAACAAGCTATGAGTGCCGATCTCGGCCGCTACCGCGGCCACGATCTCCGCATCGGGCGCAACTGGCGGGCGCAGATCCCTGGGCGCCTCCGGAGCTGCCGTCAGGGCACGGGCGATCTCCTTGGGGTCGCCCCCTCCCGCGAGCACGGCGACGATCCCCTCCGCATGCTCGCCCCCAAAGCGCCCGGCGCGGCCGCCGATCTGCTTGATCTCCTGCACCGTGAGCGGGCGGTCCTCCTTGCCGTCGTATTTCGTCAACGTCGAGAACACGACGCGCCGCAAGGGGCCGATGTTCAGCCCCATGCCGATCGCGTCCGTCGCGACCAGCACCTCCGCTTCACCTTCCCGAAAGCGCCTGGCTTCGGCGCGCCTCACCGTCGGACCGAGCGCACCGTAGACCACCGCCACACTCCGCCCCCGCCTCAGCAGTTCGGCCCGTAGCGCGAAAACCTCACGGCGCGAGAAGGCGATCACCGCATCGCCGCGGCTGATCTCGGCCAGGGGAACAGGCTCCGGGGCCGCCACCAGTGGTCCCATGCGCTGAAGCCGCACCTCTTCCAGAGGGTCGCCACAGAGCTTGGCGATGCGCCGGATCATCGGTGCCGCATCCGGCGCGCCAAGAAGGATCACCTGCCGCGCCGGCACGCCCATGATGGCCGCCGTCCAGGCGGCCCCCCGCTCGGGGTCGGCCAGCATCTGCACCTCGTCGATCACCGCCACATCCACGGGATTCTGGAAGGGGCACATCTCCACGGTCGCCGCCGTATGGCGACTGCCAGGAACGCGAAAGCGCTCCTCCCCCGTCGAGAGCGAGGTCGGCACGCCGCGCGCCTCCAACGCCTCCCGGTACTCATGGGCGAGCAGCCGCAGTGGCCCCAAGGCGATTCCGCTCTCCGCGTCTGCAAGCTGGCTCAGGCCGAAATAGGTTTTTCCCGAGTTCGTCGGCCCCAGACAAGCAATGATCCGGCGGTTGAGTGCCCGCGCGGTCGCGAAATGGCCCGCGTAGTGGTCCAGACCCGCAATACGGGCTACGGCAGCATTGCTCACCCGCTTGGTTTCGGCGCGGCGCCCGCCCGGCTCGGCCGGGGGCTCTCCCGCATCGGCCCGGCGCCAGGCCTCGACCTGGTCCCGCAACACCTCCAGCCCGGCAGGGTCGAATTCTGGCTCCTGCACCGTCCGCCCACCCCGGCGGACGGCCACGCGGCGCGCCACTGGCACGATGCCAGCACGGATCCAGCGCTCCGCCTCGTGCCGCGTGCAGCCCAGCAAGCCGGGGACGGCATCCGCGCCAACCAGGGAGGTCTCCCAAGTCCTGAGGCGTCGCTCCTCCTCGGCTCGGGTTTCCCGCGCCAGCCTCGTGGCACTGCGTCGCTCCTCCCGCCGCAAACGCTCATCCTCGACCGCACGGCGGGCAAAGGCGACAACCTCCGGCTCAGCCATGCTGAAGGCTTCGGCCACCAAGCCGGCGCAGTGTCCGACTGCCTCCATGGGAGGCTCTCCGGATAACCCCTTCGGCAGGTTCTCGAGAGCCGCCGCGAGTGCCGCCTTCGGGGTGCTATAGCCACCCAGTCGGGAAAGGACGGCTGTGCGCAGGGCTGCGAGCAGATCGATCTCCCGCGGCTCGGGATCCGAGGTGCCGGCGACCGCCACGTCGAGATCGTCCGCGCGGGCGGGCAGCGCCTCAATGCGCTTGACCAGGGCTGCCAGCCGCTTGCGCCAGGCCGGGCGCCGGACCTCGACCAGAGCCCGGCGCAGCGCCTCCGCCGAAACCGGAGCCTGGCCGCCGGCCGCCTTCAGAAGTGGGCTTATCTCATGCGGATGTACGGTCAGGCCAGCTGTTTGCGCCACTGCGCGAAGGGCCTCGCCGGCGGGCTGGTGCTGGTCCATCTGGTCTCCTCAGCGATGGTGTCGAGTGGGACGGTTGGCCCCCGGTCCTACCCCTCCGCGATGCCATTCACGGCCCCGTTTCTGGGCGGGAATCCTTCTGCCGAGGGCGCCATTGCCCGAGCGTGGCGCGAAAGCGGTTCTTGCCCTCCTCCGCATCTGCCCTCGCCAACTCCTCCATGAAGAACATCCGCTGCGCCTCGCCCATCGCTTGCAGGTAGCCCTGCTGCTGCTCCGGCAAGCCGTCCAGCACCCCGCCGTTCCTGCGATGCTGGGCGACCGAGCGAGCCAGGCTGCGCAACGTCTCTGCTGTCGTCTCCGATAGGCCTGCCATGCCCGTGACCTCCGTCCAGATCCTGACAACGCCATCTCGGCCCCACGGTTATCGGAGTTCCACCATTTCCAGTCCGCCCTGTCTGCCCCGAAGGGCAGCCGCGTCCATGGTGACCTCCGTCCCTCCCGGACCTGCCGTTCGCTGTCCAGGATCGCCTCGGGCTGCTGCCCATCGACGACAGCCCCAATGCCGTATTCAGGACCTCCGGGCGCGCCGATCCTGCGCACCATCAGGAGGTCGAGCGGTGTGTCGAGCGCCTTCGTCGTGGGAAGGCGGACCGGAACGCCGCATCTTGGCAGAGCCAGCACAAGGGGCTGAGCGTCCCTGAGGTGAAGCAGGCGGGCCGCCAAGTAGCGGCCCGCCTCGGCACGATCATGGAGTCTCATATCGGTGCACGTTGCGAACAGATGAGCAGAGCGAACCAGTCGTGCAGAGGGGCTGCACCAACCCGCGTCGCGGTGACCGTGCGGATGTCCAGCAGGGTACGCCGAACCCGCAACTCGGGCCGTTTCGAGGTGCGGTACGTTTGCGGCGCCGCTCAAATCCCGCGCGCAAGAACAACTGGGACGGCGAAGGTCGGATCTGCAGCTATGGCGCCGCGAGCCACGCGGCCGTATTCCCGGGTAGTGTACCACCTCGTGTCAGAGGTTGACTGGAAACAATTGGTTTGCCCGCGGGCAAGGCTGCATCCGCGTAGCCCAAGTTGACCGCCACGCGCAGCATCCCGTTGTCGAAGACCAGAGTATCGCTGGCAGACGACTGCCAGTGCAGGGAGCCGCTTCCTAAGTTATGGGCCCGGCGCAGCTGCAACAGCTCGCGGTACAGCTCAAGCGTCGATCCAGGTACCTTGTCCTGCTGATCAACGGCGTAGCGGGCAAAGTATCCCGGCTGGGGCAGCCAAGCTTCTTTGCTCGTGCCGAAGCCATAGGATGGGGCTTGGGCCCTCCAGGGGATCGGCACCCGGGATCCATCGCGGCCGATCTCATCACCGCCGCTGCGACGGAAAGTAGGATCCTGGCGGTACTGGGCCGCTAAAGTGGTGTGCTCGGGAAGGCCGAGTTCCTCACCCTGGTAGAGATAGACCGAGCCGGGTAGTGCCAACGTAAGAAACGCGGCTGCCCGGGCACGTTGCAATCCGAGTTTCTCATCTGGCTGTTCGCTGAGGGCGTCAATCCCGTTCGGCCGAGCGCCCGGTTGACTCAGACCCAGCCGCGAAGCGTAGCGCACCGTATCATGATTGGACGTCACCCAGGTGGCAGGTGCACCAACCGCTCCCATGGAAGCCAGGGAGGCGTCGATGGTCGTTCGAAACTCAGTGGCACTCCAACGCGCCAGCAAGTAGTCGAAGTTGAAAGCTTGGTGCATTTCGTCCGGACGCACGTAGCGGGCGAGGCGTGACTGCGGACGGACCCAAGCCTCGGCAACCATCATGCGCTGCCCCGGGTATTCGCTCAGGACATGGTGCCAGCGCCTGTAAATGTCATGCACACCCTCCTGATCCCACATCGGACCCTGGTTGATGCCATTGTCCTCATCGCCTTCCACCATGGTGACCCGTCGCTCCCAGTCGGGGAGAGCAGGATCCTTGATTAAGCCATGGGCAACATCGACGCGGAAACCGTCAATACCCCGGTTCAGCCAGAACCGCAGTATTTCTTCGAACTCCATGCGAACCTCAGGATGTTCCCAGTTCAGGTCCGGCTGGCGGCTGTCGAAAAGATGCAAGTACCATTGCCGCTCGTTTGCTGGGCGGGACCAGGCGCTGCCACCAAACACACTTTGCCAGTTGTTCGGCGGGAGGCGGCCCATCGGACCACGCCCGTTACGCCAGATGTAGCGGGCGCGTGCAGCACTTTCCGGCGGCGAACCCAGAGCAGCTTTGAACCAGGCATGCTCGTCCGAGGTATGGTTCGGCACGAGGTCAATGATCACCTTGATTCCCAGAGAGTGGGCCTGCAGTAGGAAGCGATCGAAGTCCTCAATCTTTCCAAACAGCGGATCCACCGCTCGGTAGTCGGTAACATCGTAGCCGGCATCGGCTTGGGGTGACTGGTAGAAGGGCGAGAGCCACAGTGCGTCCACGCCGAGGCGAGCCAAGTAGGGCAGCCGTGTGGCTATTCCCGGAAGGTCGCCGATACCATCGCCGTCAGAGTCGGCGAATGAGCGCGGGTAGACTTGATAAATGACCGCGCTGCGCCACCATTCTGCCCCACGATAGTTCGTCGGAGCGACTGTGTCGCTACCCGGGATGTTCATGCCTCGAACTCCGTCGCAGAACTGCGATGATCGGCCAGAAATGGATGGCCGCGAGATCCTGTTACACCGATTTGGGGAAGTGTGCGGGTGTGTTGCACGGGTCGGCCTACCGCTCCGCCCGAGGTGGGATTTGAGGGCACGATGCCCTGCCATCCTCGAGGAGAGCCGAGCTTACCTTTCAAGGCGAATGCCGAGCGCCGTCATCGCATTCCGAAGCAGCGATTCCGGGCGACGAACTGGAGTGAGTACGACGCCGTGACGTGCCCTCGTTGAAGCAGTCCGCCGATTATGTGATCTGTCGGCTGTTTTGGTTCTGCCCCCAACTCTGGCCCGGGGTCTATGCAAGCTCTCGGGCTGGTTGACCGTGTACCCGAAACTGGTCCGGCTCCCGGGAGAGCCTTCTGGCTTCTTCAGGGGCCATTTCGGGCCGCCTGAGCAGCAAATTCCAGGGGTGTCAGGTGCCCCAGGGCACTGTGAGGCCGGGACGCATTAGGGTCCCGCCTCCCGTTCGAAGCAGTGCTTCGAACCGATCTTGGCCCTGGCGTCCTCCAGCGACAAGGACGGATGCGTGTCCAGGCATTCGTCCCGGAGCCGCCCGTTGAAGGATTCGATGAGGCCGTTGTCGGTCGGCTTGCCCGGTCGGGAGAAGTCGAGCGTCACGCCGCGCTCATAGGCCCAGCGGTCCAGAACCTTCGAGACGAACTCCGGCCCGTAGCACATCGGGAAGGTTGAACTGGATCGGGGTCTGACCCGGTTCAAAGGCGGCCACGACCGGCCAGCAAGCCTCCACAGTGATGGTGTCCAGCCACACGGAGAGGAGCCGACCGGCCATGGCCAAGTCCCAGCCCCCACCCGCTGCCGCAGTCCTTGTCGCCGTCGATGTCGCCAAGCTCAGGAACGAGGTGCTGATCGAGGTGCCCCACGCCCGGCGGCGCCGCAGGATGACGGTGACCAACACCCGTGCCGAGCACGACCGGCTGGTGGCCGCACTGCATGCCCTGAGCGCCCGGTGACCGTCGGCCTGGAGCCGACCGGCCACTACCACCGCCCGCTCGCCTGGCGGCTGGTGCAGGCGGGCTTCGACGTGCGGCTGATCTCCTCGGTCGCCCTCGCTCGGACCAGGGAGGCGCTGCACAACGGCTGGGACAAGAACGATCCCAAGGACGCTCAGGTCATCCTGCACATGCTGCGGATCGGGGCGGCCAAGCCCTACCACGACCCGCTGGAGCACGGGATCAACGACATCCAGGAGTTGTCAATGACCCATGAGGTGGTGTCCAGGGCCAAGACCGAGGCGCTCCACCGCATCCAGACCCACTATCTGCCCCTGTACTTCCCCGAGGTTGACCGCTTCCGGAACAACACCCGCAGCGACCCGTTCTTCGCTCTCCTCGAGCGCTTCCCCGTGCCGGCCAGCATCACCGCTCTCAGCAAGGAGGCCTTCGTCGCGGCCGCCTGGGACCTCGTCGGCCGCAAGGTCGCCAAGGCGCGCCTGCTCGGCGACATCTACGAGACCGCCCAGAGCTCAATCGCCCTGCCGATCCCGCCCGAGGCGCCCGCCATCACCATGTTCCGCCTCGTCATCGCCGAGGCACGCCACCTGATCGGGCAGCGCGACACCATCGAGCGGCTCGCCGGCGAGCTGCTGGGCGAGCACGCCGACTTCCGGCGCCTGCAGCAGGTGCCGGGTATCGGGCCGATCAACGCGCTTGCCATCCTGGCCGAGGCCGGCGACCTGCGCCGGTTCGGGCATCACCGCCAGTTCCTGAAGTTCTGCGGCCTCGATCTCGCGACCCACCAGTCCGGCGGGTTCCGTGGCAAGACGAAGCTGTCCAAGCGCGGCAATGCCCGCCTGCGCCGGACGCTCTGGATGGCCGCCCAGGTCGCGATCCGCCAGCGGGAGAACGGCTTCCGCGCCAAGTTCGAGCGCTATGTCGCCAAGGACCGGGACGACCCGGACCTCCGGCGCAAGGCGTTCACAGCGCTCACCGCCAAGATGGCCCGCGTGGTTCACGCGATCATCAAAGGCGGTGTCGACTACCGGCCCTTCGTCGAGGGGCCGGTACCAAGTGGAAGAACCCCTCTCTATCGGAGCCGTGAGGGCGCATCCGCGACCCTGTAGAGGATGTTCGGGTCTTCCACCTGGGTCTGCATCTCGCCTCGAGGACGGTAAGGGCCGCGGTGGCGCCTGCCTGGGTGCCGCCGGCGGACCCCCTGTTTGCCTTGGTCGAGAGCTCCCCCATCGCGGTGGAGGCCACCTGGTTTTGTGTTGCTGCGCGTTCTGACGTCAGTGCAAACTGGCGATGGAGACTTGTTGGCCAAAGCGTCCCGCGCCTTCCCGATCTAGGACGTTATCAACCCTGATCAACTCCGGTGCGCCGCGCTCGGCCGCGACGTCCTCCACGGCCTGCACCACATGCTCGCCGCGGATGCTGCCGTCCACGACAATGGCCAGTGCCTTCTGTCTTCGGCTCTCCTCGGTCAAGTCTTCCTTGAGGGCGCGCCGCCGTGAATTCCGTGCTTCTGTCCGTCGTCGGCCATGCCGCCACAAGCTGGGGGTCGAGGCTTTGTCGTACCCGGCGGCGGCTCGTAAACTCTTGAACGGCTGCTCTCTCCCGCCAAGTGCCCCGGAGCGGCCAGTCAGTTGTCGGACAAACTCGGTCGTGGCGGCTTCGCGCCCATACCGAACGATTGCGGATGCTCCGCTGGGGCTCAAAGGTGGCCATGCCTGGTGCCAAGGTCTTGAGTGCCGGACCTTCTGCACTGGGTGGACAGCACACCTCTGGGCCACCTCGCCGGAGAGGAAGCTCAGAAAGCGGCATGGTTCGCCCTCTCCGC
>JBHTFH010000107.1:0-8719 GCA_042666135.1 Roseomonas sp. GCM10028921 | reverse complement strand
TCGTGCGCATGCGCACCCACCAACCCACCCTCGGCTACGTCCAGCGCCGTACCGCCGAAGGAAAGAGCAAGCGAGAGATCATCCGCTGCCTCAAGCGCTTCGTGGCGCGGGAGATCTTCGGCTATCTCTGCCGCACGCCCAGAGCCACCAACCCAGCACATATCCCTGCTTGACCTCTATAGGAGCATCAATGCCCTTGAAGGGCTTCCCCGAAAACGTAATGGCTTGGCAGCAACCAGACTACCGCCGGTCCATGCACCAACGCCATCAGCAGCAGCTTTCAGCGGTGTCAGCGTCCGAATTGTGTTGCTGCTCGGACTCCGAAAGGTACATCCTACTTTGCAGGGTGCCGACATTCGGAAATACCCGGCGAGCGGTGTTGGCGGCTCCGAACTCTGCGGCGGAGCGGAGTGCCTCGTGTTGATTAGGTCGTAGGTCAATGGCGGAAAAAGCACCCGAGTTGGGTTATCCAACTCCATAACGCGTTGTTTGTCGCTGGCTCTTCTCAAGGAGGAGTTGATGAGTGCGAACCTTTCCAATCAGAAACCTTCTCAACCGGCCAGGGTCTTTTTCAGCTACGTCGAGGACGTCAGGGCATTCGTTGACCAGTTCGCCGAAGCGTTGATAGACAATGAGGGACGGTTGGCGCGCGAGGACTGGTGTATTACTCCCCTTCACCCAGGGGAGAGTTTATCAAAAGGGCTAGCTGCCAGAATCGAGCTAGCCGATGTTTTCATCGCCTTCGTGGACAAGACGTACCAGGAAAGGATCGGCGCAAAGGAACTCCATGCAGTTCTTCAGCAGCACGAACGCGGCGAACGTCGTCCGGTACTCATCCCTATCATCCTCGGCATAGACGGCCTGAACTGGTGGACTGCGCTCAGCAACGAAGTGCAGCTGCCGGGAGGCCTATCGGATGTGGTGCGTAAGGGGTTCTTCATAAAGGGCACTAATAAATGGCGGAGTCTGACGACCGATGACACGCAACAAATCCAGGCACTTCGAAACTGGCTCATCGGAGAATTCCGTTCCGTCCCGCTTCCCGATCCAGGACTGCCTCCCTTGGTTGCGGATCCGATTTTGCGACCCGTATGGGGGCCATTCGGACGCGACCAGCAAATCTGCAAGGTAGTGAAGGCACTCACTAAGGACCAACCGCAGCCGGTGGCAGTGCTTGGTGGTCCTGGCCTCGGCAAAAGCACGGTGCTCCGCGCAGTACTGCATGACCCGGCTGTTTCCAAGAAGTTCGGCAGCGATAGGCTCTTCCTGGTAAATTGCGACCAGGCAGCGGACGCGGGAGTCCTTTGGCGCCGGCTCGCGCTGGCGGTCGGGGCAGAGCCTATCAGAGGGAAAATTGAGCTTGGTGCAATGGCCGTCCTGCGGAATACCCCTGCCGTTATGGTTCTGGATGGTCTGGAGGCGGTCTGGCTGCAAGACTGGCAGGGAACCGAAAAGGCCCTGGCTTCGCTTGCCGACCTGTCGAAACTCGCCCTGTTGGCGGCCTGGACAGGCGACCAGCCTCCCGGCGTGATCAAATGGGACCGTGTCCCGCTGCCGCCGCTAAAGATAGAGGACGCCAGAAAACTATTTTTGCAGATCGCCCCCGAGCACAGCTCGCGCACGGTGCAAACGGACGCTCTTCTGCACGATCTGGACGGGCTGCCTTTGGCCGTCATGCTCATGGCCCATGCGGCGCAAGGCGAGCCTGATCTCGACGGGGTGCGCAGGCGCTGGGAGAAGGAGCGATTAGATTTTCTGGTACGCTTTCCTGGAGCGGAGGGTGATCGGCAGACCAGTGCGCGCGCCGCCTTTGAGGTTTCGCTGATTGCGCCCGGCATGGACGATCAGGACAGTCGGTGCCTATTATGCCTTCTGGCGCTGATGCCGATTGGGCTTCCTCGCGCCGATCTGGTGAGCGTGCTGCCGAGCGGTAGTGAGAAAGCTGCCTCCACGTTGCGCCGTGCCGGCCTCGTTCTCGATGAAAATTCGAGATTACGCGTGCTCGGTCCTATTCGTCTTTATGTTGCGGATACTGAAAAGATACATCCCACGGAGAAGGCCAAAGCGCTGGCGCTGGCGATCTCGCATTACCAGGGCCTGCTCTCGCATCTCACCCTGGCGCTACGCGGCGGCGCCGTCGCTAGTTATGCGGCTATCCGCAGGGAGGGACCGAACCTTGCGAAGGTTCTGCAACTAGGGCTGCAAGGCACTAGCACATTGCCGAAGTGGGCGGGGCTCTCGCTGGTGCGTCAGGCGAATGCCTTCGCTAACTATCTCTTCCTCTTCGGTCTCTATAAGCTCGCTAGGCAGTACCTCAGAGATGCACGCGACTACGCCACGTCTCTTGATGATGAGGATGGTCTCAAATTATCTCTGCTCAACCAGGGCCGTATAGCGGAAAAGTTGGGGGAGTATGACGAGGCAGAAGCTGCTCTCCAGCAGGCCTGTGCCGGTTCGCTTGATGAGGAGGAAAATATCGTCCGTATCGCTGCTGCCTCACATATCCTCGGCATCATAGCTTTCAACCGAGGCAAGTATGCTAAGGCAAAAAAAGTGCTCAAGGATGGCTTCCGTCACCTTGAAGGGATCAGCGACACGAGCTGTTTCGCCGCGGACAGGGACTACATCCGTAGCGACCTCTATGAGCGTGGATGCGTAATTGCGCTCGGTGAGGGCAAGTACAAGATAGCCCGTCAGCAAGGGGAGCGCGGACTGAAGATTGCACAGGATCTAAGAGATGATTTTCGGACCGCTATCCATTTAAAAAACTTCACATGGCTTGCACTCAGAGAGGGCAATTTCCTTCGAGCCAAAGAACTCGGCGAGGAGGGGCTGAAGCATGCGCGCCTCACGGACAAGGCTGCCGGGGCAGTCCGGGACAAAGGCTTTCTGGGCGAGATAGCCGGCCTTTACGGCCTGCTAACCGAGGCTTACGATTATCTTCATGAAGCCGAAGCGGCGGAACGGAGCGCCAGGGAGGGCTGGCGAGCGGCAGTCTATGCTCACCATAAATGGTACAAGGCTCACATGGCGAAGCAATGGGGGGAGCTGCGGCTGCGCCATGGCGATATCACCTTCGCCCATAGAGCCTTCTATCGGGCGGCGTGCATCGCGAAGGCCATCAAGAGCCCAGACCTACAGGCCCAGGCCGAGTTCGGTCTAGCGCGTGTCGCCCAGGCGCGCGGCGGAACGCAGCCGGAAATTCTGCAGCACGCTCAACTTTGCCTGAAGCTTTTACAACGGCACCGACTCTGGCGACACGCTTCGGAGGTCAAGCAATGGCTGGCCGCGGGAGGTTTGGCCGTCGAGGCCGACGGCTAAGACGATGTGTGTTACCCTGACCATCCGGACAGGGCCGCTGGTAAACCATCCCCCTCCCAAGGATGATGAAGCCGTGACTCACTGCGACATCGCTCTGGTTGGCTGCGGAGACATCGCGCAGAAGCAGCATGCGCGGTTCCTTCTGTCCGGCGGCAACGACACCGGACTCCGCCTAGTCGCGACTGCCGACCCACGCGCTGCCCTCCCCGGCTTCGCAGGCCGGCACTACCCAGACCACTCCGCCTTGCTCGCCGCCGAGCCAAATGTCGCGGCCGTGTCCATAGCTTCGCCGACCGCGACGCACTTCGCCATCGCCAGGGATGCCCTGCTGGCCGGGCGGCACGTGCTGCTAGAGAAACCGCCGACCACCACGCTCGGCGAATTGATCGAGCTCGATCGGATAGCTACGGAGCTGAAGGTGGTGCTCGTCACGTCCTTCCACTCGCGCCACAACGCGGCCGTCGCAGCACTGCGGGAGATCCTCTCGGGGCGGCGCAAGCCCAAGCACATCTCGATGACGTGGCGTGAGGACTTTGAGCGCTGGCACGCCGGTCAGACCTGGCCATGGCGCCCCGGCGGCTTCGGGGTGTTCGATCCCGGCATCAACGCCCTGTCCATACTCTGTCACGTACTGCCAGAGCTGGAGTTCAGCGTCGAGCAAGCACGCTTCCGCGTCCCGATTGGCGCCGCGACGCCCGCCTATGTGGGTATGCGCCTGGCCTGGGATGGCGCTGGGACGGGGGACGTCACCTTCGAGTGGCGAAAAGGCGGTAAGGACGTTTGGGACATCGCGGTGCGCGGACCGGGCGATGCTGGCCGGACCGAAACGCTGCTTCTGCGCGGTGTTCGCACGCTGCTCAGGGACGGCGCCGTCGTCCTCTCTGCCCAAGGTGACGTCGAGTATGCGGGTGTGTACCGGGGCTTCGCACGCGCGCTTAAGAGCGGTATGTCCGAGGTGAGCTTCCGAGAGATGCGCATCATTGAGGAAGCGGCCCTGGTAGCCGACGTCGAATCTTCCGAGACGGCTTTCTGAAGGCTTGGCATTGCGTACTTGTTTGAGGCCCAGCCGAGTTTGGCGGCACGGCTGAGGATGGATTGCCTCACGCAGCCGTCTGGGCGCACGTCCCCTGACACTGCAGCCAGCCACCGGCGCGAGCTTCGCGCTCGTGCTGCCGCGTGTTTCAACCGGGACCATGCAGCTGTTCCTGGATCGCTTCTCGCCCACGCTCGCGCCCGACGAGCACGCTGCCATGGTCGTGGATGGCGCCGGATGGCACATCGCCCGCGACCTGCGTATCCCAGGCAACATCACCCTCGTCCTCCTGCCGCCCTACAGCCCTGAACTGAACCCAGTGGAACGAGTCTGGCTCTTCTTGGGCGAGCGGCACCTCAGCCACCGCCTACTCGCGGGCTATGACGCCATCGTCGACGCGCTATGCGCCGCCTGGAATGCCCTCTCCCCAGAGCGACTGCTCTCCCTGACAAGGTACCCCTATCTGAACCAAGTCAGCTTCTGAGCGGGACGGTATCAGAGGGCGTTTGGCAATTTTATTGCGTGCTGTCGTGGGCGGGCGCGTGGTCGGGCGAGCGACCATCTGGGCTGGATGTGCACCTTACCCTATCCCTCTGATCTGAGCGACGCCGAGTGGACAATCTTGCGTCCTCTCCTCACCGGAGCACGACAGGCGGGTCACCGACAGGTGCTCGACCTGCGGCGGATCGTGGAGGCGGTGTTCTACCTCCTGCGCACCGGCTGCCAGTGGCGAGCAATCCCGCATGAGTTCCCGCCCTGGCCAGCGGTGTACTGGCATAATGCCAAGTGGCGGCGCGCTGGCACCTGGGAGGAAGTCAACGCTGCCCTTCGCGAGCGCCAGCGGATCGCCCTTGGGCGCGCGGCCCAGCCAACAGCTGCCATCATCGACAGCCAGTCGGTGCGCACCACCGAAGCGGGTGGGCCGCGGGGCTATGACGGGGGCAAGAAGGTCACAGGCCGCAAGCGGCACGTGATGGTGGACACACAGGGCAACCTGCTCAAGGTCCGCGTCCACCCTGCCGACCTGCACGATCGCCGTGGCGCCGAAGTACTGCTCCAGGGCTTGGCCACCCAGTTTCCGCTGATTGCGCTCATCTGGGCTGACACGGCCTATCGTGGCCTGGCGGACTGGCTGGCTGCCACGCTCGGCTGGAAGCTCTCCATCGTGAAGCACTGGTGGACCGGGCTGCAGGGTGTCTGGGTAGGTCCAGGTCAGTTGCCGCCAGAAGTTCCGCAGGGCTTCCACGAGTTGCCGCGCAGGTGGGTGGTCGAGCGCACCTTCGCGTGGATCGGCCGCAACCGACGCATGGCCAAGGACTACGAGCACCTCATGCAAACTGGCGAGATGCTCACCTACATGGCCATGTCACGCGTCATGCTCCGCAGGCTCGCGAAAGCCACGACATAAAATTGCCAAACGCCCTCTCAGAGCCGCTGAACTGCGCGAGGCCTGCACGGAGTTGCTCGGCATTCATAGAGCTGCCCCTCCTCCGGCAGCCCCGGACATCAAGCGCCTTTGGGCGCGCACGTCTTCCGAGAAATGCTGTCTCAGTCCGGCGGCGGCTCTGGAGCCAGGCCCGCGCTCTTCGTGGCGGTCAGTATGATCACGGGGCGCATCAACGCCGCTGCATCAACACTCGTGTGGGTACAGAGTGCCGTTGTGATGACGCCTTGTGCCTTGGGGGCGGTCCTGCCACGCTGCGCTAGGAGCATGGCAAGCTGGTGGAAGCCGCCGTCATCGAAGGATCGGATCGCAGCCGATGCTGAACGAAATCCTCCCTGCCGGTTCGCCCTGGTCAGGAATCGTACCTCGCGGCCGCATCCTGCGTATCACCGACCTGCATGGGCAGCAGGCTGTTGACTTTCTTTGCTACAACGCCTTGGACCCGGAGGAGCGCTATCACGCGCCCAATACGCTGAAGGCAGCGGGTACGATCTTCTTGACGACCGGGCATGTGCTCTACTCAGACATCGCCAGACCGATCTTCACTATTATTGAGGACCAGTTCGGCGGCCACGACACCATCGGTGGGTGCTGCAGCGCGCCGTCGAACCGCATGCTCTATGGCGTAGAGGACTGCCCGGGCTGCCGCGAAAACTTCCTGCACGGCTTGGCCCGGCACGGGCTGGGTCGGCGTGACATTGTGCCGAACGTGAACTTCTTTATGCGTGTTCCAGTCGAGCCTACCGGTAGCACCGCGATTGCGCACGGCGTTTCCGCGCCAGGTTGCGAGGTGGCACTACGGGCAGAGATGGATGCGTTGGTCGTGATCTCAAACTGTCCGCAGGTCAATAATCCCTGTAACGGCTACAATCCAACACCAGTCCGGGTGCAGATCGTCTAGATCCGGCTTGGCCCTGCTCGGTGTCCGAGGTACGGCCGGTGCCGTGGCCGCTGGCATCTGACCGAAGTGGGGCGGACCTCGTTTCCTCCATCCGGCATCGGTTCTCCACTCAGGCCTTTCAAATAAGGGAATAGAAAGCACCCTTTCTGGCTGCGCGACGAAGTTGAAGGACGCAAGATCAAAACTTTTCCGTCACGCTTGCTTTGAGGCGCCGCGATCGGCGCTCATGACGCGGGTTGGAGAGAGCAGGGGAGGGGATTGCTGTGCTGAAAATCCGTAAGCTCCTGATGAGCCGGGAGCAGGTCCTTGGGGAACTGGGCCAGATAGTCGGGTCTGAACAACCAGCAGGGCTCTGATCTGCTTGGGAGAGTTGTTGGACTGGGCGCTCTGGAATTGCAGCAACCATTATTGTTGTTTCGAGACTGAACGGCCGCGACCATCCCTGATCAGGCGGCTGCCATAGCAGGGCGGTCCTCCCATGGCGTGCCGCGGGCGACGACGGCGTTGACCTGGGTGAGGAGCTTTCGGGCGCACGCGACGATGGCGGAGGTGTGCGATGCGCCCCGTGCGCGGAGGCGGGCGTGGAGGTGCATCAGCGCCTCGTTCCAGTGATGTGCGCCGGGGAAGGCCGCCGCGTAGAGGGATCGCCGGACGCGAGCGCGACCGCCGCCGATCCTGGTCTGGCCCTGCCAGCGGCCGCTCTGCCGAACGAACGGCGCGAGGCCGGCGAGGGAGGCTGCTTGGCCGCGGCTCAGGTGCCCGAGTTCAGGCATACGGACGAGGAGAGCCAGAGCGGTGCGGTCACCGACGGAAGGAACGCTTAGAATGAGGCGAAGACGTTCGCCGAGATCGGAATAGGCGCGAACGGCGAGGAGGAGGCGCTTGATCTCGACGAGACGCCGCAAAGTTTCGCGCCGAATGCTCGCCTCAATGCTGCGGCGTATTCTCTTGTCGGTGACGTGCTCGAGACGCGTCTTATAACGGGCGATGTCTTCCTCGATCTGCTCGACGAAGGTGAGCTGATCGCCGAGTACCTCGAACCGGGGGTCGGGCGCGATCCGCTCCCCCCGGTCCAGCAGAGCGGTGCAGGCGGCGATGAGAACGGCATCGATGCGGTCCGCCTTGGCGCGGCGGAGGTGCATCTTACCAAAAGCTTTGACCTGTGCTGGCTGGAGCAAGACGACCGTGACGCCGCGATCGCGGAGGTAGGCCGCGATGCCGCGTTCGTATCCGCCCGTCGCCTCGAGGCCGACGCGCTCGACGCCCTCGGCGGCGAGCTTCGCCGCGAGGAGGTCCCAGCCAGTCGTCGTATTCGGTACGTGGGTGATCCCGGCCTGGGCGTGAATGGCCATGTCGAGAGTCGCTTTGGAGACGTCGATCCCCGCTGTCTTGATCTGCTCGGACATCTTCGCTGACCCCGCCTTGTTTGAGCGAACCTGGAGTTCCGGCAACCATTCGGGTCCGGTGAAGACGGCTGGCGCGATCAGGCTGCAAAAGAGCCCTAGGAGGCTCGGGTTCAGTTCGATCCGACGCCAGCCCCCTGCCCAGGACTGCCGCCCGGGACAGGGTGCCCGTTGCGGGGCGGGGGCCACTATACAGGTCCGCGGCATCACAAGGGTTCAGTTGGAACCATGCGGTAATCCTGCGATTCTGCCAGCCATGAAGCACCGCCCACGCCCTCCGGAACAGGCCGACCTGCTACGCCCACGCCTGGTCGACATGATCGATGGGAGGCACGAGCTGGTCCGGCTTGCCGCCCTGATCGACTGGTCCTGGTTCGAGCGGGAGTGGGCGGGCTTCTTCCCTGCCCAGGAGGGGCGGCCCGCCACCCATCCTCGCCTGGTGGCGGGGCTGATGTACCTGCAGCACGCCTTCAACCTCTCCGACGAGGCGGTGCTCGCCCGCTGGGTGGAGAACCCGTACTTCCAGCACTTCACCGGTGAGGCCTTCTTCCAGCACCGCCCGCCCATCCACCCGTCCTCGCTCAGCCGCTGGCGCGGTCGCATCGGCGAGGAAGGCG
>JBHTFH010000106.1:0-8827 GCA_042666135.1 Roseomonas sp. GCM10028921 | reverse complement strand
CCAGGACATGCCGGAGGCGCTGCTGCCGGCGGCGCTGCGCGACGGCAACCCCATGGGCCTGTGGCGCCGCATCGACGGGGTGCTCGGCAAGGAGTGACTCAGGAACGGGACGCCCCGACCCGGTGCAGGAGATCGCGCAGCGACCCCAGCGCCGGGTTACGGTTGTCCGGCCGCCAGATCGCGTGCAGCTCGACCACCGGTCCAATCGGCGCGGCAATCGGGCGGAAGGTCACGTTGTCGAAGGAGGCGTTGCGCGCCTCCTCTGGCACGAGGGCGAGCCCTGTGCCCGCGCTGACTAGGGAGAGAATTGTGTGCGCCTGGGAAACGGCCTGGACGACCCGCGGCCGGACCCCCGCCGCGTCGAGGACGGCAGAGACCAGCGCGCGCATGTAGGGGCCCTCCGCCGAGTACATGATGAAGCGCTCGCCCTCGAGTTCGGACAGCGCGGGCCGGCGCCGGGCGGCCAGAGGGTGCTCATGCGGCAGGGCCAGCGCCAGCCCCTCCCGCATGACGCAGGAAGAGGAGGCGCTCACCGGCGAGGAGAAGGGACGCACCAGGCCCACGTCCAAGCGGCCGACCGACAAGGCCTCCAGCTGCGCCGCCCCGCTCATCTCCTGCAGCACGATCTCGGTGTCGGGCAACTCGACCCGGGCGCTCCGGATCAAGCGCGGCAGGAAGGCGTAAGTCGATGCACCGATGAAGCCCAGCGTCACCGTGCCGCCGCCCGCGCTCTGCGCTGCCTGCCGCGCGAGCTGAGCCGTCCTCTCACTCGCCCCCAGCAGCGCCCGCGCTTCCGGCAACAGGGCACGGCCCGCCGCGGTCAGCGAGACCGAGTGGCGGGAGCGATCAAGCAGGCGGACGCCCAGCTCGGCCTCGAGAAGCTGGATCTGACGGCTCAGCGGCGGCTGGGTCATATTCAATCGGCGCGCCGCGCGGCCAAAATGCAGTTCTTCCGCCAGGGCCATGAAGGAGCGCAAGTGGTTGAGGTCGAGCACCGGTAGGGTGATCCCAAAAAGGTATCACGGAGATACTATCATGATGTTGGACCGGGATCACTGGCCCCGCTACGTTCCGCGAAACGGTGCCCCTCGCCCGATCCGGGCCCAGCCACGGAATGGAGGAAGTCGTGTCCCTGAAAATTTCCCCCGCTGCAACCGCGGCCGACCCAATGCTTCGCCTAGACCCGCGGGACAACGTCGTGATCGCTCGGCACGCCATCAGCACGGGAACCGCGCTCGCCTCTGAGGGCGTCGTGGTTCTGGAGGAGGTCCCCGCCGGCCACAAGCTGGCCACCCGCGCCATCGCGGCGGGCGAGGCGATCTTGCGCGGTGGCCTGCCGATCGGCACGGCGGCGGCCCCCATCGCTGCCGGCGGGCGCCTCCGCGCCGCCGACCTACTGCCGGCCCGCCCGCTGCCCGCCGGACTGATCCCCCTGCCCGCCCCGTCCGCGGCACTAGAGAGCGCCACCTTCCGCGGCTTCCTGCGCGAGGACGGGCGCGTGGGCACGCGCAACTTCATCGGCGTCTTCGTCGTCGGCAATTGCGGCGCCACCGCCGCGCGCCAAGCCGCCGACTGGTTCGACGAGGACCGTCTGGCGGCCTACCCCAACGTGGACGGCGTGGTGCCCTATATCCACGAGATCGGCTGCGGCATGGAGATGACCGGCGAGCCGATGGACCTGCTCCGCCGCACCCTTTCCGGCTTCATTCGCAATCCCAACACCGCCGGTGCCGTGGTGGTAGCCCTGGGCTGCGAGCGCAACAACTTAAAAGTCTTCCTGGAGCAGGAGAAGCTGGCCGTTGGTGAGCGGCTGCGCACGGTGACGATCCAGGAGGTCGGCGGCATCCGGGCCGCCGTGGACACTGCGAAGGCGATGGTGGAATCCATGCTGCCCGCGGCGAACGCTGTGCAGCGGGAGGAGGTTCCTGCCTCCCGCCTCGTGCTCGGGCTGCAATGCGGCGCGCCGGACGGCTTCACGGGCCTTTCGGTCAACCCGGCCCTCGGCGTGGCCGTGGACCTGCTGGTGCGCGCGGGCGGCACCGCTATTCTCTCCGAGACGCCGGAGATCCTGATGGCGGAAGAGGCCTTCCTGGCACGGGCCGGCACGCCGGCCGTAGCGGAGGCCCTGCGGGAACGGCTGGACTGGTGGCGCGACTACAATCGCGGCAAGGACACGCAGCTCAACGGATGCCTGGACCGGGGCCATGAGGCGGCGGGCCTGGTCAGCGTGCTGGAAAAGGCGCTGGACGGCGCGCGCAAGGCCGGCACCGCGCCCCTTTCCGCTGCAGTGCGCTACGGGGAGCGCGTGACGGGCCCGGGCCTCGTCTTCATGGACACGCCGGACTACGACCCGGTCTCGGTCACCGGCCAGATCGCGGGCGGCGCGACGCTGATCGCCATGGCGACAGGCCGCGGCACGGCTTTCGGCTCCCTTCCTGCCCCGACCGTCAAGATCGCCTCCAACAGCGAGACCTTCCGGCGCATGGCGGACGATATCGACCTGGATTGCGGCCCGGTGCTGGATGGCGAGGTCAGCGTAGAGGAGATGGGGCGCCGCATCTTCGCGGCCCTGCTGCGCTACGCCTCCGGCGAGAGGACCAAGGGCGAGATCGAGGGCGTGGGCGAGAACGAGTTCGTGCCCTGGCCCATCGGCGTCTTCGCCTGACCGAGAGAGGAGGAAAAGATCATGGACGGCAGTATCAACCGCCCGAACTTCAACCCTTTCATCCGCCTCGATCCGGCGGACAACGTCGTGGTGGCGCGGATGCCCGTGCCCGCCGGGACGGCGGTCCCGGCCGAAGGCACGGTGACGCTGCAGGACGTACCCTCCGGCCACAAGATCGCCGCCCGCTTCATCGCCCGGGGCGAGGCGGTGCGGAAATACAACACGGTGATCGGCTACGCCTCCGAGGACCTGCCACCCGGTACCTGGATGCACAGCCACAACATTCTCTTCGATGCGGTGGAGAAGGACTACGCCTTCTCGAAGAACTACGTCCCGACCGAGTTCGTGCCCCAGGCGGAGCGCGCCACCTTCCAGGGCATCCGCCGCGCGGACGGGCGCGTGGGCACGCGCAACTATGTCGGCGTCTTCGTGCTCGGCAATGCCGGCGGCACGGCGGCGCGCAAGATCGCGGCCTGGTTCACGCCCGACCGGCTGGCGGAGTTCCCGATGGTGGACGGGGTGGCGCCCTACATCCACGGCATGGGGGACGGCATGGAGCGGTCCGGCGAGCCCATGGCGCTGCTGCGCCGCACGATTGCCGGCACGATCCGCAACCCCAATACCGCGGCCGCCCTCATCATCGCGGCGGGCGGGGAGAGCAACGACCTGGAGGAATTCCTCGCCGAGCAGGGGCTGGAGCGCGGGCCGATGCTGCGGACCCTTCTGATCAGCGAGGAGGGCGGGCTGCGCCGCACCGTGGAGGCCGGCAAGGCGATTGTGCAGGAGATGCTGCCGGCCGCGGATGCCGTGACACGCGAGACTGTCTCGGCCGAGCACCTGACGATCGGCATGCAGTGCGGCGGCTCGGACGGCTTCTCCGGCCTCTCCGCCAACCCTGCCCTCGGCGCGGCGATGGACATCCTGGTGCGCCACGGTGGCACCGCGATCCTCTCCGAAACCTCCGAGATCTTCGGCGTGGAGCAGACCCTGACGGCGCGCGCTGTGACGCCGCAGGTCGGGCAGAAGCTCCTGGACCGCATCAACTGGTGGCTCGAGTACAATGTCGGCCGTGACACCCAGATCAACGGCCGCGTCTCCCCCGGCAACAACGCCGGCGGGCTGGCGAACGTGTTGGAGAAGTCGCTCGGCGGCGCCAAGAAGAGCGGCAGCACGGGGCTGATGGACGTGTACGAGTACGCGGAGCCGGTGACGCAGCACGGCTTCGTCTTCATGGACACGCCGGGTTACGATCCCGTCTCCGCCACCGGCCAGATCGCGGGCGGCGCGAACATGGTGATGTTCACCACCGGCCGCGGATCCTGCTTCGGCTCCCTTCCCGCCCCGACTATTAAGCTTGCGTCCAACAGCCCGATGTACGAGCGGATGGTGTCAGACATGGACATCAACTGCGGCGTCGTGATCGACGGCGAGGCGACGATTCCCGAGATGGGTCAGCGCATCTTCAAGCAGCTGCTGCGCCACGCCTCCGGGGAACGGACGAAGAGCGAGATCAGCGGCATGGGCGCGAACGAGTTCGTCCCCTGGTCCATCGGGGTGCTGGCGTGAGCGCGGCGGAGACGGCCGTCCGGCACACGCCGGAGGCCCTGCGCAGCTTCGCCGCCGCCCTATTCACCGCGACGGGGCTGGAGGCGGAGAAGGCCGAGGCCATTGCGAAGGTCCTGGTGCAGGCCGACATGCTCGGCCACGACACCCATGGGCTCGCCCTCGCAACACGCTACCTGGACGAGATCGCGGCCGGCGCCATGACGAAGTCGGGCGAGCCGAGGGTGATTGCCGACCGCGGCGCCTGTGTGACCTGGGACGGCCGCCGCCTGCCCGGGCCGTGGCTGATGACGCGTGCGATCGACCTGGCGATGGAACGGGCGGCGCAGCACGGGATGTGCGGCGTGGCGATCGGCAACGGGCACCATATAGGCTGCCTGGCTGTCTATCCTATCCGCGTCGCCGCGCGGGGCATGGTGCTCTCGATCCACTCCTCCGCGCCGGGGGTGGCCACCGTCGCGCCCTTCGGCGGCACGCGCGCGGCGCTCTCGCCAGCGCCCTTCGCGATCGGCTTCCCCACGCCGGATGCGCCCGTGCTAATCGATGTCAGCGCCTCCGTCACCACCAATAACATGGCGGCGCGTTTGGCCAAGGAGGGCCGGCGCTATGACCGGCCCTGGCTCATGGACGCGGAAGGAAACGCGACGGACGACCCCACCGTGCTCCAGCGCGGCGGCACGGTGCTTCCTGCGGGCGGGCAGGACCACGGCCAGAAAGGCTACGGCTGGGGGCTGACCGCGGAAACGCTGAGCCAGGGCCTGTCAGGTCAGGGGCGCGCGGACGGGCCGAAGGGAATGGTGAACGCCGTCTTCCTGCAGGTCATCGATCCCACCGCCTTCGCGGGAACCGAGGCCTTCACGCGGCAGACCGGCGCCATCGTGGAGAACTGCCGGAAAAGCCCGTCTCGCCCGGGCTTCGGATCCGTCCGCCTGCCGGGCGAGGCCGGGCTGCGACGGCACGCTGGGGCCGAACGTGAGGGCGTCGCCCTGCGCGACGGCATACTGGACACCTTGCGCCTATGGGCGGAGAGGCTCGGCGTTCCCCTGCCATGAGCGAGACCCTCGTCGAGGCGCTCCGCACGGCGCTCCGCGGCGCCGTGCTGACCGAGCCCGCCGATTGCGCGCCCTTCTCCCGGGACTGGCTCGGCAAGCGTGAGGGTCGGCCACTCGCCGTCGCGCGGCCCGGCAGCACCGAGGAGGTCGCAGCGGTGCTGCGCCTCTGCGCCGAGGCGGGTGTCGGGGTCGTGCCGCAGGGCGGCAACACTGGCATGGTCGGCGGCGCCACGCCCGATGGCAGCGGACGCCAAGTGATCCTCAGCCTGTCCCGCCTGAACCGGATCCGTACCCTCGACTCGCTGGGCGACGTCGTCGTGGCCGAGGCCGGCTGCACGGTCGCCGCGGTGAAGGCGGCGGCTGCAGAGCGCGGACGCGCCCTTCCCTTCGGCATCGGTGCCGACGGCTCCGCCCAGGTCGGCGGCATCCTCGCGACGAATGCCGGCGGGCACATGGCGCTGCGCTCCGGTGTCGCGCGCGACCTCGTCCTGGGCCTTGAGGCGGTGCTGCCGGACGGAACGCTGCTGCCCGGCCCAAAGCCGCTCCGCAAGGACAACACGGGCTTCGACGTGGCGCGGCTGCTGATCGGGGCGGAAGGCTGCCTCGGCATCATCACCGCGGCCGCGCTGCGGCTGGTGCCCTTGCCAGCGGAGAGCGCTACCGCCCTTGTTGCCTTCCCCGATGTTGATGCGGCCATGCGGCTGCTGGTTCGGCTGAAGGAGCGTACCGGCCACCGGCTGGCGGCCTTCGAGCTGATGATGCCTGCGGCGCTGCAGCTCGCCTTCCGTCATGTCGCTGCCGCATGCGGAGCTATCGGCGGCGGGCATGGTGCCTACGCGCTGGTCGAGCTGGACGACGTTGTGCCCGGGCCTGCGCTACGGGAGCTCGCGGAGACGCTGCTGGGCGAGGCGCTGGAGGCTGGCGTGGCCGACGACGTGGTGATTGCCGAGAGTTTGGAGCGCCGTGCCGCGCTCTGGGCGCTGCGGGAATCCTTCCCCGAGGCGCAGGGCAAGGAGGGGCTGAGCCTGAAGCACGACATCGCCCTGCCACTGCCGGAACTCGCCCCTTTCATTCTCCGCGCGGAAGCGGAGATGACGGCGCGCTTCCCGATGCTCACCCCGATCGTCTACGGCCATGCAGGGGACGGAAACCTGCACTGGAACCTTCAGGCCGCGACACGCGAGCTGCCGGACCAGTTGACGGTGGCCGAGGCGAGCCGGCATGCGCTCTACAACATCGTCTACGCGCATGGCGGCACCTTCAGCGCCGAACACGGCGTGGGCCGCGCATATCGCGACCACCTCGACGCACGCTGCGCGCCGGGGCGGATTCATGCCATGCGCCTGGTGAAAGGCGCACTCGATCCGGCCGGCATCCTGAATCCCGGGGCCGTGCTGCCGGATTGATGGCGGCATCCCGGCCCGTATCGTGGGACTGCATGGGCGGTGGTGCGATCTCCTCGATGGATGCCGCAATCCCCCTCGGATAAGTAAGACGGAGACGGAAAAAGCGAGATCTACCCGCCAGCCCTGGCGGCGAGGCGTCCGGGCCGTTCCGCAAGATGGGACACGCCAGCCCGGCGGGCCAGAAAGGAAGTCGAAGGAGGAAGCATGACCCAGTTCAAGGTGACGCGCCGCGGCGTGCTCGCAGCGGCACCGGCCCTCGCGGCCGCCCTGCCTCGCCCGGCGCTCGCCCAGGCCTATCCCAGCCGCCCCGTGACCTTCGTGGTTCCCTTCCCGCCCGGCGGCACGAGCGACACCATGGGGCGTTTGATAGCCCAGGAGCTCTCGAAGACGCTCGGTCAGCCCGTGGTGGTGGAGAACCGCCCCGGCGCCAATGGCAACATCGGTTCCGCCGTGGTGGCCCGAGCGGCGGCGGACGGGCAAACGCTGCTGCTCTCGGGTATCGGCTCACATGCCGTCAATGTGGGCCTCTACCGGTCCATGCCCTACGACACGGTGAAGGACTTCACGCATGTCTCGCTCATCGCGTCCGGGCCGAACGGGATTGCGGTGAACCCCGATTTCCCGGCCCGCACGCTCGCCGACTTGGTCGCCCTCGCCAAGCGCGATCCCGGCAAGCTGAGCTACGCCAGCTCCGGCACGGGCTCCTCGGGCAACCTGACGATGGAACTGTTCAAGCAGAAGGCCGGGCTGTCCATCGACCATATCCCGTACCGCGGCGGCGCGCCGGCGACGACGGACGTGTTGGGCGGCCAGGTGCCGATCCTGATCACCAATGCCGACGCGATTCTGCCCTTCTCGAAGGACAGCAAGCTGCGGATGCTGGCGGTCAGCAGCGCCGAGCGGAACGCGCTTTTCCCGGACACGCCGACCATCGCCGAGAGCGGCTATCCCGACGTGGTCGCGGTGTCCTGGACCGGCGTCTCCGCCCCGGCAAACCTGCCGACCGCGATCGCCGCGCGCCTCCAAGCCGAAGTAGCGAAGGCGGTGAACGGACCACTGAAGGACAAGCTGCTCGCGAGCGGGCTCGTCCCGGGCGGCAATTCATCCCAGGCGTACACAGCCTTCGTCGCCGCCGAGACGGCGAAGTGGAAGGCGGTCGCCGCATCGGCCGGAATCACCCCAGAGTAGCCGATCCGGGCGCGCCGCCCGTCAAGAGCGGCGCGGTCGCACAAGGCCGTAGAGGCTCTCAGCGCTGCTCGGCTCAGTCCGGCTCTGTCATCCCTCGCGCCACGGATGCCCGGATTGGCGAGGTGAGGTCGAGCTGGGTGGGCTCCTGACGACGTAGGGGGCGTTTGGGGGCCTGAGATGGGGTGCGTGGCCTGTGGCTCGGCCGAGGTGACCGAGCGGCGGGACCGTACAGCTCAGGGCTACCGGCGCTTGCGGTGCCGCACCTGCAACCGAGGGTTCAACGAGCGCAGCCCGGGGGTGCTGGACAGGGCGCAGTACCCGAGTGGGGATTGGCAACTTGTTTGAGGTGAAGCCAAAGTTACCCGCGCGAGGGAGCGGGCGCAGGCTCACGCTGCCGTCTGGACGCATGTCTCCTGATGCCAGATCCGAAAGGCCTTGGCGCGAGCACGCCGGTGCTGAGCGGCGGTCATCAGATGCCGCCTCGGCCGGAAACTGCCGTAGATCATGGCGTGGGCCGAGAGGAAACGCTGAGCTTGTTCCGGCGACTTGAAGCGCTGCAGCTGGCGCTCTCGACGCCGCGTGGGCCTGTGGGAGTTCTCGGCCCGGTTATTCAGGTAGCGGCTGACCCGGTGCCGCACCTCGGGCATGACCTCCCGCTGCGCGACCCCGTAGCTGCGAAGGCCATCGGTGACGAGGCGCTTCGGCTTGTAGCGCAGCCCCTTGAGCAGGCGCTTGAAGAACCGCTTCGCTGCACTCGCATTCCTACGCGGCTACACGAGGATGTCGAGCACCACGCCGTCTTGGTCAACCGCCCGCCAGAAATAGTGCAGCTCGCCGCCAATGCGCAGGAAGACCTGATACTGTCGGCGAATTCATGCGGCTGCTGCCAGAGCCGCAAATCGGGTCACACGCGTCTTGGCTCGTGGCAAGCCATCAAGCCATCGCACTGCGCG
>JBHTFH010000105.1:0-9050 GCA_042666135.1 Roseomonas sp. GCM10028921 | reverse complement strand
CGCTGGACCAAGTCCGCCGACGACATCCTCGCCAGCATCCAGCGCTTCTGCCTCCGCACACGGCAGATCGGAGGGACTACGGAATCAGGACACTAGACCAGATGTCCGTCCGAGGCGGGCCACCCCCGCCTCTGACGGACATCTGGTTTAGCGGCCGTCCCGATCCCGTCGCGGGGAGGCGACGATGTCGGGCCAACGTCGACCGCTGTCCCTGGGAAAGACCAACCGCAGGCGAACCATGGCCGGCAGCGACGGTGGCGCCCAGGCATCCTGCCAAGCCGCCGCACCACCACCCTGCGGCGGGCCCCAGTAGGCGAGGTCGAGCGCCACAATCCCCTCCAGCAGTACCTCCCGCCGCGGCGGTGGTGGCGACGCTAGCGGGGTGACATGGCGGGCAGGCACCCACAGCATCACCAGCCGCCCACTCTCTACCGTCAGGCGGACCTCTGTCGCGCCGTCCCCCAGCGCGGCCGCAGCGGCGCCGAGGTCGGTGACCATCCGCAGCGAGCGCTGATCCCCCTCCACCACGGGATCTTCACGGGCATTCCCGGGATCGATGCCCTCCACCAAGCGGCGCAGCACGCGGTCCACCGCCTCCAGTTCGCCGACCGTAGCGGCGCGGGCGGCTTGGCGGTCCAGTGCGCGCAGGCCAAAACGCGTGCTCTGGGTCAGGCCGGCAATCAGGAAGCCGAGGACGACGAGGGCGACGAGGATCTCCAAGAGGGTGAAGCCAGCGTCGCGATGGGGAGAAGGCAGGGCCGCAAATTCGTCAGAAGGTGTGTTTCCGGTTCCCACCGCACTGCCTTTCAACCTTGCCGATTGCCCCGGCGCGCCATCGGTGATGGAGTGCTTCCTTGGCGAGACAGTAGACGATCGCCTGGGAAGATATCTTCTCCCGGCCTTACTCATTCGCCGGCTCTTGGCGCGCGCGGGGCCGAAAGCCCCAGCCGGCGCGTCTCTAGCTGCACGCTGCGCCCGCTGCCCCAAGCGACAGCAACGGAAATCGAATAGAGGGCTGGGGCGGGCGGGCCTTCCCGGGCCGGTGCGCCCTCCGCCAGCAGCGAGATGCGGACGCGCCACCGATAGCCGCCGCCATCCTCGCCCTGCCGATCTCCAGGCTGGAGCGGCACAGCCTCAGTCGCCGCGAGGCGGGAGCGGGCGCGAGAAAGACCTTCCTGGTAGCGCGCGGCGGCCTCGGCCGCGATTTGGCCTTCTACGGCCGTGTGTAACAGCACGGCTAGCGCCATAGCGGCGATCAGGAAGGCTACCAAGACTTCGAGGAGGGTGAATCCTGCCTGCCGGTCAGGGCGCATCGGCCACTGTCACTCGCCCGGTCAGCCAGTCCACCGCCACGACCCGGCGGATCGACCCGGCGGCCAAGCGGATGCGGCCGCCTGACGAGCTGCCATCGGCCGAGAAAGTAATCGCCGAGGCGGTGCGGCCTTCCCCGGCCTCCCCGGCGGCGGTGATCACGGCGAGGTCGAGAGCGGGCGGCAGAGGGTGCACGGGGCCGTCGCCAACCCGGTAGGCACGGCGGCCGACGTCTAACACAAAGGTCATGCGGCGGTTGGTGGCGATGGCAAGACCGCGCGCCTGCCGCAGCGCTAGCGCCACCTCCGTAGCCGCTTCCCGGGCCTCAAGCGAGGGGCTGCGTGCCGGGCCGCGCCCTACCACGAGGGCGATAGCGAGACCGATCACGGCCACCACCACAAGCATCTCTATTAACGTGAAACCGGCCTCCCGCACATCGCCCATCCCAGCCAGTTCCTTCTCAACCGGCGAGGTCGTTGAGACTGAGCATGGTGAGCAGCAGCGAGGCGACGATACCCGCGATCAACGCGCCCATTACCACAGTAATGGCGGGCACCAGCAGCGAGATCATCCTTTCCATCCCTAGCCGCGCCGCCCTCTCGTGGATTTCCGCGGCTCGGAGAGCCATGGGGCCGAGTTGGGCGGTCTCATGGCCCAGCCGCAACAGCGTGGTTAGGCGCGGTGGGAAGACGCCTGAAGCCTGGAGCGTAGCGGAGAGGTCCTCGCCGCCACGCGCTGCCATCGCGGCACGATCCACAACCTCTTCAGCCTCGAGATTGCCGAGGGTTCCGCGAGCTACCTCCAACGCGTGGATCAACGGCACACCGTTGACTAGAAGTGTGCCAAGGGCGCGGCCGAAGCGCGCCGCCAGCACGTCCCGGATCAGCCCACCGAGAATGGGCACGCGCAGCAGCAGTTGGTCCCGCATTAGTCGAAAGCCGGGCTGGCGCATCGCGGCGCGAAAGACGACGAAACCGGTTGAAAGCGCCAACAAGCCGTGCAGTCCGTAAGCCGAGACGACCCGCCCGGCATCGACCAGGAACTGCGTGGAGGCTGGCAGCGAGGCACCGTTCTGCTCAAACAGCGGCACGAACTGCGGCAGCACGGAGGTCAGCAGCATCGCGATGGAGCCGATCGCAGCAGACAGCAGAATAGAAGGGTAGATCATCGCGGAGCGGATGCCGGCAGCCATGGCGCGCTGCCGCTCCAGCAGCTCCGCCAACTGCTCCAGCGTCGGCGCGAGTCGGCCGCCGACTTCGCCCGCGCGCACCATACCTACATAGAGAGGCGGGAAAGTGCCGGGGTGACGCGACAGCGCTGCGGTGAGGGAGGCGCCGTCCCGCACTGTCTCGCGCAGACCGTCCAGCAGGGCGGCGACGCGGCGACTGGACGCCGTTTCCACGAGAAAGCGGAGGGATCGGTCGAGGTCGAGGCCGGCGCCAAGCATCACGGCCAGCCCGCGCGTGAAATCCGCTACGTCCTGCCGCGAGATGCCGGAGCCGCCGCCCAGGGGTGTATCCAACAGGCTACGAAGCCGCCCGCCTGTATCGGGCTCGGCCCTCATCGGGATAACGCCCTCACCTTGTAGGCGGCGGATCACCGCGGCTTCGTCGACGGCCTCCATCACGCCTTGCCGTACCTCACCGGCCGGCGTCACCGCGGTGTAGCGGTAAACGGGCATCGAACTCCCCTCACACGTCCGAGGCACGGATGCTGCGAACCACGTCCTCGAGCGTCGTCTCGCCGGCCAGCGCCGCATCCAGCCCGGCATCGAGCATCGGCACCATACCGTTAGCGACCGCCGCGCGCTCGATCGCGCCCTGGTCGGCACGCTCGAAGATCAAGCGTTCGATCGCGGTGTTCGGTTCCAGGAACTCGGCGATCGCCATGCGGCCGCGGTAGCCGGTGTTGCGGCAGTGCTCACAGCCCACCGCCTGCCACAGGTGGATCGGCCCCTCCGGCCTGCGGCGGCGCAGGTCGAAGCGCGCGACGAGGGTCTCCGGCCTCTCCTCGACGCGGCGGCAACGAGAGCAGAGGCGGCGCACCAGGCGTTGTGCCAGCACGCCGCGTAGCACGGCGGTCAGCAGGTAGTCTTCCAGTCCCATGTCGCGCAGCCGCGCGATAGTGGCGGCGGCGGAATTGGTGTGCACGGTGGAGAGGACGAGGTGGCCGGTTAGCGCCGCTTGCACCGCAATCTGGGCCGTCTCACCGTCGCGAATCTCGCCGACCATGATGACGTCGGGATTGTGCCGCAGCTCCGCACGCAGCAGCGAGGCAAAGGTGAGGTCGATCTGCGGTTTCACTTGGCTCTGCACGATGCCCTGGAGCTGGTACTCGATCGGGTCCTCGATGGTGACAACCTTGCGCTCCACGGAATTCAGCCCGAGTAGGCCGGTATAGAGGGTGGTGGTCTTGCCCGAGCCGGTGGGACCGCTGACAAGGACGATGCCGTTCGGCAGCTCCAACGCCGCGCGGAAGCGTTCTACGACGCCCTTCGCCAGCCCGAGTGCAATGTAATCAAGCGTCACCGCGCTGCGGTCGAGCACGCGCATCACCACCGTCTCCCCGTGCAGGGAGGGAATGGTGGCCACCCGGAAGTCAATCTCCTGGCCGCGTATGGCCATCTTTATGCGTCCGTCCTGCGGCATCTGCCGCTGCGCGATGTCGAGCCGCGCCATAATCTTGATACGGGACACAATGGCGGCGGCCAATCGCAGGGGCGGCGGCTCCGCTTCCTGTAGCACGCCGTCGTGTCGGTAACGGATGCGAAGGCGATCCTCGAAGGGCTCGATATGTATGTCGGAGGCCCGCATTTCCACAGCGCGGGAGATGATCCCGTTCACCAGCCGGATCACCGGTGCCTCGCTCGCCAAGTCCTTCAGTCGCTCGGCGTCCTCCTCTAGCGGCCCGTCATCGCTCTCCGCCTTCGGCACAGCGGCCGGGCGGTCGGGGTAGAGCCGGTCGAGCGCGGCCTCCAGCTCGACCGGCACCGCCACCTCCACCGTCACGGCCAAGCCGGTAGCGGCGGCGATGGCAGCGACAGTAAAGGCGTCAAGCGGGTCGGTGAGTGCGATGGAAAGCCCATCCTCGCCAAGCGCCAGCGGCAGGGCGCGGGCTTGACGTAGGAAGCGGGCGGTCAGCCGGTCCGACAGCACGGGGGTGGCAGGGTATCGGACCGGTGGTACAAGGGGCAGACTTAATAAGTCGGCGAAGCCCTGGGCTAGTTCGCGTTCCGTGATGAGGCCGAGTTGGACGAGGACGGCATCGGTCCGCTGCCCCGTGCCGGCTGCCATGCCGCGGGCCCGCTCCACCGCCCGCGCGTCGCAGCGGGCCTGGGCAACGAGTAATCGCAGCAGTGCCTCGGTATCCGGCGCTTCAGCGCCGGAGGCCTCGATGGATTGCGCGATCGATGGCATAAGGACGGAAGCACTCTCCGGCATCCCGCCGAGGTAACTATGCGGGCCGACGAGCGCAAGGACTGCACCGGGGAGGGTTTGACACTGCCCGACTGGCTGGCTCCGCTGCTGCTCTCGCCCTTGGTCGGCAGCTTTCTCGGCGTCCTGATACGCCGGATACCCCGCGGCGAGCCGGTGACGCTGTCCCGCTCCCGTTGCGAGGCCTGCAGGCGGACGCTGAGCGCGGCCGATCTAGTGCCGCTGCTGAGCCATCTCATCCTCCGCGGGTGCTGCCGCGGTTGCGGTGCCCCGATTGCGCCATTCCACTGGCGGGTGGAGTTGGCCGCGGCCGGGGTCGCGCTCTGGGTCGTGCTTTGGGCCACGCTATCCGTGGGGGACTTCCATCTGACGGGGCGCATCTGGGCCAATTGCACTCTGGGCTGGACCCTGCTGGCACTCGTGTGGATCGACCTGGAGCATGGCCGCCTGCCGGACCTGCTGACACTACCCTTAGTGGTGGCAGGCCTCACGGCGACCTGGGTCTTGGAGCCCTGGGCCCTCGCGGACCACGCGATCGGGGCCCTGGTCGGCTACGCCGTATTCCGGTTTCTTGCCGTCGTCTACCGCGTATGGCGTGGACGGGAAGGACTCGGTGGCGGCGACGCCAAGCTGCTCGCCGCCGCCGGCGCTTGGGTTGGCTGGCAGGGGTTGAACTCGGTTGTGGTGATCGCAGCGCTGGTCGGCTTGGCCACTGCCCTGGCGCGCCGCTCCACGGGTGAGCCGCTGGGCGCCGCCACCGCGGTGCCCTTCGGGCCGGGTCTCGCCCTCGGCCTGTGGCTCGTGCGGCTGCACGCCGGTGTCCTGGCGGGGTAGGAAGCGCATTGCCGGGCCACGATGCGCGCGGCACCATGCGGCCGAGGGCGGGGGAGCAAAACATGGGACGTGGACTGCGGGCGGCGATCACGACCTGCGCCGTGCTAGGCACCGCCGCCGGCCTGCCGGGGGCGCAGGCAGGGACACCCACCCTTCTGTGCCAGCGCGACGAGGTGCTGCGGATCGTTGACCGCACGGTCCGGCGGTGGAACATCTACAATCGCATTGTGGACGGGAGCGCGGTCGAGACGCCGACTGCCGTCAGCAACGCGGTGATCTGCCATGTTACGATGACGAGCGTGGCCTATGAGTTGACGCCGGGGGGCTGGCTCCCTCGCCACCTCAAGGAGCTGCGGCGCTTCAACGTGCAGGTAGTCGGGAACCGCCTCTTCGTGCAGGTTCCGCTATGAGGATCGGAGGGCGGTTGCGAGCGGCGTCACCCCTGTGCGGCAGGGCGCTAGCCCTCCGCGCCCGGTGCGTGGATTGGGGGGACTGCTGAGGTGTCGTTGCCGACGGAACGCGAGAGCAAGCCCTGGACCATCCCCTATGACGGCCGCGCGTCGCTCGATGATATTTTCTACTGCTTCCGCCTGCTACTGGGCCGCCATCCAAACCAGGAGGAATGGCCCGGCCACTCGTCCCGTCTGGGCGAACCGCTTGAGGCGGTTGTCGGCAGTTACGTAAACAGCCTTGAATTCGCGCGGCGCGCGTTGTCAGAGGCGGATGCGAGCGCCGACTACGCGATTGCGAAGGGGGACGGGTTCCATCTCTTCGCCTCGCCCTCCGATGCCGCGGTGGGTCGGCATGTCCTCGCCGGCGGGTACGAGAGCGAGGTTGCCGCGGTGTTCCGTTCGGTGCTGCGGCCGGGTATGGGCGTGCTCGATATCGGAGCCAATATCGGCTACTTCACCATGCTCTCAGCCATGCTGGTCGGCCCGGCCGGCCGGGTTCTCGCGGTCGAGCCGAATCCCGGTAACGCGCGGATGGTCGAGGCCAGCCGCGTGCTGAACGGCTTCAACCAGGTCACAGTGCTGCAAGCCGGCGCAGGCCGGAAAGTGGGGCTGCTGGCCCTGAACACCTCTCACTCCAACGGCACGACCTCGACGCTCGAGGCGAAGAGTTCGTCGATTTTGGAGGCGCGGACTGTCGCATGCGTGCCCTTGGATCGCATGGTGCCGGAGATCGGGTCCATTGACCTGATCAAAATTGACGTCGAAGGGGCCGAGTACAACGCGCTGCTCGGATGCCAAGACATCATTCGGCGGCATCGGCCAGTCATAGTCAGCGAGTTTAGTCCTGGCCTAATAGCAGGCATCTCCGGCGTTTCCGGAGAAGCCTACCTGCACTGGCTGCTAAGCCTCGGCTACGACCTCAGCGCTATTGAGGTAGACGGGTCACTTTCAGCAGCGAATGGCGATCCAGAGGTAATCATGGATACGTATCGGCGGCGTGGGACTGATCACATCGATATTATTGCCCGCCCCCGCCCGCGACGGTATTGGAGGCGCGTCTGTCATCTCATCAACCAACACTCGACTATCAAGTTCGGCTTTCGGTAACATCTGTTCAACGACAGCTGTGCGGGCTCCATTGCGAACTTGCGGAGCCTCCCCGAGCAGGTACAAACCGCGGCATGGCGGGACGGCGGAGGGTGGCCACGTTGAGGCCGGAGCAATCCTTCAAGGGACGGCAGTTCACCGCCGAGGTGATCCTCTGGGCAGTCCGCTGGTACCTCATGTTCCCGGTCAGCTACCGCGATCTCGAGCTGATGCTCGCCGACCGTGGGGTGGACGTCGCGCACACCACTCTCTTCCGCTGGACCCAGAGCTACGCGCCGGAGCTCGAGAAGCGGATCTGACCGCACCTTCGGCCGAGCAACAGCTCGTGGAGGGTCGACGAGCTCGTGGAGGGTCGACGAGATGGGGTATCCCGGCCCGGCGTAGTCGCCCCCCTTGTCTGGGCGGAGCGGGATGCCTGGTTTGGGAGGGCTGGCGACCGCCTGCCAGCTTCATGCCCCAGCTCTGGAGGACGGTGCCATGCTCTATTGCGGACTGGACGTGTCTCTGAAGCAGACCGCGCTCTGCGTCGTGGACGGTGACGGACGGGTGGTCAGGGAGGCCAAGCTGGCCACCGACCCGGAGGTGATCAGGCGCTTTCTCGGGGACAATGAGCTTGGCTGCGAGCGCATTGGCCTGGAGTCCGGAGGGACGTCGTCCTGGCTCTGCCTGGAACTTCGCCGGCTTGGGCGCCCTGCCGTGTGTAGCGATGCACGACATGCGGCGGCAGCCCTGCAGGCGGGCTTCCGGAACAAGAACGACCGCAACGATGCCCGCGGCATCGCGGAGCTCATGCGCGTGAGAAGCTATCGCGAGGTCTGGATCAAGTCGCAGGAGAGCCAGCGCCGGGGCATGCTGCTGACGGCGCGTGGGACGCTGCACAGCCAGAGGGTTGCCCTGGAGAACACGGCTCGTGGCCTGCTGCGCCTCGAGGAGATCCACTTTCCAACACGCGGGAGCCGCTTTGCCGAGGACGTCCTGGAGCGCATCGGTGGATCGGACGCTGCTGGAGGCGCGTGCGACGATCATGCGCCAGATCCTTGCTCTTGACCGGCAGATCGTCACCACAGCTCAGCATGACCCCGTGTGCCGCCTGCTGATGACGATCCCGGGCGTGGGGGCGCATACCGCGCTCTCATTCAAGGCCTGCGTTGATGACCCCGCACGCTTCCAGCGGTCACGAACGGTCGGAGCTCACTTCGGCCTCACGCCCCGGCAGTACAGTTCCGGCGAGGTCAACATTGCCGGACGGATCAGCAAGATGGGCGACTGGGGCATGCGAAGGCTGCTCTATGTGGCCGCGAACGCGATGATGACACGCGGCCGCTGGTCAGCCCTGAAGGCCTGGGCCATGCGCCTGGCCAAGGCACGAGGCGCACGGCGCGCCAAAGTGGCCCTGGCACGCCGGCTGGCCGTGACGATGCACGCGATGTGGCGGTCGGGCGAGCCCTTCCGCTGGACGAAGCAGGCCGAGGCTGCCTGAACAGCGGCTCGGCTGCCCTGCCACGCAGTGGCGGGTCCCGCGAGGGACGGGTTGGCCCGAGAGCGCACGTACGTTTGGCCCCACCTCGGTGAGAGACCGCCGATGAGATCGCTCCGGACCACCTGACCGACCCCATCCTGTGCCGGCCGATCGCGCTGAGCACGTAGAGAAGACCGTCACCTCAGGGACCACGCCGCAGCAATAGCAGGGCAACGAGGACGAGCCGCGCACGGAACGCATCAGGACGGCACCGCGAAGAGGAGTAAGCGCGGCGTGATCACCCTGCTTGATCTGCTCCACTGAGCCCGCGAGGTAGGCCATCGCGGAGGTGTGGTGATGGCGCGATGGGTGGCGAGTACGAGAGCCAGCACTGGTGCTAGCACTGGGGCGATGGAGCGGGTGGAGATCGTCACCCGCGGGGCGCGGCGGGAT
>JBHTFH010000104.1:0-9643 GCA_042666135.1 Roseomonas sp. GCM10028921 | reverse complement strand
CGCCCACGTCATCGCCTGGTCACTCTGGCGACGAGCACACCAAGCCATCGCTCAACAGGCCCACATCAAACGAAAACCGCAACTGTAATGCTAGGCCTCTCCCTGATTGTCATCGCCACAGCGCAGCTCAGGCTCGTCCTGGACGACACCATCGCGAACGTCGCCTCGCCGAGCATCGGGTGCGAAATGGCCATTCCCGCCGCGATCCTCCCCTGGATCATCAGCGCCTACATCCTTGCCTTTGGCGGACTGCTGCTGTTCGACGACCTGCTCGGGCGACGGCGCGTCTTCCGCGCGGGCCTCAGTCTGTTCACCGTCGCCTCGCTGCTCGGAGGACTGGGCGTGAACGCGGAGATGCTGATCGGAACCTGCGCCTCGCCGAGGTCACGCGGTTCGGTAGCGTCCACCTGCAACAGCCCGTGGGACTGCCCACCGGGCAGGAGGATCTGCATGTTCACCAAAGCAATCATCCCGGCCTCTCTTATGAAGGGCGGGACGCTGAAGCGGTCCTCCTCCCTGATGTCCTAGGAGGTGACGGCTCGGCCGCCTTGATGGCGAAGGTCTCGGAGGTGTGCTTCTCCATGGGCATGCGCAGCTTGCCGGCGATGCCTGGATTCCAGCCAACGCCTGCTCTGACGAGGAGCTGACGTTCCGCATCCCGAGCGCCCCTCCCACCAACCGGGGGGCCTCGGCCAGGATTTTGTCGAGGTCTTGCGAGCGGATGGCCATTTTGCCGAAAGCCGCGAGAACCTGCTGTCGCTTCATCATCCGCTCGATGTCGGGCATCACGGTTCCTGCTGCTTGCATCCCTGGCCACCCGGGGAAGCCCCGGGCTGGCGCGACTGCGTGGAGGCAGTCGAACTCCTAAAACGGTGCTGGGTGCAGGGCGCCGGGTTACAGTGCGTGGCCCACGACGAACGGCAGGCTGGACGCTGCAACCGCCATCCAGACTGCCATGGCGACAATCATCAGGTTCTCGGTAAGCGAGATGAACCCGAGCGGGACGTTGCTCGCCCCGCCGACGCAGGCGCACTTGAGCTCCCGCCGGTCGATGTAAACCGCCTTGAACACTGAGGCGGTCCCGACCGTGCCGATTAAGAGCGCGATTGGAACCGAAAGCCAGGTGAGCACGCCCGCGACCATCAAGACACCGGCAAGGCCCTCGGCGAAGGGGTAAATGTAAGAATAGGGTACCCATCGCTTAGCCAGCAGGTCGTAGTTCAGGAACATGGTTGCGAAGCTCTCTATGTTCTGGAGCTTCAGCAGCGCCAGCACAACCATCGAAAAACCGATGAACCACTCGGCCGCACGGAGGGTGAAGGCGCTCCCCGTTCCGGCGTAGCTCGCCGCCATCGCCATCAGGGCAGTCATGACGAACAGCGCTACGACCGGGCGGTAGCTCGTCGCCTTTGGATCCGCCACAGGTTTGCCGAGGAAGCGGCGCAGGTCGTCGTAGCCGCCGACGCGCTCGCCGTCGGTGAAGACCTGCGGCGTCGTCGCCACGCCATGCTGCGCTTTGAAAGCGTCGGTCTGCTCGCGCGAAATGAGGTGGAGATCCTCCACCTTGTAGCCGGAGCGCTGCAGCAGGTCCTTGGCCCTGAGGCCGTAGGGGCAGGTGTGATGCGGCATCACCATGCGGTGGATGACCGCCTTCTTCGCCACCAGATGGCGGCTTGGTGCAGGGGAGAGAATAGTTATGGCCGACATGTTCGGTTTCCTTGAGATCCGGTCGGCGTAGATATAGGTTCCGTATCACAGTACGGAGTCAAGAGGCCAAAATGCCCACCTTGGTAGGGTCTGCCGCCAAAATGCTCACCATCGGCGAGTTCGCCGCCGCTGGGAAGGTGGGGGTGGAAACGATCAGGTTCTACCAGCGCAAGGGCCTGCTGGAGGCACCGGTCCGCGGGGGTGGGATCCGCCACTACGGTCGGGAGGATGTGCGGCGCCTCCGGTTCATTCGGCAGGCACAAACGGCTGGGTTCACGCTAGAAAAGATACGGGAACTCCTGGAACTCGACGCAAGCGAGGACCGTAGCCGTGCCCGCGAACTCGCGAGGGCCCGCATCGAAGCCCTCCAAGCCAAGATTGCCGACCTCGAACGTGCCCGCGATGCGCTTGGGCGGCTGGCGAGCGAATGCGCCCAAGGAAGCACCGGGCCCTGCCCCATCCTGGCTTCGTTCGACGTTTGATGCGAGGAGGTATCCGCATCGATCTTCCGCCCGATTTGGGCCTTCAGCAGCCGGAGGTTCGTGTCCGCTTTTGGGAACTCGTCTGCGGCTCAAGGATGGCCGATATGGGCGCCATGCTGCCAGCCCTCACGCCGCCGCTCTTTCCATGAAAGCTCTGTGGACGAGTTGAACGCGTTCAACCCACTTTCCCTGCGGACATCGTTGAAGGATCCGAGGTTCGCTTGCGTGTTGACGCCTACGCGGACGGCGGGATGTGGGTAAGCCTACGGGACGGGTGTGAATGGGCCGATGTCGCCCGGCGGCTAGCTGCGAGTGCCTGTTTGGCTAGTGTTCTTCTATCCATCCGATAGTGAAGAGCCGTGGCGCAAGTACAATGCACTGTTCCACGGCTTGCCTGAGGGCACCATCATTTGGAAAGACCATAATCTGATCTGGAACTTGGCGGAGTCCAGCATGTGCCGGGGCCTGTGCGGGGGACGCGAGTTGAACGCGTTCAACTAGTGGGTCCCTCGCCTCGGACTGTGCCAATGTTCTGAGCGGCGGCGTTGGCGTGCGAGCGGCTGTGCCGCATGAGCGCCTGAGCCGCCGAGGGCGTATGCGTCACTGCGCTGCTTGCGCCGCCTTTGCCGGCGCTTGCCCTTCCACAGGAAGGGCGTGGGATGCCGGTTCCACGCGTGAGCGGTCTGCTCGAACCAGGCGCCGATCTCGACCGGGTTCTGTGGGTGCTGGCCGTCGAGCGTACGGCGCTTGAGGATGCGCTGGATGGACTCCGCCATGTTCAGCCAGCTGCCGCCGAGCGGGGTGTAGAGCGGCATGACGCCGCGCTCGCATAGCCAGACGACCATCTCGGGTGTTTTGTGGCCGGCGAGCTTGTCCCACACCAGGAGCCTGCGCGGCGGTGGCAGCTCGGCGGGCAAGGAGAAACGCACGGCCAAGCCGTCCTGCCAGGCTTCCCACGCGGCACGGGTTGCCATGGCATCCGTCAGCGCGCCGGGCGGCGGCAGCGTCGCCAAGACCACCTCCAGCCGCTCCTTGAGCCAGCCATGCAGCACCGGATTGGTGCAGCTGCTGACCGGCTGGAGGTGAACCTGCCCGCTGGCGGGATGGAACAGGGTGAGGATCTTGCAGGTGCCACCCCGGACATACTCATGCGGCTGGATAGTGGGACGGCCTTGTGGTCGCCAGCTGCTGCCCGGCTGCGGCACGGCCTGGAACGGACCCGCCTCGTCCTCGCACCAGACTGCCAGGCCAGGCGAGGCGCCAAGCGTGGAGGCCCGCTCGATCAGCTCCTTTCTACGTCGGCATCCGGATCAGTGACGGTGACCGGGCCCGTATGCCTGCGCTGGCGCACGACCACGCCCGTCTCGCACCAGCTCCGCCCCTTCTGCCAGCGGTAGCCGGCCGCATGCAGGGTACGGCCGATCGTATAGGGGCTGATACATGGCAGCCCATCTTCGGCCCGGCGCAGCGCATCCCGCAGCGTCGTCACCGATCAGGTCGCCGTACCCTCCCACGCCCGATCCGGCACCCGGGCAACTTCGGCCAGAATGCGCCGCTGTTCGGCTTCGCCATAGCGGACCCGATAGCTACCACCGTGGCGCGGCACCACTGCGGCCAAGCTGCCCTCGTCGACCCCCGCCACCCAACGCGCCACGGTGTCGCCGACCTCGCGCCCGACCAGCCGCGCCGCTGCCCTGTAGCTCTGCCCTTCGGCCGCGGCCAGCAACGCCCGGGCACGCGCAACCTGCGCCGCCGGCGCACTCTGCGATCGGCTCAGCCGCCAGAGCGAACTCCGCTCCGCCTCACTGAGCGAACGAAGTGGATCCTTGTGCCGCCGTGACATGGGTCACCTCGCCAGCCGGAAGCACCCACTAGGGCACGCTCCGAGGCAAGTGACCGACTTGGTCGTTGGTGCCCGGAGACATGCCGCTGCGAAAGCAGAGGAGACAGACGGAGAGCAGCTAAGTTTCGATCGGCGGTGCACCACCGGCAGAACAGCGGGTGAAGATAGCTGCTGCGACTGACGTCTGTGTGCCTTCTCCCTATGCACATCGAATGACGTGCGCCAGGAAAGCGAAGCAGTACCGATCGTCGGTGGCGTGAGAAAGGCCAGATACGCCTTCAAACCAACCACGCGAGGTTAGCAGGTATTTTTTCCTAATTTCCACGGTGGCATCCCGCGCAGAAAGGGTCGGTTGAACGCGTTCAACACGCCAGAGATCATTCTGCAGCATGTCAGAACAAAACAAACGAAAGCTCGCAAGGCTGATGCGTCCACGACACAGCCCAACAAAGGACAGTTGCTGACCATGCAAGAACTAGCCACATACGACTTGCCAAGCGCATGAACGTCGTCCGAGAGTGCAGCCGCGCGTGGAACCTTCCCTCTGGGGTAGAAAGCGCAGAAATCCTAGAACCGCCGCGGAATGCGCTTCCCACCGGCAATATTCAGGGTCGTGGAGGGTCCGATGTCTTGGCATACAACACTGGAAGGCATCACAAAGAGGCTGCGCAGCCAGCAGTCAGCGATCATAGCGGACCAGAACAGCAGCAACCGCGAGAAGTCACTCCGTCGCTTCACGTCAAAGGAGGCCTCCGCGCTCCTCGGGATAACGGAAAGCCATCTCCGCAATAGGGTGAGCAGTGCTGATGCCTTCCCGCATGGAACCCTTCTCGGGAAGAGTCGATACTTCACTCTCGAGGAGATCAACTCAGCACGGCGCTGGCTCTACGACAACACCGGCAACCAGAAGTATCGGCCCGGTAAGAGGGAAGGCGACGCTCTGTGCGTCGTGGCGAACACGAATTTCAAAGGGGGCGTCGGCAAGTCCACGTCCACGGTACACCTTGCGCAGTACTTGGCCCTTAAGGGCTATCGCGTCCTGATCGTGGATCTCGATGCCCAGGCATCTTCGACAGCTCTCTTCGGCATTGATCCGGCTCGTCACGTTGGCCGTGATACCGCCGGGCACGTCCTGCCAGCGGGGACATCGATTCATGGCTGGATTTCGCGGGCGGCGGGGGACGAGAACGCCGCTGCGACCGACGCCGTCCGGCGTACTTACTGGCCGAATATCGATCTCGTCGCCGCAAGCGCGGTTCTGCACAGTTCCGAGGACATTCTGAAGCAGCGCTCCATGCCCAGCATGCACGCCCCAATGGCCGAGGTGGACTGGCACCACGAGGTCCGTGCCTTCCTCGATCATGTCGGCGAGGCTTATGACGTGGCGATCCTGGATTGCCGACCTGACATCAATATGTTGTCGGTCAACGCATTCAGCGCGGCCGACGGGCTGATCGTCCCCGTGCTCGCGACCAACATGGACCTCCAATCGATGACGGAGTTCATGGCCTTTCTCGCGGTCACGGAGAGGCGCCTCCTCAAAATGTATGGCAAGGACGCTTGGCGCGGCTGGAGATTCCTCCGAGTGCTCGTCAACCGCTACGTAGCAACCAGCCGCCCCCAGACAGAAGTCGTCGACAGCATGAACCTTGTCCTCGGCCCGCTCATGATCCGTCATCCTATGGTGGAAACGAGTGCGCTCGGTTCTGCCGGCAACATGAAGTGGACGCTCTATGAGTACGTTCCTACCAAAAGCGAGGACCGTTCGTACAAGCGCGCCGTGGCAGCCATGGACGCGGTTGGAAGTGTCATAGAGGCCGAGATCCTGGGCTTCTGGGGTAGGAAGCCGCAGGAAGGGGCTGATGCCGGCTACGGCGTCGCGGCTGAATAGGGAGGGGAGGGGATATGGCACAGCGCCCACAGCGCGCGACGCGTCGCAGCATGGCGGAGATCACGAGCCAGCTCACAGATGACGAGATCGCCGAGGGGGCCGCGCCCGATCAGCCATTCACGCCTCTAGCTGCCTTCGACCGCGTGGAAATGTCGTTGCAGGAGAAACTCGCGCGCACTCAGGCCGCACTGGACCGCGCCGAGGCCGCTCTCGTTGCTGCCGAGGCAGGCGGATCAAGGGACGTGCACGCTGCGAAGGAACAACTCGCCACCGCACTCGCCGAGAACGATCGTCTGAAGTCCGTCATCGCGAGCGCCGCCCCGGGGCAGGGGCTCAGCGAGTTCCGCTACATCGACCCCTCGCGCATCGAGGATGCACTTCCAGCCGACCGCTTTGACATCGCCTACTCTCCCGACGAGATCGCGGGACTCGCCGAGAACATCAGGCAACGCGGCCAGGACCTCGCCATCCTTGTTCGCCCGAAGCCGGGCTCCGATCCGGGCGAGGCTTATGAGATCGCAGCCGGCAAACGTCGGCTCGCGGCGTGCCGTCTTCTCGGTATCACTGTTCTCGCACGAGTGCGGGACCTCTCCGACGAGGGCATGCTCGCCGCCCGGTTCAGCGAGAACCATCACCGGGAGGATCTGAGCGCCTTCGAGCGGGCACGGTACTTTGCGCACACAATGGAGCGGACCGGGCTCAACGGGACGGAGCTTGCATCCATCTACGGGGTGGATAAGTCCCTCATTTCGCATCTCCTCAAGCTTCGACAGATCCCCGATGCTGTGGTTTTCAGCTTCCGCGACCCCCGGGCGGTCAGCTTCCGGAAGGCTAGAGAACTGCTGGAAGTGCTGACGAGAGATCCGACCGCTGAGAAGCGCATCGTACAAGCCCTTGGAGACTTGGCCCAGCGCGTCTCCCGAGGCGATGTCACCGCTCGGGCCACCGAGGAGATCTCGACAGCTCTGGCAGCCGCCCGCCGCCAGGGTCTGCCCGAGCGCCCTCGTAGGCGCGCGACGGCGCGCCCGATCTTTCTTGGAAGGCGGCAGATTGCCACCGTGCTTCAGCGCGAGGGACGCTGGCACATGCGCTTCGACGATCTCGTCGGGGAAGAGTTGATCGAGCGCCTGAGCGATCGCCTGCCAGCGATCCTGGAAGAGTTGGAGGAGGAGTTGGCGAAGCCTTCCAGGGGCGCCTAGCTAAATGCTCTGTGGAAGCCGTACCGCAGAAACCGGGTGCCGCTTGAAAGGTTCGGGGTACCTGGGGAAACGAGTGAGCGGGGAAGCTCCTGGTCTCCGGGGAATCCAGTGAGGGGTGCTCTCAGCGGCTTGTAGAAATGAGCCTGGGCGCGACCGGAGGCCGGGAGGGCTTCAGAACTACACCGCCTTCTGTGACTTCGACGCGGGCGGCGGGATAGACGGCCTGGGCGAGGGCGAGCGTGCCCGGGAACTTGTTCTTAAAATGGTAGAGCTTGCTGAAGCCTGTCCCGAACTGGGCCTTGAGCGCGGCCCAGGGAACGAGCCGATCGGCCTTTAGAACATGCAGCCGATAGGCAAGCCAGAGATAGCAATCCAACGCCGGCGCGTTGTTCGACAGCGCCTTGATGGCCGCCTCTTCTAGAGGAACAGGGTGCTTTCTCAGCTGCTCAAAGAACCCTTCGGAGAGCTTAGCCGTTTCCAGTGACAGGCGGCCCTGTGCGGCTCCGTCGTCGGCCTCAATGAAGAGCGCCCGGTCCACGATGGTCTGCTGCACAAGCCCGGAGGCGCGGTTGCCCGTCGCAATGTCGAAGGTCAGCTTGCAGCGGGAAATGCGCTCTGCTTGATCCCTGACCGACTTTCCCGTCATGCCGCCCGCCGGAATTCCGACTCTTGCCAGCCAGCCCCGCATCGAACTGCCTAGTTCGACCTCGCGGCTCCCCGTGCGAAGGGCTTCGGTCTGCAAGTAGAGCAGGATTAGGCGCGCATGGCTGCCAAAGGGAACTCCCACGAACTCAAAGGTCTGGGAACCATCTGCCGCGACAACCTGTCGGCGACCGGGCTCGACCATAAGCTTTACTCGCTCGCTAACGATGCCCCAGGGGGCGTCATCGGCTAGGCGCTTGTGAGGGAGGGCGCATTGCGCCCATCCTGAATAGGCGAAACCAAGACCGCTGTCCTCGTCGGACAGGTAAGCAGCCGCAGCCTCGACGATTGCGCGCTCGATCCCCGCGTCGATGGCTCCTTTGCGGCCCTTCGCCTCGATCAGCTCATGCACCGTTCCCATGGCAGGCACACTGCCCGAACGCAGCAGCAGAGTCCCCGGGGAAAGGAGTGAGAGGAGCTACTAGGGAAGCTAATTGGAATCCTACTATTAGAATCATCACCGCTTTCCTCGGGACAACGCGGCCAAGCTACTGAATCTAGGTGAGGCGTCTCACCCCTTTCCCCGGCCTGCTCACTCGTCTCCCCAGCGCGCCTGTGGATGATCGACCCTCTCACTCGATTCCCCAACAGGAGATGCGCTCACCAGTTTCCCCACCCCCTCTGCGACTCGGGACAGTTCAGGCCGTCTGCGCCGAGGCGGCGACCCTCGCGCGGGTTTCCATCCGGATCTTCTCAGTCCGCCTTCACATTTGCCTCCCCGATCACCCGCGCCCAACGCATCCGGCGCGCTCCGGGCCACTCGCTCGGCGCCGATGTTGCCGCCGCCGCCTGCGCGGTTCTCCACGACGACCACCCCGTTGAGCTGCTCGCCCAGGCTGAGGGCGAGACGACGGGCAGTGAGCTCGGTGTCCCGGATTTCTGGCTGGGAGAGGCGACCGACGTCCTCTGGCTGCAGAATCGCAGGCGCACTCTCTCGGCCGAGGAGGCGCGGGAGGGGCTGTCACTTTTCCGGGCGCAGGTGGCTGCCGCAGCATTTGCTGGCGACTACTTCGACGCCCTCGCCAGCTCCCGCGGCGAGATGCAGCGCGCCGACGTGGCGGAGCTGGACAACGCCGCACTTCGTACCGCCTAGCCACGCGCGAGACCGAGGCCGTCAGCCTGCACGGCAAGCTTCGTGAGGCGGACGCGCGTGTGGCAGTCGCCGAAGCTCTCCGTGCGAAAGCGGAAGGCGCGGCAGAGGCCGCAAGCGCCCGGTACGTCGACCTCGAGGGTCAAAACCGCCGGCTTGAGAAGGAGATTGCGTCTGCGCTCGCGCGCGCCGAGGCGGCGGAGCGCTGGATACCGAACACCGACGTACCCAAAACGTCAGCGTTCGCGGCCGCGCAGTCTTCCCAGGCGACCGAGCTCAGGGGGAGAAAGATACGGGGTGCAAACGAGGGGACCACAGCAGGCTCAGCGCCCGCGGCGGACGCCGAAGGAGAGGCGGGCGGCAGCCTTTTCAAGCTGATGGGGCCTGAAGTTGAGCCCAGGCGACCGCCGACGTAGTTCCGGCGGAGTGATGGATGGTGACTCTTCCGCCCGAGTCACCACGTCTGGTCAGTCTAGTCAGCCCTTTCCATCGAGCCAGGCGAGGGCGGTCCAAAGAGGGACGGCAACCCGCACCGCGCGCCCTCCAGGGAGCAGGAGGAGGACGTCGCCGTCCTCCTCCTCACAGGCGGCGAGGACCGCGGTGGCGGCGAGTGCGTGGCGGCGGCCGTCAACGTCGCGGAAGACAAGGTAGCGGCCGATGCGGGTGCCGGGGGCGAGGTCTTGGTCAGGAGGGGAGGGGGGGCTCATCGCGGAACTGCTCCCCCCCGGA
>JBHTFH010000103.1:0-10270 GCA_042666135.1 Roseomonas sp. GCM10028921 | reverse complement strand
GGCAGACCTCATCCGTGCGCACCACCCGCAGGAGATCGCGGTGCAGGTTCGCGTACTCGGCCCTCAACGCCTGGCGTGCCCTCAGCATCGGCGCCATCACCCTCTCCAGGGGGGATTGGCCAGCCGCCAGTTCGCGGATGCGCCGCTCGAACCCTGCCGTGCCGACCGGACCCACCTTCAGCCCAAAGCCCCGGAGCAGGCCACCACCCGGAGCGGCCACGAACGGTTCCCTCGAGGTCGGGCAGCCTGGCCTGGATCTGCTTGCGGGCGGTCAGCAGCAGCCGAGCCTCCTGCGCCGGCACGGCCTTGACGGGGACCGGCCGGAACCAGCCCAGACGGATCAGCTGCGCGATGCCGCGGGCGTCGTTGCGGTCGGTCCTCACCCGCATGGCCGGGAGCGCCGCCTTCACTCGCCGGGTCCCGACGAGGATCGCCGGCAGCCCTGCCCGTGCCAGCCCGGCGTGGAGCCATTGCGACAACACTCCCGCCTCCAGGCCGAGGCGGAGGAGGCGATGACCGCAGCCGGTCAGGAAGGCGGCGAGTTCCTCCGGCTCGCTGCCAACCTTGGCCTCCCGAACGATGCGCCCAGCTGCGTCGAGGATGCACACAGCGCTCGTCGCCAACGACACGTCGATCCCAGCGGGGTGGTCCATGGTGGGCCCTCCTCCGATGCGAAGCCGTCCTGGAACCCGGCCCCTCCGTTCAGGCCGGCAGCTGCCGACCGTAGGGGAGCCGCGGCCCGACTACCGCATCTCTGGGTTCGCACCTTCGATACCGTCGAGCAGCTCCGCCAGGCGCTCCTCGAATGCCGCCAGGCCTACAACTCAACCTGGCTCATTGGGCGACACGGCTTCAGAACACCTGATGCCGTCCGCCAGGATCAGCTTTCACCCGCGGCTCTCGCCGCATAGGGTCCAGCACGGTGTCTCAGAAACTGCGGGCGGTACATGCTTCAAGTCACCCAGGCAGGCGCAGCGATTTTTGTCGGCGCACAGCATGATCTACGGTCATTTCCGACCGCGACGGCACCTTATGACCGCCGCCCAGTATCGGCATGCCCGCGCTGAGACTTTCGAGGCCAGGCACAGGAGACCTGTGCCCGAACGGCGGTGTGACGACGCATGCAGTCACGCATTGCGGCTCAGCGCGGCTATTGAGCAAACAAACTGGCAATGCCCATGTCGGGCCTCAGCGGCAGCGAGGAGCCGCGCGCGGAGGGATCGCGCCCGCGGCCGCCGGTGGAGAACTGCACAATCATCCCGGGGCAGTGCCGGCGCACGCCCTCCTGCACCTGCGCGAAGAGCGCGGGATCGGAAGAGGAGGATTCGTCGGGGTTGCGGACATGGATGTGCACGAGGGACGCCCCTGCCTCGAAAGCCTCGTGCGTGGACTCGATCTGCTCTGCCGGGGTGGTGGGGACCGCCGGGTTGTCCTTCTTGCGCGGCACCGATCCGGTGATGGCGACGGCGATGACAACTGGTTCCATCGAAAAGGTCTCCTCCTGGTTGTCGTGGATGCCCCTGATCGGGGCGCCGGCTCTCAGAAGCCGTAGAGCCGGGTCGGGTTATCCACCAGCAGCCGTTGCAACCCGGCGGCGTCGGTCATCCTGGGCAGCAGATCGAGCAGGATGCCGGTATCCGCAACGGCATGGCGCGGGTTGACGTGCGGAAAGTCTGTCCCCCAGACCACGCGCTCCGGCGTGGCCTCGACCAATGCTCGCGCGAAGGGTAACGCATCAAAAAAGGGCGGGCCGGCAACCGAGACGCGGTCTGCTCCCGAGAGCTTGACCCAGCAATTCTCTCGCCGCGCCTGCTCCAAAAGCATACGGAAGGCGGGCTGATCCAGGCCGCCTGCGGCGTCTACACGGCCCATGTGGTCGATCACGAAGGGGACGCGAAGCCTCTCCAACTCCTCACGCAAGTCGATCAGGTCGGCAGCGTCGAGGTGGATTTGGGCGTGCCATCCGAACGGGGCGATGCGGTCCACAGTGCGGCGGAAGAAGCCGAGATCGGGACGCGTCCGCAGGTGCTTCACGAAGCCGAAGCGCACGCCGCGGACCCCGCCCTCGTGCAGGGACTGAAGCGCCTTGTCATCGAAGCTGTCGTCGACCAGGGCGATCCCGCGGTACCGACCGCCGCTGGAGGCGATGGCGTCCAGCATGGCTCGGTTATCGGTGCCATGCGCGGCCGCCTGCACGATCACGGAACGCTCGATGCCAATGTGGGCATACAGGGCGGCAAGCTCCTCCTTACTGCAGTCGGGCGGGGTGTAGGGGCGGCCCGCCGCGAAGGGGAAGCGCGCCGCCGGACCGAAGATGTGGCAATGGGCGTCGCAGGTATTGGGCGGGGGGATGTAGCCGGCCATCAGTCAACCTTCACGCCGGCGGTGCGCACCACCTGGCCCCAGCGGTCCACCTCCTCCCGGATGAAGGCCAGTGCCTCCTCGGGCCGACTGACAATGATGCGGGCGCCCTGGGAGGTGAACTGGTTCGCGGTGGCGGGTCTCGCCATGGCGGCCGCGGTGGCAGCGTGCAACCGGGCTACGCGATCGGTCGGCGTGCCGGCGGGGGCGAGGATGGCGTACCAGTTCTCAATCTCCATGCCGGCCACCCCGGCCTCGGCAAAGGTTGGCACGTCGGGGAGGGCGGCGGAGCGCTGAGGGCTGGTGACGGCCAGGGCGCGCAGCCGGCCCTCCTGCACATGGGGCAACAGTACGGGCAGATCGAGAAAGGCAATCTCCACTTCGCTGGCAAGCAGGGCCGTGATGGCCGGTGCGGCGCCGCGATAGGGAACGTGGGCGATGTTGGCGCCCGTGTTCAGCTTAAATCGCTCGCCCGAGAGATGGGGCGTGCCGCCAGGGCCGGAGGAGCCGAAGTTAAGCCGCCCGGGCCGCGCCTTGGCCAGGGCAACCAGTTCCGGCACGCTGCGTGCGGGGACCCGTGGATTAACGCAGAGAAGGGTGGGCACGCCGGCGACGATGGAAACCGGCGCGAAATCCTTACGGGAATCGTAAGGATTGTTTGGGATGAGAGTTACGTTCACCGCTACGGCGCCGGTGCTACTGAAGCCAAGGGTGTAGCCGTCCGGTTGGGCTTTGGCGACGGCATCCGTGCCTACTACCCCGCCGGCACCGGAGCGGTTCTCCACCACGACGGAACTCTTCAGCTCCTCGGACAGCGCCTGGGCCATGATGCGGGCGGAGAGATCCACCGGCCCGCCCGGCGGGAAGGGCACGATCAAGCGGATCGGTTTGCCCGGAAAGGCCTGGGCCAGGGCGTCGAACGGACGCAGCGCCGGGGCAGCAAGGGCCGCGGCGAGCAGCACGCGGCGGGTCTGGACGGTCATCGGATGATCTCTCCTCATTGGGGTCTTTCTGCCCTTTATGGAACCGCAGTCGGACCGCTTAGTCGCAGCGCACGGACATGCCGCCATCGACCACAATTTCAGTGCCAGTGATGAAGCGGGCCTCGTCGGAAGCGAGGAAAAGGGCGGCATTAGCTGTGTCCCGGCCGTCGCCGGCGAAGCCCATGGGAATGCGCTTCAGGCGGGAGTCGAGCAGCGCCTTCACATCACCGCCCGTGCGCTGGCCGGCCAGGCGCGTCTCCACCATCGGCGTGTGCATCTGGCCCGGCACCACCGTGTTCACGCGGACATTGCGGCTGGCGTACTCCACCGCGACCACCCGGGAGAGCTGGATGACGCCGGCCTTGGACGCCGCATAAGCCACTTGGGCGGAGCCGGTCCAACGGATGCCGGAGGTAGAAGCGGTGTTGACGATCGCACCGCCGCCCTGCCCGACCATGATCGGCAGCACGTGCTTGCAGGTGAGGAAGACGCTCTTGAGATTGAAGTCGATCTGGGTGTCCCAGACCTCCTCTGTCATCTCCGCCGGGCCGCCCTTGGCTGAGCCGCCGACGTTGTTCACGAGGATGTCGATGCGTCCGAACTCTGCATGTGCCGCCTTCACCATGGTAGCGATAGACTCGGCGCTCATCACATCGCAGATGCCAGGGACGAAGGTGCCGCCCTCCTCCTGGATGCGGGCGGCAGTTTCCTCCATGGCGGCGGGGTCGCGGTCCACCCCGAAGACCTTTGCGCCTTCCCGCGCGAAGAGCACGGCGGCGGCGCGGCCATTTCCCCAGCCCGTGCCGACGGAGCCCGCGCCTGTGATAATGGCGACCTTGCCCTCAAGACGTCCTGCCATGGTGCGATCCTTTATGCGTTCGTTTGATCGGGAAGCGGGGCATTGCCCTCACTCCATTCGGATGCCGGCGCGGCGGCCGACCTCGCCCCAGCGCGCGGTCTCCGCCACGATGAAGTCGCGGAACTCGGCCTGACTGCCGCCTACGGGCCGCGCGCCCTGCTCGCCGTACGACTTCACCAGCTCGGGGTCGCGCAGGGCACGCGCCGTAGCCTCCTGTAGCAGCGCCTGGATCGGCGCGGGCACGCGGGAGGAGGTGACCAGCCCATACCAGTTGTCCGCGATTACCGGCACGCCGGCCTCGGCCATGGTGGGCGTCTCCGGCAGCAGGGGGGAGCGCTCGCCGCTCGCCAGCGCGATCGGGCGCAACACGCCGCCCTGAACCTGGGACATCATGGCCGGCATGTCAGCGAACATCATTTGCACCTGGCCGGCGATCAGGTCCGTCACTGCCGGCGCCGCGCCGCGATAGGGAATGTGGACGATGTCGATCCCGGTTGCGGCGCGGAAGGCCTCCCCGGCGAGATGTGGCATTGAACCGATGCCAGAGGAGCCGTAGTTCACCCTGCCAGGGTTCTTCCTGGCGTAGTCCACCAGTTCGGCCACCGTGTTCACAGGTAGCGAGGGCGGCACGGCCAACAGTTCCGGCATGAGCGCGACGAGCGTGATGGGCGCGACATCCTTCGCCACGTCGAAGGGCATGGGAGCGCCGAGCACGGGTGAGATGGCGATCGCGCCCGCGCTGGTCAGGCAGAGGCTGCGGCCGTCGGGAGCCGCCTTGACCACGTTGTCCGTGCCGGTTACGCCACCCGCACCTGAGCGGTTCTCCACTACCACATTGCGCCCGAGCACACCGCCGAGCTTCTGCCCGAGCACGCGGGCGACAAGGTCGTTCGGCCCGCCCGGGGCGAAGGGAACAACGAGGCGTAGCGGGCCCTCCGGCAACCGCGCCGTCTGAGCGAGGGCGGGGCGTGTGAGGGCGGCGGCAGCAACGAGGCTGGCAAGCTGTCGGCGAGTGGTCATGGCGTTCCTCCCAGGTGTTCTTCTTCGGACGCGGGCTACCCGCCGGGTGTTCCCTGCGTGTTGACGTAAAGGGCGTAGAGCGAGTGGCTGGCCGCCATGAAAATGCGGTTGCGGTGGCGCCCACCGAAGGCAAGGTTCGCGCAGCGCTCGGGCAGGTGGATGTGGCCGATCGGCTCGCCGGCGGGGTTGAACACGCGCACCCCGTCCTGCTCGGGGTCCATGCCCCAGCCACACCAGAGGTTGCCGTCCGCGTCCACGCGGAAGCCGTCCGGTGTGCCGGTGCCGGCATCCACCAAAACGCGGCCATTGCGTAAGATGTCGCCTGCCACGTCAAAGACGCGGATGTTGCGCGGGCGGGCGCGGGATTCGATGACGTAGAGCTTGCTCTCGTCCGGCGAGAAGGCGAGGCCGTTGGGGCCGTTCACGTCGTTCGCCACCATGGTGGCGCGGCCGGTCCTTCCGTCGATGCGGTAGATGCAGGAAGGCAGCTCTTGCTCTGCCTTCACGCCCTGGTAGTGGCCGACAATGCCGAAGGGCGGGTCGGTGAACCAGACGGAGCCGTCCGACTTCACCACTACGTCGTTGGGCGAGTTCAGGCGCTTGCCCTCGAAAGAGTCGAGAAGGACTGTGACCGCGCCGTCGTGCTCCGTGCGCGTCACGCGACGGCCGCCATTCTCGCCGCCGTGCTCGCAGGTGATCAGCCGCCCGTCGTGGTCCCGCGTATTGCCGTTCGCGTAGTTGGAGGGGGCGCGGAAGGTGGAGACGGCGCCTGTGGCCTCGCTCCAGCAGAGGATTCGGTCGTTCGGCACGTCGCTGAACAGCAGGCTGCGCCAAGCGCCGAACCAGACCGGGCCTTCGGCCCAGCGGCAGCCGGTGTAGAGGCGTTCCACGCCTGCCAGAGCCAGGTGATACCGCTCGAAGCTGTGGTCCAGCGCGCGGATGGCGGGATCGGGATAGCGCAGGCTCGGTTCCCAGCCCGTCACGGCACAGGATCCCCGGGTTCCGCGCCCAGTTCCGGCGCGAAGGCGTCGGGCAGGCCTATCTCGAAGACGTTCAGCGTCATCGCAACGAGCGTGTAGTAACCGAGCAGCGCCACGAGCTCGACCATGCCGCGCTCGCCCAGCATCTCCACCCCGCGGCGATACAGATCGTCAGGCACGCGGCGCGTTGCCAGGAGGGTGGTGGAGACGTCGTAGATCGCCTGCTCCTGCTCGTCCCGCAGCAAGGGCACGCGGCGCTCGGCGATGGCGGCCACCACCTCCGGGTCCATCCCGGCCTTCAGCCCCTCGCGCTTGTGGACGGTCCACTCGTAATGCGCTGTCCATTGGCGGCCGACGATGAGGATGGCGAGCTCCGATAGCCGTGGCTCCAGCGTGGTCTGGTAGCGCAGCAGCTCGCCCAGACGCTGGCCGCGGCGGGCCAGCTCCGGGTTCTTCAACCAAGCGATCATCGGGGCGGGCACTCGGCCGCGGATGCCGGAAGCCGCCTCCTGGCACACCTCCAGCTCCTCGGGTGTGCGCTCCGCCTCGGGTGTCAACTCGATCCGGGCCATTCTTTTTTCCTCCCCGCCGCGCTCAGCGCGCAGCCCGTTCCAGCGGCGCCGGGTCGCCGCCCAGGTCGCGCGTCATCGCCACGGCCTCCCGGAGCACCAGTGGAACGCAGAGCGCCTCCGTTGCCGCCGTGAAGCGATAGAGCGGAACAGAGATGCCGATGGAGCCGACCACCTTCCTCGCTGCGTCCAGCACGGGGCAGGCGATGGCAGCGATCTCCGGCAGGCGCTCACCTCGCGTGATCACGGGAAGGGCTTCGCCGTGGTCCAGCGCAATCAGGGAGCGGCCATGCGCGCCGCGGCCGAGCGGTTGCATCTCGCCGACATGGGCGACGTCGCGCACCATCTGCGGTGAATCGAGGCGGAAGACGCAGCGGCGCTGGTCGCCCTCGCGCACGAAGAAGGCCGCGCTCTCCCGGCTCTCGGCGCGCAGGCGTTCCAGCGCGGGCATGACATGGTGCTCCAGGCGCAGGGAGCGGCGGAAAAGGTCTCCGAGCAGCAGGAGGGCGGGGCCAAGCAAGTAGCCACCCGCCGGCAAGCGCTTAACGAAGCCGTGCCCCTCCAGCGTGCCAAGCAGCCTGAGAGCCGTCGTCATGTTCAGCCCGGCGCGGCGGGAGAGCTCCGTGAGGCCCAACGGCCCGTCCTCCTCCCGAAAGGCGCGCAGCAGCACCAGAGCGCGGTCCACGGCACGAACGCCGTCGCCCGCCAAGCCGTTCATGGGGGCAGCGGCTGGTACCGTCTGAAGGGACGGGGAGGGTTCGGCTTTTTTGGGGGAGGTCAGTGCGCGTTGAGACTGTCGTGCCATGGACCGATCCTATCAATTAACTCCGTCTGATGGAAGTATCTTGCATCACACGGAAGGCTTGCCCTAAAGCTGTGACAAAGAGGAGAGCAGGGAGGGATTACGGTGAACATGGATAAAGCAAACTCACAAAGGATGACTGTGCTGTCCCGGCGGCGTCTTGGATGCGGCTTTGCGGGCTTGGTTGCGGCAGCCCTGGCGAGCAACCCTGTCCGTGCGCAGCAGGCATACCCGAGCCGCTCGATCCGCGTTGTCGTGCCTTTCGTGGCTGGCGGCGGGACGGACGTTGTGGGACGCGAGCTCGCGCAGCTGATGAGCGAGGATCTGGGCCAGCCTTTGGTCGTGGACAATCGCGGCGGCGGCGGTACGGTCTTGGGCTCCGACATCGTCGCCAAGGCACCGCCGGATGGGTACACGCTGCTGCTCACCACATCGGCCCTGGCGATCAATGCTTCGCTCATTCGCACCCTTCCCTACGACCGCGAAAAGGCCTTCGCCGAGGTCGGACTGATCTGCCGGGGACCGAACGTGATCGTGGTAAGGCCCGACAGCCCGCTGCGCAGCGTGGACGATATCATTCGGGAGGCGAAGGCTGATCCGGGCAAGCTCACCTACGGCTCATCAGGCAACGGCTCCGCGGTCCACTTGGCGGCAGAGTTGCTGAAGCTGACGGCGGGCATCGATGTTACACACGTGCCCTATCGTGGTGCAGGCCCGGCCTATACCGACCTACTGGGAGGGAGGCTGGACATGGTTTTCGCTACCGCGGGCGGTGTCGCGAACCTTGTGCGGACCGGACAGCTCCGCGCTTTGGCCGTCACCTCTGCACAGCGTACCCTGGCCTATGACGGCGTGCCGGCGGTTTCCGAGACACTGCCGGGCTACGAGGCGGAGGTCTGGTACGCCATCTTCGCCCCGGCGGGCACGCCGGCGCCGGTGTTGACGCGGCTGAACGAGGCTATGCGGAGGGCGACCGAGAAGCCCGCCTACCGTGACCGGCTCTCGAACGAAGGGCTGAACGTTGCGGTGAATAGCCCGGAGGAGATGACCCGCTTCATGCGCGCTGAGGAGGCACGCTGGCGCCGGGTGGTGACGGATGGGCGGCTGACGCCGGATTGAGGCGTGGTCAAAGGGGAAGAATTGCACATGGCTGGACGACTAGAAGGCAAGGTCGCCATCGTCGTGGGTGCGGGGCAGCAGCCCGGCGAGACGGTGGGCAACGGTCGTGCGGTAGCGGAGCGCTTCGCGGAAGAAGGTGCCACGCTGCTCTTGGTGGACGTCAACGAGGAGTGGGCGGAGGCGACGCGCGCGACGGTGGAGCGGCACGACCGCCCTGCCTCAGTGCTGCGGGCCGACATCACGCGAGAGGAGGACTGCGCCGCCATCGCCCGCATCTGCATGGAGCGCTACGGACGCATCGACGTGCTGCACAACAACGTCGGCCGCTCGAAGGGTGACCGGAAGACGGCCGAGATGGACGCGGACATGTGGGACGCCATCATGGCCATGAACCTCAAGGGCATGTTCATGACCTGCAAGCACGTCCTGCCGCATATGGTTGCGGCGAGGTCGGGCTGCATAATCAACATCTCCTCCACCTCCTCGCTCTCCGCACGGCCGACCGTAACCTACAAGACCAGCAAGGCTGGAGTGAACGCGCTAACCCAGCACGTCGCGGTGGAGAATGCGCGGTACGGCATCCGCGCTAATGTCATCCTACCCGGTCTGATCGACACGCCAATGGCAATCGAGCGCCGCGCGCAGGAGCGCGGCGTGCCGCGCGAGGTAGTCCGGGCCGAGCGCGAGGCCCTGGTGCCGATGGGCCGCATGGGCACGGCCTGGGATGTAGCTAACGCGGCGGTGTTCCTGGCCTCCGACGAGGCGGGCTACATCACCGGCGTGATACTACCGGTTGACGGAGGACTGTTGGAGAAGCGGGGCTGAGCGGACGTTCGGCGGCGACCCATGCTCTCCGCCTCGGAGGCGCCCACCGCCATGCCGAGGACCTCGCGCCGGCCGTCGCTGTTCACCCCCACGGCGATGGTGACGGCTCCCGAGACGATCCGGCCTGCCTCACGCACCTTCACCTAGCTGTCCGGTTGTGGGACCTCCTTGGCGTCCTCAGCGATGAGGCGTGCGCGGGCGATGTCCTCTGGTCCGGCACGACCCTGGGGTGTTTCGGGTTTGGGACGAGCGAGCTTTCGTTTTCCGTAAATGCCTTCTCTCCTCCGTGACTTGGCCCCAGCACCAATCACGCTATGGCACCTCGATGCCGCAGAGCAGGGGGCATCCACCCCATTAACAATGTTCCGCGACCAATCATCTCTGATGTCTGTCTCTTCAAGGGGCAGGCGCGTCGCCGTTCGCCGTGCAGGCGTTGTGCTCGATGCTGAGGCGTTTGGGTGAGGGTCTGGAGCACTGCTCCAGACGATGACGAGCGACGGTCGATCCAGCTCTGATGCGCGGGTTGAGTACCGCATGACCATGGTCGTCGCGGGGCTGCCTCTGTCTAGAGGGCGGGGATCGGCACGTAGCCTCCCCGTAGTGTCCGTCGAGGGTTCCCCTGACCGTTTCGTCCGGGGCAGTGCCCCGAACCCTCGCCCGAGCGTCTCGTCTGTGCCGGTGTTCTCTCCCTTGCTGAGTCTGCCGACGGTGTAGCCAAGAACCTCAAGCAGCCGCAGCAGGCGGCGCGACCA
>JBHTFH010000102.1:0-10386 GCA_042666135.1 Roseomonas sp. GCM10028921 | reverse complement strand
GATGTGGCGGATCTCGACGGGCACGGATGGTTCTCGAACTCCGCGCCACACTTCCATTCCGGCGTGAAAAGTCGATTAAGCGGCGCCGCTCGAGCAGTCTCTCCCAATCCCGCAAGAAGTAAGCGTTCCTTCACCTCGAAATGGTGCACTGGCTCCTGAGAGGGCCACCTTTCCGCCTGGGTGTCAGACCTTCATCCGTGGCCTGGCCCGGCGCGACACCCCTCGCGCCGGGCCCCCTCATGGGGCCAGCGCCGTCGCCATCCGCGCTGCCCTAGAGGCGGAGGGTGTGGAGTTCATCGCTGAGAATGGCCGTGGCGCGGGGGTGCGGTTGAGAAAGGAAGGACCGTGACACCCGGGAGCTGCCGCGAGTGCGTGACCCTCATTGGCTGGACACTGCGGGGCGTAGCGGACCGGCTGGGCTGCGACGACCGGCGGTTACGCCGCTACGCCTCAGGATTTGAGCCGGTACCAGAGCCCGTCGCAGCATGGCTGGAGCGGGTCGCAGCCGGCCATCTGGCTGCCCCTCCACCACGGAACTGGTGGAAGGCTTAGTTCCTTGCGTCGCCCGGAGCGGGCCCTCTGGTCATCTCCTGGACGGCGAAGGTGATGTCCGCCCAGGCCGCGGCGCCTGCCTCGTCACCCGCCTCCAGCAATTCCTGCATGCGCCAGCCAGCGAAGGCCTTCGCCTCCGTCCCGTGCTTGTCGACGAGGATCTTGGCCGCCCGATAGCTGTCGACGGCGACCTCGTAGCGGGCCAGGCGCTGTGCTCCGTGCGCCTCCTCCGTCACGTCCCGGGGTCCTGCATCCGGACCATGTCGAGGGAGAGCATCAACGCCTCGCTGACCGCCTCGCCGCCGTCGGTCGCGCTCGCCTGCCCGACGGCCCAGGTCATGACGGCGATCGCAATCTCCCGCGGGTGCCAGCCGGCGGCCTCGGCCTGGGTGGCGAGCGCGGCGAGCGAGCGGGCCAGGGCCTCGCCGCAGAGCGAGAAGCAACGCCCGGGGTGGACGTCTCCGGACAGGGGCGAGGGGATCGGGTCGGTGGCGGCCGGCATGGGCGCAGGGTGCCAAGGCCCAGGGCTCTTGCCCAGGGCCGCACGCGTGACACGATGGGGCATGCGCTCCCGACCTCACCGCACCCTGGCCACCCTCCTCGTCCTCGCCTCCCTCCTGTCAGCCCCGCCTGCCTGGGCCGCCGAACTGGCCGGCCGGGTGGTCGGGCTCGCGGACGGCGACACAATCACGCTCCTCACGCCCGAGCGGCGTCAAGTCCGGGTGCGCCTGGGAGAGATCGACACGCCCGAGAGCCGGCAGCCCTACGGCACCCGAGCCCGGCAGGCGCTTTCTGACCTCGTCTTCGGCAAGGAGGTGCGCGTCACGGTGCAGGACACGGACCGCTACGGCCGGACGGTGGGGCGGGTCTATGCCGGGCCGGTGGACGTGAATGCCGAGATGGTTCGGCAGGGGGCGGCCTGGGTGTACCATCAGTACAGCCGAGATGCCGAGCTGCTACGGCTGGAGGCGGAAGCCAAGGGTGCCCGGCGCGGGCTCTGGGCCCTGCCGGAGGCGCAGCGCACGCCGCCCTGGGAGTGGCGGGCGGCGGCGAGGAACGGAGGCGGCACCAGTACGGTGCAAGCTCCTGTGACACCGTCCCTACCTCAGCGCTCTACTCCCGCCGCCTCAAGCGGCTTCAGCTGCGGCGCTAAGACCTACTGCCGGGAGATGACGAGCTGCGCCGAGGCGCGCTTTTACCTCCAACAGTGCGGGCTTTCTCGCCTTGACGGTGGCCGCGACGGAATGCCGTGCGAGACGCTCTGCAGGTAAGTCCTGTGTTGCTGGAGTGCGCGAAAATCTTAGCAACCGCTCCCGTTCCGATTGCAAGAACGTTTGAGTGCTCATAAGTTAACGCCGCGCCGTAGCGCTTTCCGATCCGAGTGCCCCCGCCTGCCCCTCGCGGGCGGGGGATCGGGTCCTCAGCCGAGCTGTCGATTCTGCCCGCCGTATGTGACGCCGTGGCAGTCAGTTCCGCTCGCCCCGTTATCCACCCTGCCCCCCCACTCGCGGGAGCTTTGAGCCTCGCTCATTAGGGGTTCGTTAACCTTTCCCCGGTGTGCTGACCCACGAGAGGGCCACATTCTCTCCTGAACGTCCGATCGCCAAAACGTGGCCTGGGCCGGCGCGACCTCCCTCGCGCCAATTCCTGTCATGAGCGCCGCACGCTCCCGACCTGCGCTGGAATGGCAGCCACGATCCCGCTGAACAAAGGGCAGGACCAAGCGTCCTTTTTGGATACGAGCGCTGCCCGGCACGCCGCCCTGGGTGCGGAGGCCAACACCGCCTTCGCGCAGAGCGTGCATGTTTAACAAATTTTAACTTTAGGCCGGAACAATCCGATTGCGTCGTGATCTTTCCGTGACTTTCTGGCGCGGCCACGGAGGAGCGAACCAACGGAATGTACGTCGACGAACTCCTACGTACCGCTGCGGGCTTCGAAGCCGAGGCAAGGATGTGGCGCGACCGGGCGGCTGCCGCGCGGAACCCGACCTATGCGGCCCTGTCCCTCACTTACAGGCGCGCGGCCGAGCAGCATCGCGAGAAGGCGGCCCGTCTCCAGCGCCTCATAGATGGCCTCGAACTGCCGAGTTGACGATGCTCAGCGGCCCCTCCGTCTACCAAAAGGAAGTATAGGCGCGCGGTGGCACGCGCCTCCGTGATTCTCACGAGGGCCGCCATGCACCCGAACCGCGCTGGAGCAGCAGCTAGGATAGCCCAGCGCCCGGCGTCGCCTGCGGGCCACCCAGCCCCATGATGTCAGCCGGTGCGCCGCAGTCGGAACACCGCAGCTTAGGCAGAACCTCCGCCCAGGTGAACTCGGGCGGAAGCGAGGGTACGAGATCGGCCACGAGACGCCGCTGACGCCGACATTGGCCGGCACACTGCACGACCAGTTCCCACGCGCTGGCAGGGTCCGCGAATTCGCTGACACGTCGCCCCAAAGCCTCCCGGCCGCGGCGGATCTGCTCGGCCTCGTCCTCTAGCATTCTCAGACCATCTCCACTCAAGGCAGCACCCGGTGCGTGTCTAAGCCGACGCTTAAGCGGGACTGCGGGGCATCTCGTGGGCCACGACACCGAGCACCTGCGAGACACCAGTCGTCGTCGCGAGCTGGACGCCGATGCGGTAGGCTTCCGTCGCCGAGCTTGAGGCCGGGCTGATCTCCTAGCGCACGAAGGCGGCGCTCGCCTCCAGCACGAAGAAGCTGGGCGGCTGGCGCGGTGGCCCGAAGGTGGACACTACCGCTGGCATGAAGGCCTGGCAGAAGGCGGACGCCTACGCAGCCTCAGTCGGCCCCCTCGCGCGCGAGCTGCGGGATGCCACTGGCGAAGATCGCGGCAGAGTTCCACGCGCGCGGGATCCGCACGCCGCGGAATGGCACCTGGACCCCATCCGCGGTGCGGAACCTCCTGGCCCGGGCAGTCTGACTGCCCAGGAGGCGCGGCTACGCGGCAGCCTTGTCGCGCGCCCGGCGGAACCACCGGGGCAAAAGGGGTACTGCGATTTCGGGCAGGACCGCACCGGCCCCTCCAACCCCTATCCCGAGAGCAACCCATAGGGGGCATAGGGGATCTGATCTACCAGTTTAGGATGCTGGAATTACAACATTTTGTGCGCACCAAACCCTGTTCCCCCCATGCCCCCTATGCCTTCGCACCATCGGAACAGAACTGAGGAAGTGTGAGCGACTTAAAGTCGCCTGCCTCTACCGTTGCCCTCCAAAACAGGTGGCCCAGGCTTCCATAGGCGGCCGGCGCCGCTCCAGTAGATTGGTGCGCGTAGGCCGCCTCGGCCCTGTTCCTGATGGCATGCGCCAAGGCCGCCTCGACGACCTCGCGGGGGTGCTCCGTCTCTTCCCCGGCCCAGACGCGAAAGGTGGACCGGAAGCCGTGGAGCGTGATGGCGCAGTTCTGCACGGGATCGCGCCAGGATACGCCTTCTCCTTCCCTCACCTCGTTCATGCGGTTCAGCACCTCAAGCATGCTCCACTCAGAGACGGCGCGCCGCGGCTTGGTGCCCTTGAAGACCCATTCGGCAGGTGCCGGCCGCTCCGGCCGTAGCTCGCGAAGGATGGCGACGGCTCGCGCAGAGAGCGGGACGCGGTGCGCCTTCGCGGCCTTCATGCGCCCGGCAGAATCGGTCCACACCGCAGCCTCCAGATCCACTTCGCTCCACGGCATGGCCCGCAATTCGCCGGCCCGAGCTGCAGTCAGGATGGCGAACTTCACGGCGCGGGCGGGGACGCCTTCGATCGCCCGTAGCGCTGACATGAAGGCCCCGACCTGCTGCCATGGCAGGGACGGGCGGTGCTCGACCGGCTTTACCACCCGAGGCGGTGGGAGCCGGGCGGCAAGATGCCCCTTCCACCTCGCTGGGTTCTCCCCGTCCCGCCAGCCGGCAGCCTTCGCGGCATCCAACACGGCTTCAATGCGCCCGCGGACCTTGGCCGCGGTGTCGGGTGCTCGGTCCCAGAAGGGACGTAGGGCGCGCAGCACGGCCTCGGTGTCGAGCTGGTGCACGGGCCAGTCACCGAAAATCGGATAGGCATAGGTTTCGAGCGTACTGCTCCACTGCGCCTGGTACTTCGCGCTGCGCTAGCCGGAACTCTTCTGAGCGATGGGGTCCTCGGCGGCGCGCCGGAAGGTCCGTCCCCGATCGGCTGTCTGTTTCGCCGCCTCGGCCTGGCGCACGGCGAGAGGATCGATGCCTTCCCGCAGGAGCTTGCGAGCCTCCTCCGCCTTCTCCCGGGCTCGGGCGAGCGTCACATCGGCAAAGGGTTCCAGGCCCATGTCCCGGCTGCGACCGCGGAGCATGTAGCGGAACACCCAGACGCGGCGCTCTGCATCTTTCACATAGAGGTGGAGGCCTCGCCCATCCCCGTAGCGGCCGGGGCTCCTAAGTGCCTTCACACCAAGCGGACTGAGTTTCCCGGGCAGCTCGCGTTCCCAAAATCGTTCCCAAAATACCGCGGCGATTATGGGGAGCAACCGGAACCAGCAAGGGACGAGTGAGCCGGACAAACTATTGGCGGTGTTGAACTTCGGAACCAGCCCGAACCACCCTGGGCCAGTAGTCAGGCATTTATGACATCCGCCGGGGCGAGCGGCTCTCCGACCTCCTCGCCCGCGCGGGCGGGCTGACGGGACAGGCCTATCCCCCCCGGCGCCGTCTTCACGCGCGAGAGCGTGCGCCAGCGCCAGCAGGAGGGCTTCCAGCGCACGGCGCGCGAGCTGGAGTCGAGCCTCATCCAGGTAGCCGCCGGACAAGCGGTGGCGGGCAGCCGGCAGGGCGGCCTCGACCTCCGTAGGGCCATCAACGCCGGCCAGGCGCTCGCCGGCACGCTGCGCGAGGCGCGGGCGGCCGGGCGCATGGTGGTGGAGGCGACTCCGTGGTGCTCGCCGCCCGACCGGAGCTGGACATTCTGCTGGATCCCGGCGACCTGCTGGTGATCCCCAAGCGCCCGAACGAGGTGACGGTGGTGGGCGCCGTGCTGAACCCCGGCAGCCTTCAGTTCTCCACGGGCTGGAAGGCCTCGCATTACGTGCGCGCCGCCGGCGGCGAGCAGCGCTTCGCCGATGCCTCCCGCGCCTTCGTCGTGTGCCGAACGGGCAGAGCGTGCCGGCGGCGCTGGGAAGCTGGCAGTCGGGCGGGCCGCCCATCCCGCCGGGCAGCCTCGTGGTGGTGCTGCAGGATCCCTCGCCCTACGAGACCTGGGGCTTCATTCGCGATCTCACCTCCGTGCTCGGGCAGATCTCGATCAGCTCGGCGGCGCTGGCGGTGATCTCGAAGCAGCGCGGTAGGGCGGATCACAAGATCCGGCACCGCGCGCCGGCGGAACGATCCGGTGCTAGGCTGACTCCCGCGCGGGCGATGGGCTCTCCCGCGCCAACACGGAATGGGAGGCCAGGATGATCGCCGGATCGCGCGCGCTTCGCGGCCCGAGTCTCACCGTCACGCTCATCACCCTCGCGCTGGTCGTGCTCTTCGTGCTGGCCGAGTACGCCCTCGACTGGCCCGTCCCGCTGCACCGATAGGCGTGGCAGGGGCCGGTTCCCTCACCCCGCCGCGAATTGCAGCCGCGCCAGCCGCGCGTAGAGGCCGCCCCCGGCCACCAGCACATCATGCGTGCCCTCGGCCACCAAGCGCCCGGCCTCCATCACCGCAATGCGGTCCGCGCGGCGCACGGTGGCGAGGCGGTGGGCGATGACGAGCACGGCCCGCCCGCGCGCGAGCCGGGCCAGCGCCGCCTGCACCGCCGCCTCGCTCTCCGCGTCCAGCGCGCTCGTCGCCTCGTCCAGCAGCAGGAGCGGGGGGTCGCGCAGCACGGCGCGGGCGATGGCGATCCGCTGGCGCTGCCCGCCCGAGAGCCGCACGCCCTTCTCGCCGAGGAAGGTGGCGTAGCCCCCCGGCAGCGCCTCGATGAAGCCCTCCGCATCGGCGGCGCGGGCGGCGGCGCGGATCTCGGCATCGCTCGCCTCCGGGCGGCCGTAGCGGATGTTGGCCGCCACGTCCGCGCCGAAGATCACGGGGTCCTGCGGCACGAGGCCGATGCGCGCGCGGATGGCAGCGGGATCGGCCTCGCGAAGGTCCACGCCGTCCAGCAGCACGCGGCCGGAATCGGGGTCCCGGAAGCGGAGCGCGAGTTGGAAAAGCGTCGTCTTCCCCGCGCCCGAGGGGCCGACGAGCGCGACCGTCTCCCCCGGTTCCACCGCGAGCGAGACGCCGTCCAGCGCCGGGCGGTCCGGGCGGCTGGGATAGCGCAGCCGCACCCCCTCGAAGGCGAGGCACCCGACAGGCCGGGCCGGCGCCGGGGCGGGCAGCGGGAGGGGCTTCGCGGGCGGGCGGATCTCCGGCACCACCGCCAGGAACTCCCCCACCCGCTCCGCCGCACCCGCCGCGCGCTGCACCTCGCTCCACAACTCGGAGAGGGAGGTGACGGAGCTCGCCAGCAGCACGGCGTAGAAGACGAAGGCGGACAGCTCGCCCCCCGTCAGCCGGCCCGAGAGCACCGCGTGCCCGCCCACCCAGAGGGCGAGGGTGATGGCGCCGAAGCCGAGCAGGATGATCGAGAGCAGCAGCGCCGCCCGCACCCGCACGCGGGCGAGGGAAGCGGCGACGCCCCCTTCCGCCGCCCCGATAAAGCGCGCGAGGTCGGCGGACTCGTGCCCGTGCGCCTGGACGGTGCCGATGGCGTTCAGCGTCTCCTCCGCCTGGGCGCCGAGATCGGCCACGCGCTCCTGCGCCGCGCGGCTCAGCCGCTGCTCGCGCCTTCCGAAGACGACGAGCGGCCGCACGATTAGTGGCGTGACGGCGACGACGAGCAGGGTGAGCCGCGCGCTGGTGACGAAGAGCATGCCCAGCGCGCCGGCGGCGGTGACGAGCGAGCGCAGCCACTGCGACACGGCCGCGCCGACGAGGTTGCGCAGGATCTCGGTGTCGGCCGTCAGCAGGGTCAGCACGTCGCCCGTGCGGCGCCGCTCGTAATGGCTGGGCGGCAGGCGCAGCGCGTGGTCGAAGACGCGGCGGCGCAGCGCCATCCCCACCCGCTCCCCGAGCCAGGAGACGAGATAGAAGCGCAGCGCCGTGCTCAGGCCGAGCAGGACAACGAGGCCGAGGAGCAGCAGCGCGTGCCCGTCGAGGCTCGCCTCCCCGCCCGCGCCCGTGCCGGAGAAGCCGTCATCCACGATCCGGCGCAGGCCCTGGCCGAGCAGCAGCAGCACGCCCGCCGCCGTGCCCATCGCGGCCACCGCCGCGGCGACGCGCGGCAGGTGTGGCCGCAGCAGCGGCAGGACCAGGCGCAGCGCGGGGAGCCGCCCTGGACTCTTCCCCGGGCGCGGAGCCTCAGCCATCGGCGCCCCCCTTCGCCGGCCGCAGATCCGAGAGCCGGACGGGGCGGTAGCCGCGGGGGTCCACCCCCACGTCGAACTGCCGGGGCAGCGGCTTCAGCCGCCCGTGGGAGTGTCCGTGCAGGTTCCAAGCCCCCTTGCCCTGCCCGTTCCAGCTCCTGAAGGGGTAGTGGCAGAGCACGAGGGCGCGCCCCTCCCGCTCCAACTCGGCATAGGGCTGCGAACTCGCCCATCCCGGCAGGGCCCGGATCGCCGGGGGGTCGTTGTTGCCCCAGATCAGGTGCTTCACCCCGTGCAGCGCGGCCAGCAGCCCGGCAGGGTCGCGGTGGCCGACGGCGAAGTCGCCGAGATGCCAGACCTCGTCATTCTGCCCGACCGCCTCGTTCCAGGCCGCGGCGAGGTCGGCATCCATCGCGGCGGTGGAGTCGTAGGGGCGGCGCATCAGGGCGCGCAGGGCGCCGTGGCCGAAATGCGTGTCGGCGGTGAACCAGCTCGGCAATCGCGTGCTCCCCGCGCCCATCTCCGGCGCGGCCGGGCGCCCGGGGGGCGTGTAGGACAGGGCAGCACCCAGCGTCGATGTCCCGGGAAGTAGGAGGTTGTTAAGGTGCCGCCCCCATCCTCCACCCCGTCGGCGCGAAAACCGCCCGAACGCGGAGCGGAGAATCCCATGGACCAGATCTTTCCCCATTTCAGCGCCGATCTGGCCACCGCCGTCGCCGCCCTCCGGGAGGCGCCGATTGAGCAGCTGCGCGACCCCGAATGGCTGGAATTCGATTTCCTGCCGGATCTCGGCCTGAACAACGAGGCCATCCATGAGTTCCCGACGGCGCTCTATCCCTGGTGCGGCCGCGGGCTGAAGTCCTGGCAGTACCCGAACCAGTTCAGCCGCTACCTCTGCCACCTCTCGGGCCTCGGGATCGAGACCTATGCCGAGATCGGCTGCCGCCATGGCGGCACCTTCATCATCACCGTGGAGTACCTGAAGCGCTTCGGCCCGCTGCGGAAGGCCGCCGCGATCGACCTGATGGCGAGCCCGATCCTCTACGAGTACGCAAAGACACAGCCCTTCGACTACATCATCGCTTCCAGTCGCTCCGCCGAGGTGCTGCAATACCTCGGCCAGCCCGGATGGGACCTCGTGTTGGTGGATGGCGACCACTCGCTGGAGGGCTGCGTGGCGGATTACTCGGCCGTGCGAAACTCGGCGAAGCGCGTGGCCCTGCACGACATCACCAGCGACGCCTGCCCGGGCGTTCCCGCCTTCTGGGACGTGCTCAAGGGGGTCATGCCCGCCCACAAGCTGTTCGAGCAGGTGCAGCAATACGACGAGGTACGGATGCGCACCGGCCGCCGCTATCTCGGCCTCGGCATCGTGGACCTGAGCTAGCGCCGCTCCGCCAGTTCCGGTGATCCTATCGGAACGGGATCGGCTCTAGCGTCCCTGCCCCATCCCCGGCCCGCCGCCCTCGCGCGATCGCCCGGCCTCCCCGCCACGTCCGCCCGGCACCGGCCCGTCCCGGCTCTCCCCGCGCCCCGCCTCTGGCTCGGCCCGTCCCGGCCCGCCCGTCCAGCGCCCGCCGGTATCCCGCTCCAATCCCCGCCGCGACTCGAAGCCGCGGTCGGGCATTGGCGCCCTCTCGCCCAGGCTGCGCCCTGAGGCGGGGGCGCCCGGAGCAGCACCCGCCCACAGCACCCTGGCCGAGACCGCCCCGCCCGCCCCGGCGCGCAGCGCCACCACCCGCCGCCCGGCCAGGCCGGGCTCGGCCGCCAGGGGCAGGGAAAGGCCGGGGCCGAGGAGCAGCTGTCCGCCGCCGAGGCCGAGCTGTGCCTCGACCAGCACGCGCGCCGTGCCGAAATAGGGGGGGTCGCGCATAGCCGGTCCGGCTCGACCGAATCGGCCAGCAGCACCCCGTTCTCGACCCTTCCCCGCGCCACCACCGGCCCGTTGGGCGGCAGGAAGAGGCCGGGGGCGGGCCGCAGGGGCAGGTTCCCGATCCGGGGCGGCCCGCCAAACCGGGTGAGGCGCCCGAGGACGGTGGTGGCGCCGCCCGCCGGGCGCTGGTCGATCCGGGTGGCGGTGAAGCTGCCATCCGGCGCCCGCAGCCCGCTGACGAGCATGTTCTCCCCCGGCTTCCAGGCGCGGCCGGCCGGCAGCGCGCCCGCAAGGGATACGCGCTCGCCCGCAACGCGGATCGCCTCCTCCTCCACCGCTTCCACAGGCCCGGCCAGCTCGTGGCGCAGGGCGATGCGGCGGGCGCGCAGGGCCCGTTCCGGCCCCTCTGCCTCGATCACGACCACCTGCCCGACGCGCAGCGCCGCCGGCGTTGCGATGCCGTCCGCGAGGAAGACGGGCAGGGCGGGGTCGCAGGACACGCGCAGCCCGTTGACGCAAAGGGTACTATCCAGTTGTCTCAGGCGGCCACTAGGGCTTGTGGGACGTTGCTGGATTTCATGGCCGTCTCACGACGGTCGGCTGACCTCGCCGC
>JBHTFH010000101.1:0-10393 GCA_042666135.1 Roseomonas sp. GCM10028921 | reverse complement strand
ATGGCCATGACGAACCTCCACCGTTCGCCATCTTGAATCACAATCCGGCCCCGCGAGGGAATCCCCTACGAGAGTCACGGTCTCAGAGACTTGGTATTACCCATCTGGTGGTCGGCAGCGACCAACTCGTGCCGGTCTCGGCTCCCGACGCGTCCGGGGCCCCACAGTGGAAGCTTCCTGGGGTGCCATCCGCGCCAGTGCGCCTGTTGGCCTACAGCGCGGCCTCGGGTCTCGGCCGCATCCTGGAGGCGACGCAGTGGGAGTTCACCCCTCCACCCTCGCTCGACCCGGTGTTCACCTCCCCGCTCGCGGCCGCGCTGCACACCATGTGCCGGCAAGGCCAGGGGATGGCTTGGCTGCCGCGCACCATGGCTGCCGAAGACCTGGCTGGCGGGCGGCTCGTCGAGGCGGGAGGCGAGGACTTCTCGATCACGCTGGAAGTCCGACTGGTCCGTCCCGTGCGCCGGCAGTCGAAGACGGCCGAGGGCTTCTGGGCAGCAGTTTCCAGCCTGTCGATGCCCTAGGACGCCACGCCGTGTCCGGCGACACGACGGATCCTCCCGGAAGATAACGAGAGTCCCGTCTCCACCCACGACGGTCCGTGAGAGGCAGCTGCAGCATGTCCGCTTGCAGGGAAGGCGCTGACGTCATGTGAACAGCCGAAAAGGGTGCAGAGCCGACGTGGCAGGGTCTGGCCGCAAGCGGTCTGTCCGTCCAAGAGACGGAGGTGCAGGGAAGCAGCTACTCCCCGTCGCTTGTTCCTGGTCATCCTCTGCCCGAAACCGTGGCCATTTTCGTTGGACCGATTGTCGAAAGCTGGGGACCGTTGCTTGCCGAGGTCCTCAGCTCCGTCACGCGATCGGGATCTACAACGGCAGCCGTGTGGGCGAGGACCCGTCCCCTGCCCGATCAGTGTTTTCGCCCTGTTCGCCTTTTGGCTCGCGTCGTATGCCCTCAGCCAAGGGCGAGCTTCGCAACCAACCCGGCCGCGGCGGTGATACCGAGCGTCCGTAGGAGCCCGAGCTTGAGGCTGAACAGGCAAACCGCTGCGAGTGCGGCAAGCGCCAGGGCGAGCGGGTCGAGGCTGCCGACAACTGGCCTGTCCAGGGCCACAAGGCCAGCCTCCAAGCGTCGCACCTCGGCGAAGAGCACCCGGAGGCCAAACCAAAGCGCCAAGTTAGCAATGACGCCCACCACCGCTGCCGTCACCGCTGCAAGGGCACTGGTCAGTTCGCGGTTGGAGTGCAGCCGCTCGACATAGGGCGCGCCGAGAAAGATAAAGGCAAAGCAGGGCGCGAAGGTGACCCACACTGTCAGCACCGAAGCCAGAATGCCCCAGAACAGCCCGCCCTGACCGTAGCCCGCCAGAAAACCCACGAACTGAAGGACCAGGATCAACGGCCCGGGCGTGGTTTCCGCAAGGCCAAGGCCGACCAGCATCTGGTCGGGCGTCAGCCAGCCATAGCCCTGCACGGCCTCCTGCGCCACGTAGGCCAGCACCGCATAGGCGCCGCCGACCGTGACAACCGCCATCTTTGAGAAGAACCAGGCAACATCGGCGAAGACGCCACCGCTGGCCGCTACCAGGACCGCTACAGGAAACAACCAAAGGGCGACCGCAGCCAGTCCCGCACGCCACGCTTTTGCAGCAAGCCGGGCGGGGCGGCCCGGGTCCGCGGCGAGTACCGCGTCGAGCACGGCGGGCGGGCCATCTTTCGCCTCTCCGTGGCTGCCGCCCTTGAACGCACCAGGCGCGAAATAGCCGATCAGCGCCGCGGCCAGTACCACGGCGGGAAACGGAACCCCGAACGCGTAGAGCGCGATGAAGGCGGCCGCCGCCAGTACCCAGGCGGTGTTGGTCTTCAGTGCCCGTCGGGCTACCCGCAGCAGCGCCTCGACAACCAGCACCAGCACGGCGCATTTCAGGCCGAAGAACAGGGCGGCTATAATCGGTACTTCGCCCAGTTTGGCGTAGAGGATGGACAATCCGAGCATCACCGCCATGCCTGGCAGGACGAACAGCACCCCGGCGGCGATACCCCCGCGTACGCCATGCAGTAGCCAGCCCAAATAGGTGGCGAGCTGCTGCGCCTCCGGCCCGGGCAGCAGGGTGCAGAAGTTCAGCGCGTGCAGGAAGCGCGCGTCGGAAACCCAGCGGCGGTCATCCACCACCTCGCGGTGCAGGAGCGCAATCTGCCCGGCCGGGCCACCAAAGGAGAGCAGGCCGATCTTCAGCCAGACTCTTAGAGTCTCGCCAAAGGATGGCAGGCGCGGTCTGTCCTCGGCGGACACGCCGGACTGCGTGACAGTTGCCCCGAGAGCCGCTTCGCTCATGCAACAGTCTCCGAACGAGGATGAGAAGTGGCTGCGGGCCAGTTGTGCGTCTCGGAAACCGCGTCACGGCTCCAGCGGTAGAAGGCGTCGTACAGCCCCATAGCAGCACCGAGTTGAGCCAAATCGTCTCGGTACATGCGTGACATGCCGAGCGAGGCCGCCAGCAGGCCTGCCGACTGGGGTGTGAGATCGGGCCGATCTGTATCGGCACCACGAACGATGGTGGCCAGCCGGGCAAGCGCCTCCGACTGGAGGCCGAACTCCTCGATCATGGTGTCGAAAGTGCAACTCTCTCCGCGATGGCTCCAGAAGACGTCCTCAACGTCGAACGGCGTCGCGCCGAAGCGTTCGGCGACTGCCCGGACTTCCGACGGCGCAACGTACAGAAATACTGCCTTCGGATCGACGAAGCGCCGGATGAGCCAGGGGCAGGCGATGCGGTCGACCTTGGGCCTGGACCGTGTGACCCATATGGTGCGGCCCTGTGCATCAAGCTCCGGGATGTGGTTGGGCCGGAGCAGCAGCCCACCCCCTGCCGCCCAGCCCTCGAAGCCACCCTCCAGTACCTCGGCCCTGGCACCAGCATGGCGCAGCCAGGCGGCCACGCCGTGGCTGAGTTTCAGGCCGCGCTGGCAGATGACGACGACAGAGCGTCCGACGAACTCAGAAGCCCATTCGGGTGTAGAGGCCGCGTTGCGCAGGACCGATGTTGGGATGAGCCGCGGGTCGGTCGAGTGGTCCTGCCCGATGCGAACATCTAGGACAACAGGCGCGTCGGGCAGGCCGATAAGACGGGAAAGCTGAATGGCTGTAATGGTGTCAGGCGCGGGCATGAAGCGTCCTCTCCCTTCGGCGTGGGATTGCGGACGCGATACTTCAGCCGAAGCCTCACGGGGCGATCGCGGTTCCCCTGGCCAAAACGATGTCCTTCCGTGGCCCTGGGTGTCAAGTCGCCGTCCTGGCGCTCTCCCGGCCGACTCAGAAAGGGGGCAGTTTTGGACCGGCCACTTGGACGTTCCAAGGCGATCTCCGCTTCTCGGAAGCGGCCCGCATCTTTTGGGTGACCGCTTCGGGCGCGAAGCAGTCGACCGCTAGGTAAGCCCAATAGTGCAATCTCAGGCTTAGAGATGTCTCAGGTGAACAGGGAACCGCTAACGGCACCCGAAGCCATGACCTCGTCGGAAGTGTTCGCCCCTGGCAAGGTGCCGGTCAGCTCACCATCCTGCGGCGGCACCGGCCTATGGCGGCGGAGGCGGCTGGGGACCGCCTGCGCGCCGTCACCTTCCCCGACCTGGCAACCGGGCACGAGCGGGTGGTGGAGGCCGGCTTCGTCATCGACGCCTCGGAAACCGGTGAGCTGCTGCCGCTGGCTGGGGTAGAGCACGTGCTGGGCGCCGAATCCCGCGCCGACACGGGCGAGCTGCACGCGGTGGACGGCCCGGCGAACCCTCTGGACCAGCAGGCGCTGACTTGGTGCATGGCGCTGTCCCACTACCCTGGCGAGGACCACCGCATCGACAAGCCGGAAGGCTACGAAGCCTTCCGCGACTTCCGCCCGTCCTTCTGGCCTGGCCCGCTCTTCGGCTGGACCGTCAGCAACCACGTGACGCATGAGCCGCTGGAGCGCCCGCTCTTCGCGGGTGACAGCGACGCGCCCACCCTGTTCGATCTGTGGCACGCGCGGCGCATTGCCTGGAGGCGCAGCTTTGAGGACGGGGCCTACGAGAGCGACATCACCATCGCGAACTGGCCGCAGATGGACTACTGGTGGCGCCCCGCCCTGGGCGTGCCGGAGCAGGACCGGCAGCGCGCGCTGGACGAATGCCGCCGCTGTTCCTTGTCCTTCCTGTACTGGATGCAGACCGAGGCCCCGCGGCACGATGGCGGACAGGGCTATCCCGGCCTGCGCCCACGCGGCGACGTGCTGGGCACGCATGATGGCTTGGCGCAGAACGTGTACTGGCGGGAGGGCTACCGCATCGTCCCGGAGCAGCGGCTGCTGGAGCAGCATATCGGGGTCGCAGCACGGCCCGGCGCCACGGCTGCGGAAGCCTTCGCGGACAGCGTCGCCATTGGCGCCTACCGCATCGACCTGCACGCCAGCACAGTCGGTGATCGCGACACCGTGGATATCGACTACTTCCCCTTCCAGATCCCCATTGGCGCCCTGCTGCCCGTACGGGTTGAGAACCTGCTGCCTGCCTGCAAGAATCTTGGCAGCAGCTCGCATCACCAACGGCGCGGCCCGCGTGCGACCCGGTGGAATGGAGTATCGGCGAGGCGAGCGGTGCGCTGGTGGCCTTTTCATAGCCCAGGGCGTGCCGCCGCGCGCCGTTCGTGCCAAAGTGGACCTGCTGGAGGAGTTCCAGGCAACACTGGCTGGTTTGGGGGCACCCACCGCTTGGCCGAGCTACGGCGCGCTGACGCCGCGCACGCGGACCGGCTACCGGCCGCCATCCCCGCCTCGCTAAGTGGATGACAGCAACCGAGGGAGGTCAGGTCCGCCTTTCGGGATGAGAGAAAGGCTGTTCAGCGTCCGAGAAGGGCGCGGAGCTGACATAGCCGGGTCTGGCCGTAAGCGGAACGACGGCTCCTGAGGCATGATCGGGCAGGAGCAGACCCCCGCTGTTCTTCGGCCGCATCGCCGAACTCCACCGGCAGCAGACTTCTTCGGTCCTCTGGAGCCGCGCTACCGTGCGTAACGCCCTTCGCGCTTCCCGTGCTGGTCGTTGCGGCCTACGACGCCGACCATGTGCCGGTAGCTCAACTCGGCCCCGGCCCAAGCGGTGACGCCCAGCAGCGCGGCAGTGGCGAGCGAGAGCGCGACCGCGTCGCGTCCCGGCAACGTTTGGCCGCGGCGCGAGACTAGGCTCGCGGCGGCGAGCCCCAGCGCGATCGGGTTCCCGTAGGCGTGGAGCTTGCCCGTGGAGCTTTCGCGCGCTCGGCGTATCAGGAAGTAGTCCACCGCGCCCACTGCCCCCGCGACCAGCCCGGACAGGATGCCGGCGCCGGTCAGCACGGAGGAGGCCCGGCCCCAGAACGGGTCCTTCGTGGCGCGGGCCGCGAGGTCGGTCGCGACCACGCTGGTCAGGAACGCCACCGGGTAGGGGATGAGCATCGGGTGGATGGGGTGGCCAAAGATGGCCACGTTGCTGGGGATGCCGCGGGTCGGCGGCTCGGAGGCGGGCGGGCGGCGGGTGAGGACGTTCACGCGGCGGCTCCTGGCTGGACTGAGTGCTGACATCGGGACGCCCGGGAGGCTTGCAAGATCTGGCTTCGGGGGGCGAGAGCGGGCGGGGAAGCGCAGCGATCCGCTCGGCCGGCGGTGTAGGGCGCATGACCGACAATGCGCCGACCCGCGGCGGGCCGCTCAGGCGGGCGGCCATGGAACACGGATGGGGCCGCGGCGTTATAGCCACGGTTATCGCCGGACAGGAGTTGCCATGACCACCGACGCCAAGTCTTTGTACGTCACAGCGCTGCGCAACACCCACGCGCTGGAAAGCCAGGGTCTCCAGCAAATGGAGAGCCAAGTCAAAGGGCTGGAGAACTACCCCGAATACGCGCGCCTGCTACGGGACCACATCGAGGTCACGCGCAGGCAGCTCCGGCGCCTCGAGGACGCGCTCGGCGCACTCGGCGAGAGCCAGTCGGCCATCAAGGAAGCCGTGACGAATTTGGCGGGCCGCATCGGCGCCACGGTGCACGCGATGGCCCAGGACGAGACGCTGAAGAACCTATATGCCGGGTACGGCTACCAGTACGACCAGATCGCCGCCTACCGCTCGCTGATCGTCTTCGCCGAGCAGGCCGGCCAAGCGGGCCACATCGCGGGCTTCAGGGAGGCCATTGAGGAGGAGAAGCGAGGCGCGCAAGGCGTGGACGGGCTGATCGAGACCGTCACGCGGCAGTACATCGGGCGCACGCTGGGCGGGAAGAAGGCCGACAGCTGACCGCCACGGGCGTTGCGCCCGCAGGAACGGCGGAGAACGGCGCCTCGTGTCGCCGGCGCGGATCGAGAGGAGCTGTGGTGCCGCGCGATGGCGCTGCCACCTTCGGCGCCTCGCGCCGCCTGCGCGACCTCGGCGCGCTGAAAGCCACCCGCGAACGCGGTAGGACGACGCGCCGTCCCCGTGCTCGACATCCTCGCGCCGGCGACGGACGCGAACCGCCCCCGCGAGCCCGCACGGCGAGCGGCAGGTCGGTTTGCGCCGGCCTGCGGCTATGCCGGTCCGAGCAGCCGCGCCCGCAGCCCCGAACCCTGCCCGGGGCGGCGGGCGGGCCTGGGATCAGTCAAGAGCCCCAGCGCGAGCTGCCCCAGGCCGTAGGCCGCGAGGACGGCGCGCGAGGCCGGGGGCTCCCGACGCATCGCCAAGGCGGCGCCGCACAGTAGGGCGCCCCAGACGACGTCGAACTCGAGGTGCCGGCGCACGCTCACCCACCGGACCAAGCCCCCCTCGAAGTCCGTCGCCAGGAAGCAGCCGACCGGCACGGCGGTGGCCACGGCGGCCACCTGACGCGATCGGCCGGACAGCGCCCCGCCGAGCGCGAGGCCGCCCAGGGAGATCGCCGCCGCGTAGTCAATCCATCCGTGCAGCCGGGTCGATATCACCATGGTGCATTCCGCTCCGTCGTAACCGCACGGCTAACGGCCCGGGCGCAGCGGGGATGCCGGAGGCGGCCGCCGTTTGCGCCGCCCATCGGGATCGTGTTTGCTGGGATCGCTCGGGCGCGGCGGCTCGGGTGCGCTCGATAGAGCACGAGGCCGGCGCCTGAACCGTCCCGATCGCTGAGTGCTACGAAAGCAGGTGCGGGTTCCTGCCGCCCATGGCCAACTCCGAGCCCGCCGAACTCAGCGCCGGCAACCGCTTCGTTTTGCGGCAGACTGTAGGGAAGCGCCCACGGGCAAAGGTTTGCTTCCCGCCCATCTTGGTCACCTACGGGCGAGTACAGAATGTCCGCTTCTGGGAGGTCGACGGCGCCACACGAATGACCGGGTTGGGCGCTCAGCGGAAATCCCGGCTCGGCGGCAGCTTCATCCCTGGCTGTCGCGAGCCCGGCTCTGGTCTGCGTACCTCGTCCGCGCGCCCGAGCAACCGGTCCCACCCGGCCTGCGCGCCGTCCACGCGTCCAAGCCCATCCAGGAAGTCGGAGCGGTCGAGAAGACGGCGCGCGATGAGGTGAATGATGGGCAACTCGGCATGGTCGTCCGTCCGCTCGACCCGGCCCTCGGTGACCAGCAGCCGCGCGCCCAGCAGTGCCTGCCGGTCCCGCGCGCCGATATTGGCGTAGACGACGATGTTGGCCTCCCCGAACTCGTCCTCGACGGTGACGAACACCACGCCCTTGGCCGTGCCCGGCCGCTGTCGCAGCAGCGTCAGCCCGGGCAGCCGGATCGTCTGTCCCTGGCCCGCGGCCCGGAGGTCGCGCGTGTCGTGCAGCCCCAAGTGAGTGAGGGCAGGGCGTAGCAGGGCGAGCGGGTGCTCGCGGAGCGTGAGCCCGGTTGCCCGGTAGTCCGCCACCACCGCCTCGCCGGGGGTCTCGTCCAGGAGGGCAGGGGAGGTCTCGTCGATGCTCGGCCCCTCGCTGGCCGCGAACAGCGGTAGGTCGCGCTGCGCCCGGACATCCACGGCCGCCGCATCCCACTGCGCCCGCCTGCGCGATGGCGCGAGCCCGGCGAAGCTGTCCGCCTCCACCAGGGCCTCCAGCGCGCGGCGGCCGAGCCCGGCCCGCATCGCGGCCTCCTCCACCGAGGCGAAGGGCCGACCGTTGCCGGCGTCGCGCATCTTGACCAGGCGCTGTCCCTCCTCCTGGGAGAGCCCGGCCGTGACCCGCAGCCCGAGCCGGAGCGCCAAACCGTCCCGGCTCTCCGGATGCGGCTCGAGCGTGCTGTCCCAGCCCGAGAGGTTCACGTTGAGGGGCCGCACCTCGACCCCGTGCGCCCGGGCGTCGCGGACGATCTGGGCCGGCGCGTAGAAGCCCATCGGCTGGCTATTCAGGAGGGCGCAGGCAAAGACGCCCGGGTGGTGGCAGCGGATCCAGGAGGAGGCATAGACGAGCTGGGCGAAGGAGGCGGCGTGGCTCTCGGGAAAGCCGTAAGAGCCAAAGCCCTCGATCTGCCTGAAGCATCGCTCGGCGAAGTCGCGGGGATAGCCGCGCCGGACCATGCCCTCAACCAGCCGGTCGCGGTAGGCCGTGACCCCTTGCGTGTACTTGAAGGTGGCCATCGCACGCCGGAGGTCATCCGCCTCGGCGGGCGTGAAGCCTGCGGCCACGATCGCGACCCGCATGGCCTGCTCCTGGAAGAGCGGCACGCCAAGTGTTTTCTCCAGGACCCTTCTGAGCTCGTCGGGATGGCCGTGCTCGGGCGACGGGCCGGCATATTCCGGCCTCTCCAGCCCCCAGCGCCGGCGGATGTAGGGGTGGACCATGTCGCCCTGGATGGGCCCGGGACGCACGATCGCGACCTGCACCACGAGGTCGTAGAAGGTCCTCGGCCTGAGCCGGGGCAGCATGTTCATCTGCGCCCGGCTCTCGACCTGGAAGACGCCCAGGGAGTCGGCGCGACGCAGCATGGCGTAAGTCTGCGGGCACTCCCTCGGCAGGCCGGCAAGGTCGAGAGACAGGCGCTTGTGCCGGGCTAGCAGCCCAAAGGCGCGCCGGATGCAGGAGAGCATTCCGAGCCCGAGCACGTCGACCTTGAGGATCCCGAGGGCGTCGATGTCGTCCTTGTCCCACTCCAGCGTGGTGCGGTCCTGCATGGCCGCGCTAGTGACGACCGCGAGTTCGGTCAGCAGTCCGCGGGTGATGACGAAGCCGCCGACATGGGTCGCGATATGGCGGGGAAAGTCCTGGATCTCCTCGGCGAGCTCGACCGCCATGGCCAAGCGCGGATCGGAGAGGTCCAGCCCCTCGGCCTCGGCGACCTCGCCGACGCCTCCGTCGCGCCCAGGGCCCCAGACGCCCTTGGCCAGGCGCCCCGTCACGTCTTCGGACAGGCCGAGCGCCTTGCCCACCTCGCGGATGGCGGAACGCGCCCGGTAGCGGATGACATTGGCGCAGATGGCGGCACGGTCACGGCCGTAGCGGCGGTAGAGATGCTGGATCACCTCCTCCCGGCGCTCGTGCTCGAAGTCGATGTCGATGTCGGGCGGCTCGCCGCGCGACGCCGAGACGAAGCGTTCGAAGAGGAGGTCGTGCCTGGCCGGATCCACGGCCGTGACGCCGAGGACGTAGCAGACGGCCGAGTTGGCCGCCGAGCCCCGGCCCTGGCAGAGGATGCCCTCGGAGCGGGCATAGCGGACGATCTCGTGGACGGTGAGGAAGTAGGGCGCGTAGCCCAGCCCCTCGATGAGGCTCAGCTCGTGGGCGAGGCGGCTCCGGATGTCAGGGGGGACGCCCTCAGGCCATCGCTCCTCCGCTGCGGCCCAGACCCGGGCCTCCAGGGTCTGCTGCGGCGTCCGACCTTTCTCGAGGATTTCGTCGGGGTACTCGTAGCGGAGCTGGTCGAGGGAGAAGCCCTGGGTTGCCGCGAGCACCTCGAGGGTTGCCGCCAGTGCCTCTGGGTACTCGGAGAACAGCCGGGCCACCTCCCCGGGTGGCTTGAGGCAGCGCTCCGCGTTCGGCTCGGCCGCGAGGCCGAGCCGGTCCACGGTGACGCCAAGGCGGATGGCCGAGAGCAGGTCGGCGAGCCGGCGCCGGTGCGGGCGGTGGTAGCGGACGTTGTTGGTGGCAAGCAGCCGGGCACCGACCTGGTTGGCGAGGCTGGCCAGGCGCCGCACCCAGAGGCGGTCGGCCCCGCCTAGGGTGCTCCAGGCGGCGAGGTGGAGGGGGAGCGCGAGGCGGTCGCGCAAGTCGCGAGCGTCCGCCCCCAGGCGCTCGGCGAAGCCGGCATCGGGCAGCTCGGGGGGCAAGGCGGCGAGCACCAGCCCCTCGGCATGGGCCAGGAGGTTCGGGCGGCGCAGCTCGCAGGAACCCTTCTCGGCGGCGATGCGCCCGCGCGAGAGGAGTGAGGTGAGCCGCCCGTAGGAGGCGCGGTCCGTTGGCCAGGCGAGGTACC
>JBHTFH010000100.1:0-10850 GCA_042666135.1 Roseomonas sp. GCM10028921 | reverse complement strand
ATGTCCCGAGGATCCGACCCCATGGCCCGCCTCCACGAACCAATACGCCGCCACGCACCTGGGAAAGCCTCAAGGCAAGCTCAACTGTAGAACTAAGGCAGGGCGACCGGAGGTCGTTCGGCCCGAAGCTGCAGCTCGTGCTCCAAAGATAATCGCTGATAATGACGTCGTGCTCGCCGAGCAGGGCCAAGTGGGCGAGCCGCGCCGCGGAACGGCTGCGCCACGTCCTGATCGACGCAACACGTTGTTGTCACTGGATTGCCTTTCACCTGCAGCATGTTGGTCGCAAGCCGGCAGTAAGCGAGAGACCAAACTTGGAGCTGCCTTGGGCATGCCAATTGCGCCACCGAAACCCCTCAACGTGCTTCTCATTGTCGTGGACCAGTGGCGCGCCGACTTCGTCCCTGCCCTCGGCGCGGGCTTCCTCAAGACGCCGAATCTCGACCGGCTGTGCCGCGAGGGAGTGACCTTCCGCAACCACGTTACCAACACCGTCCCCTGCGGCCCGGCGCGCGCCAGCCTGCTAACCGGTCTGTATTTGATGAACCACCGGGCCGTGCAGAACACGGTGCCGCTGGACATGCGACATACCAACCTTGCTAAGGAGCTGCGGCGCGTCGGCTACGACCCCGCGCTGATCGGTTACACCACAACCACCCCCGACCCGCGCACCACCTCCCCGCGCGATCCGCGCTTCACTACGCTAGGCGACCTGATGGACGGCTTTCGCGCGGTGGGCGCGTTCGAGCCGAGCATGGACGGCTATTTCGGCTGGCTGGCCCAAAAGGGCTTCGCTCTGCCGCCGAACCGCGAGGACATTTGGCTGCCCGAGGGCGAGGAGGAGGTGCGCGGCGCCACTAACCGCCCAAGCCGCATTCCCGCCGAGTTTTCTGACACGGCCTACTTTACCGAGCGCGCGCTGACCTACCTTAAGGGTCGCAACGGCAAGCCCTGGTTCCTGCATCTGGGCTACTACCGCCCGCACCCGCCCTTCATCGCTCCCGCCCCGTACAATACGATGTACAGGCCGCAAGACATGCCCGCGGCAATTCGCGCCGAGAGCTGGCACGAGGAAGCGGCGCAGCACCCGCTGCTCGACTTCTACCTGCGCGGCATCAGCCAGGGCTCCTTCTTCCACGGCGCCGGTGGCGCGGCGACGGCACTGGATAGCGGCTCCATTGCGCAGATGCGCGCCACCTATTGCGGCATGATCTCGGAGGTGGATGCGGCGCTCGGCCAGGTGATCGCCCTTCTTGATGAGACAGACCAATGGAAGGACACGTTGGTCATTTTCACCTCCGACCATGGCGAGCAGCTTGGCGACCACTACCTGCTCGGCAAGGTCGGCTATCATGACGAGAGCTTCCGCATCCCGCTGGTGATCAAGAACCCCGGCGCACCCGCCTCTGCGGCCGGCCGGATCGAGGACGCCTTCACCGAGAGCGTGGACGTGATGCCCACCATTCTCGATTGGCTGGGTGGCGACATCCCCCGTGCCTGCGACGGCCACTCGCTGCTGCCCGTGCTGGCCGGCGGCCCGCCCGCGGGCTGGCGCGACCACCTCTTCTACGAATATGACTTCCGCGACGTCTTCTACTCGCGCCCCGAGGATGATCTCGGCCTGGCAATGGACGACTGCTCGCTTTGCGTCGTGCAGGACGGCAGGTGGAAGTACGTCCATTTCGCCGCGCTGCCGCCGCTGCTCTTCGACCTCGCCGCGGATCCGAACGGCTTCAACAATCTAGCCGACGATCCCGCCCATGCCGCCACTGTGCGCGATATGGCGCAGCGCGCCCTGTCCCACCGCATGCGCCATGCCGAGCGCACGCTGACTCATTTCCGCGCGACCCCCACCGGTCTCGAAGACCGCCTTGAGGAGCCCACGCCGTGATCCTGTCCCGCCGCCCCCTTCTCCTCGGCGTCGCTGCCACGGCCGCCTTGCCGCGCTTCGCCATTGGCCAGTCCGACCAGCGCCCGACCGTCAACATCGCCGTGCAGAAGATAAGCAACTCCAACACGCTGGAGGTGCTACGCGAGCAGTCCAATGTCGGCGAGCGCATCTTCTTTTCTTCCCTCTGGGAGGGACTGATCGGCCGCGACTGGCTGAACGAGCTCAAGACCGTCCCCATGCTCGCCACCGGCTGGCGCCGCATCTCCGACAGCGTGGTGGAGCTGACGCTGCGCGAGGGCGTGCGCTTCCACAACGGCGACGTGATGACGGCAGATGACGTGGCCTTCTCCTTCGGCCGCGAGCGCATGTTCGGCGACACCCAGCCGACCGCCCAGGGCCGCACCATCTCGGTCCGCGGCGACATCATCCCCTCCCCCGCCCAGCGCGAGCTGCCAGCGGAAGTCACGGGCGTCGCCCGCCGCTCCTGGCCTGCGCTGGAGCGCGTGGAGGTGGTGGACGCCCGCACCGTGCGCTTTCACAACGCGACACCGGATGTAACGCTAGAGGGCCGCCTTTCCCGCTTTGGCAGCGAAATCATCTCCCGCCGCGCCTACCAGGAGGCGAATGGATGGTTCGACTGGGCGCGCAAGCCCGTCCTCACCGGCCCCTACAAGGTAGTGGAGTTCCGTCCGGACCACTCCCTCACCCTCGCCTCCCATGACGAGTACTGGGGTGGCCGCCCGCCGCTGCGCCAGATCCGCTTCCTGGAGATCCCGGAGGTCTCCGCCCGCATCAACGCCCTACGCACGGGCGAGGTGCAGTTCGCCTGCGACATCCCGCCAGACCAGATCGCCGGCATCGAGCGCGACCGCGCCTATGAAGTGCAGGGCGGCACCATCCTGAACCACCGCCTGACGGTGTTCGACAAGAACCACGCCGCCCTGCGCAACCCGCTGGTGCGCCGCGCCTTCACCCATGCGATCGACCGCGAGGCGATTGTGGACGCGCTCTGGGGCAGCCGCACCGTCGTGCCGCGCGGCCTACAGTTCGAGTACTACGGCGAGATGTACGTCTCCGACTGGGAGGTGCCGCGCTTCGACCAGACCGAGGCCCGGCGCCTGCTCCGCGAGGCGAACTACCGCGGTGAGCCTATCCCCTATCGCCTGCTCAACAACTACTACACAAACCAGACGCCCACCGCGCAAGTGCTGGTCGAGATGTGGCGCCAGGTCGGGCTGAACGTCACCATCGACATGAAGGAGAACTGGTCCCAGATCCTGGAGCGCGGTGACGGCCGCGCCGTGCGAGACTGGTCCAACTCCGCACCATTCAACGACCCCGTCTCCTCCCTTGTCGCCCAGCACGGCCCCAATGGCCAACAGCAGCAGGTGGGCGAGTACGGCAACGACGAGCTGAACCGCCTCTCGGTGGAACTGGAAACGGGCACGGACCGCGCCCGCCGCAAGCAGGCCTTCCGCCGCATGCTGGAGATCGCCGAGCGCGAGGACCCCGCCTACACCGTGCTGCACCAGAACGCGACGTTCACGGCGAAGCGCGAGGATATCCGCTGGCGTGCGGCCCCGGCCTTCGCCATGGATTTCCGCCAGGGCAATTGGGGCTGATCGCGGTGCCGGTCCTCACCCGTCGCGCCGCACTGGCCTCGGCCGGCGCGCTGGCGTTGCCCCGCTTCGCCATCGCGCAGTCTGACCAGCGCGCCTCCGTCACCGTCGCCGTGCAGAAGGCGGCGAACACCAACACGCTGGAGACGCTGCGCGAGCAGTCGAATGTCGGCACGCGCCATAGCAGCCTCTATGGCGAGGCACTAATCGAGCAGGACTGGCTCGGCGATCTCGGCCTCAAGCCCGGCCTGGCCACGGAATGGCGCCGGGTGGATGACCGGACGCTGGAATTCACCCTGCGCCCCGGCGTGCGCTTCCACGACGGCCGGGAGATGACGGCGGAGGACGTCGCCTTCTCCTTCGGCCCCGGCCGCATGTGGGGCGCCGACCCGGCTTCCGCGCGCAACCTCTTCGGCAACGTCCCTGGCCGCACCGGCGGCAAGGAACCGCCGCCCGAGGCCGCCGCCATCGCGCGCCGCACCTATCCCGGCTTCGAGCGCATCGAGGTGGTGGATGCGCGCACCGTCCGCTACGTCAACAAAGTGGCCGACCCCGCGCTGGAGGGCCGCCTCTCCCGCACCACTGGCATGATCCTCTCCCAGGCCGGGTTCGACGCCGCGGGTTCCTGGCTGGACTGGGCCCGCAAGCCCGTCGGCACCGGTCCCTACAAGGTAGCCGAGTTCCGCCCGGACCAGTCCCTCACCCTCGTCGCGCATGACGACCACTGGCGCGGCCGCCCGCCGTTGCGTCAGGTGCGCTTCGTCGAGGTGCCCGAGGTCTCCGGCCGCATCAACATGCTGCTCTCGGGCGAGGCCGATTTCGCCTGCGACATCCCGCCCGACCAGATCGCCGCGCTGGACCGCTCCGCGCGTCACGAGGTGGTGGGCGGCCCAATCATGAACCACCGCATCACGGTGTTCGACAAGTCTCACCCGAACCTACGCGACGCCCGCATCCGCCGGGCCTTCACCCATGCCATCGACCGCAAGTCGATCGTGGACGCCCTTTGGGCGGGCAAGGCACCGATCCCGCGCGGCGAGCAGTTCGACTTCTACGGCCCGATGCTCCAGGCCGATTGGGAAGCCCCGCGCTTCGACCCCGCCGAGGCCCGCCGCCTGCTGCGCGAGGCGAATTACCGCGGCGAGCCTATCCCCTATCGCCTGCTCAACAACTACTACACCGCCCAGGTCGCCACCGCGCAGATCCTGGTGGAGGGTTGGCGCGCCGTCGGACTAAACGTGCAGATCGAGATGAAGGAGAACTTCCCGCAGGTTCTCTCGAGTCAGGGCGCCAGCACGGCCGCCGGCCGTGGCGTACGGGACTGGTCCAACTCCGCCTCCTTCAACGACCCGGTCTCTTCCCTCACCGCTGCCCATGGGCCGGAAGGACAGCAGTGGCAGATCAACGAGTGGCGCAACGAGGAGTTCGGCCGCCTCTCCGCGGTGCTGGAGGGCTCGATGAGCCTCGATGACCGCCGCCGCGCCTTCCGCCGCATGCTCGAGATCATCGAGCGCGAGGATCCCGGCTACACCGTGCTGCACCAGACACTGAACTTCACCGCCAAGCGCCGTGACCTGCCGTGGAAGGCCGGGCAGTCCTTCGCCATGGACTTCTCCGCCCGTAACTGGGCCAGCTGATGGCTCCGCTGGTCGAGATCCGCGGCCTTACCGCCGCTTTCGACGGCGTCCCCGCCCTTCACGGCGTCGACCTCACCGTCGGGCGCGGCGAGGCGGTGGCGCTGGTCGGCGAATCCGGCTGCGGCAAGTCAGTCACCTGGCTCGCCGCCCTCGGGCTGCTGCCAGGCAAGGCCAGTATCGGCGGCAGCGTGAGGCTGGACGGCCAGGAGATCCTGCACGCCGCGCCCGCCGTGCTGGACCGCGTGCGGGGTGGCCGCGTCGCCATGATCTTCCAGGACCCGGCCAGCAGCCTGAACCCCGTGCACCGCATCGGCCGCCAGATCATGGAGGCGCTGCGCCTGCATCGCGGCCTAACCGGCGATGCCGCGCGGGAAGAGGCGCGGCGCCTGCTGGACCGCGTCGGCATGCCCGATGCGCGCCGCCGCCTGGAGGCCTATCCGCACGAGCTCTCGGGCGGCCAGAACCAGCGCGTGATGATCGCCATGGCCCTGGCCGGCTCGCCCGAGTTGCTGGTGGCAGACGAACCCACCACCGCGCTCGATGTGACCATCCAGGCACAGATCCTGGAACTCCTGGCCGAGATTCGGCGCGACACGGGCATGGCCCTCGTCCTCATCTCCCACGATCTCGGCGTGGTCGCGGAAACCTGCGACCGCGTCTGCGTCATGTATGCCGGCCGTATTGTGGAGGAGACCTCCGCCACCGAGCTCTTCACCGCCCCGGCCCACCCCTACGCCGCGGGCCTGCTCGCCGCCCTGCCGCCGATCGACGGCCCGCGTCGCCTGCTGGCCGCCATCCCCGGCGGCGTGCCCGAGCCCTGGGCCATGCCGCCCGGCTGCCCCTACGCGCCCCGCTGCCCGCGCCATGTCGCGGCCTGCGACGCCGCGCCACCGCCGCTTCTCCTCGTCGGGCCCGCCCATCGGGCCGCCTGCATCCGCCCCATCAAGCATGCGGGCGCCCCGGAGCTGATCCCGGCATGACCGACGCCCTTCCCGAGCCGCTGCTCCACGCCCAGGACCTCGTCCGACGCTACTCCATGCGCCGGGGACTTTTCGGCCGCCTGGTGGAGGTGCGCGCAGTGGATGGCGTGTCCCTCACTCTGCATCGCGGCCGCACCCTCGGCCTGGTTGGTGAATCCGGCTGCGGCAAGTCCACTACCGGCCGTATGGTGCTGGGGTTGGAAGTACCTGATTCCGGCGGCGTCGCCTTCAAGAACGAACAGATGCCGCATCCCACCACGCCGGAATGGCGCCGCCTGCGCGCGCGGATGGCGATGGTCTATCAGGACCCGCTCGGCGCCATGGACCGGCGCCTGACGATCGGCGCCCAGATCGCGGAACCGCTGGAGATCCACAACATCGGCAAGCGCGCTGACCGGCCCGGCCGCGTCGAAGCCTTGCTGCGCGATGTCGGCCTGCGCGCCGATCATGCCGCGCGCTACCCGCACGAGCTCTCGGGTGGCCAGCGCCAGCGCGCCGTGCTGGCTCGCGCCCTCGCCACCGGCCCGGACCTGCTGGTCTGCGACGAGCCAATAAGCGCTCTCGACGTCTCCATCCAGGCGCAGGTAATGAACCTGCTGACGGAGGTGCAGGCGCGCACCGGCGTCGCGATGCTGTTCATCTCACACGACCTGCGCGCTGTCCGGCAGATGAGTCACCGCGTCGCCGTCATGTATCTCGGCCACGTGGTGGAGGAGGGAGAGCCGGATGCGGTGCTGCACGACCCTGCTCATCCCTATGCCAAGGCCCTCGTATCGGCCATCCCGCATCCCGGCCGCAGGGGTGGCCGCATCGTGCTGCACGGCGACCCGCCCAACCCCGCCGCACGCCCGCCTGGCTGCGCCTTCCATCCGCGCTGCGCCTATGCGGCCGCCCTCTGCGCGCGCGAGGTGCCGCCGTTGAAGCGCCGCGCCTCCGACGGCCGGCTGGTAGCCTGCCACGTCGCCCATGGCGATGTCGCGCCGAATGACGGCGCGGTGCCCACCGCCATCGCCCAGCCGCTTCCGGCACGGGAGACCGCCTGATGCTCCGCTTCCTCGGTGCCCGCCTCGGCCGCGCGTTGCTCACCCTCGCGCTGGTCGTCACCTTCGCCTTCGTCGTGCTGCGCCTCTCCGGCGACCCCGCGCTACTTATCATGTCGGCCGATGCGCCACCCGAGGCCATCGCCGCCTTCCGCGAGGCCTGGGGCCTCAACGACCCGATCTGGCAGCAGTATCTCCGCTACTTCACTGCTATCTTCCGCGGCGATCTCGGCCAGTCCATGCGTGACGGCCGCCCCGCGGTCGAACTGGTGGCCGAGCGCGTGCCCGCGACCCTGGCGCTCACCATCCCTGCCCTGCTCATCAAGATCGGGCTAGGCATCCCCGCCGGCATCTACGCCGCGCTCCACCGCAATTCCTTCGCGGACCGCGCCGTGATGCTGCTGGCAGTCGCCGGCTTCACCGTGCCCTCCTTCGTGCTCGGCCTGATTCTGGTGCTGGTCTTCGCCGTCACGCTTGGCTGGCTGCCCTCCGGCGGGCAGGAGAGCTGGCGCCACGCCATCCTGCCCGTGATCACGCTCGGCATCGGCGGCGCGGCGGTGCTTGCGCGTTTCACTCGCTCGGCGATGCTGGAGGTACTGGGCCAGCCCTATATGCGCACGGCGCTGGCCAAGGGCGTGCCCTGGTCCGTCGCGGTGCGGCGCCACGCCCTGCCCAACGCGGCCATCCCCACGGTCACCATCGTCGGCTTCATGATCGGCAGCCTCGTCGCCGGCGCGGTGGTGGTGGAAAGCGTGTTCTCCTGGCCGGGCGTCGGGCGGCTGCTGGTAGTGGCAGTGGCGAACCGGGATCTCGCGGTGGTGCAGTGCATCCTGCTGCTGGTCGCGGCCACGATGGTCGCCGCCAACCTGGCTGTGGACCTGCTTTACGGCGTGCTCGATCCGCGCCTGCGCGCAGCCCCGCGTGGAGCGACCGCCTGATGTCCGACATCGCCCTCTCCCCCGCCGCGACGCCCCCCGTCGCGGCGCCCCCGAAGCGCCGCCGCGCGCGCATGCCGGCGCTGGTAGTCCTAGCCCTCCTTTGGCTGGCGCTTATGCTGCTTGTGGCTCTTGCCGCCGACCTGATCAGCCCTTTTCCCTACACCGCGCTCGACCTGCAGAACCGCCTGACGCCGCCGATTGGCATGGGCGGGGAATGGCTGCACCCGCTGGGCACGGACGAGTTGGGCCGGGACGTGCTGTCCCGCCTCATCCAGTCCATCCGCATGAGCCTGCTGATCGCCTTCGGCGCCACCGCCATCGCGGCCGCACTCGGCATCTCTTTCGGCTTCCTCGCCGCGCATTTCCGTGGGATCGTGGAGCAGGCGGTGCTGGCGCTAGTGGATTTCCAGGCCGCCATGCCCTTCCTGATCCTCGCGCTGGCAGTGCTGGCCTTTTTCGGCAACGCGCTGCCGCTCCTCATCTGCCTGCTCGGCCTGCATGGCTGGGAACGCTACGCCCGCATCGCGCGGGGGCTCGCCGTCAGCGCGGGCGCACAGGGCTACGCGGCGGCGGTGCGCCAGCTCGGCGCCTCGCCCTGGCGCGTCTATGGGCGCCATGTGCTGCCCAACATCGCCTCCACCCTCATCGTGTCCATGACCCTCGCCTTCCCCGAGGTCATCCTGCTGGAAAGCGGGCTGTCGTTCCTCGGCCTCGGCGTACAGCCGCCGATGACCTCGCTCGGCAACATGGTCGGCTACGGGCGGGAATACCTGACGCGCGCGCCGTGGATCCTGCTCGCGCCTTCCGCGGTGATCGTGCTGACCACCCTCTCGGTCAGCCTCCTGGGCGACTGGCTGCGGGACCGGTTGGACCCGACGCTGCGCTGATCAGGAAAGGCGCTTGGCCATCTCGATGGCGTGGGGTGCGAAGCCCAGGCGCCGGTACAGCGCCTCGGCGCGCGCATTGCCGGCCAGCACGCCGATCATCAGCCGCCCGATGCCGCGCGCCCTCGCCTGGCGCTCCGCCTCGAGCAGCAGGGCCCGGCCGATCCTCTGACCGCGCATCTCCTCATGCACATACAACTCGCTGACATAGGCGTAGGGCCGCAGCGGCTCTCGCACATAGGCCGCGTCGGTCTCGAAGGTGAGAAAGAGATGGCCTACCACCCGCGCATCTTGCTCGGCGACGAGCGCGGCGCCGTTGGTCCGCTCCACCCGGCACTGCGCCGCTGTCAGGCAGTCCGCGCCGGCTTCGGGATCGGTCCGGCGGTTGCCCGCCATCGGCTCCTCGTCCCGGTTCAGGCCGAGAAATTGCTCGGCCAGGGCGGCCTGGTCCGCAGCTACCGCGGGACGAATGCGGAGAGACACGGGCGGGCTCAGCCCGAGCGACCGCCCTCCCGCACGAGGCTCCCGCGTCCTTCCCCGGCCAGAATGAGGCGCTGCGTGTAACCGCCAGCGCCCGTCTCCAGCACTCGCCTCGCGCGCATCGAATCGTCCGACAGAAGCGACCGCCCCGCCATCGGCGCAACCGACGCCACGCCGAGAAGCGAGAGCACCGTGGGTGCGATATCCACCAACCCCACGGGCGCCGCATCCTCACCTGCCGACACCCCCGCCATCCGCAGCGCGATCAGATTGGCCAGCTCCCGCCGGTGCACCCCGCCGTGCATGCCGCCGCCGCGTGGAAAGTTCTTGCCCACGATCGGGCTACATCCCGGCAAGCCGAACGGATCCGGACCGTCTCCACCCCGCATCCCCACTAGGAGCGGCGCGGAGCGCGCGTGGTCGGCATTCGCCAGCGAGAGGTCGAAGGTGCCGGGAAATGGCCCCTCTACCCCGTTCCCGCCGCCGGCCAGCAGCACGCCGCACCAGGGCTGCTCCCGCAGCGCCGCCACCAACCGCTCCAGCCGCACCGCATCCGGTTGGGTGGGCCACAGCCAGCACATCGTGCCCGCCGCCACGGAGAGGTCCGTCCCCCTCCGGTCGAGCGAGGCGTCGAAGCCCCAGGCTGCCAGTTCGGACACCAAGTCGAAGACCTCATCCGTCCCGACATGCCCGTGATCGGACATGGCGATCACCGCCATCCGCTCCGCCTCCGGCAGGCGCTCCACCGCCTCCAGCACCCGCGCGAAGGCGTCGTCCGCCGCGCGCGTGGCGGCACGCGTCGCCTTCGTGTCCATGCCGCTGTAGTGGAAGGACCAGTCCGGCTCCGTCAGCCAGAGCAGCGCCACATCGGGCTGCATCTCCGGCAGCACCACATCGGCCATGGCGCGGCCGGCGTAGTCCAACAGGCCGAGCTTGTCCGCCTGTCCCGCGGGCGGCGCCCCGATCCGCTCCACTACCCGGTCCCAGGCCTCGGGCGTCTCGCTCGCCTCGCGCCCCGCCAGGCTCATCACGAAGGAGCCGTTCGCCCGCGCCCGGGGATCGAGCAAATAGGCCCCGCCGGCCGAGCCACTGTGCACCAGCGCGAAGCGCCGCCCAGCTGCCGCCAGCGCGTCCGCGAAGCGTGGCACGGCGACAAAGTCCGGCCCGTGAAGTGCCGTCGCCCGCCGCATGTCCTCCACCGAGGCGGTATCGAGGAAGCGCCCCTCCCGTGCGGCGGGGTCAGGAAAGGCGTTCTGGATAATACCACTTACTGCGGGCGGCACACCCGTGCCAATCGTCGTGGCGCAGACGCGGGTAAGCGAGGGGAACACCGAGGAGGCTTCCGGATAGCGCCGCGTGTCCGTCAAGAAAGCCGAGAGGG
>JBHTFH010000099.1:0-10935 GCA_042666135.1 Roseomonas sp. GCM10028921 | reverse complement strand
GCCACTCCGCACGCCGGGTCCAGGCGATCAGGCCGTCGAGCTTGTGGATGACTGGCATGCCTGCGCCTCAGGCAGAGGGTTTTCGGGGCCGCAGAGAATGAGTGATCAGCCGGGCCGTGAACAAGCGCAGCCCGCCTCGGGTCAGCGGTCCCCCATCTTGCGGCTGCTCTGGGTGGCGCTGCTCACGCCGCCCTGCTTGCCGCCGCTGCTAACGGCGGCTGCCCACGCATCCTTGGGGGTTCGCCTTGCCCCGGTGGCATTCTTGCCGCCTTGGGGGGCGCGATCTGCGGGCGGAAGGGGAGGGAGATTTGCCATGGGGAGCCTCGTGTCTGCGGGTGGAAGCGGGCAGCCGAACCAACGTCGCCTCTTGCCACGCCTCCGGCTTCTGCCTGGAGCGGGTGGAATTTTAGCGTGCAGATGGTCGGGGAGTTCGGCGAGAGGCAAACAGAACTGCCAACTCCGGGCGAGGCCCGGCAGAAAAGACAGCGAAATAAAAGCAAGTAAACCTTGTGACTAAATCGCCCAAACCCCGAGCTTGGGGGACGAATGGCTCTCCGGAAGCAGAAAGTGGCGCTCGTTCCACCTTTGCAGTATAAAGGTGCACGCCAGTAATGTCGCGGAGACACACGGAAAAGCGTGATCCCAACCTCACCAGAGAAAACTACATTTGGGAAAGACTGGAGCAGAGATAGGAACCCGGCGCAAGCATTCTCTGGGGCGCGCGATCATGGGTTGAACGGTGCCGCCCCAACATCCTGAGCCCCACCAGGTGCCGCGACCCATTCGGAGGCCAGTAAGCATTATCCGGCGTCAGGTCCAGCCGACGCTGTGGGAGTGTGCTATGATGCGGCACATGCCGGGCCAGCCTCCAGACTGCCGGCCGTGCCCCCTTCCGCCCACAGCGAGCGCTGGAGCGGACCTTCAACGTCATTACTGTCTGGATCGCCGTCGTCGTAATGACCTGCGGTCACCCCCGCCGCACCGCGCCCTACCCAGCCTGCCAAGCCAAGCCCGGGGAAAACCAAGCTGTCAGGCTGCCACGGGTCACCAAGCCACGGGTCACCAAGCTCTGAGGGCCACACAAGCTCCCCAGTGCTTAGCGCTTCCGCACCCATCGAGTCCCCGGCGCGTCCTCGCCCATAACCTCTCACCCCAACGACTCCCGCAACAACACTGAAGCGGGCTGCTCGCCCGTCTCCGGCCTGTTCAGAAACCCACTCTGTCACCGCCCTTGAGGGATAGCATCTCGCGCGCCTCATCAGGCGTTGCGACCTCAAAGCCGAGCCCCTCGATAATCTGCCGCGCAGCGCGGACCTGCTCAGCATTAGTCTGGGCCAGGCGGCCGGGGCCAGCCCAAAGACTGTCCTCCAGCCCCACGCGGACGTTGCCGCCCATTGCGGCTGCCATGGCGGCAATGTTCAACTGGTGCCGCCCGGCGCCGAGCACCGACCACTGGTATTTGTCACCGAACAGCCGGTCCGCCGTGCGCTTCATGTGCAGCACGTCCTCCGGGTGATTGCCAATGCCGCCCTGAAGGCCAAACACCGTCTGGATGAACAACGGCGCCTTCACCAGCCCCTGATCGTAGAAGTACTTCAGGTTGTAAAGGTGGGCAGTGTCGTAGCACTCGAACTCGAAGCGCGTGTCGTTGCCGGCGCAGGTCATCAGGATATGTTCGATGTCCCCGAAGCTGTTACGAAAAATGATGTCCTTGTTGCCGAGATAGTCACGCTCCCACTGGTGCTTCAGGTCCTTGAAGCGGTTGAGCATGCCGAACAGGCCGAAGTTCATGGACCCCAGGTTCAGTGAGGCCACCTCCGGCTTGAAGGTCGCAGCCGGCCGCACGCGTTCCTGAATCGTCATGGTCGGTGCGCCACCGGTGGTCAGGTTCACCACTACATTGGAACGCTGCTTGATTACCGGCAGGAACTTGCCAAATGCCTCAGGCGATTGGTCAGGCTGACCGGTTTCCGGGTTGCGGGCGTGAAGGTGGACAATGGCGGCGCCCGCCTCGGCCGCGCCGATCGCGGCTTCCGTGATCTCCTCCGGCGTCACGGGTAGGTAGGGCGACATCGAGGGGGTGTGGATCGCGCCCGTCACGGCGCAGGTGATGATGACTTTGCGCTTGGTCGCCATGATGGTCAGCCTTCCTTCTCAGCGGATGCCTTGTGGGCCCGCAGTGCCGCCAGTCGGCGGTCGCGCCAGCGCATTTTGGCAAGCAGGTCCCGTTCCGTGGTCCATTGCTGCATAATCGCGGCCACTGCCTCGCCCTCATAAACGGCGGGCGGCGCCGGTTCGGCGGCGAGGCGCTTGTAGAAGCCCGTGTAACGGGCACAGTAGTCTTCGACGCCGCCCGGCGCGTTCAGCTCGATTGTCGCGAAGGGGCCGAGAAAGCTCCAGCGCAGCCCCAGTCCTTCCGAAACCGTCAGGTCCAGATCCGCTGGCGTGACATAGCCTTCCGAGACCAGCCTGAAGGCCTCGGCCAGTAGCGCGCCCTGCAGGCGGTTAAGGATGAAGCCCTCCACCTCCTTCAGCACCGTGACCGGCACCTGACCGATGGCTTGGTAGATACCGCGGGCGCGGGTGATGGTCTCGGGCGCTGTCCAGTCGGCGCCGGACAGCTCCACCAGCGGAATAAGGTGTGGCGGGTTGACGGGATGGCCGATCAGGCAGCGCGAGCGGCCGGGCAGGGCCTCGGCGAACAGGGAGACCCGGATGGCTGAGGAGGATGAGGCGATGATCGCCTCCGCCGGGGCCGCCGCGTCCAGCCGCGCGAAAAGGTCGCGCTTGACCTCCAGCGTTTCCGGCCCGTTCTCCTGGATGAAGTCGGCGGTGCCGGCCGCGTCCTCCAGACTGGGACTTGCGGCAATGCGCGCAGCGGCGCCCGCCGGGTCGTCGCACAGCCCGTGCGCGGCGAGGTCCCGCAATCCCTCGGCGCAGAGGCCGACGGCGGAAGCGGCCACGCCCTCCACCGGGTCCCAGAGCCGGACGTCCCAGCCGGCGCGGGCGAAGATCATGCCCCAGGCGCGGCCGATAAGACCGCTCCCGATGATGGCGACGGTTTGGCTCATAACCACAGCACCTTCCTGCGTAACTCATCGTCCTCACGCAGCAGGCGGGATTCGCCGCTCCACTGCACCGTGCCGCGTTCCAGCGCGACGGTACGGTCCGAGATGGCGAGCGCCAGGTCGAGGTGATGGTCGACGATGATGATGGAGACCTCCTGCCGCAGCTTATCGAAGGTTTCGAAGAGTTCCTCAGTGACGGCGGGCGACAGGCCCTCAAAGGGCTCATCAAGCAGCAGCAGTCGCGTGTCGCCCGAGAGTGCACGGGCCACCGCCACCATCTGCTGCTCACCGCCCGAGAGCCGGTCCGCCGCCACGTCCCAGCGCTCCCGCAGACGCGGGAAGTATTCCAGGATACGCTCCTGCTCCCAGTGGATGCCGGCGCCTGTGATGCGCTTCAGCCGGCCAAGGCCGAGGTTCTCGCCCACCGTCATGCCGGAGAACAGTGCCCTGCCTTGCGGCACGAAGCCGACGCCGCGTCGCGCCACCTTGTCTGGCGTCATTCCCGCGATTTGATCGCCCGCGAGAGTGATGCTGCCGGAGGCCGGGGGTGCTGTGCCGATCAGCGTTTTCAGCAGCGTCGACTTACCAGCACCGTTACGGCCGAGCAGCGCCACTACCTCGTTCTGCCGCACTGCCAACGAGATGTCGTTCAGAATGTGTGACTTGCCATAGAAGGTGTTGACCCTCTCCAGCACCAGCAGCGGTGCCTCCCTGACCGCGCTGGGGCGCGGCTTCTCGGCCACCGCATGCGCGCCGGAGCCAAGATAGACCTCCTGCACCCGGGCATCGTCCCGCGCGTCGGCAACGCTGCCGTCAACCAGCACCTCACCATCCGCCATCACCGTCACTTGGTCGGCCATGCGAAAGACGCGGTCAATGTCATGTTCCACCAGCAGCACGGGGATGTCGGCCGACAGCGTCTTGATGAGGTCACCGACCCGCTCGCGCTCAGCGGCGGCGAGGCCGGCCAGTGGCTCGTCCAGCAGCAGGACGCGCGGCCTGGTGGCCAGCGCCAGCCCCATATCCAGCAGGCGCTGACCACCATAGGAGAGGCTTCCGGCCTCCGCACCCTCGATGCCCGCCATGCCTGTCCAGCGCAGCAGCTCGGCCGTGTCGTCCCTTAGGTCCGCGATGCTGTTGGCGTCACGAAAGAGCGAGAACCGTGCGGGGTGCCGCGCCTGCACGGCGAGGCGGATGTTCTCCTCCACCGATAGGCCGGGGAAGAGATTAGTGATCTGGAAGGACCGCCCAAGGCCGGCGCGGGTGATGGCGTGGGGCGGCATGCCATCCACCCGCTGCCCGTCCAGCAGCACCTGCCCCTGATCCAGCGGGAACATGCCGGAGAGCAGGTTGAAGGCGCTGGTCTTGCCCGCGCCGTTGGGACCGATCAGCGCATGCAGGCGCTTGTCCTCCACTGTGAAGGAAACGCCGCGCACGGCTCGGACAGAGCCGAAAGACTTCTGCATATCCTGCGCCGCCAGGACAGGGCCGTGCGACGTACCTTCGCGGATAAAGCGCGCGGGGATGCGGCCCGAAGCGCCCGCGCGGCGGGCGGCCATGGCAGCAGCATCGGCCGGCGCCTTCGGGCGCACCAGCCCCAGCACGCGCCTGCCGATGCCGACCAAACCGTCCGGTGAGAAGACGATGAAGCCCACGAAGAGCAGGCCGAACACCAGTAGCCAGTTCGCCGTGTAGATCGAGAGGAACTCACGGAAAAGGATGTAGAACAATGCCCCCAAGGCGGGGCCAAGGAAGCTCCGCATGCCGCCGATCACCACCATTGCCAACAACTCGCCCGAGAAGGCGATGCTCATGGGGTCCGCGGAGGCGAAGCGGTGGTTGTAGACGCTCAGTACCCCTGCTAGCCCGGTGATGCTGGCGGAGATGACAAAGGCCAGCAGTTTGTAGCGGTTGCTGTCATAGCCCAGAAAGCCCGTGCGGCCCTCGTTCTCGCGGATTGCCACCAGCACGGTGCCGACGGGCGAGCGTCGCAGCCGCCACAGCCCCCAAGCAACCAACAGCGCCGCACCAGCGACCACGACGTAGTAATTGCCGGCATTCTGAAGGGCGTCCCAGCGGGTGACGTTCCCGAGCCCGTTCTCACCGCCCGTCAGCTCCGTCCAGCGGAAGGCGACGGAGAACAGCATGGCGGTGAAGGCCAGGGTCAGCAGGGAGAAGTATACACCGCGCCGCCGCAGGATCAGTAGACCCGCAACGAAGGACAACGCGGCCACAATCACCAGCGCGCCGAGCGCCGGTAGCACCATGCCGCCCGAAAGGTAATGGCGCTGGATAAGTGCGGCAGCATAGGCGCCGATGCCGAACCAGGCGCCATGGCCGAAGGAGACCAGCCCGGTCCAGCCAACCAGGATGTTCAGTCCCATCACCGCCAGGGCAAAGACCACCACGTCCGTGGCAGTGTTCATGGTCAGGCCCAGTGCGTTCATCAGGAATGGCAGCACCACGAGTCCGGCCAGGGCGATGAGCAGCGGGCGCAGTTCACGCGCCCATGCGTTCCGCATCATGTTCGCGGTGCCCTATTCAAAGCGCTGGATGCGTTCGCCGAACAGGCCGCGCGGGCGCAGCAGCAGGACGAGCACCATCAGCAGATAGACGGCGGCCTCGGTGGCCGCGGGAAAGGCATAGGCGGCGAGCCCGCGGACGATGCCGACAATCATCGCGGCGCAAACCACACCCCAAAAGGAGCCAAGCCCACCGATGACGACGACGACGAAGGCGAAGGTCAGGATTTCTGCGCCCATGGTGGGCGTGACGCCGGTGACGGGTGCCATCATGGTGCCCGCCAGCGCGGCGAGGCCCACTGCAATCATCACCACCGCCGTCATGTACGGCTTCAGCGAGATCCCCAGCGCCGCCACCATGTCCGGGTTCTGCACGCCGGCCCGCACCACGCGGCCGAAGGCGGTACGCTTCAGCAGCAGCCAGAGCCCGCCGATGCAGACGACGGCAACCAGCAGGATCAGCAGCCGGTACTTGGAGTAGATGAACTCACCCAGGAAGACCTGCCCGCGCAGGAAGAGAGGGATGGAGAAGGGCACGGGCGCGGCACCGAAGATCATGCGCAACGACTGCTCGGCCACCATGGCCAGCCCGAAGGTCAAGAGCAGGCTGAGAATCGGGTCGCCGCGGTAGAAGCGGCTGAGCAACAAGCGCTCAATCACCAGGCCTAGTAACGCAACGAGCACCGGCGAAACGATGACTGCGCCACCGAAGCCGATACTCGGCGCCAATGCCACAGTTAGGTACGCCCCGATGGCATAGAAGGCGCCATGCGCCAAGTTGACCACACCACCCAGACTGAAGATCAGAGATAGGCCCAACGCGATCAACAGGTAATTGGCCCCGATGAGCAGGCCGTTCAGCACCTGCTCCAGGATGAAGACGAATTCCACGGCAGATCTCCCGGGGTAGCGGGGCGCCCGCGCTGGTCAGCGCGGGCGTGGTCGACGCATCAGGTCGGGAAGGTGCAGGCATTCTCCTCCCTGCCGGCCGCCACCGACTCCAAGCTTTCGCTGCTGGCAGGCATGGCGGCGGAGGCGGCGAAAATGTCGTAGGCGTTCCTCGCCTGCCCGGCCGGGAGCGCGGTAATCGCGTACATCTCCATCATCAGCTGGTGATCGGAGGCACGGAAATAGCCTTCGCGAGACTTGGAAATATCGAATTTCGCGCCGCTCTCAAGGTGCTCCACCACCTTGGTGGGGTCGATGCTCTTGATCTCGTTCATCGCTTGCGCGATCACCTTCACCGCCGTGTAGTCACTCCAGCCCTGGTTCTCGGGCGGACGGTTATGCTTGGCGCGGAAGGCAGCCGTGAAGGCTTTGGCGGACGGCGCTTCCAGCAGGTGGTGCCAGACCACCGGCCAGGTGCCAAGAAAGTTGCCCAGTCCCGCTCCCCAGGCGAGCGCCGTGTCGAAGCCGAAGCCCGCAACCGGAAAGCGCAGCCCGAATTCACTGTACTGCTTCAAGAAGTTGGTGACCTGCGCCCCCGCGAGATTGCAGATCACCACGTCCGGCCGCGCTTGCCGCAGCTTCAGGAGGAAGGGCGAGAAATCAGTCAGCTCGGTCGGCACGAGGTCGGAGCCTCCGATCGACCCGCCGTTCTCGCCCAGGTACTTGTTCGCGACGCGCAAAAGATCGTGACCGAAGGCATAGTCGGCGGTTAGTGCGTAGTATTTCTTGCCGCGCACAAGCCCCTGGTCGAGGATCGCGCGGCCCGCGGCCTTCACCATCATCGTATTCTGGGCTTCGGTGTGGAACATATAGCGGCGGCAATCGCTGCCGCGCAGCGCGTCGGAATTCGCCCCGGTGTTGATGAACAACACCTTTTCCCGCTGCACCACTTGGCCGATCGCCAGGGCGGAGGCGGAGTTGATCTCGCCTACGATGCAAGCGACCTTGTCGCGCTGCGTGTAGCGCTCGGCCTTGGAAGAGGCCGTCTGCGGATTCACACTATCCTCGAACAGCACTTCGACCTTGCGGCCGTTGATTCCGCCGGCGGCATTGATCTGCTCGGCTGCCAGTGCCGCCGCCTGTACGGCGAACTCGCCGAGGGGGCCGAGGAAGCCGGTGCGCGGCGTTAGGTGCCCGATCTTCAGGACCTCCGACTGGCCATAGGAGATGGACGGCATCGCCAGCAAAGCGGCGCCCCCGGCCAGCAAGGCGCGACGGGTCGGGCGTGGAAACTCGTTCATGGACATTCCTCTTCGGCCCCTCTTGGTGGAGCTCGCTTTTGCGATCTGAGATCACAATCACTTTGGCAACGCAGTGCGGCCATGTCTATAGTCATCGTGATGAACCCTGCTGTTGCAGAACTGGGTCCGTTGGGCCGCCGGACGCTGGGCGACACCATTTACACCCACCTTTCAGAGCTGCTGATCTCCGGTCGGCTGGCGCCGGGCGAGAAGCTCTCATTGCGCGATAGTGCGGCGGCCCTTGGCGTTTCGGTGATGCCGGTGCGCGAAGCCGTGTCTCGGCTGGTGGCCGACGGCGCCCTGGAGTCCCCTCCAAACCGGGCGGTGCGCGTCCCGGTCATGACGGTGCCGCGCTTCCGGGAACTGGCGGACACGCGGATGGCCGTGGAAGGGCTGGCTGCCGGGCGTGCCGCCACGCTGCGCACCCCGACGCAGCTGGCTGCCATCCACCGCGCCGAGGCAGCATTCCGCACCCTCGCCAGCAAGCCGGATCCGGCGCTGGCCGTAGCGCTGAACCGGGATGTGCATTTTGCCATCTATGCCGCCTGCGGCCTGCCGACGCTACGCTCCATCATCGCAGGGCTGTGGCTGAAGGCCGGCCCTGTGATCAATCTCGATCTGCGTGCCAACAGCGATCGGCTGAACACCGGCCATGCACTGCGCTGCCATGCCGAGGCGCTGGCCGCCGTGGAAGGTGGCGACGCCGGCGCCGCTCAGGCTGCCATCGCCGCCGACATCAACGAGGCGGCGCGGTTCATCATCGCCCGCGGCATCCTGCCGGCAGGGGCATGACGAAGGAAATGACCAAGCATGGATCTCGCCATAGAAGGGCTGCGCGTGCTGGTAACGGCGGGCGCCAATGGGATTGGCCGTGGCATCGTCGAAGCCTTTGTGGCCGAAGGCGCCAGGGTGTTCACCTGCGATCTGGATGAAGCCGGATTGGCCACCCTGCCTGCCGGCGTGGGGCGCTGCATGGCCGACGTCGCGGATCGCGTGCAGGTGGCGGCCCTGGTGGAGAATGCCGTCGCTTATCTAGGCGGCCTGGACGTGCTGGTGAACAACGCGGGGATTGCGGGACCGACGGGGCGTGTTGAGGAGATCTCGCCAGAGGATTGGGATCGGTGCCTCGACGTCTGCCTGACCAGTCAGTTCAACTGCGCACGCTTAGCGGTGCCCCATCTGCGATCGAGCACGAATCCATCCATCATCAACCTGTCCTCGGCCGCCGGGCAGTTCGGCTTCGCGCTTCGCAGCCCCTACTCCGCCGCGAAATGGGGGGTGATAGGCTTTACCAAATCTCTGGCGATCGAACTCGGCGACGCTGGGATCCGCGTCAATGCCATCTTGCCCGGATTGGTGGCCGGCGACCGGCAGCGGCGCGTGATGGAGGCCAAGGCCCAGCAACGCGGCATGCCCTTTGCTGAAGTCGAGAAGGCTGCCTTCTCCTATGTCTCCATCAAGGATTACGTGACCCCGCAGCAGCTAGCTGACCAGATCCTGTTTCTCTGCAGTCCACGAGGACGGACTATATCCGGCCAAGCCATTGCCGTGGATGGTGATACACGCATGCTGACCTAAGCTGGACTTTGGCCATTTTCCTGGGCTGAGGCGGCGAGCGGGTGATCGGCTAGGCTGGTGAGGTCCCCGCCAAAGGCCGCCGCCATGCTGCGCCTGCCAACCCGCTTCGCCGCGGCAATGCCATGCTTCGCGCCGCTGTTCCAGCAGCGGAGTTGGCGTCACGCCCAGGTGCTCTTGATCGGCGCCATTCTTGTGCGGGGGCAGCGCACGATGACCAGCATCATGCGCATCACCGGGCTTTGCCGGGAGCGGCGGTTCGTGAACTACCATCGCGTCCTCAACCGTGCTGCCTGGAGCGGACGGGCGGCGGCGCGTGTGTTGCTTGAGTTGCTGCTCGACGCCCTCGTGCCGGCGGGGCCGGTAACGCTAGGCCTCGACGACACCATTGAGCGCCGACGAGGCAAGCGCATCAGTGCCAAGGGGATCCTCGCGGCCCGGTTCACTCCAGCCACGGGCATTTCGTCAAGGCCAGTGGCCTGCGCTGGCTCAACCTGATGCTGCTGGCGGTTGGTCCGCTTTGCGGCCCAACCTCCATGGGCCGGGCGGGTCTGGGCACTGCCGTTCCTGACGGCCCTCGCCCCCTCGGAGCGGTACTGCCGCGAGCGCGGGCGACGCCACAAGAAGCTCATCGACTGGGGACGGCCGTTGGTCCTGCAGGCCCGGCGTTGGATGCCAGGGCGGCAAGTCGTGCTGGTGACCGACAGTGGCTTCTCCGCTCTCGAGTTCCTGGCCGCCCTACGCCGTCAGGAGGTCACCCGCGTCACCCGCCTGCGTCTAGACGCGGCCCTCTACCAACCGGCCCCGCCACGCCAACCCAGCACCCTCGGGCGGCCCCGGACCAAAGGCGAGCGCTTGCCGATCCTGGCCGAGGTGCTGGCCGACAAGGCTGCAGAGTGGCAGCGCGTCACCGTGCCCGGCTGGTACGGCGGAGGCGAGCGCGTGGTGGAGATCTGCTCGAATACCGCCGTTTGGCGCCACGGTGGCATGCCGGTCGTGCCGATCCGCTGGGTGATGCTGCGCGATCCCTGCTGCCGGTTTGATCCGCAGGCGCTGCTTTGCACTGACCTGGCGCAGGGGCCGCTGCAGACCGTTCGCTGGGTCGTCCAGCGCTGGCAGCTGCAAGTCACCTTTCGCGAGGTGCGCGACCACCTCGGCGTCAAGACCCAGCGCCAATGGTCGGACAAGGCGATCGCCCGCACCACGCCCTGCCTGCTCGGGCTGTTCTCGGTCGTCACCCTGCTGGCAGCCCGCCTCGACGGCCGTGCTCGGATCAAAGTCCCGGCCAGTGCCTGGTACCGCAAGCAGCGGCCAACCTTCGCCGATACCCTCGCCGCGGTACGACGTGCTATCTGGCGCGAGCAGGGTTTCGGCATGTTGAGGCAGTCAACCGAAGCAGCGAAACTCCCGCCAGTCCTGCGCGAAGGCATCGTCTATGCCCTCTGCCATGCTGCCTGAATGGCCAAACTCGAGCTTAGAGGCGGTTTTCAGAATTCCTGAGCCAGCTGTCCTGCAACCAGGAAGATGGATGCGGTCTGGAGCAGGGACTGGGTGATGAAGGCGCAGCGGTCGTAGCGCAGG
>JBHTFH010000098.1:0-11092 GCA_042666135.1 Roseomonas sp. GCM10028921 | reverse complement strand
GGTCTCCCCAAGGGCCGTGATAGACCATCACGTCGATAGGCCGCAGGTGGAAGACGGGTAACCGTCGCAGCCGAGCGGTCCTAATCGCCCGATCGAATTACCATCACACCACTCCAGGCGTTCCCCCCGGGAACACCGCACGCAGCATCAATTCGCGTCAGATACGCTCCCAGAACTGCTGACCAATTCCGGACATATCAACAGCAGGATCCGGCCCGGTGACCTGGTGCCCCTAGCGAGGGTGCCACACCCGATCCCATCCCGAACTCGGCCGTGAAACCCCTCAGCGCCCATGGTACTGCGTCTCAAGGCACGGGAGAGTAGGTCAGCGCCAGGCCGCCAGACCGGATCCTGTCACCACCAACACAGCAGCACATCAACACAAAAACTCATCCGCTCCTCACCGAGCCGATGGGCTTTTTGCGTTTGGGGCGCAGGGAGGGGGGCCTGCCCAGGACGATACCCACAACTACTGTCGGTTTTCCTTATCGAGTCGGCCTTGGCCGGCCGGCCCTCGCCAGCGGGGAAGAAGCCGGCCCATTCCCGCTCGAACCAGGACCAGTCGATCAGGGCCGCCAGCCGGACCAGCTCATGCCGTCCATTGATCATGTCGACCAGGCGTGGACGCAGCAGGTCGTCTTGCTCAGCCGGGCGGGAACGGTGCTTCATGCCCGCCAGAATCGCAGGAATAGCGCCTCATTCCAACCAAACCCTGCAGTTTCAGCATCCCAGATCCCGAGCTTTCCTGCCCCACATCAACGGGTTGCTGTTTATTCAAGGCCGACTAGGTGCTCCAGTCCGGCACGGGACTATTGAAAATTCCTTCCTCGTATTGACCAACCTCTTGTTCCAGGAAGCTGTGGATGAGCGTTGCGGCCTTCTCGCCGCCCGGGGAGTGCGTGTCCCCCTCGACCCAGATGGAAATCCGCACGGAGGGACCAACGCGTTTGTGCGCCTCTCGAAGAACTTCGAGATCGTCCGCGGCGGCCTCGCAAATAGCGGCCGTCAGCGACCTCGCGAGGCCATGTCGGCGTGCGTCGGGCGCCACGTAGATAAGGTCAAGGGTGAGGTGATAGTCGATACTCACCTCGTCGTCGTCCTCGGGAGCAATGATCAACACCTGCCGTCGGCAGGCGAATAGTCCTTCTGGGGTTGTGCCTTCCCGTGATGCGACCGCCACTAATCGGCAAGCGTCCTCAAGGGGTGCGACAAGCTCCGGGTCGGTCAGGAGCTTCCAGCCAGTGCTCGGACCCGCTGAGGGGGCTAAGGCTTTGGCAGCCGCAACGAACTCGGCCTCATCCCTTGTGTACCAGACGAGAGGGTTTGGACTGTCGGCTGTACCCTTACGGAGGCGTGGTGGACCCTCGCCCGTAAAAATAGCGAGTTCATCTTCGTCATACCGGAACGGCTCGGAAGCGGGGCGCAGTCGCTCGCTCGCAGTGTGGGCATGGATACGCATTTCCTCAGCCAAGTAGCGGAGCCACGGGCTAGGTTCGCCATGACCAGCAACATCCGGCATGACAATCAGTGTTTCGACTTCCTCGGTCACGGGACCTCTCTCGCGGAGCTTCGGTCTCGAAACTAGTCGGACGTGGTCAATGGGTGGTGTACGGGTCGCCCAGCGATTGGTGGCTGCGGGCGCCGTATGTGATGCCGAAGGACCTCTAGCCCTCCCGCCTTTCAACCTTCTCACGCTTTTTCCCGCCTGCGGTGTGTGCCGGCGCCGGCGGGCCGCGGAGGACGAGGTGAGGGGCCCGTGCCAAGTGCCCAACAACGCCGCGGCGGGAGCATGGTCATCCTCACGCACCCGCTTGCCATGCGGCTTACCAGTCACTCCGAAGCGCAGGGCGTAGTGGACGGCCTCCTCCAGATCGACAGGGTCGGCAGGGGTGAGGGAAGGGGTCACCACGGCGCTGGTTCGAACGGGCACGCCTCGTCTGCGGCCAGTGCTGGATGCATGGCCCACCACTCGTCCATGGGTCCCCAGAACCAGTCCCCACTCTCGCGAGAGAGCGAGGCGATCATGGAAGTGATGGTCAGGTCCAGGCACGTCATCGTGTCGAGCCCCTGACCGGCTGCCGCCCGGTAGGTGGCGCCTACCACCTCCAGCAGGGCCCCCGGCCAGGAGGAGCATGGCGCTGGGCGGTAGAGCCGATCGTGGCTCACTGCTCGCTCCCATGCACCCGCCCCGTCACCTCGGCAACAGCGCGCGCCTGGGCCAGCAGCACCCGCCGGCCGTCGTCGTCCAGCCCGTCCCAGATCTGCACCACCTCAGGGAGCGACACCCAGCCTATCCTCCGGGTGTGGACGAGCGGTTCGCGGGGTTCTCGGGCGCTGTATGGGGAGTGCTGGAACTGGCGACGGCACCTCCACTGGGCGCGGACTTGCGCTCCAAGAACCAACTGATTGGTGCGGCGAGGGCCAGGGCCAGAATGCCGGCGCCGGCGATCACAACCGCTGAGGAGTTCATGTTCTTCATAACCGCTCCGAAGGCGATGAGGGTCATACTTCAGCGCTTGCGCGACCCTGTGCGCGTGGTGGGTTGTCTTCACCTCTCGCGGCGCGCCTCGCCGGGCTTCCAGGCGGGCCGGGACCCGCCTCTTTGAGGCCCCGTTAACCCGCTCCTGGTGCCCTAGCTCCTGAGAGGACCATCGCTTCTCACAACTAGCCCGCCGGTTGCCGATCGAGCAGTTCGGCGATGCGCCGGAGCGCGTCCGGGAAGCGCCAGAGGTCGGGCGGGCTTGGGCGGTAGGTGGGCGTGGAATCGATCCCCTGCCCTCCCCTCCCCTCCCCTCCCCTCCAGCATGGCGAGGGTTGCCTCCAGGAAGGCGACGTACAGCTCCGCCTGCGGACGGGCCTGAGGAGGGGTGCTCTCCCCGCGGCCGAACACCGCATGCCCGAGCTGCGGCCGCGCTGCGAGCCAGTCCGCCCCGACCCGCATGCGGGTGATCTCGTCGAGCAACTCCAGGTGCCGGGCCGCAGCTGCTTCCGCTGCCTCTGCCTCTTCCGGGTTCGAGGGGGCCAGCAACTGCGCCTTGAGCAGCAAGAGCCCGCTCGCCATGACGAGGCAGTCCGCCCGGCGCTCGAGCGGGATGCGCCCCGCCGCGGCAGGGTTGATGGCCGTGACCGCGGCCACGGTGCCGGCGGCACACGGGGACACGGAAGCGGCACGTGCCGCGGCCTCCTGCCACGCCTGCGTAAGCTCCCGCGGTGCCGCAGCGCTTCTGAAGCCGGGCTGGCCCCATGACCGGATCTGGCCGGAGACGGCAGATCCGCTTCCGGACAGAGCATGAGGGAGAGCGGCCACGATCAGCCGCACCGTCCTTGGCTGCTCCCGACCTGAACCATGTTCCTGCGCTCTAGGATTTCAGTTCGAGAGCAACAAGCGGAGTGGCGCCTTTCTCTCAGCCGCTCAAGCTTTGCCGAGGAGGGACCTAGATGACCGCATTCCAGTGCATTCCCATTCCGACCGAGACAGCGGAGCGCTTCCGCCGCACCGGGCGCGACGACAACGGCAATGAGGTTCGGCGGATCGTCGCCACGTCGGGCAACGGCTTTCCCTGCCGCCACTGCCTGCGGCCGGCCGAGCCCGGAGAGACCGTGCTGCTGGGGTCCTACAATCTGCGGCGGCCACGCGGCATCTACTGGACACCCAGCCCCATCTTCCTGCACGGGGCAGCCTGCCCCCGCGCCGAGGGGCTGAATGAATTGGCGTCGATCGTGCGGTCCAACTCGCTGGTTTCCGTCCGGGCCTATGATGCGGCCGACCAGTGCCTCTACGACCTGGGGCAGGTATGCGCGGGCGAGGACGTGGACGGGCCGCTCGAACGGGCTCTCGGCGACGCCCGAACTGCCTTCGTGAACATCCATACGGCGCGCCCAGGGTGCTTGCTGTCGATGGTCGCGCGCGTGCCCGACAGGCTGTGATCTAACCCTCGCTCAGCGGCCATCTCGCACGGCAACCGCAAGGGCTCTTGCGCGCGGTGAGCAGTCAATTCAGTGCGCGAAGGTCCACGTTCCCAATCCGCGACTGCGCGAAGAGTTGGGGCGCCAGAACGAACGGAACGTCGCGGGCCACGTCCACACCCCAGGCATGGTCGCCACAGAGGCGGCTCGCACCCCGGGTGAGCCTCACCTTAAGCTGCTCCCGGGCGGTGGTCGAGGGGCCGTCCGGCTTATCAGGCTCGCGGCTGCCGCGCCCAGGGCCTGATCGGCAGGGCCGATTACGCGACCCGCCCGGAAGACGTCCTCACCACACTACAGCCGGAGGTTCTGTCAGTTCTCGCGCCAGAGATGACGGCGCATGCCGCCTGAGGCTGTTCGCCTACCCTGCCGCGAGAATGGCGAGCACGGCGGCTGCACGACGGAGATGAAGCATGCGGCGGCGGTTGGCAGGGACATGCTGGTAGTGGCGGACGCAAGGGCAGAGGTGGTTGCGGAGTTCGTCGTAATTGCTGCCGGGATGTCGCTCGTTCCGCCTAGCGGGGCGGGGACGACGATGCGGATGGGTTAGTTGAAGGTCTGGGCCCGTAGCGCGGGCGCGGCGAGCACCGCCGGCAACGCCAGAGCGGCACGTCGAGTGATCCTGTCCATGACCGTCCTCCTCCTGCGGGCTATTCCGGCTTTAGGTTGTTCGCGCGGACCACGCGGCCCCAGCGCTCGACCTCCGTGCGGATACGCTCTCCGAAGCGCTCCGGCGTGCCGCCGAGGGGGGAGATGCCCACCTCGTTCAGACGCCTCTGGACGGCGAGGTCCTGCAATAACGCCGCGCCAAAAACCTTCCGCTGGATCAAGTCCGCCGACGACATCCTCGCCGGAATCCAGCGGTTCTGCCTCTGCACACGGCAGATTGGAGTGACTACGGAATCAGGACACTAGTGAGAAAGCCGATGCGACCGTCGTAAAAATGAACGCCGTCATCACAAAAACTCACAACGCTGTGAAATCCGGCATAATGGTTGTCCCACGCCAGCGAGGATGGTTAGCTGCGGTATGAACCGCGTCCTTCTGAGTCAGCTAGCATTGCTGACCTCGCCGCCCTGATCGAGAGCTCCTGCTACTGCTGTCGGCAGGACGGGCGTCAGCGCTACATGGATCGTCGTGCCGCCCTTACGGGCTGTCGATGATCGACACGGGCCGCATGCTCAAGGCAGCGCACTAAACATCATCCCCAATCGTGATTGGCGCTGACCGGCTGTCCCCCTGACGGGGCGTGCCTGCACTCACGCGCGCAAACGAGGGACAGGTTCATGTCCGGACACTCACGTGCCCCCCTTGCGGCGCGCAGCGACGGCGCACGCGCCGTCATTGATGCGCATCGCTTCCTCCTCACCTTCATGTCGCTGGTCTTGAGTGGTATCGCTCTCGTCGCGGGAGGACATGTCGCGCTGGCTCGGAAAGGGCTCCTTCCGCCCCCGCCACTTGCTGCCACGAGTTGCATCGACTCTAAATTCAGCGCGCTGCGCGACGCGCCACTAGCTGACCGCACCCTCGTTGCGGTGGGCTCCTCGGCCACTTGGCGGAACCTCGACATCCCCGTCTTAGAGACCCGGCTGCCCGGCACCCGCGGCTTCAACGCAGCCCCTTGCTACCTCTACATCGACCAAACAGATCATCTTACCGCCTTCCTGCTCAGCCGCATGCCGGAGGTGACCACGGTCGTCACCGTGGTCGCTCCGCGGGATTTCGAATCCTGCGTCCCTGAGGAGCGCGCCTTCTTCGACACCTCACTCGCCGAGGCCTACCTCGACCGGCAGGTGCCCCACTGGCTTCCCTACATCACTGGCTTCCGCCCAGCCTATCTCGCTCGCGAGTTCCTGGCGCGCAAAGCGCGAATGCCCGCAGATGCACAGGATCCACTAGGCTCCAGCATCCTTCGTAGGCCGCATTCCTGGCGCCCTGCTCCCGCCTTCGATGCACGCTGCTACAGCGCCTTGACGGAGCTGGAGGCTACGGTCACCTCGCATGGCGCGCGGCTCGTGGTGGCGCCGCTGCCGATCATGCCGGAATGGGCGGCGCAGTTCGATCCCGACGGCTCCCTCATCAAATCCTGGACGGGCGCGATCCGCGCCGCGCTCATCCAGCCAGAGACGGTAATCGCCGACGGCACTGCGCTACAGTGGGATGACACGCGCTTCGCCGACCCCGTGCACCTCCTCTACCCCCACCACACCCCATTCACCGGCTTCATCGCGGACGCCATTGCGCGGCACGCGCGAAACCAGCAGGCAGGGAGCTGAAACAGTGCTGTTCAACTCCCACGTCTTCATCCTCGCCTTCCTGCCCATAACCCTTGCCGGCTTCGCCCTGCTGCGGCAGCTCACCCCCACATGGCCCGCGAGACTCTGGCTGCTGGTTGCCTCGCTCGTCTTCTACGGCTGGTGGAGCCTCGCCTGTCTCGGCCTGCTACTCATATCGCTCGTTGCGAACCATACGCTCGGCGAGGCAATCGGGCGGGCACGGATTGCGGCTCCCCGCCGCGCAAGGATACTCCTGACCCTCGCCATCGCGGCCAACCTCGCCTTACTCGGTTGGTACAAGTACGCGACCTTTGCAGCCGGCAACCTAGAGGTTCTGACAGGGCTTGATCTCGCCATTGGCGCCGTGGTGTTGCCGCTTGCCATCTCCTTCTACACCTTCCTGCAGATCGCCTACCTCGTGGACATGCGGCGGGGGCGCGGGGCGGGCTACAGCTTCCTCGACTACGCGCTCTTTGTTACCTTCTTCCCGCACCTGATCGCGGGGCCACTCGTGCACCACCACGAGCTGATCCCACAATTTCATCAGCGCGCCGAATTCCGTCTGCGTGCCGAGGATCTCTCTGCGGGACTGGCCTTCTTCGGCATGGGTCTACTCAAGAAGCTGGTGATCGCGGATCCCGTCGGCGCGCTGGCAACGCCCATCTTTGCCGGCAACGTTCCACCAGGCCTTGCCGAAGCATGGATCGGCGCCGTCGCCTTCGCGGTCGGACTCTACTATGATTTTTCCGCCTATTCCGACATGGCGGTCGGGCTGGCGCGGATGTTTGGCATCCGCTTCCCCTACAACTTCAATTCGCCCTACCAGGCTACCTCGATCGTCGACTTCTGGCGGCGCTGGCACATGACGCTGTCGCGCTTCCTACGCGACTACCTCTACATCCCCCTCGGTGGAAATCGGCACGGATCCGGACGCCGAGGCCTGAACCTGATGGTGACCATGCTGCTCGGCGGGCTCTGGCACGGAGCAGGCTGGAACTTCGTGATCTGGGGCGGGTTGCACGGCGCCTACCTCCTCGTGAACCACGCCTGGAGCGGGACTGTGGCACGGTCCCGTATTGCCGGGCGGGACCTCTCGCTGGGAACGGTTCCGGCCCGTGCGCTGACGTTGCTTGCCGTGCTCGTGGCGTGGGTATTCTTCGCCGCGCCTGATCCCGGAACCGCTTTCAGCGTTCTTGGCGGAATGGTCGGGCTCAACGGGGCGCTGAGGCCGGACAACGCCATCCTACTCGCGGCTTTTCTACAAGATGGCCTGTCCGGCCTCCTCGGGCGGACGGGCGGGACAGCGGCGGTGATGACAACCCTCGCTTTGTGCCTTCTCGGCTTCGCGCTGCTAATGATCTTCGCCGCGCCGAACTCCCAGCAGATTATCGACGGGCGTGCCGCGGAGATCGATGAACCGCAGCGATGGCAAACCCTTCGCTTCCGCCCCCGTGCACCAGCAGCCGTTGCCGTGGCGGCTGCCTTTCTATTGGCGCTCGCTCTCATGGCTGACGTGAAGGAGTTCGTCTATTTTCAGTTCTGAAGGACCTCGGCCGAGGCTTGGTGCCGCGGCAGCATGCAGAGGCGGAGAGGATCGCCACGGCCGCGGCCTCACCTTCGCAAGATCCTCCAGAGAGCTCTCCGACGTCGGCGCAGCGGCGACTTCGCCACGCGGCCGTTTACCTCGAGAACCGGATCCCTGCCCCATGGACCGACTGGTCACGATCACCAGCCATCCGAACGAGTACATGCCGCGCGGCGTCGTGCTGAAGGCGTTCATGGCGTCCGCCTCACCTGTCCTCCTGATGGTCACCCTCACGGGCTTTCATCCCTTCGCCTTGACCCTGGCCGTCTTCCCCGGAGGCTTCACTATCCTGGTGCTCTGGATCCTGCTCTACATGCGGATGACTCCGCGGGCGCAGAGCGCGATGCGCCCTGAGATCGTCGCCCAGGTACGACGCATGATGGTATCGGCGATCGGTCAGGAGCCGATCCGCATCGATGCTGACGTAGAAACCACCTCCAACGGCCAGAAGCTCACCGGCTCCGGCATTGCTTGGGACGGCGCGCACCTTTTCATTCTGAATCGGGGTAGCCTCGGCAGGATCCCCTTAGGCGCGATCCGCAGTTGGGCCTGGGAGATTGAGAGCGCCAGCCAATCAGATGCCATCGAAGCGCGACATCTTGGCGTCGGGATGGACGCTAATGCGGCCAACCCGCAGATAGCCTCGAAAGTTCTGACCGCGTCCGGCCTCGTTGTACACGTGGCAGACAGCGAGCGCCCTTGTTGGCACTTCACCAGTCGTGACGAGAGGCTTCTCCGGCGCTGGGACAGTATCCTGAAGCAGCTTTGCGATGGGCAGATCCACGCGCCTGATGCTTCTCCCTCCCAGTGGACCAGAGAGGTCGAAGAAAGCTGGACGAGAGCTCTCCCGGGCAGGCTGGGTGGACCTGATCTGCTGCTTCGGGTTTCCGCTGATCCTGGCGACGAGGACCGGCCATGGGCCTGGGAGGTCCTGCAGGGCGATCCGGAAATAGACCTCACGGATTACGAGATTGGTCTCGGTGGTGCGAAGACCCGTGAAGCAGCCATGAAAGCCGCAGTCGCGCGGGCAGCAACATACGTTGAGACTGGGAAGTGAACCGTGCCAGCGCCGTGCCCGCTCTCAATGCGATGTAGGCGCCTCCTCTTGCAGAGGCGCCGGTCGTCATGGGTCACGCGTTAATCGACCCTCCCCCGGGTTGGTGGGCACCTCGGATAAGCTCCTCAGGGAGCGAGGTGCCCTGATGACGACCAAGACACGACGCGAGTTCACGGAGGAGTTCAAGCCGGAGGCAGTGGGGCTGCTAGAGAGCAGCGGCCGGTCGGGCCACGGCCGCGGGTACAGCCTGTAGCCGGTCGGGCCAGCCTCGTAGCACACATGCAGCCTCCCGTGCTTGGCCGCGAGCCGTGTCAGCAAGCTTTGGACGGCCTCAACGCTGGCCTCGATCTCGCTGAGGTACCGAACCTCCCCCGTTCGCCCTGGCTCGGCCAGTGCCACCGCGTGCTTCGCCTTCGCGGCATCGATGCCCATGGAGATCGCGCTATGCTCCTCCACGGCTCGTCCTGCATGCGGTGAGGATCGGCCCGCACATGCGGGCAACCCTCGGGTTCACCCACGTCCAGCATAGGGGAACTTGGGCCTGTTAGCTCCTGAGCAGGATTAAAGCCTTGGTTCTTCCAACGTGATCCGGTGCTAACATCGGAACGACGGCTCACTCCAGAGGGGAAGCAGTTGTGCAAACCCGGACCGCAACCTGCGTCTGTGGCCAGCTTAGGGTCACTTGCGACGGGGAGCCGGCGCGGGTGGTGCTTTGCAACTGCACGCAGTGCCAGAGGCGCACGGGCAGTGTTTACAGTGTGGCCGCCTACTTCGACCGAGAGCGGGTGAGCAACGAGGGCTCTTTCAAGCGCTTCCAGCGGTCATCCGATGCTGGGCGGCGCATGGACTTTGCCTTCTGCCCAGAGTGTGGCTCCACGGTGTTCTGGGACATTGAACTATGGCCTGAGAGCATTGGGGTAGCAGTTGGAGCTTTCGTCGACGCAGGTTTTCCTGCCCCTCATGTCGCCGTCTGGACCGCACATCAGCATCATTGGGTCACACTGCCGGAGAGCATCCCCCACCGGTCGTAGCGGCCCCGCGCCCGGGTCCTTTTGGTGGGCTATGTTGCACGGGTCGTCGCCCCCTCAGGATCCTAACCCACCCAGACCGCCTGACCGGTCCGTGCACCAAAGTGACTCGGTGCCCCAGAGATCGGAAACTTGCCGAGCTGGGTCGGATCGGATCCAGTTCTGCCAGTGACAAACTCTCAACCGACGATGTCGTGGCAGTGCCCACGAAGGTGGGTGGAAAGGAGCGTTAATGACCGGCTTTGTCCCTAGCGAGCGCCTTGCCCAGGGCGCCTACTTCACCAAGCGCCTGCCAGCCGGTACCGCCGGGTATGGTGGGTCCGATTACCGCCTACTGCCTCAGCATAAGGCGCTGAACCTTGCCCCGAGTATTCGTGACGAGGCAATCGCCTATTTCGCCAGCCGCGGCATCGTCTGGCACCAGCACGCTAACCACGCTCTCTCTTCCCAGGTGAGCTGCCTCAATTTCCTGATGCCGCTTGCCACCCGGCCGAAGCTCCTCGCGAGGGTGATCGGCGAGGCGCTCAACCTGCCATCTCCGACCATGCTGGAAATCGAGAGGGGACCTGACGGGCGACCATGGTTTGTCGGCTTCGAGTGGATTGGCCGCGCAGACTACCTGAATGAGGCTGGCAGGTCGGGCGCGCGGACGCGGGGCGCGAATGCCACCAGTGCCGACGCGGTGGTGCGCTTCGACAATCAGGGGCGCATTGAAACCGTCCTGATAGAATGGAAGTACACGGAGAGCTACGGCGCCCCGATCCCGCCGAACGGCAACAAGGTGCGCCTAAGCCGCTATAGCGACCTGGTATTCGCGCCCGTCGGCCCCGTCCGTGCAGACCTCGGTCTCGCCATCGGTGACTTCTTTTGGGAACCCTTCTACCAGCTCCTGCGGCAGCAAACGCTCGCGTTCCGAATGCAGGCGGCGCACGAGAATGGAGCCGAGCGCGTGCGCGTGCTGCACATTTCACCTTCCGCCAACCACGCCCTGCACAGGGTGACCGCACCGGTATTACGGCGCTTCGGAGACGACGCTTTTGAGGTATTCCGAAGCCTCCTTGTGTGTCCGGAAGACTTTGTGAGTCGCTGAGGATCGGTGGCGAGCTCTTCTATCTCTGGCGTGCGGTGGATCAGCACGGCGTCGTGCTCGACATCCTCGTGCAGGAGCGCCGCAATGCCGGGG
>JBHTFH010000097.1:0-11302 GCA_042666135.1 Roseomonas sp. GCM10028921 | reverse complement strand
GTGGATGACCTCGGCCGGAAAGCGGTAGCCGGGGTAGGTGGTGGGCTCGGACGGGATCCCGCCAGCTTCACCCGACCATCTCGTTTCGGCCAGAGCTAAACAACGTGACAATGCCCACGCACCCCATCTCAGGCCCCCAAACGCTCCCCACGTCGTCAGGAGCCTACCCATCCCGCCCGCCTCGCCAAATCCGGGCACCTTTGGCACGAGAGCTGACAAATCCCCTAGGACAACGCCACGGCCGAGAACTTCTTCTAGACGTTGAAAGCCGAGTTGCTGAGCCGCTGCCGGTTCACATCCCAAGCCGAAGCCCGGATGGCTTGCTTCGACTACATCGCGGGCTGGTACAACCCCGTCAGGCTGCACTCGACCCTGGGCTACAGCTCTCCCATGACCTACGAAGTCACCATGCAGGGGGCCGAAACCAATTCGTAATTCCTGAGCTCACAAACCTTCCACGAGATCGGGGCAACCCCCCTACATCGACCCGGGCATCTCCACCTCCCGCACTGTTATCTGCGTCAACGAGCCGCGAGGAAGCGGCGGGCCGCCGCTATCCCTGGGCGCTCAGTGTCGGCCTCGCGGGTCAGTTCCAGGAGCAACCCATGCCAGCGCCGGGCTACATCCCGGTCGCCAATGCTCTCGGCTGCCTTCGCAGCGCCGGCGAATGAGCGATAGCGGTTTGGCGCGACGCGTAGCGAGGCCCCGAACTCCAGCAGCGCCGCCGCCGGCTGGCCGGCTTCGAGCAGCAGCTCGCCTAGTAGCTCCCTCATCGGCGAGAGGCGGTTCTCCATGGCGATGTGCTTTTCGGTCCGGTCCTCGAGATCGGCTGCGGCACGCATCAGGCGCACAGCCTCCTCCCGCTGGCCCTCAGCGAGGGCGATCCAAGCGCGGGCCGCCGTCTCGTGTACCTGCACCTGCTCCGCCCAGTAGGCCTCGCCCGCCGCGCCGAGTTGCTCGCGGAGACGGCGGAGCGTCGCGACAGCATCTCGGGCGGCCACTGCGTCACCGCTACGCGCCGCGCCGAGAGCGCGCCCGAACCATGTGATCGCCTCCACCTGCGGGAAGGGTGTGCGCGGCACCGGCAGCGCCGCAGCCTCCGCCCAGGCGCCGCGCTCGATGGCGTAGCGCACCGGCACCGCGGCGAAGCCAGCGTGCCGGGCGTAGATCGACGGTGCCGGATCCCGGACGGCGAGGATGTTAGAAACGATCTCCGCCACCGGTTTCTCCTGCGCGAGCTGCAGATGTGCGTTCGCGAGGAAGTCCCAGCCGTGATAGAGGAAGTGATTGGCTGCAGGGTTAGCGTTGGCCAGTGCCGGCATGGCCTGCGCCGTGTACTCTGCCGCACGCGCATTGCCGGCACGGTCGGCCGCGATGGCCTCCTGCCATAGTCCCAGCGTTGAAAAAATGTGCGAGGGCATGTGCAAAGCATGCGGCGAAGCCGGCGCGAGGGCAGCATAGCGCCGCGCCGCGCCGAGGCCGCGTTCCGCCAGCGGCGCGTAGTCGTAGCTGTGCACGAGGTAGTGCGGCACGCCCGGATGGCGCGGCAGGCGGTTCTGGATGCGCTCTAGAATCTCCCCGGCTCGAAGCTGCCGGGCATAAGTTCGATCGGCAAGGTCCACCGCCTCGTTGAGAGCGAGGGCATAGAAGATCTGCGCCTCGTCGTCGTCGGGGTACTTCACTGCGAGGCGCTCCATCGCGGCCTCGTAGGCCAGTGTGCGGCTGCGCTGGTCTAACCGGTTATGGTCTCGGAAAAAGAGGGCGAGCGCCCCGATCCAGTCGCGCTCGCGCGCAGTCGCCACCGCTGCCGTGCGAGCCCGCTCGATCGCGTCCCAACCGCGCGAGAGTAGCTCTGGCGGGAAGGGTGCGACGAGGGGGTTGGGACGCAGGCTGATCGCAACCCCCCACCAGCCCATCGCGCAATCGGGTGCGTCGCGGGTGATGGCGGTGAACGCGTTGAGCGTCTCCGGATAGAAGAAGTTGTGGAGCATCGCGACGGCGCGCTCGAACCGGGCCCCGATCTCCGGGCCGCAAGAGATGGGGAAGCGCACTTCGCCGTACGCGTCGGGTGACCCCGCCCGGACAGCATGTCCCTCGTGACCGAAGGCCGCGACCGAAGGCAGGCATGCGCAGGCGGTGGCGAGGAGGAGCGGGCGGAGGGCACGGCATATAGAGGTGGCGAAGGGCATGGTCCACTCCCGCGATGGCCGTGATGCCGAGCGGTCAGCTTCTGGTCAGGACGGGGACCCAAGGTGCCCGATGATCCACGCCCTGGCCGACATATCGGCTCGGCCGGGCCGGTAGGTTGCGCCCAGCGCGGACCCGATTGCAACGCCGAAGTGCAGCGCCGGGTGCGTTGCCCGGTTGGGGCAGGACGGTTCAGAGCAGGCCTGCGCGCCAGCACTGCCACATTCCCACTGTCGCAAGCATCAGCCTGGGGACTTTCTTCCAAGATCACTCCACTAGGCGATCTCTCGGATCAACTTACGTTTGATCACCTTGCCGAAACTGCTGAAGTCCTCGGCGGCTACGACGAATGCATCGTGACCGCCCATGACCGACGCTCGGTAGTAATCCTCAAGCCGTGCAGGCCGCGCAACGCCCCCGAAGCGCGGTTCCTCACCCTCGATGGCTATGGCGTTGACGGTTATGCCCTCGGCAACCGCCGCGTCACGTGCCTCTTCAACAGGCGTACTTCCGTTATTCACGCCGTCTCCGGAGACATCGATGACCTGGCGCGGCGCGGGCCAAGGCGCCAGCTTCAGAACCCGCCCTGCGAAGTCGATCGCTCTCCCGATTGAGGTACCACGCCCCGAGTGCAACGCGGTTCGCTTCAAGGCAAGGGCCCATGTATGAGCATCGGAGAACGACGCGACCCGGGTCCAGGGTAGAACGAGACGCTGATACTCCATCCCTGACCATTCGACATAGGCGAGGCCAACAGCACCATGTGTGCCTTTGCTGATGCAGGCGATGACCTCGGGATCAGTCAGGGCAAGAAGGTAGCCCTCCCGCTGCAGGCGAGCTTCCTCGGGGTCGACAGAGCTCGACACATCCACCGCGAGGACCAGGAGTAAATCGACCGGCTCCGGAGCGATCATGGGCTCCAAGGCGACAGCCGGCCCTGGCCTTGTGGGGGAGCCCACAAGGGTCGCAGCTGTGGCAAGAAGACTGCGGCGGCGCACTGGCGCCTCCTGCATACGCCATTACACCTAAACGCTTGTAGACAGCGGCGGTATCAACTCTGAACCCACATAAGTTATTGTCCACTCAAGCGAGAGCACCATATCGACGCCCTAGAGCCAGCTTGGGGCGAAAAGCAGCCGGGGTGAGGGGCAAGCTGAGGTGTGCTCATCCTTGGCAAAGCCGGAGAACGTTCAGCTCAGGCCGCGAGCCCAGGCGCTGACAGGATCTATGGTGCACGCTGCGCGATGTACGTGTAGAAGGTGCTTGCTCCGAAGAAACGGTTCTCGGCCGAGGCGCGCTCGAGCCCGTCGGCAAAGGCGTTCGCTTCCGCTTCGGTCATCGCGCTCGCTTTTGGCAGCAGAACGCGGAACGAGGCTATGCTTGACCTCCAGAAGTCCATCTGCCCGATATCGGCAACGAGGTAGCCGCGCGACCAGACAAGGGTGAGGTCGGCCTCGGGCAGCAAGCGCGGCATGGCGCGCATCACGCGCGGGTTCGCCACAATGGTCCGGTGCACAAGGCTGTCGGTTCCTACGCCGCCATCGGGAGCATCGGTCGAGAAGGTGAGCGAGGCGTAGTCGCCGTCGAACACGACCAGGTGCCCGCCAGGCCGCAGTAATCGGCGTCCCTCAGCCAGCACCGACGCTGAGTCGGCGACATGGCTGACCAGTGTGTGCATCAGCACCACGTCGAAGCCACCCTCGGGCAACCCGAGGCTATGCGCGTCCCCCACCCTGAAGTCGATCCGGTTGCCGAGACCCTCCTCCCGTGCGAGCCGTTGCCCGGTATCGACAAGGTGTGGGCTGATATCGACCGCTGTTACCACCCCGCGCACCTCTGGACGGCGGGCAATCGCGCGAGCCGCAACGCCCGTGCCGCAGCCGAGGTCGAGAATGCTCCCTGCTCCCGCAAGGGCCAGCTCGGCCGCATATTCCTCGATGGCGCGCATAAAGAACGGATGCTTGCCTCGAGCCTCCAGCCGCGTCGCGATGACCCCGAGGATCTGCGCGTCCATCTGGAATGTACGTCCGTAGACGTCGGGCGATTGGATCTGCGTCTGGTCCATGGCAGCCTCCCACTCGGCACCAAAGACGTTACATGTTCCAACTGGACGAAGGGTTCACGCCGGCGCGACTGGCGGATAGCGCCCCTGGCCGGTCAGCTCTTGCTGCATCCGGCACAAGGAAGCCGTCAGAAGATTGCACTTGCCATTCGCCTCTGCGTAGCACCACAAGTGCGCCCCAAATCGCGCCGAACTACCCTTGGCGCGAGAGCTGACAAAACCCTCGGTATTGCCCTGGCTCGCGAGCTTCCCGGGATGGGACGGGGCGACAAGAAGCAAATCGGGGACAGGTGTTGCTGCCCCAGCAACGCGCGCCTTCTCGGCCCGGGCATGCGTCTCCCGTGAGACCCTCTGTTCCGGCGAACTGGCTGATCCGCAGGAGATGGACCTAGCCCTTCGGACGATCAGGGCGCGGCCCTGAGGATACCGTCTGCGCGCAGTGCCGACATGAGGAGTTCGCCGTGGCCGGTAATATCCCGACGGATCTCCTGAACAGCCGCGCTTACGTCCCTCTGCCGCAAAGCAGCGATGATTCCGAGATGCGGATGGCGCCCGTCCAGGGCGGGAAAGGGCGGCGTGTAGAGGAAGCCGAGATAGGCGGCCGTCTGCACCCACAGGTTCTCGATCATGCCCACGAGGTGCGGCATCTCGGCTTCCCCGTAGAGGGTGAAGTGGAAATCGAGGTTGTGCCGAAGCACGCCCTCCCTGTCCTCCTCCTGGCGAGCGGCGGCCAGCCTGCCATGGATCTCCTCCAGACGCACCAGGATCGCTGTGTCAATGCGCGGCACAGCGCGCCTCGTTGCCAGGCATTCCAGTTCGAGCCGGATATCGCGCAACTCCGTCAACTGCGCCTCGGTTAGGACCGGGACCGAGACGGAACGACCGGGGTTGAGGGTCAGCACCTTCTCCGAGGCGAGCTGCAGCAGCGCCTCCCGCACGGGCGTCTGGCTGACACCGAGCTCGTCGGTCAGCGACCGCAGCGTGATGGCCTCCCCGGGCCGGAGGCGTCCGGTCATCAGTTCCATCTTGATGGACCTGTGAATCCGCGAGGCGATGTTCTCCCGCGTCATCGGACCGAGGGTGATGGTCATAGCGACCCAGGGAGGAGGAGCAAGGACACAGTCCAAGGGTAAGGCGACCCCACCTAAGCCGCCAGAGTAGCTTATTTGACATTTTATAAAATAACGTCAGGCTCGATGGAAAGAGTGAGGAAACGAGCGTGGACACGAACCCATCACCCCTTTCCGCGCCTGGTCTTCGGCATCGTGACACCGTAGCTCACGCGATCGCTCGGGGATTGATCCGCCACGGGGTGACGCACGTGTTCGGTCAGAGCCTGCCGAGCATGTTGCACCTGGCCTGCGAGGAGGTTGGCATCGCTCAGGTGGCCTACCGCACCGAGAATGCTGGCGGCTACATGGCAGACGGCTTCGCCCGCATCAGCGGTCGCGCGGGGGTGGTGACGGCCCAGAACGGGCCTGCCGCCACCCTGCTCGTCCCCCCGCTGGCCGAGGCGTTGAAGGTCTCCATTCCGCTCGTTGCCCTGGTGCAGGACGTCGCCCGCGACCAGACGGACCGGAACGCCTTTCAGGAACTCGACCACCTCGCCCTCTTCGCGCCCTGCACGAAGTGGGTGCGGCGCGTCACCGAAGCCTCCCGCATAGAAGACTACCTCGACCAAGCCTTTGCTACCGCCTGCTCCGGCCGCCCCGGCCCGGTCGCCCTGCTCCTGCCCGCTGACCTGTTGCTTCAGGCGGCACCAGCCCTGACCCGCACGGCCGATCTCGGCCGCTTTCCCCTGGACCGCCCGACAGCCAATGCGGAGCAGGTCGCGGCCGCGGCCGAGGCCATCCTCGCCGCCGAACGGCCCGTCGTGATCGCGGGCGGCGGCGTCCACATCTCTGGAGCTGCCCAGGAACTGTCGGATCTACAGGAACTGGCCCACCTGCCGGTCGGAACCACCGTGATGGGCAAGGGGGCGGTCAGCGAGGACCATCCCCTTTCCCTCGGGGTCGTCGGCTCCTCCATGGGCCCGAACGCGGCGAGCCGCGACCTGCGGTCCGTCATCACAGACGCCGACCTGGTAGTCCTGGTGGGCAACCGCACGAACCAGAACGGCACGGATTCCTGGGCGCTTTACCCGAAGGGCGCCCGCTACATCCACATCGACGTGGACGGGACCGAGATCGGCCGGAACTACGAGGCGACACGGCTGCTGGGCGATGCCCGCGAGAGCCTGCGCGCCCTGGTGGAAGCCTTCCAGAACCGCGATCTCTCGACCCGCCGGGCCGCCCGAGCGGGCCTGGAAGGTCGCATCGCAGCGGGGCGGAAACGCTCCTGGGAGGATTCGGCGCCGCACCGCACCTCGACGGCCTCTCCGATCCGGCCCGAGCGGCTGATGGAGGAACTGCAGCGGGTACTGACCGAGGACAGCATCGTCGTGGCCGATGCCAGCTACTCGTCGATCTGGATCACCAACTATCTCAGGGTGCGCCGCGCCGGGCAGCGCTTCCTGACGCCGCGCGGGCTGGCCGGGCTGGGCTGGGGCTTCCCCATGGCCCTGGGCGCCAAGGTCGCGCGGCCGGATGCGACGGTGTTCTGCGTAGTGGGAGATGGCGGCTTCGGCCATGTCTGGTCGGAGCTGGAGACGGCGCGACGGATGGGCATCAAGGTCGTGCTGATGCTGATCAACAACGGAATCCTCGGCTTCCAGAAGCACGCCGAGAACGTGAAGTTTGGCGCGCATACCAGCGCGGTGCACTTCCATCCCGTGGATCATGCGGGCATAGCCCGCGCCACCGGCTGCCTCGGCCTCCGTGTGACGGATCCGGCCGACCTGTCCGCTGCGCTACGCGAGGCTATGGCCAGCGAGGTGACGGCTCTGATCGAGGTCATGGCCGACGAGAACGCCTACCCGCCCATCACCTCCTTCACCCCGGGGCAGGAGATCTGATCGTGCCTCCGCGTATCGCCCTCGTCACAGGCGCCGGGCGCGGCATTGGGCAAGCCACCGCGAGACAGCTCCTTCAGAAGGGCTACAGGGTCGTCGCAGTCGACCGTGGAGGTATCGCACCGGACACCCTGCCCGACGGCATCGATCCCGATCACCTGCGTGTCGGGAAGCTGGACGTCACCGATGCCAAGGCCGTGATCCGCCTGCGCGACGACGTGCTTCGGGAATGGGGGCCAATCGGCATCCTCGTGAACAACGCCGGGGTGTCGCCCAAGCGAGCGAACGGAGCCTCGGCCGGAATCCTTGAAATCGATCCGGATGAATGGGCTTTCGTGCTGAGCGTGAACCTGACCGCAGTGCTGCGCCTCTCCCAGGCCGTCCTGCCCATGATGCGGGATGCGGGTTGGGGGCGGATCGTCAATGTCTCCTCCCTGGCGGGGCGATCGAAGTCCCTCGTCGCGGGGGGCAGCTACATGGCCTCAAAGGCGGGTGTGCTTGGCCTCACTCGGGCGATTGCGAGCGAGATGGGCCCCCTCGGCGTCACAGCCAACGCGGTGGCGCCCGGCCGCATCCTGACGGAGATGGCCATGCAGGCAGGGCCGGAGGTCAACCGCCGCTACGCGGAGCAAATCCCTGTCCGGCGGCTCGGCACCACGGACGAGGTGGCTGCCGCGATCCTATTCCTGGCTTCCGAGGAGGCTGGCTTCATCAACGGCGCGGTCATCGACATCAATGGCGGCTTCTACATGCCCTGAGTGGGGCCAAGGCCGGGGAAACGGCCGATAGAGGAGGAAACGGGATGGTTCGGAACCACTGGACGCGGCGTATGGCATTGACTGCGACGCTCGTCATGACGACGGGGGCCGCCTTCGCGGCATGGCCCGAGAGGGAGATCACCCTCGTCGTCAACTACGGCGCAGGGGGGAATACGGACGTCGCGAGCCGCGAACTGGCACGTGCCATGGAGGCGGATCTTGGGAAGCCTGTCGTTGTCACGAATCGCGCCGGTGCCCTCGGCACCCTTGCCCCCGCTTGGCTGACGAGCCAGCGGCCGGACGGCTACACCGTCGGGGTCGTCACCTACTCAGCCGTGGCGATCACGCCGTTGCTGATGACCGTGCCCTACAAGACCGAGGATTTCGCTTTCATCGGTGCCTATGGCCGCTACCGCTACGGGGTGGTCGTCCGAGCGGACTCCCCGTACCGGACGCTCCAGGACTTGGTGGACGCGGGCAAGCGCAAGCCCGTCTTCTTCGGAGCACCCTCGGCACCGAACAATCTGGCGATGTTTGACCTGGGCCGGGTAACAGGGGCGAAGTTTGAGCAGGTCTCCTACAAATCTGGCAACGAGACCGTGGTCGCGCTTCTCAGCGGGCAGGTCGAGGTGATTGTCCAGAACCCCTCTGACGTCACTACGCAGATCGAGGCTGGACAGCTCCGCCTGCTTGCCTCCGCCAGCCCAATCCGTTGGCCGGAGTATCCACAGGTGCCGACTATGCGGGAGGCGGGCCTCGACGTCGAGATCGACTCCTGGCTCAGCATCGCCGTTCCCCGGGCCACGCCGCCGGATATAGTGGCCAGGCTGGAGGCCAGCATGATCGCCGCAACCCGATCGCCCGCCCTGGTACAGGCCTTCCAACGCCTCGGCGTGGATCCGGCGGGAATCACCGGGCGGGAGTACGAGCGGATGGTGCGGGTCGGCTACGACAGGACGAGGGAGTCGGTGGCGGTGTCGCCGCTTCCGGCCATCGCCCAGTAGGAAGGGCGACTCCGTAACCTGTCGAAGGAGATCGGACGGCGCCTCAATGCCGGGGCCGTTCTATCGGAGCGATACGGTCCCGCAAGGGCCATGCTAGGGTGCAGCATGGCCGGTTCTGTCAGTTCTCGCGCCAGAGATGACAGCGCATGCCGCCTGAGGCTGTTCGCCTACCCAGCTGCGAGAATGGCGAGCACGGTGGCCGCACGCCGGAGATGAAGCATGCGGCGGCGGCTGGCAGGGACATGCTGGTCGTGGCGGAGGCCAGAGCAGAGGTGGTTGCGGAGTTCGTCGTAGGCTCGACAGAAGCGCTCGGCCGAGGTGTGGCTCTTGAACCCGCGCATATATCGGATGCGGCCTTTGATGCCCCGGTGGTCCTGCTCAAGCTGGGCGTTCTTGCAGGCGCTGTTTCGGTGGGTGATCCCTCTGCCCAGCGTCGAGCGGATCGCCCGCGAGTGGGAGCCATACCCGTCCGTGGTGACCTGGTCAGGGACGATGCCGGTGGCGGATCTGGCCGAGCGGAGGAGCGCTTTCCCGGCCGCCATGTCGCGGTGCTCGCTCAGCACGGTGTCGACCAGGTCACCGTTCCGGTCGATCGCCCGGTACAGGTAGCACCAGCGTCCCCGGACCTTCGCGTGGGTCTTGTCGACATGCCAGGAGCGGCGGCCGGCGCTGCCCTTCCCGCGTCGTCGCTGGCGCAGCCCTTTCGCCAGAACCGGCGCGAGCTTGGCTTCCCACTCCCGCACGGCCTTGTGGCTGAAGACGATGCCGCGCAGGAGGAACACCTCGATCAGGTCACGCAAGGTCAGGCGATACCGCAGGCGCCAGAGCACCACCAGCGCGATGACGTCACTCGGGTACTGCGTCCTGTTCAGCACCCACGAGTTGCGTTCGTTGAACTCTCGGTAGCAAGTGAGACACCAGAAGCGACGGTGCCCCCGGGCCGTGCGGTCCCGAAGCCTCCAGCAGCAACGCTTACCCGTCTCGGGCTGCCGGCCCCTAAGCTGCGCTGGACTGCTCCTGGTGTGGGCCTTGCCGTGCTGCTGCAGGATCAATGTGAGAATGATGACGGTGAAACCCTGCTCCTTCTCAGTATCAGGCCGGGCATCGCATTACCCGGCCATAGCCACGAGGGTACCGAGCTTACCTGCGTGTTGGAGGGATCCTTCGCGGACGAGAGTGGACGATACGGTATCGGGGACATGGCGGAGGTAGAGGAGGGCGTCAGTCACCGGCCGGTGGCAGATAGTCCGACCGACTGCATCTGCCTGATCGCCACGCGGGGCCGACTACGCTTCGCAGGATTGATCGGGCGGCTGGCGGGAGCTTTCCTGAAGATATGAGTCCTGTTCGGGTCTCAATGCAGTGTCGCTCTTCGGGGGGTCTGGGGACTATCGGAAATTCCGTGGATTCCATTGCGAACTTGCGGCGCTGCCCCAGGCAGGTACAAACTAGGGCATGGGTAGACGGCGGAGGGTGGCCTCAGTAAGGCCGGATCAGTCCTTAGGGGGGGCGGTTCACCGCCGAGGTGATCCTCTGGGCAGTCTGGTGGTACCTCATGTTCCCGGTCAGCTACCGCGGTCTCGAACTTATGCTTCAGGACCGCGGCGTCGGGATCGCGCACACTACCCTCTTCCGCTGGGTCCAGACCTACGCGCCGGAGATCGAGAAGCGGATCCGACCGCACCTTCGGCCGAGCAATGGCTTTTGAAAGGTCGACGAGACCTATGTGCGGGTGAAGGGCCGCTGGATGTACCTGTAACGGGCGGTCGACAGCCGCGGCCAGACGATCGACTTCCTGCTCTCGGTCAAGCGGGACGCGGAGGCCGCGAAGCGGTTCTTCCGCAAGGCGCTGGGGCAGCCACACACGGTGAACCCACACACCATCACGGTGGACAAGAACCCGGCCTACCCGAGTGCCACCGAGCAGCTGAAGGAGGATGGCGAGCTGTGGCGCTTCTCCCGCCTACAGCAGTGCAAGTTCCTCCATAACATAGTGAAACAAGACCACCGGCGCGTGAAGCGGCTGGTCGGACCGGGGCTTGGTTTCGGCAGCTTCCATACGACACGACGAACACTGACAGGCTACGAGGTGATGGGGATGGTGAGGAAGGGGCAGCTTCGGGAGATCGACGGAGGTGACATGCGGGCCCAAGCTACCTTCGCCGCCGAGCTGTTCCAGGTTGCTGCCTGACCCGCCTGCTATCCAGGCCAACTGCGGCCCGCCGCAATCTCTGCAACACATCCGGGCGACCTGCCTGTAGTAGCCGTCATAGGCACCGGTCGCGGCCTTGGCGAGGGACGAGCTGCCGTCGTTCACGATGATCGGGACGGACCAGAGGAT
>JBHTFH010000096.1:0-11600 GCA_042666135.1 Roseomonas sp. GCM10028921 | reverse complement strand
TGCGACGGTCGCCGAAGCCCGGGGCCTTCACGGCCGCGATCTTCAGGCCGCCACGCAGCTTGTTCACGACGAGCGTGGCAAGCGCCTCACCCTCGACATCCTCGGCCACGATCAGTAGCGGACGGCCGGACTGCACGACGGCTTCCAGCAGCGGCAGCATCGGCTGTAGCTGGGAGAGCTTCTTCTCGTGGATCAGGACGTAGGGGTTCTCGAGCTCGGCGATCATCTTCTCCGCATTCGTGATGAAATACGGGGAGACATAGCCACGGTCGAACTGCATGCCCTCGACGACGTCGAGCTCGGTCTCGACGCTCTTGGCTTCCTCGACGGTGATCACGCCCTCGTTGCCGACCTTCTCCATCGCCTGCGCGATCATCTCGCCGACTACAGGGTCGCTGTTAGCCGATATAGAGCCAACCTGGGCAATCTCGGCGGAGGTGGTGATCTTGCGGGTCTTCCTCTGCAGCTCGGATACGACGGAGGCCACGGCCTTGTCGATGCCGCGCTTCAGGTCCATCGGGTTCAGGCCTGCAGCAACCGACTTTGCGCCCTCGCGGATGATGGCCTGGGCCAGCACAGTCGCGGTGGTCGTGCCGTCACCTGTAACATCGCTGGTCTTCGAGGCCACTTCGCGCACCATCTGCGCGCCCATGTTCTCGAACTTGTCGGCCAGCTCGATCTCCTTGGCGACGGTTACGCCGTCCTTGGTGATCCGCGGCGCGCCGAAGCTCTTGTCGAGCACGACGTTGCGGCCCTTCGGGCCCAGCGTCACCTTCACGGCATCGGCCAGGATGTCCACGCCGCGCAGCATGCGCTCGCGGGCATTGGCGCCGAACTTGACGTCTTTTGCAGCCATCTATGCGTTCTCCTGCTTCTCGTTGTCTGCTCAGGCGGCCTTGGCGGTCGCGGAGGAGCTCTCGACGATGCCCATGATGTCGGACTCCTTCATGATCAGGAGCTCCTCACCATCGAGCTTCACCTCGGTCCCGGACCACTTGCCGAAAAGGATGCGGTCGCCGGCCTTGACCTCGAGGGCCACGATCTGGCCGGCCTCGTCGCGCGCGCCGGCGCCCACGGACACGACCTCGCCCTCCTGAGGCTTCTCCTTGGCGGTATCGGGAATGATGATGCCGCCAGCACTCTTCCCCTCGGCCGTGACGCGACGGACAAGAACGCGGTCATGCAGGGGACGAAATTTGGTCATACGGTTTTCTCCTGAGCTTTACATTGCGGTGAACCCGTCTGGATGCCCGAAGCCTGACGGTGCCCGTGGAAGGCTGCCATTAGCACTTGTCACCGGTAACTGCTAAGGATCTCAGGGCAGGGCGCGACTTTAGGTCAAGTGCGCCGATGAGCAAGATCCCTGCCGAATAACGCCCGCTGCTGCTCAGACGATGCCGGAAAGAGCGGGTTTGACAGCGTCGCTAGTGTCAACTCCGGCACCGGCCTTCCATCTAGGATCGCTTGAATGATGCCCGGCGCCAGCAGTGTGAGCTGCAGCAGCCGCCCCATATACCCGCGGTCCAGCCTCTCGGCTTCGGCCATCTCGGTGATGGAAGTGCAACGCCCCTCATCCAGCATGCGCTGGTACCGGAAGGCCCGTGCCAGTGTCTTCACCAGGGCAGGATCAGCACGGGTGGAGATCGTGGGGCTGGGCGCGGCCGGGCTCGCCGGGGCCGGCGTGACGACTGTCTTCCGCCCTGGCCGGCGCCAGATGCGCAGGGGTACCTGGACCGTGAGGCTGGCGGGGTGGGTGGCACTCACTCTGCCGCCTCCAGCATGGGCGTAGTTCCTGCTCCAAGATCTCGCACGAGACTGGCCAGCCCATCGACCCGAAGTCGGATGTCTGCCCCCGTGCTGGACACGGTCACCCGCTCCACCAACAGCCCCACGATCCGCGCCTGCTCCGCCGGGAACAGCTCATCCCAGAGTGGCTCCGATTGGTGCAGAGCGTCCCGCGTCTCGCCCTCGGTCAGTTCCGGGTCGCTGGCCCTTGCTGCCGCCCAGGTGCCCACGATGATCTCCGGCTGGCGCAGGAGCGCACGTACCTGCCCCACCACCGCAGCCTCGATCTCCGCGGCCGAGATGCGCCGCACCAGGGTGGGGTCAACGTCCTCGGCCCCCTTCAGTGCCGCCTGGCTGACGTAGTACCGGTACAGCCGCCCCCGCGCCGGGTGTGGGTCGGCGAGAGCGCCCGGCCATCTGCCCCATAAAGGAGCCCCTTCAACAGCGCCGGCGTCTGGTTCCGGGTGGCGTCGCCCCGGGTGTGTGGGCTCTCCTTCAGCAGCGCGTGGACCTCGTCCCAGAGCGTCCGGTCGATGATGCCCTCGTGCTCCCCCGGATCGACCTTCCCCTTGTGCGCGGCCTCGCCCACGTAGGTCCGGTTGTTCAGCAGCTTATAGACGTCGCCCTTGTCCAGCAGCCGCCCGGATCGGCGGGTCAGTCCTTCTGCCTGGAGCTGGCAGGCGGTTTCGGTGCCGGACCGGGTCTCCAGGAACAGGTCGAACACGCGCCGGACCGTCTCTGCCACGGCCGCGTTGATGACGAGCTTCCGGTCCCGCACGTCGTAGCCGAGCGGCACCTTGCCGCCCATCCACATGTCCCGGGCTCGGGAGGCCGCGAACTTGTCCCGGATACGCTCGCCGATCACCTCGCGCTCGAACTGCGCGAAGCTGAGGAGGATGTTTAGGGTGAGGCGGCCCATGCTGGTCGTGGTATTGAAGCTCTGGGTGACGCTGACGAAGGTGACCCCGTGCGCCTCGAAGGTCTCCACCGACTTGGAGAAATCCATCAGCGAGCGGGAGAGGCGGTCGATCTTGCAGACCACCACATCCACCCGGCCCTGCTCGATGTCGCGCGGGAGCCGTTGCAGGGCAGGGCGCTCCAGGCTTCCACCCGGGAAGCCCCCGTCATCGTAGTGGTCCCGCACCAGGGTCCAGCCCTCGGCGCGCTGGCTGGCCACATAGGCCTCGCAGGCGTCCCGCTGGGCATTGAGGGTGTTGAACTCGCGGTCGAGCCCCTCATCCTCCTAGTCCGACCCGACCCTCGGATTCTACGAGCCAGAGCCCTGCCGTTTGATGGTCAGGGTGGCGGGGGAGAGTAGAGCCCCCGCGTGGCAGGCGTCTCGCTCTGAGTGTCATAGAGGGACCTCGTCATCACCGGGGGCTCCGGGCCGGAACCGCAAGAAGATCAGGGCACGGCAAGGCCGGCTGCGCGAGCCATTGCCACCATGTCGTGCCGGGCCTTGTTCATGTCCTCCAGCGTGCCGAAGGCGTTCATGTAGTGTCCCTTGAAGCCCCGGCGCTCCAGCAGCTCGAACATCGCACCAAAGTCGAAATCGCCTTGACCCGGAAGCAGGTGCTGCTCATGCCCATTGCGGAAGCAATCAGCCAGCCTCACTTCCGCCACGCGGTCAAGCGGAATGGCATTCACGAAGCCTTCCACGCCATCGGGCATCAGATGTGCATGGTTGGCCGTGAAGGATAGCGCGAAGGCGGGAGAGTTGATCCGCTCGTAATAGTAGCGCCACTCCTCGATGGTGTGGGCGAGGTAATGCACCTCCGCATCAGCCGGTTCCTTGTTCAAGTTTTCGAGCAAGAGCAGGGCACCGCGCGTCTCCGCATAATCCACCATGCGCTTAAGCCGTTCGAGGCCAGCCTCCATGCGCATCTTGGTGTCGGCGGTGAAGTGATAGCCCGCATGCACCACGATCCAGGACGCACCCAGCTTCGGCGCGACATCGATATAGGCGCGCAGATAGGCATCCACCGCCTCCGACAGGAAGGGCGAGTATTCCGCGACATTGACGGCGGAGAGCGTATGCAGCCCAAGCGTAATGCCCTGGCGCGTCGCCTGCTCCCGGATCGCCGCGGCGCGGGTATCATCGATGGAGTCCACCCGGTTGGCGCCGGTGTCCAGCTGCACGTCGATATAGCGCACCTGGTTCTCCGCAGCCCAGCCGATCGCATCCTCCAGAGGCAGCCGCCGGCCGGTATCGACTCCGATCCGCTCGAGCAATGACGACATTATATTTCCTTCCCTCGTTCTAGAAGCTGGCGCCGAGCTTTTCTGGCGCGGCTGGCCGCGCGCCGGGCCTCCCGACCCGGGTCGCGGATTCAGGGTGGCCTTCAGCGTAGGAGATCGCCGTCAGAAAACGGGCGCGGCCGGAACGGGTATGTGCCTCCGCCTGCTGGCGTGCGAGCGCCGCATCACCGGCCAGAATGCTCTCCAGAAGGCGACGATGCTCGGCATTCGCCTCCGTCATGCTGCCGGCCCGGTCGAACGAGCGGCGGCGGAGCAGCAGCAGCTTGCGGGTATGGTCCAGATAGGCCCTCTCCATCACCGCATTGCCGCTGAAGGCCAGGATCCGTTCGTGGAACAGGGTGTTGCCGGCAAAGAACGCGTCTCGCTCGCCGGCGGCAATGGCCTGATCCATCTCGTCCACCAGGGACCGCAGCATCAGCGCTTGCTCTCCCGTGCAGGCCACCGCCAGGCGGGAGGCTGCGTGGCCGAAGATCACCGAATTCAGCTCGTAGATCTGCATCGCCTCGTCAATGCTCAGCGTCCGCACAAAGGCGCCGCGATTGAGGATGACAGTGACAAGGCCTGTGCGCTCCAGGGCGCGCGCGGCCTCCCGTACCGGGCCGCGGCTGACGCCGAGCTGATGCGCCAAGGTTACCTCGTTCAGCCTTGCTCCCGGGGGCAGCGCGCCGCTCCAGATCAGGGCCTCTAGCGCTGCCTGGACCTTGCTGCCGAGGGATCGGCGCGCCTCTTGCCCGGCATCGATTGTAGACATCTCGCGTGCGTCCGTCCCGGTCTTGTCAGGGGATTTCTCTCTGCTGCAGCTGCGTTGTCGCAGTCTCGTCGCTTCGCCAGCGCCGTTCCCATGGGTTTATTGTTTACATTCCGAAATGCGGGTGGCAAGTTTTTCCAAGGGAGAGAGACGACCGAAGCGATGCACGGTTTTGGGACGGGATACCGCGTTGCTGTCTGTGCGTGCCGAGGATCTCCTGTCCCGTCGAAGCAGCAGGGCAAGGCAGGGGAACCCCATGGAGATGCAGACGCCCGGCAGTTCGGCCGACTCACGGATCCTGGTGCGCAAGCAGGACGGCATCGGCTGGATCACCATCAATCAGCCCGAAAAGCGCAACGCCATCGCGCTCGCCATGTGGGACGCCATTGCCGCTGCAGCAGCGAATTTCACGACCGACGAGGCGGTTCGCGTGGTGGTGATGCATGGTGCGGGCGGCAAAGCCTTCGCCTCGGGCGCGGATATCAGCGAATTTGACCGCGTGCGCGCCGACGCGACGGCGCAGGAGGCCTATGCCCATCGCGCCGGGGCCGCACGCCAGGCGCTGGAGGGCATGGGCAAGCCGCTGATCGCCATGATTCAGGGCTTCTGCATCGGCGGTGGCTACGCGACGGCGCTGCTGGCGGATTTGCGCATTGCGTCCAGCGACAGTCGCTTCGGTATTCCAGCGGCCAAGCTGGGCATCGCCTATGGCTATGAGAGCCTGGAGAAGCTGACGGCGCTGGCCGGCCCGGCCATTGCCAAGGAGATCCTCTTTACGGGGCGGCAACTCGATGCCGAGGAAGCTCTGGCCTTTGGGTTGGTCAATCGCGTGGTGGCGCCCGAGGTGCTGGAATCCGTCGTCGTCGGGCTCGCCCGGCAGATCGCCAGCAATGCGCCGCTTTCGGTGCGCGCCTCCAAGCTCGCTCTCGATCAGATCGCAGGCGGCCCGGCTCGACGCGACCGTGCGGCGGTGGAAGCGGCCAATCGCGCCTGCTTCGACAGCCAGGATTATGCGGAAGGGCGCCGTGCCTTTCAGGAGAAGCGGACCCCCGAGTTCGTGGGACGCTGAACAGGCATGGCGGTTGAGGAAGGCGGACAGAGATCCGCCGCGCCACGACGCCACAGGGAGGGAACGCGATGCGGATGATCAACAGGCGCTTCTTCGTCGCGCTTGCGACGGGCAGTGCCGCACTGGCGTCCCGCAGGACGTCGGCGGCGGAGCTACCCGCGCATGAGCAGGCGCTCTACGACGCCGCCAAAGGTGAAGGGCAGATCACCTGGTACACCGGCCAGATGCAGGCTGAGCCGTCGGAGGCCATCGGCCGCGCCTTCGCCGAGCGCTATCCGGGGCTGAAGGTCAATGTCGTGCGCAGCACCTCGCAGGTTGCCTTCCAGCGCCTGGCGCAGGACATGCGGGCCCGCGTCTCTCAGTGTGACGTCTTCAGCTCCACCGACTACAGCCACGCTACGCATCTGAAGCGGGAGGGGCGGCTTCTGGCCTACCGCCCGCAGAATGCGGCTGGGGTGATCGAAGTGGCCCGCAAGGCCGCCGATCCCGATGGCTTTTTCCAGATCACCTATCTCGGCCTCTACCTGCTGGCCCGGCACAGTAGGACGGTGTCGGAGGCGGAAGCGCCGAAGAACTGGAAGGACCTGACCAATCCGCGCTGGAAGGACCGGATCGCGGTGGGCCATCCAGGCTATAGCGGTGCCATCACCGCCTGGTGTCTTATGATGGAGAAGCTCTATGGCTGGGACTACTTTAAAGCGCTGGAGAAGAACCGGCCGCTGATCGGCCGCTCCAGCGGTGATCCGGTCACCACGCTCAATGCGGGGGAGCGCATGATCGGCGCGGCCATCCCCTCCGCCACCACGCTGCTCAGCATCTCCCGCGGCAACCCGATCACGCTGATCTACCCGACGGATGGCACGCTGGTGGTGCCGTCGCCGACCGGGGCGCTGCGCGACGCGCCGCATCCGAACGCCGCGAAGCTTTTCATGGAGTTCGTCACCAGCGCTGCCTACTACACTGCCACGCGGCCCTTCTTCGGAGAGTCCCTGCGCCCGGAGGTGCCGCCTCCGGAGGGCGCGAGGGCTCTGGAATCGACTTCCCTCTACACGCCCTCGCCCGAAGCTGTCGAGGCGGGCGCGCAGGAGGTGAAGGAGCGCTGGCGCGACACATTCGGTGTGTGACACGGACTGGCGCGACATCAGCGTATCCCCGATGCAATGACGTCCGGGTCGTCCAGAAGAATGGGGGAGGGAAACAGATGAAAAGGACCGGCCGACGCGGCCTGCTGGCCGCTGCCGCCATCGTCGCGGGGAGCGGCGGAGCCCGGGCACAGGGGCTGCCCGTGCATGAGCAGCAGCTCTATGACGCCGCAAGGCGTGAAGGTGAAATCACCTGGTATTCCGGCCAGCTCAGCGCCGAGTCCTCTGAGGCCGTGGGCAAAGCCTTCGGCGAGCGCTATCCCGGTGTGCGCGTCAACGTTGTGCGCAGCACGTCCCAGGTTGCGTTCCAGCGTCTGTCGCAGGACATGCGGGCAGGCGTCGCGCAATGTGACGTGTTCAGCTCCACGGATTACAGCCACTCGGCCCTTCTGAAGCGGCAGGGGCGGCTGCTTCAGTACCGGCCGGAGAACGCCGCGGGGCTACTACCCTTCGTGAAGGAGGCCGCAGATCCAGATAACTTCTTCCACGTCTTCTATCTCGGCGTCCACCTGATTGCCCGCCACAAGGGCCAGGTTTCGGAAGGGGACGCGCCGCGAAGCTGGCGGGATCTGACGGAGCCGAAATGGCGCGACAAGCTTGCGGTCGGCCATCCCGGATATAGTGGGGCCATCGGCGCCTGGGCCGTGCTGATGCAGAAGCTCTACGGCTGGGACTACTTCAAGGCCATGGAGAAGAACCGCCCGCAGATCGGACGCTCCTCGATCGATCCGGTGACTGTGCTGAATGCGGGGGAGCGTGCGATCGGTGTCGCCATTCCGTCGGCCAGCACGCTGCTCAGCAAGTCTCGCGGCAACCCGCTGGAACTGATCTATCCTACAGACGGAACGGTGGTGGTGCCATCGCCAAGCTGCATCCAGAGGAATGCCCCGCATCCGAATGCAGCCAAGCTGTTCATGGAATACGCTACCGGACCGGAGTACTTCCGCGTCTCCCGGCAGACATTCGGCGAATCCCTTCGCGCGGATGTGCCACCGCCTGAAGGCGCAAAGCCACTGGACCAGGTCAAGGTGATCACCCCCACACCGGAGGACGTCGAGACCGGCGTGTCCGAGGTCAAGGAACGCTGGCGCGACATCTTCGGCATTTGACGCCGCGGCCCACCACGGAGGAATCGCGCCCGCATGCCCGATATTGCCACCGCTCTCCCGAAATCTGCGCTGGACGCGCCTGCGCCGGGCCGGCTCGCCCGGCTGCGATACCTGGAGCCCTCCAACTTGCTCTGGTTCTTCCTGGTGCTGGCGCTGCTTTTCCTCGTCGCCGTCCCGCTCGGCAAGCTGTTCGTCGTCAGCTTCGAAAGGCAGGGAAGCGGCGCCTTCACCTTTGCGAATTACCTGACGGCCTATGGGCGCGCCCGCTACATCGAGGCACTGGGCAACTCGCTGGTCCTCGGGGCTGCCTCGGCGCTGCTATCGACGGTGTTTGCAGTGCCCATGGCCTGGGCGGTGTCGCGCACCGACATGCCAGGCAAGGGCTTCACCTGGGCCATGGTGATGGGGGCCTTCATTATCCCGCCCTATCTGGGTGCCGTGGGCTGGATTCTGCTCGCCGGGCCGAATTCCGGCTTGCTGAACCAAGCCTGGCGATGGGTGACCGGATCGGAGGCACCACTCTTTAATGTCTACAGCTTCGCCGGGCTCGCCGTCGTCATCTCGCTGCATTCCTTCCCGCTCATCTTTATCTTTGTGAAGGGGGCGCTCGATCTGATCTCCTCCGAGATGGAAGACGCCGCCAATATCCTGGGCGCCGGTACCTGGACCGCCACGCGGCGCGTGACGCTGCCGCTGGTCTGGCCTTCCATCCTGGGCGGGATCATCGTGGTCTTCCTCGAGGCCATCGCCCTGTTCGGCACGCCCGCCATGATCGGAATCCCGGCGCGCATCAACGTGGTCACCACCCAGCTCTGGCAGTTCTTCGAATACCCGGTGCGGGTGGAGGTGGCTGCAGCCTATGCCATGCCGCTCCTGCTGATCACGATGGGGATCATCCTGGCACAGAAGCTGCTGCTGGCGCGGAAGGGTTATGTTTCCCAAACCGGCAAGGGAGGAGAGCGGCGCCAAATCCGCCTGGGTGCCTGGCGCTGGCCAGTCTTCGCCTACTGCGCCTTCGTGGGCGGGCTGGCGGTCGTCATGCCGGTTGCCGTGTTGCTCCAGGCCTCCTTCGCTAAGGCCTGGGGACGGGGGCTTTCCTGGGCCAACCTCACGCTCGACAACTACACCTACCTGCTCTTCCGGCACGAGATGGCGCTGGCCTCCATCTGGAACACGCTGTGGTTCTCGGCGGCGGCCGCGACGCTGGCGGCGGTCATTGCAGTACTGGTCGCGTATATCGTCGCGCGGCGGTTGGTACCTTTCGGCTCGGTCCTCGGCTTCCTCGCCATGGCGCCCTTCGTCATCCCCGGAATCGTCATGGCCATTGGCTTCTACGCCGCCTATGCGGCGCCCCCGCTGGCGCTCTACGGCACCGCGCTCATCATCATTCTGGCCTTCACTGCGCGCTTCCTGCCAATCGCCTATGCCAACGCCACAGCGGCCGTCGGCGCCGTCCATCCGGAGATGGAGGAGGCGTCACGCATCCTTGGTGGCGGCCGGCTGCTAACCGTCCGCCGGATCACCGCACCACTGATCAGCCGCAGTCTTCTGGGCGGGTGGCTGATCGTCTTCATTGTCGCCTCTCGTGAGCTGTCCTCGGCCGTCTTCCTGGTCGGGCCGCGCACCCGCACCATGGCCGTGCTACTCTACGACCTGAGCGAGGCCGGCAATTTTGAGGTTCTCTCGGCCTTCGGTGGACTGCTGTTGGCCATCACGCTGGTGCTCGTGGCCATCGGCATGAAACTGGCGGGCCGCGACTTCATGCTGCGGAGGAATTGACTCTGTGTCCCGTTTGACCCTGAAAGGCCTCGGCAAGACCTATGGTAAACTCAAGGTCGTTGATGGCGTCGACCTGACGTTGGAGGACGGGGAGTTCGTCTCGCTGCTTGGGCCCTCCGGGTGCGGCAAGACCACCACCTTGCGGATGATCGCAGGATTCATCGAGCCGACCTCCGGCACCATCACCATGAATGGCACCATGCTGTCATCCCCCGGCGCTGTCATCCCGCCAGAGAGGCGGCGCATGTCCATGATCTTCCAGAGCTACGCGATCTGGCCGAACATGACGGTGGCCGAGAATGTTGGCTTCGGCCTGACGCTGCAGAAGCTCTCGGGTACCGACATCAAGGCACGGGTGGCGAAGATCCTCGATGTGGTGCAGATGGGCCACCTCGCCGATCGCTACCCGTCCGAACTCTCCGGCGGCCAGCAGCAGCGCGTCGCACTGGCCCGGGCGATCGTGGTGCAGCCCTCAGTTCTGCTGCTGGACGAGCCGCTCTCCAACCTCGATGCCAATCTACGGGAGGAGATGCGCTTTGAGATTCGTCGCCTGCATGACGAGTTCCGCTTCACGACCGTCTATGTCACTCACGACCAAGCAGAGGCAATGGCAACAGCCGACCGCATCGCGGTCATGAACAGTGGCCGCATTGAGCAGATCGACGCGCCACATGTGATCTATACCCAACCCAGGACCCGCTTCGTCGCCGCTTTCATTGGGCGGACCAATTTGCTGGAGGGACATCTGGACGGCGGCGAGGTGGGGCTGGATGGTTTTGCGCTGAAGCTTGGGCAGCTCGGCAGTTTGGCGACAGCCGATACGCAGCACATCCTGCTCTCGGTTCGGCCGCAGAGTATGGCGCTGCACCGGAAGCAGCCGGCCCTCCGAGAAGGATGTCCCGTCCTTCCCGTAACCGTGGCGCAGCGTACCTATCTGGGTGATTCCTGGGACTATATAGTGCGCCCGGAAGCCAGCGGGTTGCGGTTGCGCGTAGCGGCTCCGCCGCTGCAGGTGCACGAAGTCGGGGACGATGTCTGGCTGGAGATCGATTTGAGCCAGATCGCCGTGGTGACCTGACTGCAACATCGTACCCGACGCCCGGGACAGCGCGTGGGTCACCGACATGACACGCGGTTGGACCGCTGTGGGGCAGAGGGCCGCGTCTGTAGTCATCAGTCAGAGGTTTTGGAAGGGTGGGACGCTGCAACCCGCTAGTGGGTCAATGGCTGCCTCATTCGGTAACGGCGGGAGGACGCCACCTCTCTGCTACCGGCGCCCTTGGCTGAACCCTTTCCGGTAATGCGAGCAACCTACACGATGCTGTTGGTGCAACCGTTAAGATTGAGAAGGTGCTTGGTCCGCGAACGTCCCGCGCACTTATGCCTACGTTGCTCCGAACTCGAGGGGCACGGATATGGCGCGGGTGGCGCTTGCAGCTACGTTGGCCGTGCAGGCGGCCGCGGCTGGCGCAAAGGTTAGAGTTCTATCCGGCCGAAGCTGGGCAGGGGCCACGCCCCATCCAGCGCCCATCATGAGACCTCGCATGAGCTTCTCCGTGTCAATACTGGAGTTGTATCCTGAGGCGGCGGCCCTGGCTTAGTCGTGATGACAAGCCCCCACGAGGTGGTCCGGGCGGAATGTTAGTGGAGCACGGCGCTGGCTGAGCCTGACCCTGCCGAGGCGGGAGGGGAGCGTGGCGGCACTTGGC
>JBHTFH010000095.1:0-11607 GCA_042666135.1 Roseomonas sp. GCM10028921 | reverse complement strand
CGTATAGTCCTGAGTTGAACCCGGTCGAACGGGTCTGGTTATTCCTTCGCGAGCGCCACCTCAGCCACCGTCTGCTCTCGGGCTATGACGCGATCGTCGACGCGCTCTGCACCGCCCGGAACGCGCTCACCCCAGAGCGACTGCTCTCCCTGACGCGCTACCCCTACCTGAACCAAATCAGCTTCTGAGCGGGCCGGTATAAGGGTCGGCAGGACTTCAAGGTGGAGCGCCGACGAAGGCTCCGAAGCCTGGAAAGCGTCCTGATAAAAATGCTCTTCTCGGTCCAGCGCCGAACGGCTGTCAGGCCGGAAACTGCGCCTCGTCCCACTCCTCGTTCCAGTCGTCGTGGGTGGCGTTGTTCTCAGCCCAGAAAGACCACTTGATGAACGCGGCCGCAACCGCACTGATCTCGACCATTCCAAGCGTGATGTGAGGCATCGTCATGGCAGGCATGCGAAGGACCTCTTGTCCGTTGGCGATGCCATGTTCGGCTTGAAAGGTTTAGGCGGCGTGAGTGCGCCACACTTTCGTACACCTACAGCAGCAAGCCCGCTCCACGTACCGAGGACTGACCCTGGACAGCAACCGTCTCTGTTCAACACCGGGCAATGACCGTTGCTGGGTGGTGAACAGGGAGCGCACGGGGCGGCCTTCTACGCCTCCCTAGGGCAACACCCAATCCTGCCCTGCGCAGTCGATCCTGCACAAGACATCACCAGGGCGTCATGCGGCACGTGCGGCAGGAACCTGAGCTTGCACTTCAAGCTCTTCGAATATTAGCTCGTGCAAGGGCCCAACACAGAGGCCTGAAGGAGGAAGCCTATGATCGGATTTGACCCTTTGCCTTCGCGCAGACCGGACAGACCGCCACCGGGCGAGCGCCACCGACTGCGCGTTCGGCACGCCGTGCTCGGTCTAGTCCTGGCCCTCACGGCTGCCTCGGGCACTTCTCAGGCGACAGCCCAGACATCATCTGTGCAGACCTGCCAGCTTGGCGACCTGCGCCTTGAGAGCGGCGCGGTGATTCCGAACGTCCGGATGACCTACATCACGCATGGCACCCTGAACGCTGAGCATAGCAACGCCATCCTCTCGCTTCATGGCTTGCGAGGCAACCGCGAGGCGCAAAGCTTCCTGGCGGGGCCCGGTCGCGCGCTCGATACGACGAAGTATTTTGTTATCCAGCCCGACACACTCGGCGTCGCCTCCGTCGATCCAAATGCTACCACCTCTCCGACCCGGTCGGGGATGAACATGAACTTCCCGCGTTTCACGATCCGCGACATGGTGCAGGCTGAGTACCGCCTGATCACGGAGTGCCTGACCATTCGGCACTTGGTCGCTGTGACCGGAATCTCGATGGGCGGGAACGGTGCGCTGCAGTGGGCGGTGAGCTACCCCGACTTCATGGACGCTGTGATACCGGTCGTTCCAATGGCTCGCGCCAGTTCGCAGACAGCCTTCATCTGGGAACTTGCGCGCCAAGCCATCATGCTGGACCCGAAGTGGCGGGACGGAGACTATCCCGCTGACGACCCGCCGCGTCGCGGCACCGGTGTCGGCATCAATATCCAGAACGCCTTCGGTTTCTCCCCCGAGTCTCTCTCCGAGATGTATCGCGACCGTGCCGCGGTGGACCGCTTCGTCGCGACAAGCTCCGAACAGCTCGGCAACGCAACGCAGGCACGTGACTGGGTGTACCGCACCTGGGCGATCGTGGACCATGACATCGCGGCGGCGCCACCGTTCAACGGCGACCTGCGTGCCGCGGCACGCTCCATCAAGGCGCGCCTGCTCCTGATCCCGAATTGCTTCGACCAGTTGCACACACCCGGCGCAGGTGGCGTGATGGAGCTCGCGGCCAACGCGCCGGACGCCAAGATCGTGGACATCGACGATATCCTCGGCCACAGCGCCAACTCCTCGCCCCGCGGCGTGACAGTCATCACGGGGGAGGTGCAGAGCCTGCTGCAGCGCATTGCCGATGGGCGCCAGGGCTTTGGTGGCTTGAGCTTTCCGCGGCACTGGACCCGAGCGGACCGCTGCCCAGGTTGAGTTTCTTGAACTTGTCCCTCTCCGGCGAGTAGCAGTCGCGGCCTGGAGCGAAATCTCCAGGCTGCATAAGCCGTGATGCACCCGCTTTCGGCCGGAGCCGTGCACGCGTTTATGCGTTCGCTCTCGCCATCATTCGGGTCGCGTCCCTGGGCGTGTGGGGCCGCCCTCCGCCCTGAGTGCCTCCAACTCCAGTGCAAGCCGGTGCGCAGTCCGGGTAGCCTCCTCCTGTGACCTGCGCCCCTGAACTGGCTCCGCGTTTGGTGAGAGAGTTGGCCTCCTGGAGGAGGTCGGGATGCCTGGGAAGCGTTTGACGCCGGAGCAGATCATCGGGTTGCTGCGGCAGGCGGAGGTTGAGCTGGCGCAAGGCCGGACGGTAGGCGAGGTCTGCCGTGGGTTGGGGGTGTCGGAGGCGAGCTTTTATCGCTGGCGGTCCGATTATGGCGGGCTGAAGGTCGACCAGGCCCGGCGGATGAAGAAACTGGAGCGGGAGAATGCGCGGCTGAAGCGGCCCGTGGCCGAGCTGACGCTCGACAAGCAGATCCTCAGGGAGGCTGCAGAGGGAAAATACGGGGCCCCGAGCGCCGCCGGGCCTGTGTCCGTCATGTGCGGGCCGCGCTCTGCGTCTCTGAACGCCGGGCGTGCCGCGCCCTTGGTCAGCTACGCTCGACGCCGCGCCGCATGCGCCGCGTCCGGGAGGATGAGGCGGCGCTGACCGAGGCGATCGTGGCCCTGGCGGCCGAGTACGGCCGCTACGGCTACCGACGGATCACGGCGACGCTGCGCGCTGGGGGCTGGCGGGTGAATGCCAAGCGGGTGCAGCGGATCTGGCCGCGCGAGGGGCTGAGGGTGCCGAAGAAGCAGCCAAAGCGAGGCCGTCTCTGGCTGAACGACGGCTCCTGCATCCGGCTCCGGCCGTGCTGGCCGGGGCATGTCCGGGCCTATAACCTTGTGCAGGACCGCACCTCGGGCGGGCGGCCCTTCCGCATGCTGACGATCATCGATGAGTACACGCGTGAATGCCTGGCCATCGTGGTGGCCCGACGGCTGACATCGGATGACGTGCTGCAGGTGCTGACCGACCTGTTTGTCGAGCGTGGCCCGCCCGACCACATCAGGTCGGACAATGGCGGCGAGTTCACCGCCAGGATCGTGCGCGCCTGGCTGGAGCGGATCGGCGTGCGGACGCTGTTCATCGAGCGCGGCAGTCCATGGGAGAACGGGTACAATGAATCCTTCGATGGCAAGCTCCGCGACGAGCTGCTGGACCGGGAGATTTTCCATACGCTCCACGAAGCCATGGTGCTGATCGAGCGGTGGCGGCGCTATTACAACACCTTGAGACCTCAAAGCGCGCTTGGGCACCGGCCACCTGCGCCGGAAGCCACCTTGCCCCACCTGATCGGGCCCGCCTACGCTGCCCTCCGGCACGCCCAGCCGGGCGCGCCGAAACATGAGCCAACTCTCTTATAACCTATGGAGCCGCGTCTGGGGTTAGGCCATCGGTGATCCAACTTTCCACGAGACAACTTTTCTCTGGCGGGTTGCAATCGCGCTCTTCGGTGTGTTCTGGCTGCATTCTCCGCACATAGCTCGGTACTTTGAATGCGGAACGAGCGCCGTTTTCTCTCTCCGGAGAGGCCATCATCTCCGAAACCTGGGACTTCCCTGCAGGAAGCGAGATCAATTCCACATAGCGAGAGTTCAACTCCCAGCCCGGCGCACCACGAGTTCCGAGCGCCGCTGGGCACGGCTTCCGGACGAAGCCACCCGGGACATCAAGCAGCTCGTGTGTCGTGGAGATCGGCGCGGGTGAGATACTCGTCCTTGCTGGGCTGAAGGTGATCGACGCAGAGCTGCGCGAGGACCCAGTTGTCGCGGCCCTGAAGCATTTGGATCATGAGGCGGTGCTGGCCATGCGACACGCGGAGGGAATCCGCATCTGCGAGCGTCTTTGCGCGGACGGGCAGGCTGAGGCGCATGTAGTGCTGCACAGTAGCCAGCAGATGGTCGTTCCCGCAGGCGCCGAAGAGGCGGAGATGGAAGCGGTCGTTTGCGTCGTGCACGCCCCGGAGGTCGCGCGTTTCCATGTAGCCGGCCAGTTCGGCATTGATGGCGCTCAGCGCCTCGATCAATTCCGGCGGTGCCGGAAGTGGAATGCGGAGCGCGGCCTGGCGCTGCACGAGCTCCCGGACCTCGTAGATCTGCTTGACCTCGACCGGCGAGAGGGAGCGGACGGTGAAGCCCTTGTTGCGCTCGCCGACGGCCAGGCCGAGGCGTTCGAGGCGGTCCAGCGCCTGTCGGACATAGTGCCGGGAAACGCCGAAGCGGGCGAGGAGTGCGTCTTCCACCAGGCGGGTGCCTGGCGGCAGGCGGCCGAAGATGATCTCCTCCTGCAGGGCCTGGACGATCTCTGGTTCCGGCGAGCTCATGACGGGGCAGCCCGGGCGTAGCAGTCCTCCACCAGGCGCAGCGTCTCAAGGTTGTCGGCCGGGGAGGTTTCGAACGGTAGGCCGTCCGCCAGCCGGTCCAGGAAGTGGGCGATGACCGCGTCGTAGGAACCCTGGTAGCAGGCTGCGAGATCGTAGCGGCGCTCATCCCGCCCCTCCCCGTTCCAGGTCATCAGGTCACCGGCAAGGCGGATCGTACCCTTGTCGCCGATGATGGTGACATCGTCGGTCTGGGTGGGAGCCGCGCCGGCGACCGACATGTTGCCGATAAGGACAGCAGCGAGGCTGTCCGGCCCCGTCATGGCGATCGTCGCGCGGTCTTCTCCGCGCAGTTCCGGGCAGGTGCGGCCAAGCGCCGCCGCTTCGAGCAGGAGCGGACCGAGGAGGAAGCGGAGGGTATCCAGGTGATGGATCAGAACCTCCGCCACCAGCATGCGGTCGAGGTCGCGCATGAACGGTTGGCGGGTAAGCGCGGGGCGTGCGCCGTCCGGGCCGGGGAGCATGCCGGCGGTCAGGAGGGTCGCGAGCGCCTGACGCGGGGTGCCGATTCGGCCCTCAGCGATCCAGGCGCGCATGTCGCGGTAATAGGAACGGAACCGCCAGTTCTCGTGGACCATGAGCCGGGCGCGGCCGGCGACCCGCGCGACAAGGGCCTCAGCCTCGGCCAGGCTCGGCGCCAGGGGCTTCTGGCAGAGCGTCGGAATGCCGCGGCCGGCAGCGGCCTCCACGATCACGACGTGGGTTTCGCGAGGAGAGGCGATATCGAGGGCGTCGAGCTCTTCCGCCTCGAGCATGGCGGCAGTGTCGGGATAGCGGCGTGGGATACCGAACTCCTCCGCGCGCGTCGCGGCGGCGGCGGCGCTCGGATCGGCAATCGCGACGACCTGGGCGCGGTGGGACTGCGCGCGCCAGGCGATGAGGTGGTGCCGGCTGACCATGCCGGCGCCGGCGAGGCCGATGCGAAGCACTAGTTCACGGCCCGGTCGGCAGCGATGGCGCGGCCATCGGCCCCGAAGAGATAGGCGGCTGCGGAAGGAACTCCGAGGCGGACCGCATCCCCGGGGCGCGCGGCCGTATCGCGATGCAGCCGGGCGGTGACCTCCCCGCCCTCTGTGTCCACCAGAAGAAGGGTTTCGGCGCCGAGCGGCTCGACGCTGGCGACCGTGCCGGTGATGGAGGGCTGCGGCCCGGCATCGGAGGGAAGCAGAACCATGTCCTCCGGGCGTATCCCGAAGCTTGCCTCCGCGATGTCGACGAGAGCGGCGTCGGACCAGCGAGTCAGCGGGATCTCGGCACCTGCAACCAGCGCAACGGTGCCCGCCGCTGCCCGGCGGAGGCGAGCGGGCAGGAGGTTCATCGGCGGGCTGCCGAGGAACCGGGCGACGAAGGTGTCGGTGGGGTTGCGATAGACGTCGAGAGGGGCGCCGACCTGGGCGATGCGTCCGCGATTCATAACGCAGATGCGGCTGCCCATGGTCATCGCCTCAACTTGGTCATGGGTGACGTAAATCATGGTGGCACCGAGGCGGCGGTGCAGGCGCGTCAGCTCGTTGCGCGTGGCGACGCGGAGTGCGGCGTCAAGATTGGAGAGGGGTTCGTCGAAGAGGAAGACCTTCGGCTCCCGGACGATCGCGCGGCCGAGGGCGACGCGCTGGCGCTGTCCGCCGGAAAGGGCGGCGGGACGACGGGCGAGGTATTCGGTGAGGCCGAGCATCGCGGCCGTGGCCGTGACGCGGCGCTCGATCTCGGCGCGCGGCGTGCCACGGCGCTTGAGGCCAAAGGAGAGATTGTCGGCGACTGTCATGTGCGGATAGAGCGCGTAGGATTGGAACACCATGGCGATGTCGCGGTCCTTGGCGGGCACGTTGTTCATCGCGCGACCGTCGATGGCCAAGCGGCCGTCGCTGATGCTCTCCAACCCCGCGATCATGCGCAGCGTGGTGGACTTGCCGCAGCCGGAGGGGCCAAGCAGCACCATGAACTCCCCATCTGCGACGGTCAGGCTGACATCCTGAACGGCGATAAGGCCCCCCGCGCCGCCGTAACGCTTGCAGACATCCTGGAGCTGGACGGTTGCCATGGTCGTTCCCTTATTTGACGGCCCCTGCCGTCATTCCCTGGATCAGCTTCTCGGAAAAGAAGGCATAGACGACGATCACCGGGATAACGGCGATCATCACGCCGGTCGCGATCATGCCAATGTCCTGGAAGTAGTCGCCCATGAAGCGTTGGATGCCGACCGGCAGGGTCCGCAGTTCCTCGTCGCTGACGAGCACGACAGCGAAGAGATACTCGTTCCAGAGATGTACAAAATTGAGGATGACCGTCGTGACGATCGCGGGCATGCCCACGGGAACCACGATGCGGAGGAAGATTTGAAGATCGGTATAGCCGTCGATGCGCGCGGCCTCGAACAGGTCCTGCGGGATGCGGGCGAAGAAGGCTTCGAGGATGAAGACGGTGAGCGGGAGCTGCAGCGAGACATAGACGAGGATGAGGCCGGTGCGCGTGTTATAGAGATCGTAGTTCACGAGGATCTGGAACAGCGACAGCAGGACGATCTGCGGCGGGAAAATAATTGAAGAGAAGAGGACGAAGTAGATCAGCCGGTTGCCGGGGAACCTGTAGCGGGCGAGCGCATGGGCCGCCATGGCGCCGAGCACCGTCACGATCGCGACCGCAGCGACGACCACCACCGTGCTGTTCCAGAAGTAGCCGGCGAAATTGCTGTCCACCCAGGCGGCTCGGAACTTACCCCAATGCGCGGGAGAGGGCAGGCCGTAGTGGTCGGCGCTGATCTCGGCGGTGGTGCGGAGAGACATGGCGCCGACCCAGAGGAAGGGCAGCGTGGTATATAGGGTGTAGAGCACGAGCACGGCGAGCAACGGACCACGGCGGAGAAGCTCCGTCAGTCGGTCGCCCCATTTCTGCCCTTTCATGGAGATGTCCGACACGCTCAGTACTCCAGCTTTTCGCGCTGCCGGAAGGCCATGTGCAGCAGGGCGGCGGCGGCCAGGACAATTACGAACCAGACGACGGCAATGGCGGATGGGTAGCCGAGGTCGAAGGTGTTCCAGGCGAAAGCGCGTTTGTAGACATAGGTGGAGACGGTCTCGGTTGACCACATCGGGCCGCCCTGCGTCATGATCCAGACGAGGTCGAAGACCTTCATCTTCCCGATGAAGGCAAGGATGTAGAGGTTGAGCAGCGTCGGCCGCATCAGCGGAATGATGATATGGCGCAGCTTGGCAGCCCAGCCGCAGTGGTCGAGCTCGGCGGCTTCCAGCACCTCGGAAGGAAGCGCGTGCAGGGCGGCGAGGCAGACGACCATGTTGAAGCCGGCCCATTTCCAGGCATGGGTGACCATCAGGGCCGCGAGCGCGGTGTTCGCTTCACCGAGCCAGGCGCGGGCCCATCCATCGAGGCCCATCGCGCGTAGGGCAAGGTTCAGCGCGCCCCAGTCGTAGTTGTAGATCCAGAGCCAGAGAATCGAGACAACAACGTAAGAAAGGAGAACAGGCGTGAACCAGGCGATGCGAAGGAAGCGAGCGAAGGGCACGCCGGCATAGAGGCACAGTGCCAGTAGCAGCCCGGTCGCGACATCAAGGAACGGCGCGATGAAGGACCAGACAAGGGTGTTGCGGATCGCGCGGAGGAAGGTCTCGTCGGACCAGATCTGGACGAAGTGGGCGAGGCCGATGAAGCGCGGCGCGTCCAAGTTCTCGAGGTCGTAGAGACTGTCGGCGAAGGTGCGGACAACCGGATAGGCGGTCAGCCCCGCATAGAGCACCAGCGCCGGCGCAAGGAAGACCATGAGGGTGAGCCAGGAGGGGGCGCCGGGATCGCGCCCCCCCTGCCGTGATGCGGGCCACCACCGGCGCGGCGTCGCGGGTGCGGCGACACGCGCGGTTTCGACCTGTGCGGGCACGCGGCGCCCCTTACTGCGGCGCCGCGGCGCAGGCCGCGTCCATCTGCGCCGCCGCGTCCTGGGGCGAGATCTGGCCGCCGGGCAGCGCGCGGTTCAGCACCTGCTGGAAGGTATCGGCGCAGCGGCCGGTCATGTACTGTAGGGGCGTGCCGATGAAGAAGCGCGCGCCTTCGGAACGCTGCTGCAGCTCACGGAAATAGGGTGCGTTGATACCGGAGATGCGGCTGGGGTCGGTGCGGATGCCCGTCTGGAGGAGGACGCTCTCCATCCACTGGTTGCCGCTCTCGATATTGACGAAGGAGTTGAGTAGGGCGCCGGCGCATTCCTTGTTCCGGCTGCGCGAGTACATGACGTAGCTGCCGCCGACGGCGAGCGTCTTGCACTCGGGGCACTTGCTGTTGTCCATCACGGGATACTGCATCAGGCCGAGCGGAAAGCCGGGAGGCTGGCCGCCGCTCTCGGGCGGTACGAAGGCGCGGCCGGTGTACCAGCTGGCGATGGGGAACATCAGCGCTCCCGGGTTGGTGTGGAAGTAGTAGTGGGATTCGCCGAGCTTCAGCGTCGCCAGGCTACGGGGATAGGCGCCGATGTCCACGAGCTCGCGTACCCAAGTCATCGCTGCCATCACGCGCGGATCACGGAAAGGCAGATGGCCGGTCAGGAGCTTGCGGTAGTCGTCGGGGCCGAGGCGGCGGAGCAGCACCTCCTCCAGGAAGTAGGCGCCGGGAAAGGGCCGGTCCGCGACGCCCTGGGCGAGCGGCGTGATGCCGGCCGTGACGCCGCGGCGGACGAGATCGGTGAACTGCGCCTGGTTCAGCTGACCGCTGGCCGGAACCTCCACGCCAAGTGCGCGGACGCGGTCGCGATTGTAATAGAGCTCGACCGTATAGGCCTCGAGCGGGAGGCCGTAGACGCGGCCGTTGTGCGACCAGGAGGTGCGGGCCCAGTCCTCCAGGCCGTTGAGATCGACGTATTTGTCGAGCGGCTCCAGAAAGCCGTTCCGCGCGAAGGCGATCTCGTCCGGCTCAAGCCAGAAGATGTCAGGCGCCTGGCCGGTGCGCACGGCGGCACGGGCGGAGGTGTAGATGTCCGCCTTTTGGATGAAGCTTAGCCGAATCCGGCACTGGGGGTTCGATGCCTCGAAGGCGCGGACGCGGCCCTCGACATAATTGCGCTTGGAGGCTTCGTCCGGCCAGTGGCTCCACATGGTGACAGTCTGAGGATTGGCGGCGGTAGGCTGGGACATAGCTGGTGTCGCAGCAGCGAAGAGGCCCAGGGCGGCAGCGCTCGTGCGCAGCCAGCCAAACAAGCTCCAAGACATTTCCCGTTCCCTTTTGCATTTCTTGCAGGTAGGGGAGCAGCCGACTGCCCAGATTGTCAATATTATTCGCGGAAAACGTACGTAGCTAACCCCCTTTGCTGCCTGGATTCGGTGGAAATGTGGGAAGCTTACGTTGAAATCATTGACGATACGAAGGCGTGAGCTTTCGGCTCTGCCATGCCCCTGCCCCACTTCCGTGAAGGGCGGTTTGGCGATGACGGGCGTTGTTGCGGAAAGCTCGTGGGTGATCGGCCATGAGGAAGGATGCGGCAGGGCCCGAGCGGCCGAGGAAGCGGTACCGGATCCGGAACTGGCGCGAGTACGATGGTGGCCTGATCGCGCGCGGTGACCTGACGCTGAGGTTCTCGCCGGATCTGGTCTGGCGTGCACCGGAGGGTACGGGAAGCGGGGCCGGCCTCGGATCTTCAGCGATGCGGCGATCCAGGGCGTGCTGACCCTGAAGGTGCTCTTCGGGTTACGGCTGCGGGCGGCGCAGGGCCTGGTGGGAAGCCTGCTCCGGCTCATGGGGCTCGACTGGCCGGTGCCGCACTCCAGCACGCTCTCGCGCCGGCGACGGGACGCGACGGTGGTCATCCCCTACCGTCCCCGGGGCGAGCCGCTGCAGCTGGTTGTGGACAGCATCGGGGTGAAGGTGCCGGGTGAGGGGAGTGGAGGGTGAGGCGGCACGGATCCGAACGGCGTCGGGTCTGGCGCAAGGTTCACCTGGCAGTCGATGTCGAGAGCCACGAGATCCGGGCCGTCGAGATGGCCGACCACCGGGACGGGGATGGCGAGATCCTCTCCGATCTGCTGGCCCAGGTGCCGAAAGGGCAGCCGATCGCCGGGATTGGCGGCGACAGCGCCTATGACACCCGCTCCGCCTACGAGGCCACATCGGCCGGCAACGCGGCCCTCCTCGTGCCGCCCCGGCGCAACGGCAAACCCTGGAAGACACCGACCGCAGGAGCGGAGGAGCGCAACGAGACCCTACGTGCCGTTCGGCACCTCGGCCGACGTCTCTGGGAGCGATGGAGCGGGTACCACCGCCGTAACCTCGCCTAGACGGCCATCTCGCGCCTCGAGCGCCTGGGCGAGCGGCTGGCGGCACATGACCCCGCCCATCAGGTCGCCGAGGTGCAGATCCGCCGCGCCATCCTCAACACCTACAACCGGCTCGGATTGCCCAGCACCGTCGCCCTCACCTGAGCAAACCGGAACACAGGAGCAGTCGTGCACGTCACCTGAATAACAGCGCCCTCGTCAAGCGTATCGAGGTCTCAGGCCAAGCTGTCCGCGTGGTGTTCCGCATCGACCCGGGCCTAGCAGAGCCATCGGAGATGCGGCGCAATTTGCCACATTGTCCAACTCGCCGTCATCCTCCACCACATGTGGCGTGACGCGAGTGAGTTCCGCTGGTCGGCACGGGAGGCGCAGACGGCAAGAGCGCGCGGTAGCGCAACAGCATATCCGTCGAGCGGCGGAACGGCTCCCGTGTCGGCACGGGGTGTTGGCCATCGCGGGGGTTTTGTTGCGGCCCTGATCCAAGGACTGGGTAACCGCGCCGCTGACATCACAAGGCCAATGCTTCCGACGCCATCATGCGGCGGCACATGCCGATCGCGGAGAAAACCGTGATCCGCCCGGGACGCCATTCGCCGCAAGGCAGTCGAAAAGGGCTTGATCGCCAAGCCCGCCATAAGGGAACAGAACCCTAGCTCTGGCAGGAGTGAGCCAGCCGCTCTCAGACAAGGGCGGCGGTGGCGGGGCTGCTGCCCTTAACCGTACCGCAGGCGAGTTGGGGAAGGGCGGTGATCTCGAGCAGGGAGGCGGCGTTGTGCAGGATGGCCGCGCAGTTG
>JBHTFH010000094.1:0-11766 GCA_042666135.1 Roseomonas sp. GCM10028921 | reverse complement strand
GCTGGCGGGAACTGCTGGTCGACCTCAAAGCCCGTGGCCTGAACATCGCGCCCGAGCTGGCCACGGGGGATGGGGCGCTCGGCTTCTGGAAGGCACTGGAGGAGGTCTGCCCGGCCACCCGGCATCAGCGGTGCTGGGTGCACAAGACCGTCAACGTCTTGGAAGAGCTGCCGAGGTCGGTCCAGCCGGCCGCCAAGGCCGACCTGCGCGAGGTCTGGATGGCGCCGGACCGGGCGACGGCCGAGGCTGCGATCACGACCTTCTCCGAGAAGTACGGAGCCAAATACGAGAGGGCGGCCACCTGCCTGCTGAAGGACCGCAACGCCCTGCTGTGCAGTTAGCAGACATCATTTCAACATTCGTAACGCCATCTCAACGGCGTACCGGCGGACTTGGATGCGCTCCCTTGTGGCGTCGCAGGCAGCACAGACCTCACCCCAGAGTGGGGTCTTATCGAGGCACTCGCAGACCCGATCGATCGGACACAATCCACCGAGCGCCTCGTGTGGACGGTCCCAGTTGTAGTGGTGAACCCACTCGGCAAGCTGATCGCCGGCCTCAGGTGCCCGGGCATCCACTGTCGCCCAGAACTCCTCGAGCACGGTCCGTTGCACGCGCTCGACCTTGCCGTTCAGGTGCGGCGAGCGCGGCGGGATAGGCCTGAACTTGATCGCCTCAGCCATCAACCGGCGCTGCACTTCTTCGGCAAAAAACTCCGCGCTCCTGTCCGTCTGGATCCGCTGGATCGCGAAGGGCACCTCGTCAAGAACCTGGTCGAGGAAGGCCAAGGTTGCCGCCGCATTCGGGCGCCGGGCCAGCCCGGCCACGAGATACCGGCTGCAGTCGTCGGCCACGGTGAACTGGTAGAGCCCTGGCCGGATCCTGCAGACGTCCATCTGCACGCGGTCGCCCGGGACAGGACGGCTGTAGCGCTCTGGCTTGTGCCGCACCCGCTTGCGGCACGGCAGCACATTCAGCCCGTGCCGAAGCAGGACCTTGTGGATCACCGGCGCGGAGAGTTGCAGGCCGTGCAGGCGTCGGAGCTCCGCCCGGATCCGCTTGACACCGAGACGCCGCTCCCGGCGCAGGGTGAGGATCAGATCCTCCTCCGCGTGACCGACCTTCCTCGCGGGGGAGCTGTGGGGCCGGCGGCTCAGCTCCATCAGGCCAGTCTCGCCCATCGCATCGAAGCGGCAGGACCACTTACGCAGGGTGGGTCGCGAGATGCCAAAACGGCGGCAGACCGCGCCTGCATCCCGGAGCTCGCGATAGGCCATGACCCACCGCAGCCGTTGCCGGGCGGCGCGCCCCCTGTGTCAGTGGAGTTGTCGCTTGGATAGGATCGAGCAATCAGGGGGCGCGGGGACCAGGGCGTGGCTCGATACGGACAGGCCTATAAGGACCGGATTGTAGCGCGACTGCTGCCGCCGGAGAGTTCGGCGGTGGATGTCGTGTCGCGCGAGGTGGGCGTCAGCATAGGGACGCTTGAGCGCTGGCGGGCAGCGGCCTTGACGGATGGTTCCAGCGGCGGCAGCCAACGCTGGACTGCGGCGGCTCGCCTGGAGGCGGTGATCACCACAGCGGCGATGGATGAGGCTGCTCGCAGCGCCTGGTGCCGCGAGCATGGCCTATTCCCCGCTGAGTTGGAGGCCTGGAAGCGCGATGCGATTGCCGGTTTGGGTGAACCGCGGGCGGGCAGTGCCGTGGAGGCCCGGCAGGACCGTCGCCGGGTCAGGGAGCTCGAGCGCGAGTTGCACCGTAAGGACAAGGCGCTGGCCGAAACGGCCGCCTTGCTGGTGCTGTCAAAAGGGTTGAGGGCGGTCTTCCACGACGGCGAGGGCGAATGACCCGCCTGGAGGACCGCCAGGTGCTCGCCGGTGAGATTGCCCGGGCCTGTGCCGCGGGTGCGCGGCTTGCCCCGGCCTGCGCCCTGGCCGGGCTGGACCAGCGTACCCTGCAGCGCTGGCGGGCCAGGGAAGGTCTGTCCCGGGGCGATCGTCGGCCTGATGCCACCCACCCCACGCCCTCCCATGCCCTGAGCGAGGCCGAGCGGGCCCGCATCGTCGCGCTCGCTAACGAGCCACGGTTCGCTGACACGCCTCCGGCGCGGATCGTCCCGGCACTGGCCGATGAGGGCGTCTATGTGGCCAGCGAGGCCAGCTTTCATCGCGTGCTGCGCGATGAGGGCCAGATGAAGCGCCGGGGTCGGGCCCGTCCGCCACGGACGTCAGGCCCACCAAGCACGCATGTGGCGGCCGCTCCCGGCCAAGTCTGGTGCTGGGACGTGACCTTCCTGCCCGGCCAGGTACAGGGTCGTTGGTTCTACCCCTTCCTGATCCTCGACCTCTACAGTCGCAAGGTCGTCGGCTTTGAGGTGCACGACACAGACAAGGCCGAGCATGCGGCTCATCTGGCCAGGCGCACGGCCCTGGCTGAGGGCATCCATGCCGGTCCGGTGCGACCGGTGCTGCACGGCGACAACGGCGCCAGCCTGAGGGGCACCACCGTGCTGGCATGCTGCACTGGCTCGGCATCCAGCCGTCGCACTCGCGCCCACGGGTAAGCGACGACAACGCCTTTGCCGAGGCGCTGTTCCGCACCGCCAAGTACCGGCCGGAGTTCCCGAACACGGGGTTCGCCACCCTCGATGAGGCGCGACAATGGGCCGCGCGGTTCGTGCGCTGGTACAACCAGGAGCACCACCACAGCGGCATCCGCTACGTCACCCCGGCGCAACGCCATGCCGGCCAGGATGGCCCCATGCTCGCGGCACGCCATGCCCTGTACCAGCGGGCGCGCGAGGGCCATCCACGACGCTGGAGCGGGCGCACCCGCAACTGGACACCGATCGGCCCGGTGACGCTCAACCCCGAGCGCGACACCGTGGTCCAGGCCGCCTCGTCCGCGCCCCAGCTCTCCCGCTCAGTCAGCCTCCAAAGCAACGCGCCAAAGCTGGCCGAATAGGAGAGCCCGTTACGAGACCAAGGCGGCAACTACCTTGACACTCACCGCGCGCCCCGCCTCCTGCTCCTTCAATGCCATGGCCATTGCGAGCCCGTGCAACTGTGAGCAGCGCGAAGTGCTGCCCGACCTGCCCAAAGCCTACGTTATGGACTGAAAGCATGTCTATCAACCGTACAGCCCTGCTGACCTTCTACAACTTCCCCGCCGAGCACTGGGACCACCTGCGCACCTCAAACCCCATCGAGAGCGTGTTCGCCACCGTCCGGCACTGGACCGTCCGCACCAAAGGCGCGCTGTCGCAGGACACCGCCCGGCTGATGGTGTTCAAGCTCGTCATGGCGGCTGCCAAGACCTGGCGCCGGCTGAAGGGCGAGAACCAGTTGCCCAAGCTCATCCAAGGCGTCACATTCCACAACGGCGTCGAGGTCACCAACACGCCAGCGCAGCACGCCGCCTGATCACGACATCACCCAAATTCCAGCGTAGCTCGAGCGGCACGGGTCTCAGACACTTGACGCCATTCGCCAGGTCCGACTTCAACCGGCGGCACTCGCCGCATAGGCTTCAATCAAGTATCGCACCATCCGTGGGTGGTACAGCTATCACGGCGACCGCTTTCGCTAGGCCCTTGCCGACCGCGGAGTCACGCCCTGCATACCCTCAAGCCGAAGCCGCAGGGGCCCGGGCTCCTACAACAACGCCCTTTATCGGCTGAGGCACTGTGTCGAGAACATGTCCGGGCGCCTGAAAGATTAGCGCCGCAGCGCTATGCGCTACGACCGATGCACACACCTTCCTGTCCGCCATCTGGCTTGCCAGCACCGTCCTCTTCTGGATCAATGAGGCTTGAGTCGAAGCCTAGGTGTACCTTCACCTCACCTCGGCAGATCTGGCGCGATTGCTGACCGAACCGGTCGAAGTGACGCACCACAATCAACAAATTCTAAGTGAAATATAATCGGCCTCGTGCGGGAGCGGCAGCATGGTATTTCTTTCTTACGCTCAGAATTTTGAGGATGTCCTCCTTTGGCGCGCACTGCAAACTGTTCCAAACGGCTTCTATGTGGACGTTGGGGCGGCTCACCCGGTTGAGGATTCGGTTACTAAGGCGTTTTATGATAGGGGATGGTGCGGCCTGAATATTGAACCCGTGCCCGAATACGCTGCAAACCTCGCTGCCGCGCGACCTCGGGATATCAATCTGGGCATTGCGGTTGGCGACAGAGCAGGACAGGGAAAACTTTATGCCGTCCCGGGTACGGGACTCTCGACGCTCCAGTCGAACATTGCCCGGGAGATTGCTTCAACTGGTCGCAAATATCGGGAGATAATGGTTCCTCTGCAGACTTTGACCGAAATCCTAACGAGGCACGCTCCCAGTGTTATCCATTTTTTGAAGATCGATGCCGAAGGCTCGGAAACCGCGGTGCTGTCCGGCTGCGACTTTACCCTATTCAGGCCATGGATAGTTCTGGTTGAGGCCACCGCCCCGGCATCCACCACTCCGACCCATCTTGACTGGGAGCCAATTCTCGCAGAGGCGCGCTATTGTCATATCTTTTTCGACGGTCTGAACCGCTATTACGTTTCTGAGGAGCGCATAGAGTGCCTGTCGCCATACTTTCGAACACCGGTCAACTGTTTCGACGACTTTGAGCGATACGTCGACACACGTTCAACGAGGACAGAGCATTCAGACGTGCTGGCTGCCATTACGGCGCGAGCACGCGTGGCCGAAGCGTCGGCGCGTGCCGCCTATGCAAACGGCTTCGAGGTCGCCCGGGATCTCGCAGAGGCGAAGCAAGCTGCGGAGATTCGGTTTGCTGAAATGAGGGCGAATATCGATGCCCGCGATGGGCAGGTCGCGTTCCGAGACTCACAGATTGCGACGCTGCACCGGCACATCGATGCTATGGATGCGCAAATGGCTGGCCTTCGTCAGCAACTTCGCGCCATGCGCGGCAGCCTGTCCTGGCGAATCAGCCGGCCGGTGCGGGCCGCCGGTGCTATGGCACGGATGCTTGGCCTGCTGCCGCCGTCCGGGCAGCCCAGTGTAGCATCCGGCACATCGGCGGGCGACACCGACGTGGCTGCCGTGCCGCGGGAGGGATCAGAGGCCAAGCATGAGGGGAATGCTGTACAGGCTATCCCTAGCCGTCCCGATGAACCGGCCGACACTGGCAGTGATCGGGCGCCATCAGCGCCGGCGCGCATCCCGCGGCCGCTCACCGCCGTCCACCAGTTCCACTCCGGCTCTGCATATGGTGACGCGATTACCAGTGCCATGCTGATGATGCGCGGCCTCCTCCGCGGCATGGGGTATCGGAGCGAAATTTTTGTCGAGCATCGTGATCCGCGGCTGGGGGACGAGCTGCGGCGCCTGGGCGATCTCCCGCGGCACGAGGACCACGTCCTGATCATCCATCATTCGATGGGTCATGACGCCCTGGACCAAATCCTTTCGACGCCCGCGCCTAAAATTCTGATGTTCCACAACATCACGCCGCCGGAACTGCTGACCGCCTCGCCACATATGGAGCGCTATGCTCGGTTGGGCCGGGAGCAGCTGAAAACGATGCGCCCGCACTTCGCCGCCGCGCTCGGGGCCAGCGAGTACAACGCTAACGAACTGCGGACGCTCGGCTATGCCCCGGTTCGGGCCTGCACCCTTCTTTTTGACCTGGAGGCGTTGAAACGGCAGGCGTTGGTGTGGCGCCGGCCAGACGGATATCGACCCTTCACGGTCCTCTTCACCGGCCGTGTTGCCGAGGCCAAGGGCCAAGCCGAGGTGGTGGAGGCCTATGCCCGCTTCCGCGCGGCGATGGCCCGGCCTTGCCAGCTCATCTTTGTGGGGCGGTTGGACGGCGCCGGCCCTTATCTGATGGAGATCGATGCCGCGATGCGCCGGAACGGGCTGGATGCGGAACTGGTGCTGACCGGCCTCGTTTCTGAGGAAGAACTGCACGCACGCTTCGCCGAAGCTGACCTGTACCTCTCCCTGAGCCATCATGAGGGCTTCGGCGTTCCATTGGTCGAGGCGATCGTCCACGGCCTGCCGGTCCTCGCCTGGCCGAGCGGCGCCATTCCCTACACGCTGGGTAAGGGCGCCGGCCTGCTGGACAGCCGCGATCCCGAACGGGTCGCGGCCCGGATGCTAGAGATTGCGCAGGACCCAGCCCGGCGTGAGGCACTGGTGCAGGCTCAGCGCGCCACGGTCGAACGCTTCGCGTTGTCGCGCCAGCTGCCGGCCCTGCACGAGGCTCTGGCGCTGGCGGGTGCGGTTCCGCCGGCAGACAGCACGACCCGGGCAGCGCTCCGCGCCAACCTGCAATTCACAATTGTCGGCCATGCGACGGGCAGTTACAGCCTCGCCGCTGTCAACCGCGGCCTAGCGCGCGCGATCGAGGCGACGCGGCCCGGCACCGTCCGATTGCGGCCCGTGGAGGGCCAGCGCACCGACGATCTGTCCGGCGTGCCCGTGATGGAACGGTCTGGGATCGCCTCCCTGGTCGAGCGCGGCCCCGCAGAGACTGGGCCCGAAGTCACCATCAGCCAGCACTATCCCGTCCATGTCCCGGAAGCTCCGGGTGATTTGCCAATGGCGATGCTATTCTGGGAGGAAAGCCTCCTCCCCGTCGCCACGATAGAGGTGCTATCGGCAGGTTTCCGCGCCGTCCTTGCGCCCACTGCCGTGGTGGCCAAGGCCCTCGTCGACTCCGGCCTCCCCATCCCGGTGCGCATCACCGGCTACGCGCCAGAGCTTGGGGCGATGGCGGCGATCGGGCGCGAGCGCGGCGCGGCGCTCGAGCCGGCGGACAACCGCATGCTAACATTCCTGCACGTTTCCTCCTGCTTTCCGCGCAAGGGTGTTGACGTGTTGCTGGCGGCGTTTGCGCGGGCCTTCCGCCGCAGCGATGCGATACGATTGGTGATCAAGGGTTTCCCTAACCCACACAACACGGTCGCGGCCGATCTTGCCACCCTTCGAGCCGCCGACCCGGAACTGCCCACCATCGAACTGATCGACCGCGACCTGCCCGAGATGGAGCTTCTTGCCCTTTATCGCGCGGCGGATGCCATGGTGCTGCCCACACGGGGCGAGGGATTCAACTTGCCGGCGGCGGAGGCGATGGCCGCTGGCCTTCCTTTGATCGTGACCGGCCATGGCGGCCACATGGATTTCTGCGACGCAGAAACAGCTCGCCTGCTGCGTTGGCACTTCGCCCCGTCCGGCAGCCATCTCGCCACCTCGGGCTCGCTCTGGGTGGAGCCGGACGAGGACGACCTCGTCGACGCATTGCATGAGACGGTGGCGGCGCTACGCGCGCCAAAGGACCGGGCAGCCCTGGCAGAACGGGTGCGGCGGGCCCGGTTACAGGTGGCGCAGCGCCTCCGGCCCGAGGAGACCGTGCGACGGCTAGAGAGGGCGGCGCTCGATCTGTTGCTCACGCCGCCGATGCCGCCCGTGCGGGTGGCTTGGGTCACAGCCTGGGGAGTGCGCTGCGGCCTTGCGGAATATACGCGGCAGCTCCTCCAAGCGATGCCGGCTGACTCCCGCATCGCCTCCCACGCCATCCTGGCGGATGATCGCTGGACGGCGGGAGAAGATGCGCTGACGGCCATGCCGCATAGTGTCCGGTCATCCTGGCGGCTCGGCGACCCGGCGCTCCCGTCCGGCCTGGGCAGCGCCATCCAGGCAGAGGATCCGCAGGTCGTAATGGTGCAGCATCAGCCCGGTCTTTTTGGTTGGGAGATGCTGGCGCGGCTACTAGATGGCCCGGCCCTGCGGGATCGCTCAGTGGTCGTCACCTTGCATAACACGCAGCACCTTTTGGAGCAGGTCGAGCCTGGACGCGGGCAGGTCCGCAACGCCCTGGCCCGAACCAACCGCATACTGGTGCATTCCACGGCAGATATGGAGCGGCTGCGGGGCATTGGCCTCTCTGCCAATGTGGCCCTGATGCCGCACGGGGTGAAGGCGCCAAATGCTTCTTGGGTGACGCCCGTTGGGGGCCCCGTCATTGGCAGCTACGGCTTCTTTCTGCCGGGCAAGGGGATCGGAGAGCTGATCGCGGCCTTGGCCATCTTACGCCGCGCTTGGCCGGAGGCTCGGCTGCGCTTGGTGAACGCGGATTACGGCTCGCCCGACTCGACCCAGGAAATCGCTCGGTGCCGGGCTATCGCGGTAGCCGAGGGTGTGGAGGACGCTATCGAGTGGCACACCGCCTTCGTACGGCCTGAGGAATCTCTCACCCTCCTGGCCGGCTGCGCCGTTATCGCGCTACCCACCCAGGCATCGAAGGAGAGTTCCAGCGCCTCCGTCCGCGATGCTATGGCAGCTGGTCCCCCCGTTGTAGTCACGCCACTCGCTATTTTCGACGAAGTTGGAGATGCGGTCTTCCGGACCGATGGCATCGATGCGGCCGACCTTGCTGCTGGGCTGGACGCGATACTGCGTGACCCCGCTCTCCGTGAAGCGAAGGGCCGGGCCGCCCGGAGCTGGCTGGCGGCTCGTTCCTGGAGCCTTGTGGCGCGGCGGATGCAGGGCCTGCTTCTTGGTCTTGCAACCACCCGCCACTTTGAGTCCTTCCGCACCACAGAACAAGGTGACCGGCGCGATGTCGCGACCAGCTCCGGCGAAAAATCTTTTGGCGTTCCTGCATCCAACACCCTGGCTCGCCAGTAATGCTGAGGCAGCCACCCGCTGCGCCCGTCACCCTCAAAGCGCTTGACAGCGTCGGGTGACGGTATCAAACGTCCGGAGAGCTCTTCAAATGACGAGCAACAGAGTAGTTCTATCCGTTTCCGATCAGAAAGGACTTGGCCGCCGTTCGCTGGCGCGACAAGTGGGTGCGGGCACAGCCGCGGTCGCGGCAGTAACAGCGCTGGGGGTAGGCGGCGTGACCGTGGCGAGCAGCCCGGCCCAGGCGCAGGCCATCACGGACCCTGATATCTTCAACTTTGCCTTGAATCTCGAGTACCTTGAGGCCGAGTACTACCTGCGCGGCGTGACCGGCCAAGGCCTGTCCGACGCCGATGTGGGCGGCACCGGCACCCCCGGCGGCGTGACGGGTGGCCGCACCGTCGCCTTCCAATCGGATTACCTCCGCCAGTACCTCACCCGGATCGCGGTCGACGAGCAGACGCATGTCCGATTTATCCGTGCCGTGCTCGGCTCCTCCGCCGTCGCCCGCCCAGCCATCGACTTTACAACAGCGTTCACGGTGCTGGCACGGGCCGCGGGCCTGATCAACAGCAGCCAGACCTTTGACCCCTTTGCCGATGAGGTGAGCTTTCTTCTCGGCGCCTCGGTGTTCGAGGACGTGGGCGTAACCGCCTATGGTGGCGCAGCAGCCCTTATCAGCAACCGCGACTTCCTGTCCTATGCTGGGTCGATTCTCGCGGTCGAGGCGTACCATGCGGGCGCGGTCCGCACGCTGATTGCCAACATCGGTGGCGGCGAGGCTTTCAACAAAATTGCGGCCTTGCGCGCCACGCTCTCCGGTCGGAACGACGATGTGGGCATCCTCGTCCCTGGCAACCAGTTCAACTTCGCGCCGACAGACGATCAGGCGCAGACCTTCCGCCGCACGCCACGGCAGGTGTTGAACATCGTCTACGGGGCGCAGAATTCGGCGGCCGGTCTCTTCTTTCCAGCCGGTGCGAATGGCACAATTCGGGCTTGACTAGGGACGGAGCGGCTATGGCCGCTCCCTCACCTCCCCAGGCAGGGTCGGCCCCGGCTCGCAACCGGCGCCGCACGACCTTATCGAACCACGTTCCGCGAGACGAAGAGCCGTGTCGCGGCGCCGACAACCCGCGCGCGATAAGATTGGTGGAGCACTGGCGTATGCGAATGGTAATTGCCAACCGCACGCATCAGGTCGCCGCCCGAGGCGTCCAGATGGGTACGCAGGATCAAGCCGGCCGCTGCGATATTGAAGCAGGGTCGATCGATCAGCCGCTGTCGGACGATTGCCCGGTCCAGCCCAGTGTAGCGGACCAGATCCGGCAGCCAGACGCTATTGATTTGCATAACGCCATAGTCCTCACTCCCGTTGGTGTTGGTCATCACCAGGCCCGGCCGCCCTCCCTCGACCGCCTGGATGGACGGGAGGACGCGGGGTGGCAGAGCGTAGATTTGGGCGACAAGGGCCATGCAGGAAAGAAAGGGGATACTCACGCATCGATCTTCCCATCGCGCCGCGCCATCCGCAAGACAGGCGATGCAGGTTTCACCCTGCTCGAAATCCTTGTGGTTGTCGCCATCCTCGGCTTGCTCATCGGGCTGGTCGCGCCTGCGGCCCTGCGCCAACTCGGTGGTGCCCGCAACTCCGTCGCGCGCCAGTCTATCGAACGACTTGTGGCAATCCTTGATATCTACCGTCTCGATGCCGGTCGCTATCCGACGACCGAGGAAGGTCTCCAGGCCCTTACCCAGCGCCCCTCCAGCGCCACCGCCTGGAATGGTCCCTATCTCCGAGGCGAAGGCCTACCAATGGACCCTTGGGACCGACCCTACGATTATCGCAGCCCTTCAACACGGAGCGGCCGCGACTTCGACCTTTGCTCGCGCGGGCCGGACGGTACGGGGACGGGGGATAATCTGATCTGCAACAAGTAGTAGGTTTGTGACGATTCATCAGACCTGTGCGCGGAAGGGTCGTGCACCCTCGAGTGGCTGAACGTGCGGCCGCTACTTCGTCGAATGTGTTGCAAAGATTGCGGCGAGCCGCAGTTGGCCTGGATAGCATGCAGATCAGGCAGCAACCTGGAACAACTCGGCGACGAAGGTGGCTTGGGCCCGCATGTCACCTCCGTCGATCTCCCGAAGCTGCCCCTTCCTCACCATCGCCATCACCTCGTAGCCTGCCAGGGTTCGTCGTGTCGTATGGAAAATGCCAAAGCCCATCCCTGGCCGGACCAGCCGCTTCACGCGCCGGCGGTCTTGTTTCACTATGTTATGGAGGAACTTGCACTGCCGTGGGCGGGCGAAGCGCCACAGCTCGCCATCCTCCTTCAGCTGCTCGATGGCACATGGGTAGGCCGGGTTCTTGTCCACCGTGATGGTGTGTGGGTTCACCGTGTGTGGCTGCCCCAGCGCCTTGCGGAAGAAGCGCTTCGCGGCCTCTGCGTCGCGCTTGGCCGAGAGCAGGAAGTCAACCGTCTGGCCGCGGCTGTCGACCGCCCGGTGCAGGTATATCCAGCGGCCCTTCACCCGCACATAGGTCTTCTCTATCCCGGCCGCGCGGGTCAAGGCGCTTTTATCTCATCCGAGCAGCTCCTCTTCGTAAGCGAGGCCTAGAGACCCTTGCCGTGTGCGGCTGGTGTTCAGTCGGCTTTCGCGTCGGCCCAGCACCAGGGCATGAGTTCGTCGAGGCGGTTATTGGGCCAGCCGTTGACGAGCCGGGTGAGCAGGTCGGCGAGGTAGCGCTGCGGGTCGACGCCGTTGAGCTTGCACGTTTCCACGAGGGAGGCGACGGCCGCCCAGCGGGCACCCCCGTCGTCGCCGGAGGCGAACAGATACCGTATTGGGCCGTTCCAGGGTGGTGGCGATCTTGAGTGATCCTGCGCAACCCTCATGGCCCGAGGGGTCGGATGGTCCGGCCCCGGACTGGAGGTCACGGCTATGGGGCACTTCGTCGGCGTTGACGTCTCGCTTGAGCTGTCCAGCGTTTGCGTGGTCGATGCCACGGGGCAGGTCGTCAAGGAGGCGAAGGTTCCGAGCGAACCGGCCGAACTCGTCCGGTTCGTGCAGGGCCTTGGTTTGGAGGTCGAGCGGATCGGCCTTGAGGCAGGTCC
>JBHTFH010000093.1:0-11767 GCA_042666135.1 Roseomonas sp. GCM10028921 | reverse complement strand
CCGCGCGGATGGAGCACGGCAACCCTCGTCGGCACGGGGCTATTCGCGGCGGTGATGATCATCTTGCTCCTGCGGATTTTGGGACGGCGCTGAAGGAACGGGTAGAGGCCGGCAAACACGATGGAGAAGGGCGAACATGAAAGGGGAAGAATCCTTCCTTTTGGGGACGAGGCGGCGTCGACCTCCGTCGGGGACCTCACGATTGAGAACCGGACCGACCGGGTCTCGCTCTACGGCTCCCTCGATGTCACTCGTGACCGCCGAGGCCTCGACGACGCTCGTCGGCTCCGGGTGTTGCTCGACGCGGTCGTCCGGGCGCTTGAGGCCGAGGGGGACCGACTGCCCGAGCAGGTCGGGAGCGGCCCCGGTCCGGAACGGATCCCGAACCCTTTCGGATAATTCAGGCTGCATCGGCAGTCCGGGTCGTGAGCCGCCCCGTGTCACGCACCGAGCGGCAGAGGCTGGCCGAAAGCAGACGGTCTGCTTTCGGGCGGAGCGTATTTGAAAGCCGCCCGTCCTGCCGAGAGATCAAGCCCGGCAGGAAAGACGCACTCGCCCCAGATGGTCGGAAAAACGGGAGAGCGCTACCTCCTCGGGAACGGGTGCACACCTGCGCCATCTCCTGACTGGCGCGGGAGGTGATCCACGGCCACGCCTTCCAGAGAGGCGGCCGTGACTGCCTCGACCGCGCCCGCCACCTGCCTGGCTGCGAGGTGATGGACCATGTGCCCGGCACCTGGCACGATCTGCAGGTCACTTCCCTTGACCTCTGTATGAAGTCGCTCGGCCGAGCGCTTGAACACCACCTTGTCCCCGTCTCCGGCGATGATGACCACCGGCATGGAAAGGTATTTGTAGCCTGCCCGCAGGCCCAGGGCGCCAGGGATCATCAGGGCGCCGTCCATAGACGTCGCTCGGATCTGGGACGGGCGTAGCGCCATGGCTGGCGCGTACTCCGCCCGAAACCGCGCGGGTACCCGGGCGGGCGAGAACAGTACGCGCTTGACCAGCGGCATCATCAGCCAGCCGAACAGCGGGGAGATCGTGTAGCGCAGGACGTCCCCCACGATGGGGATCGCTGCTGGCGCCACAAGCAGCACGTCGGGCCGAAGCGTCCAGAAGTAGTAGCCTGAGAGCAGCACAAGGCCGGCCGTGTCAGCTGGATGCCGCTCGGCAAGGGCAAGGGCCACGATGGCTCCCCAGGAATGGCCAACCACCACCGGCCGCTCGACGCCAAGCTGCCAGAGGGCTTTATGGAGCAGCTCCGCCTGCTCCCCCGCTGTCCACATGCGCCCACGTGGGCGGTCGCTGTATCCAAACCCTGGGCGGTCAAAGATGATCACCCGGTGGTTCTTGAGCAGGAGCTCGGCCACGCCGCTCGTGTTGTAGTCGTCCCCGGTCACCATGTTGCCGTGGATCAGGACGACGGGGCTTCCCGTACCGCGGTCGGTATAGTGCAGGCGGACACCATCCACCTCGATGAAGGAGCCTTCCGGCGGGTGCCTGCGCTCCGCACGGCGCGCGGCGAGATGGTTAACCAGGGCGAGACCGCCAAGGGCACCAAGGACACAGGCGAGGGCCCGTCCGCGACCCTGAGCACCGCGAGACTTTGCTAAAAGGTTCATTTATGCCCTCCGTGGCCGTTCATATGCCGCAATACTGGTTCCGGAGCGGCTGATCGGCCTGTGGCGCCTCGAACGCGCCGTCCGGGGCGCTGTTGCAGTGCAGCGTGCACACTTCCTGACGGCCGAGGCTGCTGCCCCTACGGTTCATGAGCGGCAGGTACATAGACGCGGACAGCCCTCCTTAGCAGCCGAAACCGTGCGGGCGTCTACGTTTTGATCTCTCCATCGGTATTGATCGCTTTCGGGCGGCGGGTCCGAAGCACCAGCTCAGTGGTCTGGAAGGCGCGAACGTCGCGCCAGCTGGCCTGGGTTCCCCGTCGAAGCCAGGGCAGCAAGGCGAGCAATCGCCACCAGTGCGCGACCTCCAGACTGTACACGTCGAGGGCACCATCGTCGGGCTGGGCCGCCGCAGCCACGGTCATGCCGCCGCCATAGAAGCGGCCGTTCCCGACTGAGACCTGGAGAGTTTTGAAGTGCTCCACCGTGCCGTCATGATCAAGCCAGACACTGAATGGCTTGGCGCTGCTTAGTAGCCGGAAAGCTGCAATGGCATAGCCCAGCTTGCCCCATTTCTTCTTGGCTTCGGCACCCAGGTCTCTGGCCAGATCCGCGCTGAACCCGAGACTGGCGACGTTGAAGTAGAGCTGCCCGTTCACCTCTCCCAGAACGATACTCTTGACATGTCCTTCCGCGATGATGCGAGCAGCCGCGAGAGGCTCGGACGGGATGCCCAAGGTGCGCGCCAGATCGTTCGCTGTGCCCATCGGCAGGATACCGAGAAGAAGGCCTGTTTCGCGTATCGCTGCGGCTGCGGCATTCAGGGTGCCGTCGCCTCCACCCAGGACCACGCAGTCCAAACCATCAACGGCGCGGGCACGGATGGCATCGGCTGCGGTCTGCCCTGGTGTGCATGTGTGCACCTCAATGGTCATCCCAGCGTCTTGGAGAAGGGCAAGGATTTCTGAGATGTCGGCGGCGCCGCCAAGCGCACCAGGGTTGATGATCAGCAAGGCGCGCCGGGAAGAGCGTGGGGGGGCATTCGCTGCTTCCAACTTAACACCAACTCCTCGTCGAAGGCTTCGATGCGCCGGTCCAGCTCACGCCACTCGGCGCGTTGATCCTCGACCAGCAGCCGTGTCCGCGGGCTGAGCGGGATCCGATCCTCCGCCAGCAGCATCTCGAGATAGGCCTCGAGCTTGCGGCGGCCTTGGGGTGCGGTGATGCCACGCTCGAGCGAATGGCGCGCAGCTGGTTGATCAGCGCCGTCCTCTCGGCCACCAGCCGGTCGCGGGCGCGGTGCAGGCTCTGCATGTCGAGCTGCGTCTCGCTCTTGAGCTCGACAAAGCGCATGGTCGGCCGGGTCGCCGCCTCGGCGATCGCCTCCGCGTCCCGCTCGTCGTTCTTCTGCGCCTTTACGTAAGGCCGCACGTACTCGGGCGACATCAGGCGCACCTCGTGCCCCGCCTCGCGCAGCCGCCGGCCCAGGTGGTGTGCCCCGCTAGCCAAGCCTCCATCGCCACAACGCAGCCCGGCGACCCGGCCGCCAGCTTGACCACCCCATCCCGGTGCAGGCGCCGTCGCAGGACTACTCGCCCGGCCGCGTCCAGACCCACCACGCTGCAGCTGTTCTTGCCCAGATCCACCCCGAGAACCGCAATCTCCGTCATGGGTCAGCTCCCTTATATCCCGGTTGCCCGGCCAGCCTACGCCAGCGGGAAAGAGGGGCGGGCCATCACATCAAGTCCGCCTGGACCCCCTCGTGGGGGCTGGTCAGGAGGCGCGGACGACTATGCCACGCCCGCCCTATTACCTCAGCGGAAGGGGCTAGCACGGGGGAGGGCCGCTTCAGCTGCAAGGGAAGACGCGGTGCTGATCTTTAGGGGCAGCGGCCAGATGACCATCGGGATAAAGCCTCACAGCGTGGAACAGGGTGAGCCCTCCCACTCCACCTCTAGCCCGCCACGCCGCCCAGTACGGCTTGCGAACGCGGTTGAAGGCGGGTCGACGGTGATGTCTTCAATCACGCCCGTGGCCGATTGGGCGGAACTGCATGGCTCAATCTGCCCGGGAGCGGACGGGCGGCTTCTGAGCGACAAGCGCGAAGATCTGCCGTTTTCTTCGCTTTTCAGTGCCCGCTTTGCAACCCTGTCGTGAACGACCGAGTTTTCCGGAATGAGGAGGGATCATGTCCACACGCCCGGCTCTCCCCCAACAGCCATGTTTTGGTCCTTCAGTGCCGTTCTTCATGTTTGCAACCGGCATAGAGAGCAGCATTCCCACGGTCGACGGACGACGGGTCGACCAAATGGCTGCCAGCGGGCATACGCGTCGCTGGGCTGAGGACTTCGCGCTGGTGAAGGAACTCGGCTGCGGCTTTCTGCGCTACGGACCACCCCTACACACCACATGGCTCGGCGAAGGGCGTTACGACTGGACTTTCGCGGACGAGACCCTCGCTGCCCTGAGAGAGCAGGGCACCTATCCGATCGTGGACCTCTGCCACTTCGGGGTGCCTGACTGGCTTGGCAACTTCCAGAACCCTGACTTCCCACGATTGTTCGCGGGCTACGCAGAAGCTTTTGCCCGGCGCTTTCCCTGGGTGCAGCTCTATACGCCCGTGAACGAGATGTATGTCTGTGCCCTGTTCTCTGGCCGCTATGGATGGTGGAACGAGCAGCTGAGCAGCGAGCTTGGCTTCGTGACTGCCATGAAGCACCTCGTGGGAGCCAATGTCGCGGCCATGAGGGCCATTCTCAACGTGCGGGCTGACGCGATCTTCATCCAGAGCGAGTCAACGGAGCAATACCACGCGGCATCCCCTGCGGCCTGGGCCGAAGCCCGCCACCGCAACGCTGAGCGCTTCCTGTCCTTGGACCTGAACTATGGGCACGCCGTGGACGCCCCGATGTACGAGTACCTGATGGATAACGGGATGACGCGCCAGGAGTATGCGGCTTTTCGGAGCACCGATCTGAAGCGGCACTGTGTCCTCGGGACCGACTACTATCAAACCAACGAACATTTGGTTCTGGATGACGGAAGCACCCGTGCATCCGGAGAGGTCTACGGCTACGCGACGATCATTCAGCAATACTACAGCCGCTATCACCTTCCTCTCATGCACACCGAAACCAACCTTGTGGACGCCCCCGAAAGCGACTCCACGGACTGGCTTTGGAAGCAGTGGGCTAACTTGCTCCTGCTTTGGGAAACCCCCATCCCGGTGCTGGGCTTCACCTGGTATTCTCTGACTGATCAAGTCGACTGGGACACGGCCTTGCGGGAACATTCCGGTCACGTGCATCCTGTCGGGCTCTACGAGCTCGATCGTAAGCCAAGACGTGTAGGCAAAGCATTCAAGCGCCTGATCGAGCAATGGAGCGAAGTGCTCCCTGCCCGAAGCCTTTGCCTGCGACTTCCTCTTGCTCCATTGCACCCCGCTCAGGAGCGATAGAGGCAACCGTCCGCTCATGGCAGGAGCGAGAGGATCGTCGGCTCCTCGCTGATGAACGTCCCTCGCCGCTGACCTCGGACGATACAACAAGCATGTCTGCTTCGGGGCATGATGGCGGTGCCGGACATCGTCCGCTGGCCCAATCGATGATCACGACATGGCTCGGAACGGCCTGCTTCCGGGGTCGGGCAAACCCTGCGACAAAGTCCTGGCGCCTCAGATGGCGTCCATCGTGCGCTCTACCTCGGCTGCTGCAGTGGCATCCTCGACCAAGCGCATCTCCTGCGTGCTGATCGAGGATTCGTTGCGCTCCAGCGCATCATGGAACGCGCGATACACGCCGGCATACTCGGCGTCCTTCCCGCCGGTAACGACGGCCGCACCGTCCACGAGCAGCGTACGTACGCCTCGTAGCAGCAGCTGCTCCGTGCGCCCGTCCTGGCCCACGCTGTCGATCGAGATGTCCCAGACATCCTCGCCGCCCCTACGCCACTCGAATACGGCTTGTCCATCGCCGCCTTGCCATGTGAGGCGCATGTCCACGAAGGCCGGCGTCTCCGCGCCTGGCGGAACGCGGAACCTTGCCCGCTGGACATGGAAGGGGAGGCTCGGCAGCACATGGCAGAGTACAGAGAGCGCATTTATCCCGGGATCGAACACCCCGAGGCCTCCAGCGCGCCAGGGCCAGGTCTGGCCAGCGTGCCACCGGTGGAAGTCCTCGCGCCAATCGATAACAATGCGGCGGGGCGGCAACCGGCCAGCCAGCCTCTCTCGCAGCCGTTCGACAGCTTCGTTGTGTCGCGCGTGGAAGGAGGTAACAAGCACGCGGCCTCGTTCGGTGGCGATGGCCGCGAGTTCCTCGAGTTCGGCGAGGGTCGTGGAGGGCGGCTTCTCGAGCAGGACGTGGCGACCGGCAAGCAGCGCGTCCCTGGCCACGCCAAAATGGGTGCCGGTCGGCGAGGCGATCGAGACGGCAGCCAACGCCGGCTCGCCACCCAGCATGGCACGGTGATCAGGGTAGTGTCGGAGCCCGGTGTCGAGACCCTGACGCGGGTCCGCAGTCGCGACTAGGCGGAGTCCCGTATCGTTTGCCGGGCCGAGCAGGAAGGGGCCATGCTGATTGCGTGCGATCTCGCCACAGCCGACCAGCCCTATGTCGCGTTGCAGGACCAACCGATCTGTCCCCTCTCACGGCTTCGCCGGACTATTGCGCAGCCCAAGACAACAACGTGCCGGGTGCGCCTTCGTTCCGGCGGCCCGGCAGATCCCTCGGGGAATCTGCAGGTCAGGGGGCAAAGCGGCATCTGGGCTTTGGCGCAGCGCTGAACACCTTTCGGCTCGTTGTGAAGGCTGTGCCAGTCCTGAGCACGGTGTCGGGCAATCCTTAATGGCCAAACCTGGCCGAGAGCGGAACGGCCGCTTCCGAGGTCGTGGTGTGGAAAAGCGGACATCGATGCTCTGAACGAGGGCTGCAGCGCTCCATCACAAAGCTCGGCCCTCAACCTGCCCCGCCACCACCTGACAGACGGCCGACCCGGTCCGCCGCGAAGCGCTTGCGCAGCTAGCTTGCGGCAGGGCCGCAGGGCTGCTGCTTGTTTCAGGAAGGGTTGTGGAGCCGCCTGTCCCGGATCACACGTAGCCAAGCCCTGCCACGTTCTGCGGCATAGCTCCGATACACGACCTGGATCGAGGAGATCGTGGTGTCGCGGAAATGGTGAGCGGCAGAAGGTGGCACCTACCCACGGTAGCCCAGAAGACTGCTTCAGCAATCTCGCGCTGTGAGCTCGGACACGGAATGCCAAACCGGTGGGTTGGTGAACTTCCAGCGGTGCATTCCGTTACCGGCGGGTGTCGATCGGCCACTTGGCATTCGACCTTGTTTGCGGAGTAGATGAATGAGCGGCACAGAGCACTCGCCCACCCCGCCCGCCACCGGGATGGAACCCGGCCTCGAGCCTGCAGCGACGCCGCCGGGCGGGACGGGCCCCGAGGCCGGATCGATACCCGAGGCCTCCACGACCGCGAGCGGCATTTCCCCGGAAGCGGTGTCCTCCTCGGGGGCGGCGCCCGGCATCGCCGAGCCCGCGGTAAACCTCCAAGCCCCGCAAGCCCGTGCGAAGACGAAGGGCGTCGCCGACATCGTCTTCGTCATCGATGTCAGCGGCAGCATGGCGCCCTGCATTAATGCACTCCGGTACAATGTCGAGGCTTTCGTCGACTCCCTGAGCCGGGGCGACGCGAACAACGCGGCGCCGGTGAAGGATTGGCGCGCTAAAGTCGTTGGCTACCGCGACTTAGAAAGCTCCGTGAAGGAGGGGCTCCCCTGGATTGTTGACAACCCTTTCGTGCGCGATGCGGCAGCGCTGAAGGCGCAGCTCGCGTCGCTGACGGCGGAGGGAGGCGGCGATGAGCCGGAGTCGCTCCTCGATGCGCTCTACAAAATAGCCACCATGGAGGCGGTCCCGAAGGGAGACCAGACAATTGATCCCAACAAGTGGCGCTACCGGAGTGATGCCGCCCGGGTCGTCGTCGTTTTCACGGACGCCTCCTTCAAGGAGACCATGAGCATCCCAGAGGCCAAGGGCGGATCGCTGCAGGACGTCGCCAACGTTGTTATGGCTAACCGCATCATCCTCAGCCTCTTCGCACCGAACTTCGAGGGCTATGACCGCCTGAGCCAGATAGACAAGTCGGAATGGGAGGTCGTGGAATACGAGGGGCTGAGCCCGCAGGAGGCCCTGCAGAAGTTCACCGCCGATCCCGCCAACTTCCGGAACACGCTCAAGCAGCTCGCGGCCAGTGTGTCCCGGTCGGCTGAGACCGTGGCGCTATGAGTCTCAAGAGAGCCTGAGGGCCCGTCATGGCGAAGAAGCTGAAAGCAGGCGATCTCATCCACGGCTACCGGATTACGAAGGTGTTCGGGCCGGGGATGATGGCGATCTCCTATGCCGCGCAGGCCCCGACGGGTCAGAAGGTTTTCTTCAAGCAGTACAAGTCGCCCGCTCCCACAGTCGTCTGGTACAAGGGCTTCGTCGCCTATCAGAAGGAGCTCTCCACGCGCGTCCTGGGTGGCAAGGCCGCGCATTTCGCGGTCCGGCAGCTCGATGCTTTCGAGGAGCAGTGGGGCGGCCGCTGTTACTTCCAGGCCTATGAATTCGTCGAGAATGGCGCGGACCTGCAGCAGGTTCTCGATGCTGAGCGGGAAGGACACCGCCGGACGGGGACGGCGCCTACGAGCGACCCGGGCGTCTGGGCGCAGCACGTCACCTGGGCCAAGGTCCTCATGGCCGGGATTGCCGCGCTCCACGCCTCCAATATCGTTCACGCGGATCTCAAGCCCGCCAACGCCTACCTTATCGAGGATCCGACGATCGGCTCAGGCTACCAGCTGAAGTTGATCGACATGGATTTCTCCGTGCTCGCGGATCTGCGGGCACCCTGGCACGGCTTCCAAGGCTATGTCGGCACGGACAACTATCGCTCGCCGGAGCACCTTGTGCGCGGCGGCGTCCCGGTGCCGGCTTCGGACATCTTCACCTGCGGACTGATGCTTTATGAGTTGCTGGCCGGGCAGCACCCCTATTGGTCCGATGACCCTGCAGAGTATGCGAGGCGCGTCCAGTCCTATGAGGCCAAGCCTCCCGCCCTGGTCGGTTCAATGCCGGAGCCGGCCAGCAACGCCGAGGTCAGCGCCGCGCTCCATCGCTGCCTTTCCCCGGATCCGGCAGCCCGGCCCACCGCGGAGGAGCTGCGTGCTGTGCTGAGTGGCCGGAACCGCAAGCTTGCAGCCGCGCCTGTAGCGCCGAAAATGGTTCCCGTCTCCGGATCCCCTGCGCCCGCCGCCTTACCGCCCCGCAAGCCTCTCATCTCCGAAGGGATTGAGCTTCAGGGGGGGAATGGCCGGTCGCTGCGGATCAGGGTTCGTACGGAGTTGGGAAAAATCCTAATGCGACAATTCGGGCCGGAGGCCGAGTTCTGGGACAACCGGCAATGCGTGATCGAGCGCGGACCCGCCGGGCAGTGGGTACTGGCTCCCGTCAACGCCACGACGAATGAGACCCTCGTCAACGGACGCGCCGTGACATCTCCCCGCCCCCTGAACCAGGGTGACGTGATCGCGGTAGGGCGCGAGGCCAAGGGCGTGGCTAAGCTGCCGCTGACCCTACGCGCCGACGGATGAGCGAACGGCCTGAGCCGCCAGCCGCGCCGAGCCCGGGCGAGCGGGGACCAGAGCCCACGGCACCCTATCCCGCGCCGGACACGCATCCTCTCGCCGAGGCCTCCGGCATCCCCGGCGAGGATTTGGCACCCACGGCTCCAACTGAGGCCGCCACGGCCCCAGAAGAGCCTCCCACGCCGAAATCCACCGCGGCTGCTCCAGTCGAAATTCCGATCCCGAAGCCGCGAGACCTGCATGACCTGGACTGGGACGCGATCCGACAGGCAGTGAACCCCGCAGCGTTGCGCGCGCGGATGCGCCCGACAGTAGAAGCCATGGAGGACCTACTCGACCGCGCCGGGGGGGGCGGCCTGCTCTTTGACCGCGACCGTGCTGACCCGGGTGACCGGGCCATCCAGGTGAGAGAGGTGGACGCCGCCGTCCCGCTCTGGATCATCGGCGACCTCCACGGCGACTTGCTGGCGCTGGAAGCGGCCCTGGCGGTCATCGCGCGAGAGACGCCCGCATCAGGTGCGGAACGGCCGAGGATCGTCCTTCTCGGCGACCTGTTCGACGATGAGGGCTACGGCCTCGAAGTTCTCCTGCGCGTGTTCGAGTTGATCCTTGAAGCGCCGGAGCGGATCTGTGTGATCGCCGGCAACCACGACGAGGCCCTGTCCTATGACGGTGTCCACTTCGCCTCGAGCGTATCGCCTGCCGACTTCGCCGATTTCCTGAACGCACATCTTAGCCACGAGTGGATCGAGCGCGCGGGGAAGCTCGCCGTCCGGTTCTTCGCGACGGTCCCGCGCGCCCTTTTCCTCCCGGACGGCCTCCTGGTTGCCCATGCGGGCTTCCCGCTGGCGGACCTGCATGAACGGCTGGCAGCAGGTGGAGATTGGAACGACCCTGCCTGTCTCTCGGACTTCACCTGGACCCGGGCGCATCCGACGGCCCGGCGGAAGCTTCCCAACCGCTTCTCGCGCGGAAGCCAGTTCGGCTACCAGGATTTCGCGGCCTTTTGTGAGCTCAGTGCCCGGCTCGGGCGACCAATCACGCATCTGGTCCGCGGGCACGACCATGTTGAGGAGCGCTTCGCCATACCTCCTGCCTACCGCGCACATCCCGTGCTGACGACGGTGGCGCTCTCGCGTCGGCTGCCGCGTGAGGCTTTCGGCCCGCGCGAGCGGGTGCCGACGCTCGCGCGCTTCGTTGAGGGCTCCTTGCCACAGGTCCACCGCATGCACATCCCCGAGGCGTTGATTGATGCGACCTACCCCGAGCCGCCGGAGGACGGCCGCACGGGTGAGCAACCAAGTCCGGAGGGCTGGCCATGAGCCTTGTTGTCCTGCGATGCCCGAATTGCGGGACCACCCAGGCAGCCCCGGGCGAGTGCGACGCATGTCACGAAGCGCAGGTCCGCTACTTCTGCACCAACCACAATCCTGGGCAGTGGCTGACATCTTCCAGATGCCCGCAGTGCGGTGCGCAATTCGGCGTCGCCGAGCCTGCACGAAGGACGCCCCCTCCACCGCCACGGCCGTCCGTGAAACCTCCCGTCCAGCCGCCTGCGCCCAAGGTCGCGCCGCGGCCAGCTGCGCCCGTCCTTAGGCGGAAATCCAACCCGTGGGGGCCCGCTTCCGCGCCGCCCGGGAGCGAGGGGCGCGATGCGCTGGCGGAGCGCTTGCGGGGTATACTTGCGGGACCTTCCCGATACCGACGGGCGGCAGAGGCGGCGCCCTATGGCATGGAAGCTCCGCCAGTCCCGGTGGCCAGGACAGGTTGCCTTGGGCGGGCGCTCCTGTTGGTGTTCCTGGCCCTGGGAATTGTGTTCCTGCTGCTCGTCTCCGCCGGGGGCCCGTTTCTCCAGATCTTGTTGAGCCTTATCTTGTCCTCCTGAGAGCGCGCCAGGAAAAGGTGCTGCCACAGACGTTGGACTGTTCGACAGGAGCTGGAACCCTATTCGTGCGATCTATCAGGACCTGAACTGGAACGCCGCTCCGAAGGGAATTGGGTTCTGAGCGACTGTTGGGCTCGACACAGAACACCCGCTCCGCTGAAAGGGTCTGCCTTCGAGCGATAGACCTGGCACGCTTCTCGACTGCTGTGGGCGCGAAGCGGCTGATCTCTGTTGTGCTGCAGAGCAGTTCGGTTCCACAGTTCCATCCTACAATGCAGCGGCAGGCCACCGGGTCAGCCTTCGTCGCTGTGAGCCGAGTGAATCGTGCCCCGGGGCGTGGTGTAGGAGCGGTGCTCCTCAGCGGGCTGAGCCGCAGCGTCAGGCAGCCGCAGCGTCAGGCAGCCGCGGCGGGCAGGCTGACGGAGGCAGTATCGCTCACCGCGCCGATGGTCTTCAGCGTCATGTAGCGCGAGCGCTGGGCGGCCCACTCGTCGGACTGCTCGAGCAGCAGGGCGCCGACGAGCCTCATGACAGCTCACCCCACGATGTTGCCAGATTTTGCTGGCGGGCTTTGCTGGATCGGGTTTTCCTGAAAGCTCGGTATGGCGAGGGGTTCCGGGCGGGCACGC
>JBHTFH010000092.1:0-12111 GCA_042666135.1 Roseomonas sp. GCM10028921 | reverse complement strand
GCGGAGAGGGCGAACCATGCCGCTTTCTGAGCTTCCTCTCCGGCGAGGTGGCCCAGAGGTGTGCTGTCCACCCAGTGCAGAAGGTCCGGCACTCAAGGCCTTGGCACCAGGCATGTCCACCTTTGAGCCTCAGCGGAGCATCCGCAATCGTTCGGTATGGGCGCGAAGCCGCCACGACCGAGTTTGTCCGAAAGTAGCCGGTCAGCTTTCGAGCGACCGGAAGGTGAAACGGACAACTGAAAGTCCAAATAGATTGCTGCCGCTGGTCCAATCTGCTGCCCCGCCGGCAGGTCTGAACCGCGAAAATACTTGCTTTGCAGCGCGCAAACTCCCGGTTTGTTTGGTTCAATGGGCACTGAATTAATGGTCATTAGCCCTTCAGCGATTAGTGAGGGGGTGCGGTTTGGGGTTCATCATCAATCCACGCGGCGTCGGCGGTTCGGGCAAAACCGAGCTCGCTCGGCGCATCCTTGCCGCCTATGGCTGGAGAGAGGGTGGTCAGGCCGAGCTCCTCCGTCAGGAGGGGCGGGAACAGCCGATCGGGTACCGGTTGCACCACCCGGAGGGTGGCCGTCCCCTGGTCGTGCTCGGGCAGTACGAGAGGACGTCGGGCGGCTGCGACACCATCCCTGCCGCTCATGGAGGCCCGGACGAGATCTTCCGCCTGGCTGACCGCTGGGCAGCGGCGGGTCATGACGTCCTGCTGGAGGGATCGGCCTGGAGCGCCGAGCATCGTCGCTCGGCCCTGCTGGCCAAGCACCACCGGCTGTACGTGCTGCACCTTTCAACGCCGCCCGAGAGGGCGGCCCGGAACCTTGCAGCCCGACGTCGCACACGCCGTTCCAGCTGGCCGCTCATCTTGCGGACGGTCCAGGCGCAGCACGACACCATTGAGGCAGCCTGCGACAAGCTGCGGGGCGTGGCCACTGTAGAGCAGCACGACTTTGAGGGAGCGCTCGGCCGGGCACGCGAGCTGCTCGGCCTCAAGGCCGGGAGCGAGGAAAAGGTAGCCAATCCTTCGCCACACCCGATCCCGATCCGACGTCCGCTCCTCGCTAGGGCTTCGATTGCGTCCTTTAGGCCACCTACCACGTCAGACAGCCAGCTGGGTCAGCACTGCCAGGAGTCCGCCGCATGACGACCCTCCGCCCGATTTGCAAGGAGACGACGCATGGCTGAGACCATCGCGGCGGAGCGCCGCATGCTGACCGACGCCGAGTTCGAGGCGGTCGCGGGCACGCACTACCCCGACATCTGCGGGCTGGAGAAGGATGAGCTGATCGGTATCGCCCGGCGTGTCCGGGATTACCGGGACAAGGCACGGGACGTGACGCGCCAGAGGCGGCGCGAGCAGCGGGGCAAGGCGGAGCCGCGCGGCGCCAACCCTGCCCCAAGCGAGGCAGGAACGGCGCGCAAGAAGCAGCTCTTTGCCGCAGCCCTCAAGCGGGTGAACAAGCAGATTGACCGCCTGGAGAGATTGGAGAGGTGCCCGAGCCAGGGCGAGATCGCGCGCCGTGGTCTGGAGATGAAGCGCGCCAACCAGGTGCGCCACCATCCCAGCGCCGGACGGACGGCGAGGCGGGGCATGCGCTCCCTCCCGAACAGGGGAGATACAGTGCAAGTGGACCCCCGCGAGGTCGGGCGGGTGTCGCAGTTCGTGAAGTCGGCCCAGGTGCGCCGCGACACCTGACACTAGGGTCGGCCGGGAGTACCCGCTCCTGTGCATCCGCGTTTCGGGCGGCCATGGAAAAGCATCTCGGTGGATACCCTGTTTTCCACCGACTTCACCATTCGCCCTGACCGGGGCAGATCCGCAAAAGGAGCCCTCATCATGGCCATGGCTGCGGGACACGACAACCGGCCCGTATCAATGCTTCGGGCCTTCCTCGACAACTCGGCGTCCGGAGGGCTGGTTCTCATGGCCGCAGCCGCCTTGGCGCTGGTGGTCGCGAACTCCCCTCTGGGCCCTACCTACTTCGGGGCGCTGAGCGCCTATCTCGGCCCGCTCAGCGTGCTGCACTGGATCAACGACGCCTTGATGGCAGTGTTTTTTCTCCTCGTGGGTCTCGAGATCAAGCGCGAAGTGCTGGACGGCCAGCTCGCCACCTGGAGCCGCCGCATCCTGCCCGGTGTGGCGGCCGCGGGCGGCATGGTCTTCCCGGCCCTGATCTTCGCGGCCTTCAACTGGAACGACCCGAACACGCTCCGGGGCTGGGCCATTCCGGCAGCCACCGACATCGCCTTTGCCCTCGGCGTACTCGCGCTGCTCGGCTCGCGGGTACCGACCTCGCTCAAGGTATTCCTGACAGCGCTTGCCATCATCGACGACCTTGGCGCCGTCATCATCATCGCGCTCTTCTACACGGGCGACCTGTCCACCCTGAACCTTGGCCTGGCGGCTGCCGTGGTGGCCGCGTTGGTCATCCTGAACTGCATAGGAGTGGTGCGGCTTTTGCCCTACCTGTTCCTAGGCGCGGCTCTCTGGTACTTTGTCCTGCGGTCCGGCGTCCACGCGACGATCGCAGGCGTGGTGCTGGCCTTCACCATCCCGCTTCACCCAGCGCCCGCCAAGCCGGACGACATGCACGGCTCGCCGCTGCACCGCCTAGAGCATGGCCTGCACTACTGGGTTGCCTTCCTGGTCATCCCGATCTTCGGTTTCGCCAATGCGGGCGTGTCCCTCTCCGGGCTGACCATGGATGCACTGACCGATCACCTCACGCTCGGCGTCGCTCTCGGGCTGCTCCTGGGCAAGGTCATCGGTGTGTTCGGAATTGCGGCCCTGACGATCCGGCTCGGCTTCGCGGACGTGCCAATGGGCGCGACCAAGATGCAGATACTCGGCGTCTCCCTCCTCTGCGGCATTGGTTTCACCATGAGCCTCTTCATAGGCATGCTTGCCTTCGCGAACGACCCGGTGCTGCAGGACGAGGTCAAGATCGGCATCCTCTCCGGTTCCATCCTGGCCGGGCTCGCGGGATGGGCGGTCCTCCGGATCGCACCGCGCGAGATCCCGGCGCCAAAGGCCGATGTGAGGGTTCCGCGAGCGGCAGAGTAGCCGGATGGTGTTCCGGCCTTGCCTGCCGGGTGAGGCCGGGCGCCACTGCCGCGCGTCAATGCATCAGGAGCAACCCTCGTTCGCGGTTGAGTGAGCTCTGCTTCGCTGGCACCCACGGCCCATGCGGACACCAGTAGACCAAGCCCTCAACCCAGCCCTGTTCGATCGGGAGGACAGAGCGTGCGGGGCTGAGACCCTCGCGATGATGTCCAGCGAGCACGAGCTGCCCTCGATCTACGACAGGGCTGAGCTCTATGACGCCATTGTGCCGCCCGGGCCCTGCGAGGCCTTCTACCGTGAGGAGGCCAGGCGTCAGCGCGGTGGAGTGCTGGAGCTGGCCTGCGGGACGGGACGGCTGACGCTGCCCCTCGCCCTGGACGGGCACGACGTTGTGGGACTGGACCTGTCCCGGAACATGCTGGCGGCCGCCGCGCGGAAGGCGGCAGAGAACAGCATCCAGGCCTCCTTCGTGCTTGGCGACATGCGGGAGTTCTACCTCGGCCGGTCCTTCGGGCTGGTCATCGTCTCCTGCAACTCGCTCGCCCATCTGACCGAAACGGAGGACCTCCGCTCTTGCCTTAGATCCGTGCGCCAACACCTGGCACCCGGAGGCGTACTGGCCTTCGATGTGGTGCTGCCCGATCCCAAACTGCTCGCCTTGCCGGACGGAAGGACGCGGCGGCTGGACCTCGGACCGAACCCTTCCTCCGCCATCCAGGCGGAGGAGGTCGCATACTACGATTCCCTGGAGCAGGTCCGGATCTCGCAGTGGAGCATCCGGCAGCCCGACGCGCAGGTGCAAACCCTGGCGCCCCTGGTGCTGCGGCAATTCTTCCCGCGTGAACTACCGCTCCTCCTCGAGGCAGAAGGGCTCCGGCTGCATGCGCGCTACGGAGACTTTGCGCGCAATCCGATGACCGCCGAGAGCCTAAACCAGATCTGTCTAGCCAAGATTATGGACGCGAGCGGGCCAAAAATGCCCCGTTTGGCGCACGGAACGGTCACCTCACGCCTGGCCTCGCCCCCTTTCTCATTTTCGGCCTCACCGCGAGCCTCCTCATCGGGATGCTCGCCTTCGCGAACGACCCGGTGCTGTCGGGGAGCGTGAAGAGCGGCATCGATCCGGCTCCATCCTGGCCGTGATCGCGGGGCGGGCGGTCCTCCGGATCGCAAGGCGCGAAATTCGAAGGATGATGCGGGGCGCCGCATGTGGGAAACAGGGGTGGCCCAGGCTCGTCCCGCCCCCCGGCGGCCAGAGGACATAAACGTACCCCGATGAGGGCCTTGAGGTTCCTGCCCCTTTCCGTTCGACTGCCGCTCTTGACCGGGTTGGTGGCGCTCGTGTCCTGCGTGCTGACCTCGGGGCTGGGCTTCCACTTCATGAGCCGGGAAGTGCGGCATCAAGCGCAGAACCTCGCTGATACCTATCTCGACAGCCTCTCAAGCGCGGCCGTACAGGCCTTGCAAAGCAGGAACATTCCCTTGCTGCAGGACGCGCTGGACACGGCCCTGGGCTTCCAAGTCGGCGTGGTGGACCGGATCATCGCCGTGGGGCAGCCGGACGGGACGGTGCTGGCGCGGGCCGGGGCGGCGGACGCGGAGCCGCCGATGAGCCGCGGGCTGCTCTCCCGCGAGTGGGAGCCCAGCGCGGATGGCGGCTCGGCCTGGGCACAAAGGGAGGTCTTTCTGAACGGCGAAGTCACCGCGCTCGTCGCGGTTCAGCTCGCCTTTCCCAACCTCGTTGAGCGGCGCCAAGCGCTCTTCGTCCGTATGGCCTTCGCGACCCTCTTCGCCACGGCGGCCAGCGCGGGCATCGCGATCGGCGTCGCCCGGCGGGTGATGGAGCCCGTGCTCGCTGTCACTCGCACGCTGGAAGGGATGGCGGCCGGCCATGCCCCTACCGAGATCCGCGGCCAGAGCGAGAACGAGCGCTTGGCGGGCGCGCTCGAGATGCTTATCGCCCGGTTGCGGGAGCGGGAGGAACTGGCCGCGCGCCTTGCCGAGCGCGAGCGCATCGCGGTGCTCGGCCGCTTGGCCGCAACGGTCGCCCATGAGGTCCGCAACCCGCTGGCCGGGATGCTCACCAGCATCGACACAATCCGCCACTACGGCGCGGACGAAGCGGTCCGCCAGCGCTCACTCGACCTCGTGGAGCGCGGGCTGCACCAGATTGAAACCGTGGTACGCACGACCCTAGCGGCCCATCGCGAGGAGGACGTGACCCGCGCCACCACCGCCGACGACCTCGACGACCTCCGCCTTCTGGTCGGGCCCGAGGCATGCCGTCGCGGCGTCCAGCTCGCTTGGCGGAGCGAAATCGGGGCGCCGTTCCCCGCGGACGCGGTGCGCCTCCGACAGATCCTTCTCAACCTGCTGCTGAACGCCGTGGCGGCGACTCCGCCCGAAGGAAAGGTCAGCCTGCGGGCCGCGGCGGGGGAGGAATGGCTGATGGTGGAGGTGGAGGACGAGGGCGGCGGGCTGCCGGCCCTGGCTCATGATCGGCTGAGCGGCGTCGTCCTGCCGCCGGCAGGGGACGGCATCGGCTTGGAGGTCGCGGCCCGGCTCGCCACGGTGGTCCGCGGCCTGATCACCGCGGAGCAGCGGCCGAAGGGCTCCCTCATCGTGCTGAGGGTGCCCGTGGCCCTTGAGCTACGATCAGCGTGCTGCCAGGACCCGCGCGGCAGCTGACGAGGATCTCGCAATGTCGCCCACGCCTAACCGTTCCGTCCTGCTGATCGAGGATGATCCCGTCCTCGGCGAATCGCTCGTGCAGCGGCTGAGCCTTGAGGGGATCCGCAGCTGGTGGGGCCGCAACGCCGCCGAGGGGGAGCGCCTGCTGCGCTCGCAGAAGCCCGGCCTCATCGTCTGCGACATGCGCCTTCCCGATGGCAGCGGGGAGGATCTGCTGAACCGCCTGATGCCAGAGGTGGGGGGCACGCCGGTGGTGGTGGTGACGGCCTACGGCGAGGTGGACCAGGCCGTGCGGCTGATCCGCGCAGGCGCGGACGATTATATCGAGAAGCCCTTCCCACCGCAGGTGCTGCTCGACAAGCTTCGCGCCTTCTCCCAGTGGTCCCCCCCGGCCGAGCCCGGGCGGAAAGGGGGCTCCGGCCAGCCCTCCATGCAGAAGCTGGAGCGGGACCTGGAGCGGCTGGCGCGGGTGGATACGAATGTCCTAATCACCGGGGAGAGTGGTGCCGGCAAGGAGGTGGCGGCTCGCCGCTTGCACGATTTGGGTGACAGAGCCGATGCGCCCGTCGTGGCTGTGAATTGCGCCGCCATCCCCGCAGAGCTGCTGGAGAGCGAGATGTTCGGCCATGAGCGCGGCGCTTTCACCGGCGCCACGCAGCGGCACGAGGGCTTCGCCGAGCGGGCCCGCGGCGGCACCCTCTTCCTCTACGAGATCGGCGAGATGGCCGCGCCGCTCCAGGCGAAGCTGCTGCGCCTCATCCAGGATCGGCGCTTCAGCCGGGTCGGCGGGCGGGAGACCCTGACGCTGCGGGCCCGTATCGTGGCCGCGACGAATCTCGACCTGGAGGCGCGGGTGGCCGAGGGCGCCTTCCGCGAGGACCTCTACTACCGCCTGGCCGTGGTGACCCTGGCCGTGCCCCCCTTGCGGGAGCGCCCGGCCGATATCGAGCGGCTCGCCCAGTCCTTCCTCGCGCATTTCGCCGACGCTTTCCGGCGCCCCAGGCCCTCCCTGTCCCGCGCGGCGCAGGACGCACTGCTTGCGCATCGCTGGCCTGGCAACGTGCGGGAGCTGAGAAACCGCGTGGAGCGCGCGATGGTCCTCTCCGACGCCGCCGTGATTGAGACGGCGGACCTCTTCCCCGGCCGCCAGGAGGCGCCGGCGCCGCCTCTCTCTTTGGCGGATGCGCGGGACGGGGCGGAGCGGGACCATATCCGGCGCATGCTGGCGCGCTTCAACGGCCGTATCGCCGACACCGCCCAGGCGCTAGGCGTGTCGCGCACCACGCTCTGGGAGCGGATGAAACGTCTCGGGATCGAGGCCTGAAACATTACAGCCTAGGCCGCCGGATGCGCCTTCGCGCCGCCCCGCCCGGCGCGGCGTCCAGAGTTCCGGACTACGGGGCGGGGACCGCGGCGGGGAGCCCCGATAAGTCTTTGTTCTCGCATGCAGCCACCTCCTGGCAGGCCGCTTGACTAGCTCCCTCCACCACGCCGCCCGGCGAGCCCGCATCCCGCGGGAACGGGCGGCGGGGATGGAGGATCGATCCATGTCGCACAGGTCATCATCGCTCGGAGTGCGCGGCGCGATGAGGCAGCTCTCGCTCGGCCCGCGTGACGTGATCGGCGGGCTCCTGCTCGTGGGCCTCGGGGCCGCAACCATCATCAGCCTCGCTCCGGGCCGCCCTCGGCATCACCGGCAGCGTCGCCGCCTTCATCCTGGCGGGGCGGTATCTCGGACTCGTGCAGGCCATCCTAGCCCTCGTCGGCATCAGCGGCTTCGTCGACCGCGGGAACACCCCGCGCGCGGTTCTCGCCCTGGCGGCCGGGGTGACGGCGGGGGAGGGCGCCCTCTTCTCCTACGCGCTGGACATTGTCTTCCGGCTCTTCCCCTGAAGCTACTGAGCATGGATTTCGATAACCTGATCGCCGGCTTCGGAATCGCCCTGACCTTCCAGAACCTCGGCTACTCGCTGCTCGGCGTCTTTGTGGGCAACCTCGTTGGCGTGCTGCCGGGCATCGGCCCGCTGGCCGCCATCTCCATCCTGTTGCCCATCACCTTCGGGCGGGAGCCGACCGGCGCGCTCATCATGCTCGCCGGCATCTATTACGGCGCGCAGTATGGCGGTGCGACCACTTCCATCCTGCTGAACATCCCGGGCGTCGCGTCTCACGCGGTCACCTGCCTCGACGGCCATCCCATGGCCAAGCAGGAGCGACCGGGCGTCGCAACCTTCACCTCAATGTACTCCTCTTTTGTCGGGGCCTGCATCGGCATCGTCGTCATGATGTTTTTCTCGCCCTTCATGGTACGGGCTGCCCCAGCTTCGGCCCGGCGGACTACTTCGCCATGATGGCGCTCGGCCTGATCGCCGCCACCACCCTGGCCCAGGGCTCGGCTTTGAGGAGCATCGCGATAGTGGTCGTCGGGCTGCTGATCCGCGTGGTGGGCACGGATGTTCAGACGGGGACGCAGCGTTTCACCCTCGGCGTCCCCGAGCTGTCCGACGGCATCAACATCGTCGCGGTGGCGACGGGCCTCTTCGGCATGGCGGACGTGCTGGCGAATGTGAACCGCTCCCAGGGCTCGATCCTGACCAGGGGCAAGGGGCTGGCAATGCGCGCCATGTTTCCGACCCCCGGCGAGTTCCGCTTTATGTCGAAGCCGATCCTGCGCGGCACGGGGATCGGCGCGATCCTCGGCATCTTGCCGGGTACGGGCGGCACTATCGCCTCCCTCATGTCCTACCCTTCGACAAGCGGATCTCGCGCACGCCCGGCCGTTTCGGGAAGGGCGCGATCGAGGGTATCGCGGCGCCGGAGGCCTCGAACAACGCCGCGGCGCAGACGGCCTTCATCCCCACCCTCACCCTCGGCGTGCCCGGGGGGCGGTGTTGGCGCTGATGCTCGGGGCGCTGATCATCTTCGGCATCCACCCCGGCCCGCGCTTCCCCGCCGAGCGTCCGGACATCTTCTGGAGCCTCATCGCGAGCTTCTGGATAGGCAACCTGCTGCTCGTGCTGATGAACATCGCCCTCATCGGGCTCTGGGCGCGCATCCTCCTCGTGCCCTACCAGATCATGTACCCCGCGATCCTCTTCTTCATCTGCATCGGCGTCTACAGCATCAACAACTCGCTGTTCGACGTCGGCCTTGCCATGACCTTCGGGCTGTTCGGCTACAGGATGAGCCGCCTCGGCTTGGAGCCGGCGCCGCTTCTGCTGGGCTACGTGCTCGGGCCGCTGATGGAGGAGCACCTGCGGCGGGCCATGCTACTCTCGCGGGGCGATCCTACCGTCCTCATTGAGCGTCCGATCAGTGCCACGCTCCTCGGCCTCTGCGTAGCTCTCATTGCTTGGAGTGCCTGGGGCGCGATGCGGCCGAAGCGAACGGAGGCGACCGTGGCCTGACCCTCGTCGAGCACCGCCCGGCCGCGGGCGGTGTTTTTTCGCCCCTGACCCGGCCGGAGCGGGGTGCCGGGGGAGGGGCGGCCGAGGACGGTTCAGTTTTCTGAACGAAGCCTCTCACCAGATGTCGGGCAGCTGAACGCCAAGCCCGAACCTGTTCGAAAAGGCGCAATGAATTCACTCGCTTGTCCGCCGCTCCTCTCTGGCAAGGCCTGTGCAGTGGCATCGCCCTGACCCACCCGGCCCGAGAGGCCGCGAAGCAGGTGGAGAACGGATCGAGACAGGGAAGGACTTCCGATTGAGAAGGACCATCAAGCTGGACTACGCCGATGCGATCGGCGGAGTCCTCCTCGTCGCGGGGGGCGCCTGGTTCGCCCTCCACGCGTTGAACTACGACCTGGGCACGGCTCGGCGCATGGGGCCGGCCTATTTCCCTTTCGGCATCGGGTGCCTCGTGGGGCTCTTCGGCTTGGCTTGCCTCCTCGGTGCGCTGCGCCGCGCGGGCGCCATGCCCTCGATCGAATGGCGCCCCTTCGTTGCTATCTGCGGGGCGGTGCTGGCTTTCACGCTGATCATTGAGCGCTTTGGCCTGATTCCCGCCACGGTAGCGCTGGTACTCGTCTCCGCGATGGCGGATGACAAGCCCCGCGCGGCTACGACCATCATGCTCGCGGTAGTGCTCTGCTTCGTTGGGGTGAGCATTTTTAGTTGGGGGCTTGGAATCCCGATGCCCGTTCTACGGTGGGTCGGCTGATGGAAGTCTTCGCCAATCTCGCCCTCGGCTTCTCCGAGGCGTTCAGCCCGCAGACGCTGCTCTACTGCTTCATAGGCGTCTTCCTCGGCACCTTCATCGGCGTGCTGCCCGGCATCGGGGCCCTCGCCACAATCTCGATGCTGTTGCCGCTCACTTTCCACGTGCCGCCCACGGCAGCGTTGGTGATGCTAGCTGGCATCTACTACGGCGCGCAGTACGGCGGCTCCACGGCATCGATTCTGCTGAACCTGCCAGGCACGCCTTCAGCGGCCGTCGCGTGCCTCGACGGCTATCCGATGGCCCAGAAGGGAAGGGCGGGCGTTGCGCTGTTCCTCACGACGGTCGCCTCCTTCGTGGGCGCGAGCCTCGGCATCATCATCCTCACCGCTTTCTCGCCCATGCTGTCGGGCGTCGCGCTGTCTTTCGGGCCGGCCGACTACTTTGCCATGATGGTGTTGGGCCTCGTCGCGGCCGCGACTCTCGCCCAGGGCTCACCGGTCAAGGGCATCGCCATGGTGCTGGTCGGTCTCGCGCTCGGGATGGTGGGCACGGATGTGCAGACCGGACAGCAGCGCTTCACCTTTGGCATCCCGCAACTGTCGGACGGCATTAGCCTGGTCGCTCTCGCCATGGGCCTTTTTGGCGTGGCCGAGGTGATCGCCTCCATCCGTCGCATGAGCAAGAGCGGCGGCACAAAGGAGGTTATCACGCTCCGCTCCATGATGCCCTCCGGACAGGACCTGAGACAGTCAACGGCGCCGATGCTTAGAGGCACGGGAATTGGCGCGATCTTTGGTGCGCTGCCGGGAGCGGGCGCGACCATCGCCTCCTTCATCAGCTATGCGGTGGAGAAAAAAGTCGCGCGGGATCCCTCGCGCTTCGGAAAGGGTGCCGTGGAGGGGGTGACTGCGCCGGAGTCCGCGAACAACGCTGCAGCGCAGACGGCCTTCATCCCCACGCTCACCCTCGGCATCCCGGGCGATGCCGTCATGGCGTTGATGCTGGGCGCAATGATCATCCAGGGAATCCAGCCCGGACCACGGTTAGTCTCTGACCATCCAGAGCTCTTCTGGGGACTTATCGCGAGCTTTTGGATCGGCAACGTTATGCTGGTGATCTTGAACCTACCGCTGATCGGGATCTGGGTGAAGATGCTGGCCATTCCCTACCGCCTGCTCTACCCCACCATCCTGCTCTTCATTTGCATCGGCGTGTTCAGCGTCAACAACAGCTCCTTCGACGTGCTCACCGTCATGCTCTTTGGCATCTTCGGCTACGCTATGATGCTCCTGCGATTTGAGCCGGCTCCGCTGATCCTCGGCTTCATTCTCGGGCCGCTGATGGAGGAGCATCTGCGGCGGGCCATGCTGCTTTCGCGTGGCGATCCCATGGTGTTTATGGAGCGCCCGATCAGCGCCGGCTTCCTGCTCCTCACCGCCGCCCTCCTGGCCTGGGCTGCGTACGGGCTGGTCCGGAAACAGGGCGAGATCGCGGGTACATCGGTGGCGAAAGCCCCGGCTCGTCTGCCGGCCGCCAAAGGGTAACAGAATGCTCCTACAATCCCCCCGGCCTCCGCCCCCGGGCTTCGCCCGGGTTACCTGCGTTAGCCCCGCAGATGGCCCGGCCCCACTCGGCCCGATGCTCTTCCTTATCGATTGTGATACCTTCCATGGACCGGTGAGGTTTGAGATCTGCTCCAGCAAGGTCACCTCGCTCGGCCTCTGGAGCTTGATGGAGCAGCGATGCGTAGTGCCGGTCCATCTGCTTAGCACAGCAGCGCGTGCACAATTTTCAGGATCTGGCGATCCGATCGACGGGCCAGCATAGTAGGGGCAAGCCGATTTCGCATCGCATGGTCGTCGGCGAGCTTCAGTTAGGGGCAGCGGTCATTGAAATCTTTGCGCGTGGGTCCTTGAGACTTCGATCCTGCGGCTTGTCCACTTGGCGAGCCGCAGGAACCCTCTCGAGCTCTCGCCCTGGAGCACGCGAGGCGGGCAACCCCGCTATTCGGCGCTGGCCGTCTCCACGGCCCCGATGCGGCCGGAGCAGGATGCGGGCTCTCGCGAGGAGCTCGGGCACGAACCGATGCCCAGCACACTCCGGCTGAGCGGTGTCCGTGCTGCGTCCTTGCCGCTACGCTCCCCTCTCCTGACGGGGCGCCCCCATGACCGAGATCATCGAGTTCGGCTCGTTCCAGCTCCGCT
>JBHTFH010000091.1:0-12172 GCA_042666135.1 Roseomonas sp. GCM10028921 | reverse complement strand
GCAATCTCGTCGAGCGCCTGATCAACCGCCTGAAGGGGTTCCGCCGCATCGCCACCCGCTACGAGAAGCGCGCCGCCAACTACCTCGCCATGGTCCACGTCGCCATGCTGCTACTATGGCTCTAGCCTTTGCAGAGACGCCCTAGCTGCCGCCGAAGGGATCCTTCCCACCTGCGCGCGGCTCTCCCCAGACGCCACCGCTGCAACGCGGCTCACCGCGCCATGGCCGAGCACATCCCCTGGCTCATGTCCTTTTGTGCTGACGCGGTCCGCAGCCGCGGCGGGCTGATCGGCGTCGAGCGGGCTGGCAAGTTCATCGCGGTCCTCAAGCTGGAAGGCAGAGGCTTCTAAAAGCTCGGGACTGCGTTGCATGGACCACCTTGCAGGCGCAGTAGGCCCCGGGCTGGTCCGCGTTCACGTGATGCGGACAGGATCTGTCAGAGCTCGCGCCAGGAGTGCCCGGATTGGCGAGCTGGGGCGGGCGCGGGTAAGCTCCTGAGGAGTTGATGGCTTGCCAGGAGCCTGGGATGGAGTGCGTGGACTGCGGTCCGGCCGAGGTGACTGAGCGGCGGGACCGTACGGCCCAGGGTTACCGGCGCTTCCGCTGCCGCGCCTGCGGCCGAGGGTTCAACGAGCGCAGTTCGGGGGTGCTGAACCGGACGCAGTACCCGAGCGACATCATCGCTTTGGTGGTGCTCTGGCGCCTACGCTACCGCCTGACCTTGCGGGACTTGGCGGAGATGTTCCTCCTCCGCGGCATGGTGTTCAGCTATGAGGCGGTGCGGGAGTGGGAGGCCAAGCTCGCGCCGGTTCTCGCGGGTGAACTGCGCCAGCGACGGCGCGGGAAGGGCGGGCGTCGACGTCGCTCCTGGCACATGACGAGATGGGGTATCCCGGCCCGGCGTAGCCGCCGCCCCTTGTTCGGGCGGAGCGGGATGCCTGGTTTGGGAGGGCTGGTAGCAGCCTGCCAGCTTCATGCCCCAGCTCTGGAGGACGGTGCCATGCTCTTTTGTGGACTGGACGTGTCTCTGAAGCAGACCGCGCTCTGCGTAATGGACGGTGATGGACGGGTGGTCAGGGAGGCCAAGCTGGCCACCGACCCGAAGGTGATCAGCCGCTTTCTCGGGGAGAATGAACTCGGCTGCGAGCGCATTGGTCTGGAGTCCGGAGGGACATCGTCCTGGCTCTGCCTGGAACTGCGCAGGCTTGGGCGCTCTGCCGTGTGTATCGACGCGCGACATGCGGCGGCGGCCCTGCAGGCGGGCTTTCGAAACAAGAACGACCGCAATGATGCCCGCGGGCATTGGCAAGTTGTTCGACGAGAAGGCGAGTTCTGCTGAATGACTGAGGGTGCGGCAGGGTCATGATGCCGTTTGGACAAAGGTTTCCTGCTGCCAGGTTCGGAAGGCCTTGGCCCGGACACGCCGGTACTCGCTGGCGGTCATCAGGTGGCAGCGAGGACGGAAATGGCCATAGATCATGCTGTGTGCCGAGAGGAAACGCTGGGCCTGCTCAGCCGACTTGAAGCGCTGCATCTGCCGCTCTCGTCGCCGGGTGGGCCGATGCGAGTTCTCGGCGCGGTTGTTCAGGTAGCGGCTGCTGCGATGTCGGACCTCGGGTAGGAGTTCGCGTTGGGCCACGCCATAGCTCTTCAGCCCGTCAGTGACCAGCCGGCGCGGCTTGTACTTCAGCCCCGCGAGCAGGCGCTTGAAGAACCGCTTGGCTGCACTCCCATTCCGCCGATCCTGAACAAGGATATCCAGCACCACACCGTGCTGGTCCACCGCTCGCCATAGGTAATGCAGCACGCCATTGATGCGCGGAAACACTTCATCGAGGTGCCAGGTGTCGCCCGGCTTCGGCCGGTGCCGCCGCAGCTTGGCTGCGAAATCCGAACCGAACTTGCGGCACCAGTTCCGGATGCTCTCGTGCGTGACGGTGATGCCCCGCTCCGCCAGGATCAGTTCCACATCCCGCAAGCTCAGGCTGAACATGTGATAGAGCCAGACCGCGTGGCTGATGATCTCCGCCGGGAAGCGGTATCCAGGGTAGGTGGCCGGATCTGACGTCATCCCGTCAGACTGCCCCGGCTTGGTCATTCCGACCACAACCCATCAACTTGCCAATACCCTTCAGCGTGATCATCATTCCCGGCGCCTACGACTACGTTTCCTTCAGCCTTGGCGAGCGGGCGCGGTCCATCGACCTGCCGATGATCATCGTCTACGCCGTCATGCTGCTGATCCCCGCCTCGCTCGCCTTCTTTTCGCTGTTCGGCCTCCTGGGCTTCGCCGAGACGCCGCCCGCCTCCCACGGGGAGCTCACCTGATGCTCGTGACCCTGCTCTTCGCCACCTTCGCCGTCTGCCTGTTCCTCGGCGTGCCCGTCGGCATCGCGCTCGGCCTCGCCAGCGCCGTGTACCTCATGGGAGCCGACATCGACCTCTCCGTTGTCGCGCAATATGCCTATGCTGGCATGGACAGCTTCGTGCTCCTCTGCATCCCCGGCTTCGTGCTCGCGGGCAACCTGATGAACGGCGGCGGGATCACCGACCAGATCGTGCGCTTCGGCAACTCGCTGGTCGGCCACATCCGCGGCGGCCTCGGCCTCGCCAACGTCACGGGGTCGATGATCTTCGCCGGCATCTCCGGCACCGCGGTGGCCGAGACCGCATCCATCGGCTCCGTCATGATCCCGGCCATGCGCAAGGCCGGCTACGACGCGCCCTTCGCCGCCGCCGTCACCGCCGCCGCCTCCACCGTCGGCCCGATTATCCCACCCAGCGTTCCGATGATCATCGTCGGCACGCTGTCCGGCCTTTCCGTCGGAAAGATGTTCCTCGCGGGCGCCATCCCGGGGCTGCTGCTGGGTATCGGCATGATGATCACCGTCTACATCGTCTCCGTGCGGCGAGCCTATCCGCGCGGCGAATGGGCCGGCTTCGGAGAGATCCTGCGCTCGTCCCGCGGCGCCTTCTGGGCTCTGCTGATGACCGCCGTCATCCTCTACGGCATCGTCGGCGGCCTCTTCACGCCCACCGAGGCCTCGGTGGTGGCGGCCATCTACGCGCTCGTGGTCGGGCTCTTCGTGTACAAGGGCTTCCACATCCGCCAGCTTCCCGCGATCCTGCTGGAAAGCGCCATCGGCTCGGGCGCGCTGATCCTTCTGGTTGGCTTCGCGAACGTCTTCGGCTGGATCCTGACAAGCGAGCAGATCCCCCAGGCGATCGCCGCCGCCATGCTGGCGCTGACCACGAACAAGTACCTGATCCTGCTGCTGATCAACATTCTCCTCCTGATCGTCGGCACATTCATGGAGACGATCGCGGCGCTGATCATCCTGTTCCCGCCGCTGCTGGCCGTCGCGCTGGCCGTCGGCGTCGATCCCATCCACTTTGCGATCATCGCCGTGCTGAACCTCATGATTGGCCTGACCACGCCGCCTGTCGACGTCTGCCTCTTCGTGGCCGCGAACATCGCGAACGCCTCGCTCGGCTCGGTCAGCAAGGCAATCGTGCCCTTCCTTGTCTGCAACATCATCGTGCTGCTGATCGTCAGCTACGTGCCCTGGGTCTCGCTCTGGCTGCCCAGCCTCTACTTCAAGTGACCGCCGCTTCCCGGAATTGAACTGCGATGCCCCACGCCACGCTCCGCCTCTCGCCGGAAGCCTTGGCCGCGCACCCGCCGGCCGTGGGTGTCGCGCTGCCGCGCTACGACCGCGCGGCGCTCCGCCCGGCTATCGTGCATCTCGGGCTCGGCGCCTTCTTCCGGGCGCACGGCATGCTTTACACCGAGGACGTGCTGAATGCGCGCGGCGGAGACTGGGGGATCGTGGGCGTCTCCCTGCAGCGACCTGACCAGCGCGACCGCCTCGCGCCCCAGGGCGGGCTCTATACCGCGCTGGAGCGAGGCCCCGCCGGGGAACAGGCGCGCCTCGTCGGCAACCTCCTGGAGGTGCGCGTCGCGCCCGAGGACCCCGGCGGCATCGTCGCCCTTCTCGCCGCGCCCGAGACGCGCATCGTCAGCCTGACGGTGACGGAGAAGGGCTATTGCCATGACCCCGCCACGGGCCGCCTGCGCGAGGACCATCCCGACATCCTCCACGACCGGGGCGCGCCGGATGCGCCGCGCACGGCAGTGGGCTTCCTGGCCGCGGCGCTGCGCCGCCGCCGTGAGGCGGGAATGCGCCCCTTCACCGTGCTCTGTTGCGACAACCTTCCCCGCAACGGCACGCTGCTGCAGGGGCTGGTGCGGGACTTCGCCGCTCTCTCGGACCCTGGCCTCGCCGAATGGATAGCCGAAGCGGTTCCCTTCCCTTCCTCCATGGTCGATCGCATCGTCCCCGCCACGGTGGAGCAGGACCTCGCCGCCGCGCAGGCCGCGACCGGCCTGGCCGACCTCGCTCCGGTGGTGCACGAGCCGTTCCGCCAATGGGTGATCGAGGACTGCTTCGTCGGCAGCGACCGCCCGGCCTGGGACCTTGCCGGCGCCCTCTTCACCGCGGACGTGGCGCCCTTCGAGCATATGAAGCTGCGCCTGCTGAACGGGGCGCATTCGGCGCTCGCCTATCTGGGCTACCTCGCCGGGCACGAGACCATCGTGGAGGCGGTCGGCGATCCCGCCCTGTCCTCCTATGTCCAACGCCTCTGGGCGGAGATCCGCCCCATGGTGCCGCCGCCACCGGGCCAGGACCTCACGGCCTATACCGACGACCTCCTGACCCGATTCAACAATCCGGCCATCCGCCACCGCACCTGGCAGATCGCGATGGACGGCTCGCAGAAGCTGCCTCAGCGCCTTCTCTCGACAGTGCGCGAGCGCCTGACCGCCGGGCTCCCCATCCCCGCGCTCGCCCTCGCCGTCGCCGCCTGGGCGCGCTACGCGGGCGGGGTGGACGAGGCGGAGCGACCGATCGACCTACGCGACCCCATGGCCCCGGCCTTCCGCGCCGCCCTGGACGCGGCGGGCGACGACCCGGCCGCGCGCCTTTCCGCGCTGCTCAGCCTGGAGCCGATCTTCGGCACCGACCTGCCGGCGCATGCGGGGTTCAGCGCCGCCGTGGCCGATGCCTACCAACGCCTGCTAACGGCTGGCGCCCGCGTCGCCGCAGCGGGCTGAAGCCCTTTCCTGAAGGACCGCCATCGATGGAAGAAACCTGGCGCTGGTTCGGACCGGGCGACGCGGTCCGGCTCGACCATATCCGGCAGGCGGGTGCGCGCGGCATCGTCACCTCGCTGCACCAGATTCCCTATGGCGAGGTCTGGACGGCTGTCGGTTTTCCTCATTGAAGATAATGGGCTCGATAAGCTCCCGAATTTTCCTTAACCGTGAGAATAGCGCGGTGGGCTGGTGGGGCCTTGGCCGGAGGTGAGCCCTGCCAGACGTTCGACCATTTCCGTTGCTTATGGGCGAGCGCTCTTCGGTCGTCGGCACCGAGCCGCCGACCCAATGTTTCCAGATCCGCTTGCCAGTTCCCGGGCAATGGCAGGAACGCTTGGCGCAGGGATGATGACCCGGTGAGGACCGCGGCCGTTGCCATGAGCAGATGGCGTTCGGTGACATGCAACCGCCTGAAGTCAACCGGACCAGGCCGGCGCCGCTGGGCCATAATCCAGGGGTTGTCCAGGACTGGTGAGGCGAAGGCCTCGTAGACCAGCCGGTCACGGTAAGGATGGTCGGTGCGGGTGAAGGCCCAGACCAGGTCCGACACGACGAGCGCCCGCTCCTCCAAGGCGCTGTGTCTCCGTCCACCGCCGTGAACTCGTCGAGGATGCGCGTGCGCTCGGCCCGCGTCGCAGTCCCGTACCGCCCCCGGACCACCTCCAGCAACTCGCCCCGCGTCGCCATGCTGATCCGCCTCGCCATCCGCCGCCTCCCGGCCCGGCGCTCCTTGCCCGGTAACCAACATCCTGAGGCAACGACGCCGGCCAGTAGCAATCAGTGTGAGGCAATGCGGGGTCATTCCATGTCGCCCGACAGTAGACGCCCACAATCTGGTGCACGAGCCAGTTCTCCCGCTCGTCCAGTGTCATTGCCGCTGTCGCCTCCGGGTCAGGACCGCGATCGGCGACGCTGCGGCCAGTGGCGCCGGGAAGAAGCCGGAGGCCCCCCATTACGGTGCCGATCAGCCGCTCGATATGCCCGCCCCGGTGCGGCGTGGCCGGCGGGCGGTACCGCAGTTCGATGCTGTACTGGGCGGCACCCCGGGTAAGGGCGTCGGAGCGGAACTCCTTGGCGTTGTCGAGGTGAAGGCACTGCGGCAGCCCGCACACCGGCCAGGGCAGGTCTACTCCCCTGCCCTGCAGGTACTCCTCCTTGGGCAGGACCGTATGGCTGAGCGCCAGGGCGACGCTGAGGGCCGATGGCGGCTCGAGGCTGAGATGGAACCCTGTGACCATCCGGGTCGCGACGTCGATCGCCAGGGTCAGCCAGGGCCGGCCAAGTGGGCGCCGGTCGGTCGACGCGACCACGATCACCTCGGCCAGCGTGTGATCAATCTGGACCAAGCTGAGCGGCTCGTCGGCTCTCACCTTCCCGACTACCCGCCCCAACCTGTTGCGCGCGTGCGCGGCGCCATGCCGACGGCGAAGCACCTCCCGCTGGTCGTGCAGCCGTACCCGAGCGGCAACGGCCTTGTAGCTTGGCGGCCTGAGTTGTACGCCGAGGCAGCGCCGCCCGATTTCGCGCACGAGGTCAGCAACGCTCGGCCGCGACCGGGTGAGGTAGAACTCCTCTATGGCTGACCTGATCACCGCCTCGACGTCGCCAGCCAGCAAGCGGGTGTTCGTAACCCGGCCACTCTGCCGTGGCAGCAACGCCGTGAGGGTTGGGTCCGCGCGGAAGCGCCGGAGCAGGCGATAGCACTGGGCCCGCCGCAGCCCGAGTTCCTGCGCCGCGGCATCCACGGCCGCAACTGTCACGAAGGCCTGCGCAGCAAGAGGCGCCAGGACCCGCATCCGCTCCTGGCCGATGCGCCAAGTTAGGTCATCATGCTCATGAATGTCCGCGCGACCAGACAAGTGCCTCTCGGCTCCGGAACCATTATCCTGATTAAGGATGAGCCGGGATCGATGAAGGGAAAGCGACGTCGCTAAGACACTATTTTGATTGAGAGGCCGTTCTCCTGATTACGGATTACCGACACCCGAGGTGACGAAGGCCCCCGAAATCCGCATCGGGACGCAATCGGTAACTGTGCCCGACGCCTGCGGTTGACGCAGCGTTTTCGGAATGAGCCTCGCGGGTTTCATAGGACCTGTGCCCGGAAGGCCTGGTATCCGCCGTTTTCAGGCGATCTGGCCCGGTTTTTGGGGGTGCGGAACCTCATTGAGCGGCGGAGGCCCTCGACTTGCCCCCTGGCGGGCTTCCCGGCCGTTCGCCGGGCGCAAATCGAGCTTGTTTCACGTAAGCGCATCCCCGAACAGACGCCAACCGCGGCGAAGGTTGCGAGCCATCACCGCGGGCCGGACTTGCAGTCCGGCGCTGCCTCGGCGTTGTGCGCCTGCCGTTGCGCCAGCGCCGTTGCACGCCCAGGTACTCCTGTGCGTGACATGGGGTGTGCCACCGCAGCCTCGCTCTCGCGCATCTCGGACAGGCTTATTACCGGGCCAGCAGTGCGGGTAGTTCGGCCAAGCTTTGGATTTCCCGCACTGGGGTCCCTGGAAGGCGCTCGCGCCGCTGCGCGTAGCGGTTGCACCAGACCACGCGCATCCCGAAAGCCGCTGCCGCATGGGCATCCCAGGCGTTGGAGGACTGAAAGACGATGGCCTCTGCCGGTACTCCGAGGCGGTCGACGGCGAGTTGGTAGACGCGAGGATCGGGCTTGTAGGTGCGGATCTCATCGACTGACAACACGGCATCGAGGTGGCCACTAATCCCCGCACTCTGCACAGCGGTGCCCAGCATGTCCGGCGAGCCGTTAGAGAGGATCGCGGTGATGAAGCCGGCCTCACGCAGCCTGCGCAGCACCTCCGGCACTTCCGGAAAGGTGCCGAGGACGCGGTAGAGCCCCAGCAGCTGCGCCCGCAGGTCTCCATCCAGAGGAAGGTTGAGGGTTTCAAGCGCATAGTCCAGCGCCTCGCCCGTTACCTGCCAGAAGGGGGCATACTGTCCCTGCAGCGCTCGCAGCCACGAGTATTGCAGCTGCTTGTCGCGCCAAAGGGCTGTGAGGACAGGGGCCTTCTCCCCAAGGACATCAGCGCAGCCTTGTGCGGCCGAAGCAAAGTCGAACAGCGTACCGTAAGCGTCGAAGACGCAGGCGCGGGTCCCGGTCAGCATAATCTGATCACCTCAGTGTTCTACGGATAGGATAGCGGTGTTCCCGGACGAACCTCACCCCGCGCAGCATCTCTGCAAGATCGGGCTGGGAGCTGCCCGACGAACGAAAAGCCGTTTCGGTGCCTTCCTGCTCGGAGCCGTCGTCTATGGTGGGCTTCCTCTCACACTCGAGTAACAGCTGTGGCCACCTTGGGTGAGGACGATCCTCACCCAAGACTCGCACTGGTCAACCCTGTCGCGTGCGGGCGCTGTTTCCGCTGATGCGGGCCTGCACCGCGACGAAGGCCATCTGTCCGTCCCGGATCACCTGCAGGGCTACGGCGCCGTCAGTGGCCTGGAGTGCCTGCTGGATAGCGGAGACTGCCTGCTCCGGATTCCGCACCTCCTTCCCGGCAACTGCGGTAATCACGTCTGCCGGGCGCAGGCCTGCCTCGGCTGCCGGGCTGCCCGGGCGAACATTGGCTATGACAGCACCATGCGATCCGGCCGGGATCTCCAGACCCGCACGCTGGGCTTCCTGGATGGTAGCCGGACCGATACCGAGGCGGGCGCGCTGCTGGCCCTCACCGTTCTCCTCCTCAGCACCCGTGCCTTGCGTGTCGCGCAGCGCGGTGACCTGCACCTCAAACCGCATCTCCTGTCCATCGCGGCGCGCAGTCAGGGTTGTTTCAGTCCCCTTTCTGAGATCGCCGACGGCACGGGCGAGGTCGCGTGGGCTCCTCACTGGCGTATCCCCCACCGATGTGACCACATCGCCTGGCTTCAAACCGGCTTGCGATGCGGGACTGTTCTGCTGGACCTGGGCAACCAGGGCGCCCTCTGCGCGTGGGAGGTGCAGCGCACGTGCCATAGTTGCATCGATGGGCTGGGTGGTGGCACCAAGGAAGCCGCGCTCGACACGGCCGTTCTCCTTCAACTGCGCCACCACCTTTCCAACCAAATTGGAGGGAATGGCAAAGCCAATTCCAATGGACCCACCGGAGGGGCTGAAGATCGCGGTGTTCACGCCGATCACGGAGCCGTCCAGCCCAAACAGGGGGCCGCCGGAATTGCCGCGGTTGATCGGAGCATCAATCTGCAAGAAATCGTCATAGGGGCCGCTGTGGATGTTGCGCCCACGCGCTGAGAGGATGCCCGCGGTGACGGTGCCGCCGAGGCCAAAGGGGTTGCCGACAGCCACCACCCAGTCGCCCGGCCGCGCCGTGTCGGAATTTCCAAGATTCAGAAAAGGCAGCGCTGCAGCCGCATCGACCTTCAGGAGGGCCAGATCGGTCCGGGGATCACGGCCGACGATGCGGGCCGGCAGTTCGCGGCCGTCGTCCAGCGTCACCTTTACCTGGGTGGCGCCGTCCACCACATGGTTGTTGGTGACGATGTGGCCCTCGGCATCCACGATGAAGCCGGAGCCGAGCGCCTGGACCTCCCGTGCCTTGCCCTGGCCGCGATCCTGCCCGCCGAAATAGCGGCGGAACATCTGGTCCTGCGGCGAGCCTTCGGGGAACGGGGAAGTGGCGGTTTCGGCCTGCGCGCGAGCGGAGGTGGAGATGGTGACGACGGCCGTGCGCACGCGTGCGACAAGATCACCGAAGCCTGGCAGTGACACCTGCGGGGCAGCGACGGCTGGAGAGCCAGATTGCTGGGGCTGACCTTGGGCGAAGGCCGGCACGAATAGCCAGCCGGCTGTGCCGGACAGGGCGGTCCCTGTCAGCAGAAGGGCCGCGAGCACAGCGCCGCGGCGGTTAGAGCGATTGGTCATGCTGGATTTGTCCTATTCCCTACGGCGGGGGGGCGCCGCTCGCCCGGGAATATCGGACCGTGTCGATGGACGACCGCCGACAGAATCATGAAATAGTTTTCAGACTTCGGCCGGCGGCGTTTGCCGGATTTCCAGTACCGCCGAGAGGCCTCGGCCTGAGGCGGTGTCGCCCAGGGTCAGTGTTCCTCCATGCAGCTTGGCAACCGCTGCAGCGAGGGAAAGCCCGAGCCCTGTTCCTGGCGTCCCTCTGCTGCGGTCCAAACGGTAGAAGCGCCGCATCACCTTCTCACGCTCCTCCGGCCGGATGCCCGGCCCCTGGTCGGACACCTCCAGCAGGGCGCCGGGACGAAGCGTAACTTTAACTGTTCCCTCCCCATGACTGAGCGAGTTATCCAGCAGGTTCGCTAGAGCTTGGCGCAGCAGTGGTGGGCTGCCGGTGACGGTCTGACGCGGCGCAATGGCCGCCTCCATCCGGCGCCCGGCATCCTCGACCGCCGGCACATAGGCCTCCGTCAGGAAGCGGAAGGGCTTGTTCAGCCGCCGCTCCTGCTCGCCCAGCAGCTGGCCGTGCCAGTTACTGGGCAGGCCCGAGTAATAGATGACCTTGATATCCGGACGGACCATCCGGGTCCGCTCGACAACCCCAAACCCATTCAGCGGCTCGCCCAGGTTGATGTCGGTGACGACGACCTGGCAGGGTCCTGGACCTTCCAGGTACTGCAAGGCAGCATCTGCGTTCTCGGCCATCTGCACGGCGTAACCAGCGTCCTCTAGCGCTTGGACGGTCACGTCCAGGACCAGTTCATCATCGTCGAGAACAAGGACGTCGCACGTCATCTCCAACTTACCGCCTATCTCTGGTCAATAGCCCGAACAGGAAGCCGACCACGCCGGCGATCAGGAGAGCCGGCAGGGGATGCTGGCTCACAGCTGCGTAGGCAGCTCCCGTTCCCTGGCTGCCCCGTGGGACCGCGTGGCCGTGGATCGCCGTGTCCCTGCCATCCGGGGAGATGAAGCCCGTGGCGCCGGTCTTCTGGACAGGGTCGGAGGCAGGGAAGGTGTCCTCTACCCCCTTGTCGACCTTGGCCTCGTGAGTCGCTCCGGGCCTTAGATCGGAAACCCAGTGCCCGGTTTCCTTGTCGCGCTTCTGGTCTGTCCTGTCGTTGTCCATGGTCCCTGCCTCCAATGGCCGTTGCTGTCGCCGGGCTCAGGCCCAGAAAGACACTGCAGCCCATCGAAGAGGAAGCGCCGCACACTGGAAGGAGGTTCCATGGCTATCCTGGCGACCTTTTTGGTCTTGAGCCCCCTTCCCTCTCCACCGGCGCGCTCCGCCTGGAGCGCGTTCCCGCGAGCCGCTGGCCGGCGACCCCGAGACGCGGGTGATCGTGACGGACAAGCTGAAGAGCTATGCCGCGGCAAAGCGCGAGATCCTGCCGGGCGTGGAGCACCGGCAGAGCCGCTACCTCAACAACCGGGCCGAAGTGTCGCACCAGCCGACCCGGCGGCGAGAACGACGGATGCAGCGCTTCAAGTCGGCGCGACATGCACAGCGCTTCCTCTCCAACCACAGCCGCATCCACAACCACTTCGAGCTCCGCCGTCACCGCCTGCGGGCTACCGAATGCCGTGTCGCTCGTGACGCCGCGTTCCGCACCTGCTGTGAGGTGACCGGAACAGCATCCAACATGTGAGGTCACCGGCAACCGTAAGTTCCGGCGCCACCGTCATCAGCAACCTGACAGGGCCAGCTAGGGGATGGTAAGGCGACGTAAGCACGATCGGCTGCCGCTTTGATCCAGGAGCAAGGCCGCTCCGGAGAAGGCGTCACCACGGCGGCCTGTTCTTCGCTCGTGCGGACCCACTCGGAGGCGGACTTGAGCCCGCCCCCTCTGTGCCCAATCAGCGCCGGTTGGCGAACGCCCGCGCTTGTTCAATCTCTGGCCCCGGCGCGTCGGCGCGCTCCGCAAGCTGCACCAGGTGCTCGTAATGCCGCCGTGCCGCGTCGTGGTCCCCTGCCATCTCGGCCGCGCGGCCAGCCCCGTAGACTGCCCGGAAGCGGTTGGGCTCGGTCTGCTGCACCGCCTCGAACTCGCGCTGCGCCTCGGCATGGCGGTCCATCAGCAGCAGCATCTCCGCGAGCT
>JBHTFH010000090.1:0-12243 GCA_042666135.1 Roseomonas sp. GCM10028921 | reverse complement strand
TCGGCGTCAGGCCTCGGATCCATCAGCGTGGGCGAGCGCCCGGGTCAGGCCTGGGCAAGCGGCGCTGGCCCGTCGAGCGGACCAACGCCTGGCTGCTCGAGAACAGGCGTCTCGCCCTGCGCTACGACCGCTGCGCCTTCGTCGTCCAGTCCCTGCTCCAGACCGCATGCATCTTCCTGGTTGCAGGACGGCTCGCTCGGGAATTCTGAAAACCGCGTCTCAGGAACCGCAAGACGGAGGTTCTGACTCTGGCCAGCCCGACCGCGCTCCGCGCGGGTTAGCGGAGGAAAGCTGTCACGCTGGTGACCGTCTACGACTGGGTCTTGACGCGGCGGCGGGCCAGGTTCGGTAGCGGACGCGCTATGGCGCTGCTCGGCCCGTTCCGGGTCATCCGTCATTTCCGTTGCGTTCAAATTTCCCTTGCGGCATGACCAACAACGCCAGCCAAGCCCGCCGAACAGGGTCGCCGGCCCTAAAAAAAGGAGGCGGCAGCCGAAGCCGCCGCCGAGTTTAGGGAGGAAACGTCCAAGAAGCAGCAGCCCGGCAACGCCGGGTTGCTGCATTGCACAATCTTGGTGCGCAGCTCTGGCCGCGCAAGAAGAATATCGCGAGGCACCGTAACAGCCGCGTGTCCGCACCCAAGCGGATCACTCAACCGGCGACCAGGCGGCGAGAACGGTCTGCACCAAGCACCCTGACCTCCGACCGCCTCCGCGAGCGGCCAATCGAGGACCACAACAATAGACGGTGCGGTCAGCCTGTCCGCCGGGCTGCTCAGGAAGCTGTTCGGCCTCTCGGAGTTCAGGATGCGTTGCGCATCCACCTGCGCCGTGGCCGGTCCACGCCCCAGGCCTGACAAGGGTTTATCGCTCGGGAGGGGTTGCCCCTTGGCTCTGCCGCGTCATCGGATCACCGCCTCGTTGAACACGTGGCCGATCCCCTCGATGACGTCGGCCATCGATCTGTGCACCTGGGCAAAAGCCTGCGCTGCCCAGCCCCGCTAGCGGCACATGCCGACGTCATCGACATGCTGTCCGACCTATTCATCCTGTGCGGCGTGCCAGGCCATGCATCCGCGAAATCAGCAACCGTCGATTATGTCACAACCGGAACAACATGAATACCTGATCCACCCGTCTGCACCGCCTACCATCCAACGTAAGCAGGCACTGCAAAGGTGATGTTGCACAGTGCGAATAGGGGTCGGCCACACGTCTTGGGCGAATGTACCCGGCGGCACTCGCCCTGCACACCACCCATGCCTCAATTCCCTCATTGATACACATGCGGACATCTACCTCGTGGACGAGATCGGGAAGGATCTCATGGACCGTGAGGCCGCGCGGGCTCACACCCTCGACCTTCTGCCGAACCGCCTTCAGGAGGGCGTGCGCTGCTCGGTGACCGTGCGGGACGACGCGGGCGAGCCGTTTTCCGGGCCAGCCTGCCCCTGCGGTGCCGCGATCTCGACTCGGGGTTTCGTTCTGCCCCGCCACCTCCCGCGCGCGTCAGCTTGACGCCATGACTGTGGCGGCACCGTGTCCGTGCCAGGATGCGACGGGACCTCAGGGCAGCTCCGCCGCCGACAGTGACTTGAGCCAAAAGGAGAGCTCGTGCGGCGTTGCCTCCATAGCACCGACCTCCTGCCACTCGAGGCGGCAGACCAGATCAGGATAGGGCGTGTAGCCGTGCCTGCGCCAGAACGCGTCCAGAGGCGTGTGGCCGGCCGGCTTGCGTCGGTCGGCCGGGTCGCGCCGGACCGCACAGAAGGCGGCGAAGTCGAGCCCGAGCCCGCGCGCGTATCCCTCGCGCATTTTAAAGAACCGCGCTCCCGCACCCCGCCCGCGGTAGGAGGGCAGGAGCACCGCCTCGCCGAAGTAGCAGAACTGCGCCGGGTCCAGCCCGCGCGCGGCAAAGGCCTCAGGCACGCCCGGGCTCGCCTCCGCCATCGGCTGGCACGTCGCCGCCCCGACTGGCTGATCGCCGTCGAAGGCGACCACGATCGAGGCGCCCGGGCTGCTCCCGTCGGCGTAGCAGGCCAGGTAGTCCCGCGCTTCCGCCTGGTCGCCGCCGTACAGGTAGGGCCAGCCTCGAAACACGGCGAAGACGAGTTCGCCGAGGGCGGGCAGAAAGGGGCGCAGTGCGTCACCGCGCAGCATCTCGTATCGGAGTTCATGGGCGGGAGCCGTGCGTGGCTTCATTTGTAGCCTCCCGGGCTGGGCGCCGACCGCGAGAGTGGCCCAGTCTACCCTGCGATACCGGAAAGGCGCAGGGCGCATCAAGGCACCCGCGACGCTGCGCAAGCTGCGCCGTCCGACCGCAAGGGGACAGAATGGCAGTTCCTACGCCGATCGCCGCGGCCCCACGCCACTGCCGACGCTACTTAACTCCCACACGTGGAACCCTAGTTCCTGGCGTTCGTTCCAGGACCAGACGCGTGCGGGTGGGTCTGGAGGTGGGCCCGGCAATCTGGTCCTCCTGGGTTTGGTCCCCTTATGATCAGGCCCGCTGTCGCTTCCCCTTTGCAGCGATGACATCATTCGCCCTTGGCCATGCTCCTGGCAGGCGGGTCGGCCTCTGGCGGATGGTGCGGTAGGCAGGATAAACGCACGTAGACGAAGGCCGGGGGACGTCAGGTCAGGCACGGCTCGCACGGACTAATGTGATTTACCGGCCATATGCATGCGTGAAGGACCGCGGAGGTGCCGCAGTTCCAGATACCGGGCTGGTCCCAAAACGTTTCAACGGCACCATGTTCAAAGCCTGCTTCATCCTGACACGCATGAACGCCGACCTTCTCGTGCTGGCGACGGAAAGCATGATGCTGGCGGTCGGCGCGGTGTGGTTCCCCCAGGCACCTGCACGGCCGAACAGGAATTTGGCAGTCCTCGGTTTCGACCAGATGCCGTCGTCGAGGGCTGAGCTGCGAGGAGCCTACCGCCACGCCGCTAGGGCTGCGCATCCAGACGCCGGGGGCAGCGCGGACGCATCCCGGACCGTGTCGGAGGCCTTCGGACGCCTGACCTCGGAGCGGCTGGTGTAAGTTGAACAAAGAGGGCGCTACCGCCAAGGCCGGCGGGCCTCGGTCAGTTCGTCACGCACGGCATCCTTCTGATCTTCTCCCCACCCGCCCTCGCCGCGCCGCGCCGACCACCTGCCCCGAGCACTTCGCATCCGGCAACGCCCCCGAGATTGTCCGGCCCACGCTTGCAGCCCGCGTCCGCGAGCTCTGCTTTAAGAGCTACGCCGTCCTGCACGGCGGGATCTCCCGCACGTCTCTGGCCGCCGCCGAGCACCTCACCCGCGCCCGGGCGTGGGGCGGCCGCGGCTTACCTCGCCACAAACGCACCAGGGATGGTGTGGCGGGCGGTCGCGCTCGCCGAGTTGCGCGAGGTCGCTGGCATCGAGGTCTTCCCCGGTATCCCGGCCGTGGCGCGTGAATGGCTCCTCTCCCTTCCCGAGCCGCGGCCGAACAACGTCCGGGGTGCCTGCGAGGCCGGGGCGGAGGTCGGGGTGCAGGACAGGCTGGCACGCGGGACCGCGCGGCGAGCCCTGCCCCGACGTCCTCCCCAACACCGCAGGCATCAGAGGCACGCCCGCGCGGCTGGAGCACGGCAACCCTCGTCGGCACGGCCACCCTGATCCGGCGCCTGCGCGAGGCTTGAGGCGCCGCGATGGTCGTGCTCGGCTTCGGCCTCGCCCTCGCAAGGCGGGCCGCCACCTGACTATTAGCCCGCGCTGCCGGTTCAACCGCCTTTGAGCAGCGCTCCGCCCGCCCGGTAACAAGAGCCGAAGCGGGGAAGGCCCGCTACCAAGGTGGCGGACAGCGGCACTTTTCGACTGAGATGGGCCCGGAGTGGAAGGCCGAAGCTAGCCGAAAGCGGTCCAGCGGCTGTCAGGGTTCGACCAAGCAGAAGCGGACGTCCGCCCCCATGGGCCGGCAGCAGTAGCGGGCCATCCGGCTCGAAGGTGGGATGTTTGAACACGAGGTGCGGCGATGGTTGTTGTCGGCCGCAGGGCAGAACAGCAAACACGCACGGTTAACCCATCGCTTCTCCATCCAACGCCTGTCGTAGCTTCCGGGCGAGGACCTGGAGGGAGAAGGGCTTCATGATGAGGTGGACACCAGAATCCAGCACGCCGTTGTGGACGACCGCGTTGCGGGTGTAGCCGGTCGTGAAGATTACCTTCAGATCCGGCCGCCGCCGGCGCGCCTCCTCGGCAAGCCGCGCACCGTTCATGTCGGGCATCACGACATCGCTGAGGAGCAAGACGATCCCCGGATCGCTGTCGAGGATGCGCAGTGCCGCGACTGGGCCATCCGCCTCCACCGCCTCATAGCCCAGTTCGCGTAGCGCCTCGACGCTCAGCCGCCGAACCGCCGTGTCGTCCTCCACGACAAGGATACGTTCGTTGCGGCCGGAAGGTGGCTCCTGCCCTGTCGGCCGCTCGACCGCGGCCACTGCCTCGCCGAAGAACCGCGGCAAATATACCTTCACCGAGGTTCCCTGGCCCGGCTCGCTGTAGATCCTGATGTGGCCACCAGATTGACGGACGAAGCCGTAGACCTGGGATAGGCCGAGCCCGGTTCCCTTACCGACAGGCTTCGTCGTGAAGAACGGCTCAAAGACCTGGTCGAGTAGCTCCGGCGGGATACCCGTGCCGGTGTCGGTCACCGCGACCATCACGTACTGGCCCGACAGGACGCCGGCGTTAGCGCGTGCATATGCCTCGTCGAGGTGAGTGTTCGCGGTCTCGATTGTCAGACGCCCTCCCGCCTCCATCGCGTCGCGTGCGTTCACGGCAAGGTTGAGAATGGCCTGCTCCAGCTGGTGCGGGTCCGCGTGCGTCTGCCACAAACCGCCTGCGAGCACCGTTTCGATCCGGATGTGCTCGCCGATGGCGCGGCGCATGAGTGCGGACATTCCGCCCACCAGGGCGTTGGCGTCAACCGGTTCCGGCGCGAGAGCCTGCCGGCGGGAGAAAGCCAGGAGCCGGTGCGTGAGGGTCGCCGCTTTCTCGGCCCCCTCGCGGGCGCTGTCGACGTAGCGCTGCAGAGCTCCCCATTCCGCTCGGTCCAGCCGGCGCTGGAGGAGCTGCAAGCTGCCCTGAATCACGGCGAGAAGGTTGTTGAAGTCGTGTGCGATCCCGCCGGTGAGCTGGCCGATCGCCTCCATCTTTTGCGCCTGTCGTAGCTGCGCCTCAACCCGCTCCCGTCCGGCGATCTCGTCGAGCAGGCGCAAGTTTGTCTTCTCCAGCGCCTTTGTGCGAGCCGCCACCTCGGCCTCAAGCCGCTCGTTGAAGCGCTGTAGCTGCTCCTGAGCCTCTCGGGCCTCGGTGATGTCGGTGTGGACGCCCACCCATTCGCGGACGGAACCGTCCTCTTGCAGGATTGGCACGGCGCGGATCGAGAAAAGGCGCCAACAGCCACCGTGATGGCGCACACGGTGCTCAAAGACAAAGGTACGGCCCTCCTGCACAGCCGCGTTCCAGGCCTGCAAGGTGGGAGCGGCATCTTCTGGGTGAATGGCGTTGGACCAGCCTAGCCCCTGGTAGTCCTCCTGCATCTGGCCGGTCAGGGCAGCCCAGCCGGGCTGCTCGCCCGCCATTTTACCTGCTGCGTCCGTTGTCCATATGACGCCGCTGACCGCATGGACAGCGGCGCGGAAGCGCTCCTCGCTGCGTTGCAATGCCGCCTCGCTCTCCCGCCGTGCCTCGATCTCCCGCTGGGCGGCGCTGTAGAGCCGGGCATTGTCGATGGCGGTCGCAGCCTGGGCGGCGATCCCGGTCATCAGGCGCTCGTGCGCCTCCCCAAAGCGTGCGACCTCGGGGTGGCCAAAGAACAAGCCGCCGATAACCTCGCCGGAGCGGGAGACGACGGGGACGGCAAGGTAGCTGCGAACCGGCAGGTGACCATCCGGCATGCCGCGGTACGGGGTATTCTGGCCGTAGCGTGGATCCGCTGTGATGTCGTCCGACCGGACTGGCGGGGCGCCACGAAACGTCGGCTCGAAGATGGCAGTGTTCCGCGGCATGGGGAACTTGGAGAAGTGCTCCCGCGGCACACCCGATATGGTGTAGAGCGTGTAGCGTTCTCCGGCCTCGTCAACGACGTTGTAGAAGAGGGCACCGAAGGCCGCGCCGGTGAGCGATACGCCCGCATCGGTGACGGTTTCCACAAGCCGCTTGAGGTCAAGCTCTGCGGCGATTGCGGCGCCAGTCCGGTTGAGGATCTCGAGGCGCGCAGACTCCTCCCGCAGGGCTTCCTCCGCCTTGGCGCGGTCAGTGATGTCGGCGAAGGCTGAGAGCGCGCCCGTCACGTGGCCCGCCTCGACCAGAGGCGTCGCGTCGACCGAGAGCACGATCCGTTCGCCCGTCGAGTGGTGCCGGACGGCGTGGACATAGCCCCGGATCGCCTCGCCCCGTAGTGCCTTTGTGACCGGCAGGTCCTCGCCCGGGATCAGCTCGCCCGCGGGCGTCGTGATCTCCCAGACCGGCGCGTCGTAGCGGCGGCCCTCGATCTCGCTCCGTGACAGGCTGAGCATGGCTTCAGCCGCCCAATTCGCGTACGTGATCGCGCCGGTGACATCTACTTCGAGGATGGCGACGGGCGATGTGTCGAGCACCCGCTGGAGCTGGCCCCTGCTGCGGTCCAGGTCCGCCTGGACAAGGTCCCGGGCCCTCGTCCTCTCGCGGAGGTCCGCCGCGGCCCTCGAGAGGGCACCCTCGATCTCGCCTACCTCCCGCAAGAGGCTCCGGCTGCGTGGAGGATCCACACCGAGGGTGACGGCCTCCGCCGCGGAGGAAAGTTGACGGAACGCCCGGGCAATCTGCCGGCCGCAATAGCCGGCCACGAGGATCGCCAAGAGCAGCGAGAGGGCCCCGACTCCCAGCAGCACGCCGAGGGAGTAGCGTGCCGGTGCCGAGGCTGTCTCTACAGGCACCCCCACTGCGGCCCGCCACCCGGCGAGGGAGGAGCGGGCGTAAGCCGACAGCACGGGGGTGCCCTCGAGCGTCGTGCCGACCCAGGTCCCCTCGGTCCCGACAGCCCGCTCGATGAGGTCCCTCGTCGCCTCGGCTCCGACGAAGCGCGCGTGCTGCCGTGAGCGCGCGATAATCCGCCCGGCGTTGTCGACCAGTGCACCCGTCCAGTCCTCAGGCAGGCCCTGCGAGCGGAGGAGGCCCGCGAGGCGGTCAGGCGAGATGGCGGCAGCAATCAGGCCGCTGACCTCACCGGCACGGATGATCGGCACGTTAACGCTGATGATCGGAGAACCCGCCGTCGTACCGATGAAGAGGTCGGAGATGATGGGCCGGCGTGCCGCGACCGCCGCCTCGTCGCCGGTAGGCAGGGAGCGCGGGAGCGATGAGCCAGGGGGCAAACGCGTATTGACGAACTGCTGCCCCCTAGCGTCCTTCACGATAACCTCGGCTCCGAGAAGCTCGCGTACGTCGAGGGCTTGTCGGTGCAGTTCGGCGTAGTCATCGCGATCCCACTGGCGGGACGTCGCCAGCACCTGCAGGGCAGCCTGAAAGCCACCGAGCTCCCGATCCACCGCGGTCGCGATCCTGCGGGCATAGTCGAGGGCCTCGCCCTCGTAGCGGTTCCTCTCGCCCTCGGCGAAGCGGGAAAGCACGAGCCAGGAGAAGAGAAGCACCGGGAGCAGGAGGCCAGTGACGAGGACGACGAGGAGTGTCGGGGTGGAAATCCGGCCCCGAAAGGGTCGGGCGTCTCTCAGCGGAGCGACTGCTGTCCGGGGGGCGGTGGTCATCGCCCCGGCTTAGCCGCCCGCCGGCTCCGATACTATCCCGGACCGGAACAACGTTCGGTCATTGCGCCAGGGGCCTTCTCGTTGCCCGCCGAATGCGCCCCCTGGTCAGCCGAAGCCTCCTGATCCAGAAGCAGGACAGCCCACTAGAACGTCGTTTCTCGGCCGATTGAACATGCGGATATTTGACCGGGGTGGGTGCTGAGCGGACCATGGTAGGCGCGCCTGCTGCCTGCTGCCCGCCCCAGGCCGAGTTGTGGTCGGCTCAACATGGGTCGACAGGACCCTGCCGTGCGACCCGGAAACATGGCAAGCCCCATGACCTCGGTGTGAGGTCATGGGGCTCTGTGCGGGCAGGCTACTCCGCCGCGGTGCCGGATCGCAGGTGCGGCTGGCGCCGCTGGGCGAGCACCGCGCCCTGGAAGGCGCGGAACTCGGGCATGCGCGCGAGCGGGTGAGGTAACCGCCATGGGGCAGCTCGCGATGGCAGCACGTGCGGACCAGCCATCCGTGCTCGGGCGTGTTCAGGCCGCGGTGGGAAGCGTGGTCGAACTCGGCGCCCACGACCGGCCGGCCCGCCTCGGTGAGGACGGCGGCACTCATCCAGCAAGGGCACTGGCCCAGATAGGGCTCGGCCGCCATCGCCCTGATGATCTGGGTCTGGCTCCGCTCCGAGGAGGTCCTGCGAGGAGAGCTGGAGGAACATCAGATCGGCCGCATGCCGGTCGAGGGTGTCGAGCCGGCGGTGCAGCGCCTGGAAGAGCGTGGCCAGGTGCGCCAGCACCGGGCTGCGGCCCGGGTCAGGCGGCCCGTCCAGCCGCTCCATGGCGGCGCGACGGACGGTGTTGCACCAGAGGTGGAACGGGGGCGAGAGGTAGCGCCCGTAGGACAACGCGAGCTGCCAGCGGCTCAGGTTCCGCCGTCGTTGCCGCGGATGGTGGCGACGGAGCCGTCGCTGTCGAGGTGCCAAATGCCGGCCAGGCCCGCATTTGAGCCGAACGAATCGGCGCCCCCCTGCAGGTTGGTGTCCGCGTGCGCCCGGAAGCGCTACGTCTCTTCGAGGAGGAGCCAGTCGGTCGGGCGCCGGTTCTCGGGGCGCCCTGCGGCCTTCCACATGTCGGTCAGGTTCAGCATCGCGCCGCGGAGGCGGATAGCCGTGCCCTTATAGCTGAGGGTGTCGATGTAGGTCATAGGATCTCCAACACGGGTTTCGGCCTTGCTCAAGGGACCGCTGCCTTGCGCGCCGAGTGCCGCTTTCCCGATGCATCGCTGTCGGCGCCTATCCGACGGACATTCACCCGGCGAAGGGCACCGGCCTGCATTTCGAGACCCTGGATGGCGGCCGCAGCTACGAGATCAAAGAACCCCTGCCGCTCACCCCAACTCAGCCGTTATAAAGCGGGCTGTCAGCCGGCGAAACGAGTCAAGCGGCATCCTCCGATCTCTGGGCGATTGCGGAGATAAAGGCATGCACATCGCTGGCAGGACGGGGCCGGCCGAAGTAGTAGCCTTGAACCTCGCTACATCCTTCGTGTCGCAGCTTCTCCAGCTGCTCGAAAGTCTCAACCCCTTCAATTGTGGTTGCCATGCCGAGACTATGGCCGAGTCCCATGACGGCGCGCACAATCAAAGCAGCGTCAGTCTTCTCAGCGATGTCACGGACCAACGACTGGTCGACCTTTATCTTGTCAAACGGGAACCTACGAAGATAGCTCAGGGACGAGTAGCCGGTGCCGAAGTCATCAATTGCAATACGTACGCCAAGGCTGCGCAGTTCATTCAGTGCCTTCAGAGTCGCCTCGGTGTCCTCGAGCATGGAGGTCTCGGTAATCTCGAGTTCGAGCCTGCTCGGCGCAAGGCGCGATATTTGGAGTGCGTCCTTCACATCCTGCACGAGACCAGCATGCTTGAACTGAACTGGGGACAGATTGACGGCCACCCTCTTGTCCGCAGGCCATCCAGCTGCTTCAGAGCAGGCCGTCCGTAGCACCCACGCCCCGATCTGCGCAATGAGCCCGATCTCCTCTGCAAGCGGCACGAACTCGGCCGGCGATATGAGACCCTGGACTGGGTGACGCCAGCGCAACAAAGCTTCGAAGCCGCTCACCTCGTTCGACTGCAGGTGTACGAGCGGCTGGTAGTACAACTCGAACTCACCCCGCACCGCTGCTCCCCTGAGGTCTAGCTCGAGTTTCCGCCGCATCTGCATTTTCGCGTCCATGTCGGGTTCGAAAAACCTATAGGTGCCTCGCCCCTCCTTCTTCGCCCTGTAGAGGGCCAAGTCGGCGCATTTGAGCAACTCGCTGGCGTCACGGCCGTCCTGGGGAGCGATCGTTATCCCTATCGAAGTTCCGATAATGACATGATGGCCTTGGATCTCGTAAGGCGCACTCAGGCTGGCAATCAGCCGCTGTGCAAGGGCAATCGCCTGCTCTGGCTGGCCCGCTCCAACCTGCACCATTGCAAATTCGTCGCCTCCCAGGCGAGCGGGAGTGTCGACCTCGCGGGTGCACTCCCGAATGCGCGCGGCAACTGCTCGCAGCAGGGCGTCCCCAATCGGGTGGCCCAAGGTGTCGTTCACCGCCTTGAAGCGGTCTAGGTCGAGGCAGAGTACGGCCAGCTGCTCACCACGGCCAACTCGTTTCAGAGCGTCGCTTAGCTCCTCCTGGAGGTGGACACGATTCGGCAGTCCTGTGAGTGCGTCATGGTGGGCCATGTAGTGGATCTTGGCCTCCGCGGCGCGACGCTGAGTGATGTCCTCACTTGTGATAAGCCAGCCCTGGCCATCGACTGATTGAGTATTGATAGCCAGGCCACGGCCATCGGCCATCTCCCACAGGGTCGATGCGTGCCGCCCACTTACCACGAGCGCTGCGCAGTTGCTCTGGAACGACGCTGAGCTGTCCGCTGCTATGCTTCCCCGCGCAACGGCAAGGCTCATGATCTGTTCGAAGGACATCCCAGCCGACACGGCGTTGTCGGGTAGGCCGAGTAGCTCCCCGAAGCGCTTGTTCGAGACGAGCAGCCGGTTCTCATCATCGAAAAGGCCCAAACCCTGGCACATGTTGCCGAGTGCTGCGTCGAATCGTGCGTTCTGTTGTGCGAGGTGGGCATCACGCTGCCGCAGGCTGGCGTTAGCGTCGACTAGCGCCTCATTGGCAGCCCTTGTCATTCTCGAGAACTGATACACGCAGAGGCTGGCCAGAAGGCCCAGAGTGCCACCGCAGATAATAACGATAGCAAAAGCCTGCCCGGTAGTCCTCAGCCCCTCAAGCGTGCGAAGCTTCTGCCCTTGCGCTGCCTGCACAGCAGCTTCCTCGATCTTCGCGAGGGCAGCGCGGATCAGAAGCGTTCCGTCGAACACACGGAGAAAATGAAAGGTCTTTTCTGCCTCCGCCATGCCAGTTTCGGCCTGCTCGCGGATCTCGCTCCAGTTGTGCGTAAGGGAGGATACCGTGTCCTGGAGGTCTGCGTATTCTTCGGAGGTCAGCACGTTACGCGCAATAGGCCCCAGGGCGGGGAAGAGCTGACGCAAGAGTTGAAGGTTCTGGTCGGCATCCTGAAGAACCTTGCCCCTCTCCTCCGTCGTGAGGTCCAGCGCGATGGCGGCGTAGCTGGCGATATTGCGGCCCGACACGTCGACGACCTGCCGAGCCTGCTTCGCCTGCGTTTCAGCCTCCGCAGTCCGTTGAATGGACTCGTCGAGCCCAGAAAGGATCTGAAGGCAGTAAACCGTTGGGACAGCCGATGAGGTAATCAGCAGCACCAGAGCAGCGGCCCAGAGCATACGAAGCTGACGAGTCAGGAACATCTGCGTTTACTCCGGGCCGAGTTTTAGCGAGACGCTTTCGAAAGGGCTTCACCAGTCACCGGGCTGAAGTAAACCTCTACGCGCCTACCGCTCTTGTCGCGCCCATAAATCTCGTAGCACTTTCCGGATGTAACCTTGAACACGTCAATTGTGTATTGTCCGGCCGCTTGGATACGCGATCTCATCTCCTCAGCGGGAATCCACTGCTCCACGGGTGCATTGGTGCAAAGCGGCCCAGCCATGGCTGGAGATGTTGCCAGGGCGGCAAGAAGGAAAACGGTCCCACGCATCGAGCAAGCTCCCTGTCTAAGCCCACAACCATACGGGCACGGGATGAAGGATTGATTACGGATCCGGTCGACCAGTCGGACCTTCGGTGGCACCGTCAGGTTCAGCGGGGCTTGGCGGACTGACCCCGGACCGGTAGGCGGGTGGGATGAGTTTGCTAGCTGCCAAGTCGCCCCATGCCGGGCACCAGGCGGTGTGGCTCTACTTTCGTTCCCGCTCAGCCTGCGCATGATCGAGGAGATGCTGGCGGCGCGCGGCATTGCCGCCAGCCATGAGACGGTGCGGCAGTGGGCGCTCAACTTCGGTCAGGACTTCGCCAACCGGATCCGGCCGAGGCTACCCTGCTTCGGGGACAAGTGGCACCTCGATGAGGTC
>JBHTFH010000089.1:0-12645 GCA_042666135.1 Roseomonas sp. GCM10028921 | reverse complement strand
GGACCCGCAGACGCCGCATTCCATCTCGGGCTCCTGAGCCGCCTTGACCCAGCCCCGAGTCCACCCGCCGCCACCCTGGCCCGCTACCCGGCCCCTCGTGGCGTGAAAGCTGACAGAACCGGTCAGGTCAGGCCAGGACCAGGCCGTCGGTCGAGAGCAGGAGAGTGGACCTCTCCGAGGACCAGATCGTGGCGGAATGGATCTGTAAAGGTCGGACCAGCTTGACACAGCGTTCTCGGGTGGCAGTCTCGTTGAAGCAAAAACGGAAAGCGTCTAGATGCGCAATCTCCTGCTTGCGACCGTTTGTAGCTTTCTTCCGCTCTTTGCTCAGGCACAGAGCAGTCTTACAATCGCAGCGCAATCCGCTCCGACCGCGATGGACCCTCACTACCATCGCTCGAACAGTAACAACGCGATTCTCCGTCAAGTCTTCGATCCGTTGGTCGATTTCGACAACGATGGCCGCATCGTGCCGCTCCTTGCTGAATCATGGCGCGCGATTGATGATCTGACTTGGGAGTTTCGCTTGCGCGAGGGGGTGAAGTTTCACGACGGCACCCCGCTGAGGCCGGAGGATATCGCCTTCTCCTTCCGGCGGCTGCCGCTGGTTCCGAACAGTCCTGGCTCCTTTGCCTCGACGGTTCGGACAGTGAGGAGCATCGAAGTCGTGGATGGACGCACGATTCGCATCGCGACTAGTGAGCCGACGCCCTTTTTAGACGCAGAGCTCACGGCAGTCATGATCCTCTCCCAGCAGCTTCATGGAAACTCCACGACGGCTGATTTCAACAGTGGTCGTGCCATGATTGGCACGGGGGCTTACCGCCACATATCCTATGTGCAGGGCGACAGACTCGAAGTGGAGCGGAACCCGAGCTACTGGGGGAACAGAGCACCTTGGGACCGCGTCCAGATCCGCTTCGTGAGTAGCCCAGGATCGCGTGTGGCGGCTCTGCTCTCGGGAGACGTTGAGTTGATCGACGGCGTCCCGACACAGGACGTGGCGCGGTTGAGGGCAGATCCACGGGTCGAGATCTTTGGCACGGAGAGCAACGGCACCGCTTACCTCTTCCCAGACAGCACGCGAGACCAGGCTCCCCACATCACCGACCGCAATGGCAAGCCGCTGGAGAAAAACCCACTGAGGGATGTCCGCGTCCGACGTGCCCTATCCATCGCGATCAACCGGGAGGGGATTGTGGACCGGTTGCTTGCCGGTCAGGGACGTCCGGCTGAGCAGTTCGCTCCACCGATCGCGGTGGGCCGCATTCCGAACCGGGCGCTGATCCCTTATGACGTCGCGGGCGCCCGCGCCTTGCTGACGCAGGCCGGGTATCCAAATGGATTCCGTATGACCATCCATGGACCAAATGGTTGGTTCCCTGGCGACGCGGAAGTCCTTCAGGCCATCGCGCAGGGCTATAGTCGTATCGGCGTGGAAACCAGCGTCGAGGTGCTGCCAACGGCAACGTTCTTTTCACGCGCGACGAACCGCGATTTCGCCATGTTCATGACGACCTACGCTTCCAACCTCGCCGCGATCACACTTCAGCAGGTGGTGGCCACTCGCAATCCGGAGGCGAGAATGGGGCCGTTCAACCGGCAGCACTACTCAAACCCGGAGTTAGACCGCACCTTGGAGGAAGCGATGCGGACCATGGATGAGGCGAAGCGCAACGAGTTGACGGCGGAGGCTATGCGGATCGCGATGGACGATGTGGCGGTCATTCCTATTTTCTATCCGAGGGTCCTGTGGGCGGGTCGGAAGGACCGCGTCCGCTACGATCCGTCGCCCGCTTGGTACACCAACGCGCTCTTCGCCGCGCCGGCCCGCGCACCTCAAGCAAATTAGCACCGAAGGAACACAAGACGTGTCCGAGGCCGAGATGTTGGCACGCCTGAGTGCGGCGACAGACAGATTATTTGACGAGCAGGTGGTTCTGCTGCAGGAGCTCGTGCGCTTTCCTTCGCGACGCGGGGAGGAAGGCCCACTCCAGGACTGGATCGCTCGTAACCTCGCAAGGCGGGGGTATGCGGTAGACCGCTTCACCTTGGCCGATGTGGGGCTTCCGTCCCACGAGAAGTCCGCGCCGATGGTTGATGTGGATTCGGCCGGATCCGTGCAGGTTGTCGGCACCTACCGCGCGAAAAATCCGGCTGGCCGCAGTTTGATCATGCAGGGCCATATCGATGTCGTGCCCGAGGGGCCGGAGGAAATGTGGACCTATCCGCCCTATGCTGGAGTGGTACGCGATGGCTGGCTTTACGGCCGTGGCGCGAACGACATGAAAGCTGGCGTCTCCTGCATGATCACGGCCATGGACGTGCTCCGTGAGGCCGGCTACGAACCTGCCGCAGATGTGTACCTTCAGACGGTGACTGAGGAGGAGAGCACCGGCAACGGCGCTCTCTCGACACTGCTGCGAGGCTACCGTGCAGATGCCGTGATGATCCCGGAGCCGACGGGCCACACCATCACACGTGCGCATACAGGAACACTCTGGTTCCGCCTACGTGTGCGCGGCGTGCCCGTTCATGTAGCGGTAGCACAAGACGGATCCAACGCCATAATGTCCGCCTACCACCTTATACAGGCGCTGGTAACGCACACAAAGGAGCTTAATCGCGCTGCGGCATCTGATCCGATCTATGCTGCCGTCCGAGATCCTATCAAATTCAATCCGGGCATCATTCACGGCGGCGACTGGGCCAGCAGTACGCCGGCTTGGTGTGAGGTGGATTGTCGCATCGGACTTCTGCCCTCAACGGAGGTGAAAGATGCCATGGCTGCCGTCGAACGCGTGGTCAAGCAGGCGAGCGGCAACGACAACTTCCTGGCGAACAACCCGCCCGAAGTGGTCTGGCATGGCTTCCAGGCAGACGGCTTCGTGCTCGGGCCAGGCAGCGAGGCCGAAGCTGTGCTGTCAGCGGCCCACATGGAGGTGCATGGAAAGCAGATGGAGGAGCGCCGCACGACCGCTGTAAACGACACGCGCTACTACGGTCGATATTACAACATTCCTGCCCTCTGCTACGGACCGAAAGGCGAGGGCAACCACGGCTTCGACGAGCGTACATCGCTTGAAGATCTTCGGCGTTGCACACTGACCATGGCGAAGTTCGTCGCTGAGTGGTGTGGCGTTAGCTCGCGCTGAACCTTCGTGGCCGGGAGTGCCACGCGCCGAGAGGTGCGTGCCACCTCATGTGTGCCGCCCTCCGTCCGGATCCTCCGAGTGGAGGAGCCGCTTGAGAGAGGGGGAATCCCGACCCTGCGTAGCCACGGAGGTCTGGACATGAGACGAGGGTGGTGCCGTTGCGAGCCCGGCTGAAAGCGCATGGAGCACCTGTTCGCTTGAGGCGGGCGCAGGCGACGGTGCCACGGCTGGTTCGGGGGTATTCAGGATGGCCACGCGGTCATGTAACCGAGCCGGTTCAAGGCCAGGGGCGATCGTCCTATTGAAGACCGCAGAACCTGCAGACGACCGCGCGCAAGCGGATATGCCGGAGTGATCGGTCGGCACTGGATCTCGGCGCGCTCCCCCTTTGCCATCCGCAGCTACCGGTTCCAATGGTCGGCCGACCTGATGACATCCTGGGCCTTCGAAATGGAGACCCTGATCCTCGGCTGGTACATCGTGGTGCAAACAAAGTCAGTGCTGCTCGTGACCCTGTTCGGGTCGCTGCAGTTCCTGGGGACGCTGATCTCACCCTTTTTTGGCCTGGCCGGTGACGCGGTGGGGCATCGCACCGTGATGTGCCTGATGCGCGCGTCCTATGCAGTGCTGGCAGCGGCCCTGACGGCGCTGGCACTGGCCGACTCTCTCACGCCCATGCTGGTGCTGATCGCTGCCGGGATTGCCGGACTGATTAGGCCGTCTGACATGGGTATTCGCAACGTGCTGATCAGTGAGACCATGCCCGAGGATAGGCTTGTGAGCGCCATCAGCCTGTCGCGCATCACCACAGATTCTGCTCGTATAGGCGGCGCCTTGGCGGGAGCGAGCATCGTGGCCGCACTGGGGATGGGCGAAGCCTATGTTCTGGTAGTGCTGTGCTACGGGCTGGGCACGCTGCTGTCGCTTGGCATTAGCGCGCGGCGACCAGCGGATCGGAAACCTGTAGCGACAGCGGTGTCCCCGCTCCGCGGCCTGGGGGAGGCGGTGCGAGCAGTATGGCAAGCGCCGCCGCAACTGGCGGCAATGCTCATGGCGTTCCTGATCAATCTAACGGCCTTTCCCTTCACGCTGGGACTGCTGCCCTACGTGGCGCGTGACGTGTACGGCACCACCCAAGCGGGGCTCGGCTACCTCGTCGCGGCTGTCGCGGCAGGCAGCATCGTGGCTTCGCTGATCCTGAGCCGGATGGGCACTGCTGTGAAGCCAGCGCGCATGATGGTGATCTTTAGCGTGGTCTGGCACGGGCTGGTAATCTTATTCGGCCAGGTCAGCAGCCTCACCGGCGGCTTACTGCTGCTGCCAATAGTTGGAGGCGCGCAGATACTGTGCGTGCTACCAATGTCAGTGTTGCTGCTGCGCGGTGCGCCCCCAGCGCTACGCGGCAGGATCATGGGCATACGCACCTTGGCAGTATACGGATTGCCAGTTGGGCTGCTCTGCTCCGGGCCAATGATCGACCACTTGGGTTTTCCGGCGACAGCAGCGCTTTACGGTACGCTAGGCATCAGTGTGACGCTGCTGGTGCTGGCCAGCTGGCGTGCGCATCTTTGGCCGCATCTCGCGCCAGGAAACAGCGGGTGAGGATGTAAAGGATTTGCGCGATCGCTTGACCGCGGCGATCCGCGAGGCCGTGGCCGACGCCCAAATGGTCAAGAGCGCCCGCGATCTCGGAAGTGAGGCCTATGCCGGTACGACCGAGGAGTTCGGCCGCCTCCTGGAGGCGAAGTACGCCATTTCTAGCCGGGCTGCACGGGAGGGGCGGCTCAAGGCAGACTAGGATCGGGGTGGGAGAAGCCGATTCCGACGCGAGTGGCCCCTGGAACGGAGTGATGGGCTGCTCGCGACATTGGCATCTGAACTCCGCCCAACGATGACCTCTGGTGAGGAACGAGGGCGGGCATGATGTCCGCTGACGGGAAGGCGGGCCGTGGCGCTGGTTGTCCGAAATGGGCGCTGAGCTGCCGTTCCTGGGTTGCGCTGTCGTTTGAAGGTAAGCACTCCCGAGAGGTTTCTCACGCTGGCCAGCAGTCCGGAACCGTCGGATGATCCAGCATGACGCCTAACAATCTCTCTCGCGCCGCCGACGAGGCCAGGACTGTCTCTGCCGCCTGGACGGCCGAGGGCGGACCAGGCGGCGCCCTGGTGATCTTCGAAGCCTCGGGGCCGCGTGAGGCTGTAGCGGGCGGGTTTGCCAGCCTGGAGCACGACCTGCCCTTCACCGCCGCCACCCCGACCCGCTGGGCCTCCGTCAGCAAGCAGTTCGCCGCCGCGACGGCCCTGCTGGCCGGCTTTCGCCTGGAGGACCGCCTCGCGGCGCTCGTTCCCAGCCTGCCCACGACGATCGGCGTCGTACCGCTGGCGAACGCGATGGATATGACCGGCGCCATCCCGGACCTAATGGAGACCCTTTGGCTCCTGGGCCTCCCCTTCAGCGCAAGCCTGTCCGAGGCAGACCTCCTCGACCTCTGCCGCCGCCTGCCCGGCACACGCGGGGCGCCCGGGCAGGAGATGGCCTACTCTAACACGGGCTGGCGGCTGATCGCCGCCGCCTTCGCGGAGCGTGGGGGCGAAACCTACAGCGAGGCTCTGCGCCGCCTCGTGCTCGATCCGCTGGACCTGGACTCCGTTGCATTCCCTGAGGACGAGGCGACCATCCTGCCCGGCCTGGCCACGCCCTACTGGCGGGAAGGCGAGACTTGGCGTCGCGGCCGCTACGGGCTGCACTTCTCCCCGTCCGGCGGCCTCGCCGGTTCAGCCGAGGACCTGGCCCGCTGGGGATCGGCCCTGATCGCCGGGCGTGGCCCCGCCGCGGGAATGCTGGAGCGGCTCGGCGCCCCGCGCCGCCTCCCGGACGGGGAGGAGAGCTTCTACCGGCTCGGCCTCTCCGCCCAGCGGCTCGGGACGCTGGCCCTGATTGGCCACGGCGGCTCGCTGCCGGGCGTGAAGACGCACCTGCTCATGGCGCCGGCCATCGGGCTCGGCGTCGCGCTGGTTTCCAACCGGGAAGACACGGACCCGCTCTGGCTCGCCATGCAGGTGCTGGCCGCCGCCTCGGGCGAGCCTCTGCCGCAGCCGGCGACGTTGCCGCCCGGCCTCTACGCCGAGGAAGGAAGCGAGGCCTGGGCGGAGGTGGAAGGCGAGTTCATCTCCTTCATGGGTGTCACCGACCGGCTCTTCGCCGATGGCGAGGAGGTGCGGACCCTGCCGGCCTACCTGGAGGCGCGGCTTCGGGCGCGTGCGGATGGCAGTATCGAGGGTCGCGTCGGCGGCGTGCGGCGCGTGCTGCGCCGGGTGGGCGAGGAGACGTCCCTCGATCCTGCGCTCATCGGGACCTGGCGCAATAAGGCGTTCGGCGCCGTCCTCACGGTGCGACCGGATAGCAGCGCCCTCCTACCCGGCATTCACCCGCAGGAGTCCTGCGCGCTGCGGGCCCTGCCCGGCCCCCGTGCCCTCGCCGCGCGTCGCCACGGACCATGGGGCTTGCGCCCGCTGCTCTGGCTGCAGCCGGACGGCACGCTCCGCCTCGTCGCCCACCGCTCCCGCGTCCTGACCTTCCATCGAGGCTGAACGCGTGCTGACCTGAGCCGGGATAAGAGGATCACCGCCATGCGCCTGCGCCACCTCCTCGCCTGTACCGGCCTCACCGCCGCCACGGCCGCGATGGCCCTGCCGGCCGCGGCCCAGCCCGCGCCGCAGCGGGTGCTGCGCGTCGCCCCCCATGCGGACCTGCGGACGCTGGACCCGGTGGTCGCCTCCATCACGATCACCCGCATCCACGGGCTGATGGTCTACGAGACGCTCTTCGCCTGGGACTCGAAGCTCACGCCGCACCCGCAGATGGCAGGCCGCCACGAGGTCTCGGCGGATGGCCTTACCCACGCCATCGGACTGCGGGACGGGCTGCGCTTCCATGATGGCCGCCCGGTCAGCGCGCGCGACGTGGTGGCCTCGCTCAACCGCTGGATGGCGCGGGACACGATCGGCGGGAAGCTGCGGGAATATCTGGCCTCGCTCGACGTGCTGGATGACCGCACCGTCGCGCTGAAGCTAACGAAGCCCCTGGGCATGGTTCCCTTCGCCCTCGGCTCCGCTGTCGGCGCCATCCCCGTTATCATGCGGGAGGAGGATGCGCGCGCCGATCCGCACACGCCCGTCACCACCGCCATCGGCTCCGGCCCCTTCCGCTTCAACCGCGAGGAGTGGCGGCCGGGCGCGCGCGTGGTCTACGACCGGAACCCGGATTACGTCCCGCGGGCTGAGCCGGCGGACGGGCTGGCCGGCGGCCGGCAGGTGAGGGTGGACCGGGTGGAGTGGCAGATCATGCCAGACCCGCAGACTGCCGCGGGCGCGCTCCAGACCGGCGAGATCGACATCTGGGAGCAGCCCTCGCAGGATCTCCTCCCCTTGCTCTCGCGCAGCCGCGACATCCGTGTGGAGCGCGCGACCAGCCTCTCCAGCCAAGTGATGCTGCGGCCGAACCACCTGCATCCGCCCTTCAACGACCCGCGCGCGCGCCTCGCCCTGGCCTATGCCACCGAGCAAGCCGACTTCCTCGCCGCCGGCTTCGGCGACGAGCGCTTCTGGCGGCGTTGCAACGCCTACTTCGTCTGCGGCACCGTGAACGGGACCGAGGCTGGTGCCGAAGCCTACGCCACGCCCAACTTGGAGACAGCGCGTCGCCTCCTCGCCGAGAGCGGCTACCGCGGCGAGCCGCTCGTCCTCACCACCTCCTACGACATCGCGCCGATTGGCCGAATGTCGGAGGTCGCGGCGGAGCGGCTGAAGAGGGCCGGCTTTAACATCGACCTGCAGGTCTCGGACTGGGGGACCGTCACCACGCGGCAGCAGAACCGGGGCCTGCCCTCCCAAGGGGGCTACAGCCTCTTCGTCACCTTCGCCTCCGGCGCGACGATGCAGTCCCCCCTGACCAACATCGGCACCAACATGGGCTGCGACCGCGCCTGGGCGGGCTGGCCCTGCGACGCGGAGGCCGAGCGGCTCCGCGGCGCGGTGGTCGAGGCGGCGGACGAGCCCGCACGGCTGGCCGCGGTAGAGGCGCTTCACCGCCGCCTGGCCGAGGTCCAGCCCTACCGGGTGCTCGGCCAGTTCGATCAGCCCTACGCTCGGCGCGCCAGCGTCTCCGGCGTGCTGGATGCGCCGGTTATGCTGTACTGGAACATCGAAAAGCGCTGAACCAGAGAGCGCCGCAGGCCTCCGTGAGGGGACGCACCTACGGCCGGCCTCGGCAATCGACTTCGCCTCTCTCTGGGTTCAAGCCCGATGTCCACTTGACCGCTCCCTCAGCCGATCGCCAAGCCGCGGGCGCATGGGCTGGCAGAAGGTGTCTGGCTACAACTGGCGCGCCCTGGTCGAGGCGGATATCGCGCGCTTCAAGCGCGCCATCGGCGGTGGACTGCAATCGCGTACCGACAGGCGCCGCGCGACAGAGGTGGCCGTCGCCGTCCGCGCACTCAATCGCATGCTCGAACTCGGACGGTCAGAGTATGTCCGCATCATGTGAATGCGGACCAGCCCGGGGCCTACTGCGCCTGCAAGGTAGTTTATGCAACCCAGTTCCTGCGCATCGACGGTGAATTGCGCTATCTTTGGCGCGCGGTGGATCAGCACGGCGTGGTGCTCGACCTCCTCGTCCAGGGCCGCAGGAATGCGAGCGCCGCCAAGCGGTTCCTCAAGCGCCTGCTGGTCGGGCTAAAGTAAATGCTGAAGCGCCTCGTCACCGACGGGCTGCGCAGCTACGGCGTGGCGCATCGCGAGGTGATGCCCGGTGTGCGGCACCGGGCCAGCCGCTACCTCAACCACCGCTCCGAGAACTCGCACCGGCCGACACGCCGACGCGAGCGCCAGATGCAGCGGTTCAAGTCGCCTGCCCAGGCGCAGCGGTTCCTTTCGGCGCACGCCCTGATCTACGGCCACTTCCGGCCGGGACGGCCCCTGATGACGGCGGCTCAGTACCGCCGAGCCCGCGCCAAGGCCTTCCGGATCTGGCGCGAGGAGACGTGCGTCCGCATCACGGCGTGATCCTCCGCGCACTGCTGCGTGCGGGCGAGCGCGCCATGGAACTCGTCAACGTGACAATGCCGCGAGGAGCGTTGCACGACCGCCTGATGCGGACGGTCAGAGCATCCGACTGGTTGCGTTATTCAATGCGCAGCCGCTCAATTAGCTGACGGAACACCTCGCGGTCGTGATTGGCGAGGGCCACGAAGGCGCCGGTATCGGCATAGGCGAAGGTCAGGTTGGCCCGGGCCAGGGCGTCGCGGAAGGCTGGGTCCTCGGCGGTCCTTCGCGCCACTTCCGTCAGCGTGGCGACCACCGGGGCAGGAGTGTTGCGGTGCACGGCCAGCCCGCGCCACACGCCGACCGACACGTCGAAGCCGCGCTCCTTCAGGGTCGGCACCTCAGGGAAGCCCGGCGCGCGCTCCTCGGCCATCACCGCCAGGACGCGCATCTTTCCCCCATGCACATAGGCGGATGCTTCACCGGGGCTGGTCGCCACCGCCTCCACATGGTTGCCCAGCAGCGCCGCCAAGGCCGGCGCCGAGCCGGTGAACGGGACGTGGAGGAATTCGGCGCCGACCTTCTCCTCCATCGCCGCCGCCGCCATATGCCAGATCGAGCCGGCCCCGCTGTTGCCGAGCTTCACGGTTCCCGGCCGGCGCTTCGCCTCGGCGACCAGATCCTCGATGCTTCGCCACGGCGAGTCCGCCGGCACCACCACGGAGCCGGGGTCGGCGTTGAGCAGGGCGATCATGTGAAAGTCGTCGGAGGAGAAGCGGATCCGCTTGAGCCCGGGCAGGATCGCGAGGTCGGAATACACCAGCCCGACCTTGTAGCCGTCCGGGCGGGCATTCAGCACCTCTTGCATTCCGATCGCGCCGCTCGCGCCCGGGCGGTTCAGCACCAGCACCGGCTGCGGCAGGTACTTCTGGGCGACATCGGCGAAGGCGCGCGCCACCATGTCCGTGCCGCCGCCGGGCGCCACTGGCACAACGATCTCGATGGGGCGGGATGGGAAGCTCTGGGCCGCGGCCCCGGAGGCGAAGGCCGCGCAGGCTGCCGCCGAGGCGAGGGCCAGGAATTCCGAACGGCGCATGGACATCATCATAAACGTTCCCTGTTCTGTTTTCTCGTTTGGACAATCGATCCGGCCGCTAGCCGCGGCCGTGGCATCAGAGCGACGCTTGCAGCATCGCACGGTAGTCCCGCGCATCAGCCTCACGCGGGTTGGTGCTGTGGCTGTGGTCCGCCAGCGCGCCTGTGATGACGCGGTCGAACACCTCCTCCCCGACGCCCAGCTCGGACAGCCGCGTCGGCAAGCCGATCGCCGCCGTCATGGCGCGGACCGCGTCCTCCAGCCGATCGGACGGGGCGAGCTCCATCGCGGCACCCATCCGTGCGTACTTGTCCTGCTCCACCGACGTGGGGGCGTCGCGGTTGAAGGAGATCACCGCAGGCAGGAAGATCGCGTTCAGGGTCCCGTGGTGCAGCTTCGGATTGATCCCGCCCAGCGAGTGGCTCAAGCTGTGCACGCACCCCAAGCCCTTCTGGAAGGCCATCGCGCCCATGGTCGCCGCCATGGCCATGTCGGCGCGGGCAGCGCGGTTGTGTGGCTCCCGCGTCGCGATGGGCAGGCTGGCCCAGCCGCGCCGCAGGCCTTCCAGGGCGATGCCGTCGGCGGGCGGGTTGAAGGAGGGGGCGAGAAAGGTCTCAACGCAGTGCGAGAGCGCGTCCATGCCGGTCGCTGCGGTCAGCATGGGCGGTAGGGTGAGCGTGAGCTCGGGATCAACGATGGCGGCCCGGGGCACCAAGTGTGGCGACAGCAGCCCCACCTTGCGGCCGTCGTCGAGGATGATAATGGCGCCGCGCCCTACCTCGCTGCCCGTACCGGCGGTGGTGGGGATGGCAATGGTGGGCCAGGTCTTCCCCGTGATCCGGTCAACCCCGCCCTCGATCGCGGCGTACAACTTCAGCGGCCTACCATGCGCCGCAAGAATAGCGACACCCTTGGCGAGGTCGAGCGCCGATCCGCCGCCGATAGCCACGATTCCGTCCGCGCCGGCGGCGAGGAACATGTCTGTCGCGGCGCGCACCGCCGCCTCGTTCGGGTTGCCGGGCGTGTCGTCGAACACGCCGGCCGGGGGCGCGTCCAGCAGCGCTTCGACGCGCTCCAGCACGCCCAGCTGTCGGACACCCTTGTCGGTGACGATCAGCGGCCGCGCGATGCCGGCAAGCCGCAGCTCGGCGCCGAGCTGTGTGATCTCGCCGAAGCCGAAATGCACGCGCGTCACATAGTTGATCAGGCCCATGCCGCCTTCTCCCGAAATCTTGGCCGCGGTTTTTCACGACCCCGGTGGGGCTCCGCGGCGAACCGCCCGCGGCGGAATCAGCGCAGGATACGCCAGTTCCGTAAACCCTCCGTTTTCCGACAGTGTAATCACGAAGGGAAAATCGGCGCCTGCGCTCCACGCCCCTGGTCCGGATGCTCCTGCGCTCCACTGTGTTGCACGGGGCGGCTTGGCGGTCTTGGTAAGCTAGGGTGCTGAGGGGTAGACGGCCCGTCATCCTCCCGAGGAGCGCAGCTTGCCGTTCAAGGCCAACGCCGAGCGTCGCCAGCACCTTCCGTAGCAGCGGTTTCGGGCCACGAACTGGGCGGAGTACGATGCCGCCCGGCATTGTCAAGTTGATAGGCGGTGGTCGGAACGACCGAGGCGGGGCAGTCTGATGGGATGACGCTAGACTGCCCCACCTACCCTGGATACCGCTTCCCGGCGGAGATCATCAGCCATGCCGTTTGGCTTCATCATGTGTTCAGGCTAAGCCTGCACGACGTGGAGCTGATCCTGGCGGAGCGGGGCATCACCGTCACGCACGAGATCATTCGGAACTGGTGCCGCAAGTTCGGTTCTGAGTTCGCGGCCAAGCTGCGGCGGCGCCGGCCGAGGCAGGGCGACACCTGGCACCTCAATAAGGTGTTGATACTGTCGGCGAATTCATGCGGCTGCTGCCAGAGCCGCAAATCGGGTCACACGCGTCTTGGCTCGTGGAAAGCCATCAAGCCATCGCACTGCGCGGGACACATTGATTGCTGCCGCGGCGCAGACTTCCTGCAGGCTTGTCTTCGCCAAGCCAATGTAGCGGCTCCGGCGCATACCGAAGGCGCGTATGCCTTGTGAGAGCGTGCCTTCCACTCCGGCGCGCTTGTTGTAACGCTCAAGCCAAGTGGGATCTTCCGCCCGGGTCCTCGCAGCCCGTAGCGCCTCGTACTCCTCGCGCTGGTGAGACTGCATGACCCGACGCGCAGTCTTCGCCGATGCGCAGGCCGGGCGTGCGGCACAGGCACCGCAGTCCGAGCGGCTAAACTGGACCCCAATGCGCGGACTGCCATCCAGCAACCGCAAGGTGCGCCAGTAGACCGAGGTCTTGCCTTGTGGGCAGGTCACCTGCTGCC
>JBHTFH010000088.1:0-12827 GCA_042666135.1 Roseomonas sp. GCM10028921 | reverse complement strand
AGAGATAGAAGAGCTCGCCACCGATCCTCAGGTACACTTCATCCATGTGCCAGGTGTCGCCCGGTCTTGGCCGCTGCTTGCGCAGCTTGGCCGCGAACTCTGCGCCGAAGCGGAGGCACCAGCGACGGATACTCTCGTGGCTGACCATCACGCCCCGCTCGGCCAGGATCAGCTCGATGTCGCGCAGGCTCAGGCTGAACAGGTGGTAGAGCCAGACAGCATGCTGGATGACCTCGGCCGGAAAGCGGTAGCCAGGATAGGTGGTGGGCTCGGACGGTATTCCGCCAGCTTCGCCTGACCATCTCGTTTCAGCCAGAGCTGGACAACGTGACAATACCCCTCGACACCATGCTGGAGGGCAGGGAAGGACAGACCGCCGAACCCGCGCCGACCTACCGGCTCCGCCCGTCCGAGCTGTGGCGTATACCGGACGCACTCCGGCGCGTCGCCGAGCTCCTCCAACTCCACCCCAATCACCTCGCCCTGGAGCGCTGCCTGCCACCCATTCCGCAGAACGTGCCGGACCGCCCGATCCGCCTCAGGGCAGCGCTGGCCAACACCTTCGTCGCGGGACTCGAAATGGCGCGCCATGGGGGCGCCGAGCTGGTGCAAACGGAGCCGTTCGGGCTCCTTGCCCTGCGCGCCGTAGATATGGCAGGCCACTTGGAGGCCAAACTTCAGAGCGTCCAAGCCTGATGAGATCCTCAGAGTACGCGAAAGACTCAAGCTTCAGCCGGGCCATTTTCGAGGGTCAAGACCAGAGCATCTTACGACTAGTCGGAGAGGAGATCGATCAGCGGCCCCAGCGATCTCTGCCCCAGCGTTCCCATTCATCTTGGATGTACCGGTCCTTCTCGAAGTCAGGCAGGCGCGCCCAGTCGCGGCCGCCCCGCTGATAGTGGGTGCGCATGCGTTGCTCGTAGAAGGCCGCGTAACGCTCCGCACGGCGCTCCCGTCGCATTGCGCGGCGCTCCTCGCGTTCGAAGTCGTCGCGGTAAGCCGGGTAGCCGGGCCCACCGTCTCGCCATTCGCCGCCAAACTGCGCAGGCAGTGTGTCAGCATTGGCGGCGGCTGGGCTGATCTGCATGAGGGGAGCTGCCAGGACGGCGGCGAGGAGCGCGAACCGCATCATATGCCTCCGAGGGGCGCCAGCCCGACCTGGGCCCGATTTTCTATCCGCTGACCAAGGACGGCGGTGTAGAGAAAGATCCGTTTGCATGTGCATCCCGGAAAGGCTGTACCGGTCACCGCCAAGTCGGTCTTCCGAGGTCTGGCTGGACCCTATCTGGTTCCGTGGTGGGCGGAGCACGATAAGCATCCCCGGAGTTGTCCGAAGGCGCAGCATCCGGCCGGTACGCCGGCGCGTCGCGCTGCCGCCAGCGGTCAAGCAACGACGGCACAGAGTTGCCGTCATCGCTACCGCGGTTGTCGCGCCGACCGTCATTAGCGTACGGGGACGAGCTGCCGTACGGCAAAGGAGGTGGATAGTATCGTCCACTCTCGTCCTGGCGGGGGCTCCGGTCGCCGTACTCGGGCTGACGGTAGGTTGGTGGGATATCCTCCGGTCGGTAAGCGGGTGCGCCGCCATAAGGCGTGTAGCCACGGCCGTCTGGCCTCCAGCGACCATCCTCCCCACCTCGATAGCCATCCCTGCCGTCACCAGGCCTCCTGAGAGGAGGGTAGGCTGGAGGTTGGCTATAGGTCGGAGGGTAAGGAGGTGTGACGTAGGGCCTCGGTGGATAACCGTCCCACGTACTCGTTTCACAGCCCGACAGCATGATGAGCCCAGCAAAGGCGGCAAGAACACGCAGGCTTCGCATTGCTATCTCCGCTGATCCACTCGGTAGGAGACTTGGCCTACTAAGCGAAGCAGGCGGTGTTGTGGCAGCGTGCTGGGCTCCACCGCATTTCGACGAAAACTCAGCGTCCCCATGCAGCCCACAGGCCTCGCCCAGCTTCTCGGGCCTGATCCTCGGCGCGCTGCAAGGACGCTTCGGCATCCCGGGCGGCCCGCCCGCCACCATTGGACACAACCACCTCGGCGAGGTCGCGATCGCCAACCTTGCAGCGGTGTGTCCCAACATCTGCGGGTTCACACACTACGTCGCGCCCGGCCAGGTAGAGCGCCATGTCGCGCGCAGGCTCACCCGGAAAACCGATGACCCCTCCTAGCCGAACCACCTGCCCGGCGACCCGTAGAGTTCCCGTGTCCAGGACAACTGCCTGACCTCGAACCGCCGGGCGCGGCGGCAGGGCAGACGGCGCTGAAGATGCCGCCGCCTGAGGGGGGCGTCCTGCTGCCGCGGTCGGTACTGGACGAGCCACGGCGGCTGCCTGTGCGGCTGCCGCCTTAACCCGGTCGGCCTCTGCGACAAAGGCACGCCAGATGTTGGCCGGGAGGGTGCTGCCTGTCACATCGTTGGTCGGTGTATTGTCGTCGTTCCCCACCCACACAGCGACGACAACGTCGGCCGTAAATCCCACAAACCAAGCATCGCGATTATCCTGTGTTGTCCCGGTCTTGCCTGCAACCGGACGGGGAAGCTGGGCGGCTCGCCCGGTTCCATCGCGTACCACCGCGAGCAGAAGGTCGAGCAGGCCGGCCCGTGCAGCGGTTGTGAGGACAGGCGCTGCCTCCCCGCCTCCGGCCCCCGGTTCGGCCCTCGAGAAAAGAGGCCGGTCACGTGCCCTGACCGCACGAAGCACATACGGCTCCACACGTGATCCTGCCGCGACACCCGCAAAAGCCCCTGCCATCTCCAGAAGGGTGACCTCAGTGCTGCCAAGGGCAATGCTGGGCACCGAGGCAAGCTCGGAACGCACACCGAGGCGCTTTGCCATCTCGATTACCCGATCGCGTCCGACGGCTTCGGACACCTGAACCGCGACCGTGTTGATCGACTGGGCGAAAGCGTCCCTCAGGGTGGTGCGCCCGCGGTAGCGCCCGCCGAAGTTCTGCGGCTCCCAGGTGCCGATCCGAACCGGTTGGTCCACGATCAGCGTATCGGGCTGCCAGCCTGCTTCCAACGCCGCGCCATACACGAAGAGCTTGAAGAGGGAGCCCGGCTGGCGTCGTGCCTGGGTCACTCGGTTGAACTGGCTTACTCCGTAGTCACGTCCGCCGACGGCGGCGAGCACCGCCCCATCATGGGAGAGGGCGACAAGGGCAGCCTGTCCAACCTTGGCGCGTGATCCTTCGCGATCCAGGGCAGACCCGACCACACGCTCGGCAATGTCCTGAAGGGCTGGATCAAGGGTTGTGCGCACCATTACGTCGACGGGCACTGGCCCGACCTGCCGCCGCGTCTCAGCTTCTACCCAGTCGGCAAAGTAGCCGCGCCCGGGGGCCATTTCGGGAGGGGTGCGGAGCGCAACAGGGGCGACGCGCGCCGCGGCGGCATCTGCTTCCATCGTACGGCCGGTCTCAACCATAGCGGTGAGCACCAGCCCGGCACGCTGGCGGGCGCCCTCAGGATTACGCGTCGGTGCTAACTGGGAGGGCGCGCGGACTAGACCCGCCAGCATTGCGGCCTCGGCCAAGCTCAAGTCGCCCGCCGCCTTGCCGAAGTAGCGCCGCGCCGCAGCATCGGCGCCCCAGGCACCAGCCCCGAAGTAGGCGCTGCTGAGATAGCGGGCGAGGATCTCATCCTTGGAGAGCTGCCGCTCCAGCCAGACGGCGATGAGGAGCTCCTGCGCCTTTCGGGCCAAGCTTCGCTCCTGGGAAAGGTAGAGCAGGCGCGCCAGCTGCTGGGTGATGGTGCTGGCGCCCTCACGCGTCCGGCCAGCAGTGGTGTTGCGCAAGGCCGCCCGGAGCACACCGCGGGGATCTATGCCCCCGTGCTCATAGAAGCGCCGGTCCTCGATAGCGATGACGGCATCGGCGAGGCGCCGGGGCAAGCGGTCGGCGGCAATTGGATCCCCCCGCAGCACCCCGCGGGCCGCAAAGGCTTCCCCGTCGGAGGCTTCCAAAACGAGAGATCCCCCGGTGCCCGGATCCGTGACCATTCCTCCATCAACGGGAAGGTGAAGCAGGGTCCAGCCAACGAACACGCACCCGACAGCAAGCCCGGTAAAGGCCAGCGCGAGAAGCGTCACTGGCCGAAAGAGAAACCGAATAGGTGTGCCTAGGGTGCGCACTGACTGTTGGAAGCGCCTGCCCCTCGGATCCTTCCCACCTGGGTCATCAGATCGGCTTCCTGCCAGGCGGTTCGCTCTGTCCGGCCTCAGCTCCCCGGTTCCACCCATGAGCCGCCTCACAGTCTTGGAGGGGCGTAACGCGGCACCGGTTCCGGAGCGTAGCCGTAATCCGGTAATGGAGCGTAGGGCCGGGCGCGAGCCCGAGGGGGGGCGGAATAGAAGTAAGGTGGCTCGGCGCAGTACCGGTACGGCTCGCGGTAGCCATGAAAACGGTCGTCGCGGCCGCGCCGGCGGGAGCGGCGCCCCTTGCCGCTTTCACCTCCTTCGCCCCTCTCGCCTACCGTGACCAGAGGTGATTGCCGCGTTTCCGGGGAAGCGAGGAATCCAGCAGCACCCGCGCGCGTCAAGGAAGTGCCTCTCCCTCCATCAGCCCCCGCAGCCTCGGGCATGAGTCGGCTCGTCGGCGCGGCAGTGGCGACGGGCAGGCTCACTTGCGGCACGCCAAGCATTGCCGCACTGATCACAGCCGACTGCAATCACCCTCCTGACGCCACCTGAAAGGCAGCTGGCACTGTTCTAAACGGATAGTTGCATCTTCGTGGCAAACGTGAGGCACAGTGGCACGGTTTCAGGCCCTGTGCTGCCGGAGGGGGAGGAGGAACGACCATGCCGCAGCCGGAATTCATGGTTCACTCGGCAGTGGATGGGATCGCTTGGCCCGGCGTTCCGGCTCCCAATGGCGCGGCCATGCTGTCGATCCTGTTCTAGCTGGAGAGCAGCCAGTGGTGGCCGGAGGAGCGGCTGCTCGCGCGACAGCGCGACCAGCTTGCCCGCCTACTCTCGCACGCCGCAGTCCAGGTGCCCTTCTACCGTGGGCGCCTTGCCCAAGGGCTTTCCGAGTTGCCCGTTGATAGCAGTTGGATGGAGGCCTGGCGCCGCATTCCCCTCCTGCGGCGTGAGGAGATCCAGGCCGCCGACGACACGGAGGCAATGCTTGCGGACGCCTTGCCTGCTGGTCACGGAGACTGGCGGGAGATCTTCACGTCCGGCTCGACCGGTCAGCCGATCCGCTCCGTGCGGAGCCAGCTCTGGGAGTTGGTCTGGAGCGCGTTCACCGTGCGCCGACCACCTTTGGCACCGCCGGGACCTTCGCCGCCATCCGGGAGAGCGGTAAGGGCAAAGCGCTGTGGCCAGAGGGTACGGAGGCTGCTTCCTGGGGCTACTCCACAGACACTATTTTCGCGACCGGGCCGCTGGTGGGTCTCAACATCACCACTCCCATTGATCGCCAGGTCGAGTGGCTGTTGCGGAGAGACCCCGATTACCTGCTACGGCTGGAAAATTCGAGGACTTCCGTTGCGAGATGGCGAGAGCCTGAGCACACAGGCCAGTTATAGCGGCCGTGTGGTCCAGCAGAACACCAGCTAGTCCCAGCATGCACCTGTCTGCCTACCTTTTGCTGAAGTTTTGGTTCGCAGGAAGCTCACTTGGAGTGGGACTGTAGAACTGCTAACCTTCGCTTGTAGCGGATGTTCTCGACAAAGCATGACCATCCGCACGATCGCTTGGTCCTCAACCACCAGAACGTCACACATAGCGCCCCACTCGGCCAAGCAATCAACTACCTCATAAGTTAACGTTCGACTTGGACGCGCGATGCAGCACCTCGGAATTCTGGTGTGAACGCGCGATTCGGCTCCGCGTAGAGGTACCGTTGATGACTCGGCGGCGATCGACAGGATCGCGAGATGTTTGTTGGCCGTCGGCAGGATGGAGGAGCCGGACGGAGAGCTTCCCCGCCCGACCCGGTCAAGGGCAAAAGTACTCAGCGCTTGGTAGGATTTGCGCCACTGTTGTTGGTCTCACGCGCGTCATCCACCGCGCGGCTAGCCGCCGTACCGGGCGGGTTGGCCTCGGTCGAGCCAGCGGTGCTGACAGCCCCCGCCGTCGTACGGGACCTGTCGGTAGTGGTGTCCTCGACCTCCACCTCGGTGCGGCGCACGGTGTCGTTGACCGTCTCGGCACGCTCGGAGGCCTCCTTACGGATCACCAACTCCTCGGTGACGCGGGCCTCCTTGGAAACGACCGCCTCCTCGGCATGCTCGGTGGCCTCGATGACGCGCTCCTGGAACAGGTGGTCAGCATCGGTGACGGGCCGGTCGACGGTACGGCGCTGCACGTCCACATGCTCCTCACGCAGCGTCACCTGCTCGGTCACCGGGGTCTCGACAATGTAGGAGCGCACCCGCACCCGGCCGCGCTCCACGTCGCGCTTGCCGATCCGAACCTGCTCCTCGACGATCGGGATGACCTCCTCAGAACCAGTGCGGGCGGTGGTGGCCGCTGTCGTCGCGGACGTCGTGCCGGCTACCGGAGCCGCCGCCGTCGCCGCGGCTGTCCCGGTCGCGGCCACGCCCAGTTCCGGCGTCGAGGGCGAGCTCGCGACAGCGGATGTCGTGCCGGTGCCGGCCTGGTCGCCGGTCCACCCCGACTGCCGCCACTCGGCCTCCTGGGTGTCGAGATCCACGGCCCCGTTGTTCTCGAGGATGTCCATGGCATGGTCCAGCATGCCCTCCTCGACCTCGGCCGAGACCACGAACTGCCCGCGCCGGATGCCCTCGGCATAGGTGGCGCGGTCTTCGTCGGGAACGAAGAGGTCCTTCAGAGAGGCCCAGAACCCGGTATCCGCCCCGGCCGAGGTGCTGGTCGACCCGGACGTGGCCGTCTCGGCGGCATGAACCCGGACCTGATCGGACCCGAGGTTGAGCTCATGGATCAGCTGGCGGATTGCGGCATCAGCTGCAGTGCGATCGCTGAACATGGCGGTAATAGTACGCGTCATCATGCGGTCTCCTTCGTGTTGTCAGGGGGGGGTGCCAGTCCATTCCACCGTCCCAGGAGGCGTGTCCGGCCCGGGCGGCAGTCTCTCGACCGTGGCTCGCTGCAGCCGCCGCTCGACGGTCTGTTCCACGGGCGCCTCGCCATCGACAAAGCGCAGCCGGATCTCCTCACGGAGGATTAGGCGCTTCTCGATCACCAGGATCTCCTCGATCACGGGAACGATGAGAACACCGTTCTCCTCGCGGGTGGGCGGCGCCTCCGCGACTTCCTGATCGATGGCCACGCGCTCCACCTCGGCACGCCGGGTGCGCAGGGTCGTGCGCACGAGCTCCTCGGCCGTCTCCGTCGAGACCGAGACGCGGACGCGCCCGGTTTCGACGGTACGCTTGCCAAGGCGGAGGCTCTCTTCGACCAGGGGGATGACCTGCTCGGTCGCCTCCCCGGTCAGTTCGACCGAGGAGGATCGAGCGAGGTTTTTGCCCTGCCCCAGAACGTCTGGGTCAGCCGACACGCGCAGCTCGGAGCGTCAGCAGGTCACGGGTACCACGGCGAGCACCGAGCACCGAGGCCAGGGCACCCAGGAGCATGATGCCGAAAACCGAGAAGGCGGCGACGGAGGCGCCGGAAGCCGCGGCGTCCGCCGCGCGCCGGGCGGTCTCCTCGGCCTGCCGGGCGGCCTGGGTGGCCTGCTGCTCTGCCTGCTGAACCCGCGACTGCGCGTCCTGCGGGCTGATGTTGTACTCGGCGGCCACCAGCTGGTTCAGGCGGTCGCGGTCGGACTGGGGGAGCTGGCCGTCCGTGACCCGGCGCGTCACCAGCGTGCTCATCTCGGCCTTGCGCTGGTCCGAGGTCATGGCCGCGGGGTTGCCACCGTTGCCGCTCAGCGCGCCCTGCACGCGATCTACCAAGCCCTGCGTGGCAGACTGCAGCGTGCCCGTGTCAGTGCGGTTGGCCACCTGCTGACCCACCGCGGAGACGGCCGACCCGGCACCCCGTGCGGCGCCACCGAGCAGGCTGGAGGCTCCAGCGGTGGCCGTGGAGGCGATGCCGGACACCAGATTGCCCAGCAGGACGGCGGAGATCAGGAAGGTGGTACCCCAGACAGCCAATCCGTGCAGCGTACCGTCGGTGTTGTCGGAGGTGCCCGACAGCCTGGCCGCAACGTAGCCGCCGGTGGCGAGGCCAATCAGGTTCGACACCAGCACCCAGATCGCCGCGCCGATCCCGAAGGACGAGGCCGAGGGCGTGCCGCGGGCGGCGGCGTCCACCGCCGTGGCCCCAATCCCGGCACCGAGGGCGTTGAGCATGAGACCGATGGTCAGCGCCACGACGGCGCCAGCGATGACCGCGCCCCAGGATACACGGGTCGGCAGGGAGGGCGCGCCCTCAGGCAGGACCGCGGCGGCCGTTGCGCCGCCATGGGTACCTGTTGTCGATCGACTCTGCATGGGTAGGGTTCTTTCTCTGTGATGTTTGGGGTGAAGCTGCTCACCGGCGATCGGCGTCATGCTCCAAGGGACGGCAAGATGTGCGAAGGTCGCTCCAGCATCCGCCAGACTGTTCAGTGTTCCCCCGCGCTCCCCTGAGTTACTTGTCGGTGGGGATCTGCACGGCCTCCTCGGCCTCTCCCGTAGTACCCTGAACCTGGCCCTCGGCCTTCTCGGCAGCGCCCTCGGCCTGGGCTTTGACATCGCCGGTGAGCTTCCCGATGGCCTCCTTGACGGAGCCTTTGATCTGCTTGGCCGCGCCCGCGATCCGATCACTGTTCATCTGGATGTTTCCCGGGGCGCCCCTGACAGGAGCCGGGATCGGTCCGGTCATGACGTCGAGGGCACAACCGCGGCTGCATCGCGGAGTTCCCGAAACCGTTGAACGATTATCCGGAGATGATGGTGCGCCTACACTAGGGAGGGGCTGTCCCAACACTAGTTACTCGCCGAAAGTTCCGTTTATTGCCCTCTTCGTGCGTCGCCCAGAGCGCTGGCTAATGACCCCTAGTTCGATCCCTTGGCCGTTTGCGACGACTTGCGCGGGGGACCGCCATCAAAGCCGCGTTCACGAGCCCAGATGACCAGGGCCGCCCGGCTATTCACCCCTGTTCTACGGTAGAGCGCGGTGACGTGGTTGCGTACCGTGTTGCGGGATATACCGAGTTTGCCAGCGATGAAGGGGTCATTCATCCCGCGGCACACCAAGGCCAGAACCTCCCGCGCCCGCTGGGGCAGGTCGCTCAGTTCCGCCGTGGAGCTCTGGGGCGCATCGAACCGGCGCAGCCTGCTCAGTTTTTCCAGCGCAACCCTGCTGAACCAAGAGGTGTCCTGCATTACAGCCTCGATAGCCGCGACCACCTCGAACTCCGTGCGCCGCCGCTCGGCAACGCCCTGCGCGACCACCAGGATGCAAGGACAATCGCCGAGGGTGACCGCCTCAGCCGATACGAGACATTCGAGCACGCTCCCGTTTCTGGCCCGCATCCTCATGTCGATGTCGCGCACTGAGCCATTCCGCTCGAGTTGGCGCTCCAACTCCTGCCCTGCAGCCTCATCGGCCCATAGTCCGATGTCGCCCGTGCTCTTCCCGACCAGCTCCGCTTCGGCATAGCCGCTCTCGCGCGTGAAGGCATCGTTTGCCAGCATCAGGCGACAGCCAGCCCGTGCGGCGACGAAGGCCGGCACGGGTACGAGGCGCAAAGCCACGGCGAAGCTCTCCTCGCTCCGCCGCAGGGCGTGCTCGGTCCTCTTATGACCCTCAAGGTCGACGAAACTGAGCAGCATGCAGGCAGCGTCGCCGACCTGGATCGGCTGTCCGGCGACGATGACCCGCTTTTCACCCCCGCCTGGAAGTTGGAGCAGGCCTTCCATCTGCGGGATGGTACGCCCCTCCTGTAGGCGCTCGATGGCGTACTCTCGCCGGGCGGCTCCCTCGAGCACATCGATTTCATAAGCTGAACAGCCGAGCACCTGCTCCTCCGTATAGCCGGTCATCGCCAGAAAACCTTTGTTGACCTTGATGTGCCTATGATCCGACAATCGCAGGATCACTGCGGGCGCTGGATTGGCCGAGAAGGCTGCCTCGAAGCGCTCCTCGGCATCGAACCGCTCGCTCTCGTCGTTCAGAATGAGCACGAGGCAGTCCGGCACGCCGGCGGCGTCGTTGAGCACGAGGCTCCGGATCCGATGAGTCCACTGCGCCTCGTTCTCCCCAGCGGGCGCCACCTCGACCACAACCTCATCGAACGCCTCGCCTGCCAGCACCCTTTCCATCGGGTAGGCGCCCTCCGGGAGGTGGCGCCGGTTGCGGTAGCGCAGTTCAAAGCGTTCGCGGTACTCCGACACCGTGGCACCAAGATCCGCCACGGTGCCGGCCCCGTGCATTCGAAGTGCGGCCTTGTTGGCCCAGGAGATGGTCTGGTCGGGCTCAATCAGGATGACGCCGTCCTGCAAGGCCGCCAGGATCAGCCGGAGCTGCTGGTAATCGGCGTGGTCCTGCAAAGGTGCATCAGACACTTCGATAATCCTCACCGGCTGCGCCGTCCTAAAGGGCGGGCTAGAAATAAGGCCATCGTACCCGGGACGCCTACTGGCATCTCCACAGAGCCAGTGTCGGGAGTGCGGGGGACGGATCGGCAACTGGAAAGGCCTGTCGTCGGACCGAGATGGGATCAAGGTTCTGTGCTGTCGGGAAGGACGCTGCTTGCCGCTCAAAACCTATGGTGACCAATGGAGGCATGTTCCTCCCGTCTATCCATCGATGGGGCCGGATTGCAACGTGGTCGGATCTGCAGCATGCCGGACGACAGGTTCCCGGGCTGGTCCCTTCTGCAGGGGCAGGTCCATCTGCTGCCCGCCACGGCGGCGATCAAGGGCGGCCATGGCGGGCGTCACCGTTGTGCCATGCAGGAACACAGAGATAAGGACGACGGTGGTGACCGTCGCCCACAGGGTTCCGGCAGCCTGGAACTCCGCGTGGCCCAAGGCAAAGGCCAGATAGTAGAAGGAGCCGAGGCCGCGGATCCCGAAGAAGGCGATGGTTGCCCGCTCCTCGGCCGGTCGGCCAGTGCGCCACAGGCCAATCCATCCCGCGAGCGGACGCACGACGAAGATCGCAACGACCGAGAACGTAACGACCCAGATGTCCACCTCCCGCAGGAGCCCACCCGCAGCTACGGCGCCGCCGAGCAGCACGAGCAACGCCATCATCAGCAGGCGTTCCAGCTCCTCGGCGAAGTCGTGCAGCCTCTCGTGGTACTCGTGCCCGGGCTCCGAAGCGCGGACCGCAAGGGCGGCGACGAAGACGGCGAGGAAGCCATAGCCCCCAACAAGTTCTGTCGCTCCGTACACCAGCAACGTTATCCCCAGCGCGACGAAGCCCGCCCCGGTGCGGGACAGCTTCGCCCTGTTCGGCATGTGGAACATAGCCCAGGCCAGGCCGCGGCCGAGCAGGTAGCCGGCCGCCGTACCCGCCACGATCTTCCAGACCACGGCATAGGTGAACCAGCCCCACCAGCCATCACCGCCGCGTTCGCCGCCCGCAAGCATTACGGCCAGTAACACAAAGGGAAAGGCCAGCCCGTCGTTCAGCCCGGCCTCCGAGGTCAAGGCAAAGCGGACCTCATCCTCCTCCCCGGAGCGCGGCGGCCCGACCTGAACGTCGCTGGCCAGCACCGGGTCGGTCGGCGCGAGGCACGCGGCCAGGAGGACGGCGGATGCTGCGCCGAGGCCGAGCAGCAGGTGCGCTGCGATTGCCAGCATTATGATCGTCAGCAGCATCCCCGGCCCCAGTAGCCGCCAGGTGATCTTCCAACTCCCCAGTGCGAAAGGGCGGTCTATTTTCAGCCCAGCGCCCATGAGCGAGATGATGACCACGAGTTCCGTCATTCGCTCCGTCATCTCGCGGTTCCCCGCGGGGTCTGGCGGCAGGCCCGGGATCGGCAGCAGTCCAAAGATTCCTGCCCCGATGATCACGCACACGATGGGCAGCGAGAGCGGGGCCTCCTTCAGCAGCATGGGGAGCCACGCCGTGAGGAGGATGAGGAGGCCGAGGCCAACAAGGAGCAGGATGTAGGGTTCCAAGGGGGCTTCCCACACGGCGGGCCCGGGACAGCCCACAGGACACCCAGGGCAGGGCGCCCGGGCTTTGGCACTTAACGCAGAGCAGTCCGGGTCGGCTGCCCCGCCAGTTTGCAGTGATTTCGCCCAAGCTCCCCGACCACTTTCGTGCCAGCGACGCCTCAAACAGCACCTTGAGGGCCGTCGCGTCGCCCATCGTATCGGAGGCCGTGGTTGCAATAGGGACGCAATAAGAGCGAGCCACGTTCTGGGTCGATCCGAATAAGGTAGTAAGCCTAGTACGCTCGGAGCGGCCCGGGCCGAGGAGAGATTGCTCCGGCACCGCTCCAAGGCCTGCCCACCCGCTGCCGAAACTTGCCGGGCGTGATACCTGACGAGGCTTGGGATAGGCACGAAGCCGAATCGGTGTATGCAGCTACAGCAACCTTACTGTGCCGTAGTGCCGTTTATTCCGGATCGGTCGTGAAGTGCCCGAGAGGCCCGTCGTTCGGGCGGATTGCTTCCTGCAGATCTCTCTCAGCCAGCGGACGAGGTATTCATCCGCTTTCGCGGCAAGCAGCACCTCCTCTGGCGGGCAGTCGATCGGGACGGTGTCGTGCTCGACATCCTCGTGCAGAGCCGGCGCAGTGCCAAGGTCGCCGAGCGGTTCTTCCGCAAGCTTCTGAAGGGGCTGCAGTACGTGCCCCGCGTGATCGTAACCGACAAGCTGCGCAGCTATGCTGTGGCGAAGCGCGAGATCCTGCCGAGCGTGGAGCATCGGCAGAGCCGCTATCTCAACAA
>JBHTFH010000087.1:0-12932 GCA_042666135.1 Roseomonas sp. GCM10028921 | reverse complement strand
GTGGGTGGCCGCGACCGCCGGAACGGCGTCCTTCGCAGCACTCGATGGCCGTCGCGATCAGTCCCAGGATCCTTCTGTCCACCTCCCCCTCCATGCCAAAGCCGCACAGATTGGGAGGCAGTCAGCAGCCCCTCAGAACAGGGCTCCTCAACTCAGGGTAGTAGTGGAAACCGCCTCTGAAGACGGAACGGGCCGGCTCCGAGCGCGTTCAGGCTTCAGTCCCCCCATTTCGCCCCGGCCGAAGTGATCCATGTCTCGATCTGACATCGCCTCCTCTGCTGGGGGAGGACCTCCGCCCCGATCGCAGGACTCCCATCCACTTCGGCGCCCAAAGGTTATCCGATGAACGATTTCATTCACGCCGAGAGCGTCGCGCAGCCATCGGAGGCGGCACTTCGCGACAGCGAGGCCTTCCTCCGCTCCGTTCTCGACGGAAACACGGACTGTCTCAAGGTTCTGGACCAGCAAGGCCGCATCGAATTCATGAACGCCAACGGGCGGTGCCTGATGGAGATAGAAGACTTCGACGCTGTCAGAGGGAGGAGTTGGGCCGATCTCTGGCCCGAGGAGGCTCGGGGACAGATCCACGAGGCCACCTCCAGGGCACTCGCCGGCACACCGGCCCGCTTTGAGGCTTTCTGCCCCACGGCGAAGGGTTCTCCGAGATGGTGGGACGTGGCCGTCTCACCGGTGCGGGACGCCGCCGGCCGGGTGGTGCGCATCATCTCCGCGTCCCGCGACATCAGCGAACGCAGAGCGACCCTGGCGGCTCTGGCCGAGAGCGAGGCCCGCATGCGTGGCCTGTTCGCCCGCATGGGCGAGGCATTCTTCCTGGGCGAGGTTCTGCGCGACCCCGGGACGGGGGCCATAGCGGACTTCCGGTTTTTGGAGGCAAACCCGGCCTTCGAAGCGCAGACCGGCCTTCCCGTTTCCGAGGTCCTGGGCCGCACCGCACGGGACGTCCTGCCCGACTTGCCGGACTGGCTGTTCCAAACCTATGCACGCGTGGCGGATACGGGTGTGCCTGAGCGGTTCGAACTCCACGTTCCGGGCCTTGGCGGACGCTGGTACCAGGCACGTGCGCATCAGGCTGAAGGGAATGGCCGCTTCGCCGCCCTTTTCATGGATGTGACCGAGCACAAGCAGACTGAGGAGGAGCTCAGGCGGCAGCTCCGCCTGACCGAGGCCATCACCGACAATGCGGCAGCCTCCCTTTTCATCATGGACGATCAGCAGCGCTGCGCCTTTATGAACCCGGCGGCCGAGGAACTGACAGGCTTCAGCCTGGCTGAGGTGAAGGGCCGAATTCTTCATGACGTGATCCACCACACCCACCCGGACGGCTCGCACTTCCCGCTGGAGGAATGCCCCATTGACCGGGCCTTCCCCGATCGCATGCGTGTCCAGGGCGAGGAGGTGTTCGTCCACAAAGACGGCCACTTCTTCACCGTTGCCTTCACGGCGAGCCCAATGCTGGAGAACGGCGTTCCCGTCGGCACCGTCATCGAGGCGCAGGACATCACCGAGCGCAAGCGCACTGAGCAGGCCCTAGCCGCGGCGAAGGAGGCTGCGGAGGATGCGAACTTGGCCAAGAGCCAGTTCATCGCAAATATGAGCCACGAACTGCGCACGCCCCTCTCAGCCGTGATCGGCTATTCCGAAATGCTTGAGGAGGAGGCCGCCGACATAGAGGGCGGCGAGGTCCTGACCAAGGATCTTCAGAAGATCGGATCGAATGCGCGTCATCTTCTCTCGCTTATCAATGACGTGCTCGACCTCTCCAAGATAGAGGCTGGAAAGATGGAGGTGCAGCCGGAAGAGTTCGACACCTCAAAGCTCGTTCAAGAAGCGGCCAACACCGTCCACGCTCTGGCGAGGAGCAAGGAGAATGCCCTCGAGATCGACCTCGCGCCCGACCTCGGAGAGATGTATTCGGATCCCCTGAAAATCCGGCAGTGCCTGATCAATCTCCTGTCGAACGCTGCCAAGTTCACCGAGCGCGGGCGGATTACCCTGGCGGCCCAGCGTACCCGGGACCAAGCGGGCCAGGACTGGGTCGAGTTCAGCGTTGCCGACACGGGGATCGGAATGACGTCGGAGCAGATGAGCCGGCTCTTCACCCGGTTCACCCAGGCCGACAGCTCCACAACCCGCCGCTTCGGCGGCACGGGACTGGGTCTCTCCATCAGTAAGGCGTTCTGCAGCATGCTGGGCGGCGACATCGCCGTTGACAGTTTACCTGGGCAGGGCACTACCTTCCGCATTCGGCTGCCGGCCGACCTTCGGCAGGTCCGGACCCCCGAGGACGAAGCCGCGGTTGGCCTTGGTGAGGCCGCCATGGAGGAAAACCCCATTGAGGACGGGACAGCGGGGCTTGTGCTGGTCGTGGACGACGACGCGGCGACACGGGACCTGCTGGCACGCTTTCTCCGGCGCGAGGGGTTCGCGGTCAGGACGGCCGCTGACGGGGAAAAGGGGTTGCGGATGGCGCGCGAACTCCGACCCACCGCCGTGCTCCTGGATGTGATGATGCCCCAGATGGACGGCTGGTCCGTGCTTTCCGCGCTGAAAGCCGATCCCGATCTTGCCGAAATCCCGGTCCTTATGGTGACGGTCGTGCAGGAAAAGGGCCTGGCCTTCTCCCTGGGGGCGGCTGACTACCTGACCAAACCGGTGGAGTGGTCGCGCCTGAAGCGTTCTCTCGACCGGTATCGTCCGCAGAGCTCCCCCGGTTCCGCGCTGGTGGTGGAGGCTGACGCCGCCTCCCGCAGCGAGCTGCGTCGGCTGCTGGACGCCGAGGGATGGACGGCTACCGAGGTTGGCGACCTCTCTGCCGCGAAGCGCCATCTGGAAGAGGCCGGCACGCCGCCCGGCTTGGTGCTGGTCGCCGTTCAGCCGCCCGGGGACGAAGCCTTGGCGCTCATCCAGGCACTGCATCGACAGCCGGGGTGGCGCAACGTTCCTGTCGTTGCCATCGCCGGAGGTCAGATGGGTGCCGAGGAGCTCCGTCGGCTGCGGGACCAGGTCCGCCGAATTCTCCCAGCGGAGGCGGATCTGCCGGCCGAACTGGCGACGGAGCTGCGCCGGCTCGCAGCACAGTGTTCGACGCCAACCCAGAAGGCAGGGGCGAAGGGGAAGCCGCAGTGACCAAGATCCTGCTGGTCGAAGACACCGAGGACATTCGCGACTTCCTGGCCCGCCGGCTGCGGCGTCGCGGCTTTGAGGTCGAGGTGGCGCAGGATGGCGAGGCAGGGGTGAGGGCGGCACGGGATGGCAGCCCTGACCTCGTCCTGCTCGACATGAGCATGCCGGTGAAGGACGGCTGGACTGCTGCGCGCGAGATGCGGGCCGATCCAGCCACGGCCTCCGTTCCGATTATCGCGCTCACCGCGCACGCCTTGGGAGGCGACCAGGAAAGGGCGCTCGCCGCTGGTTGCGATGATTATCATCCGAAGCCCGTTGAACTGCCGCGGCTTCTCGAGCAGGTTCAGGCCCTCCTGGTCAGGCGGGGTCAAGCCGCACTCTGACCTGCCCAGCCACCCCAAACTGAAGCCGACTCATTGGCAAGGCAGGCCTCCTTACAGCTGCCATTCGCGCCGGCCACCCCCCCCCCCCGCTCACCGATCCTAGAGGTGCCAGCCCGCCCTTCGTATGGCTCTGGACCGGACCGTGCCGCTTGTGCGTCACGCCGTGGGGTGGGTTCTGTCAGTTTTCGCGCCAGGGATGACCGGACTGGTAGGGCGGGGCGGGCGTGGATAGGCTCCTGACCGGTTTGGGACGGGCTAAGATCCTGCGATGGGGTGCGTGGATTGCGGTTCGGCCGAGGGATCAACGAGCGCAGCCCGGGGGGCTGAACAGGGCGCAGTACCCGAGTGACGTCATCGCGCTGGTTGTGCTCTGGCGCCTGCGGTATCGCCTGACCTTGCGTGACCTGACCGAGATGTTCCTCCTGCGCGGCATCGTTTTCAGCCATGAGGCCGTACGGGAGTGGGAAGCCAAGCTCGCGCCGGTTCTGGCGGGTGAGCTGCGCCAGCGACGGCGCCGTAATGGCGGTCCCGGGCGTCGCTCATGGTACGTCGATGAAACATATCGGCCACGAGCTTCTTCAACTCTCTGTTCTCCTCCTATAGCTGTCGCAGCTGCCGCAGCTCGGACGGGCCAGACCCCCGTACTTCTGCTTCCACCGAAAGAAGGTCGCCTCCGACACCCCCATCTTGCGGCAGACCTCCGCCACTGGCGTCCCCAGCTCCGCCTGCTTCAGTGCAGAGGAAATCTGCTTCTGTATTCGGCTCTCCTCGGTCAAGCCTTCTTTGAGAGCGCGCCGCCGTGGGTTCCGTGCTTCTGTCCGTGGTCGGCCGTGCCGCCACAAGCTAGGGGCCGAGGCCTGGTGGTTCAGAAGCTCTTCAGCGCACTTGTCGGCCAAGGCGACGGTGCGACAGATTTCACGAACTCACCAGGCCATCGCCCCAGGGGGGCTTCGCTACCGCTGAATGGGACGCGCTAGAGGCCTCAGGCGGCGGCCGCGTCGGTCGTCCAGCGGAAGTCCGTACCGTCGGTCCACATGCGGTGGAGCACGCAGGCCATTTTGCGGGCCAGCGCCACCTTGGCGCGCTTGCTCCCCTGCCGCTTCGCCACCTGCATGGCCCAGGCCTTCAGGCCAGACCAGCGGGTACTCGGCCTGAGCGCGACGTTGGCCGCCTCGAACAGGGCGGCGCGTGCATCCCCATCGCCTGCCTTGCTGATCCGACCGGTGCGATCGACCTCCCCCGACTGGTACTTCTTTGGCGTCAGCCCGAGATAGGCACCAACCGACCGGGAGCGCCGGAACCGCTGCGGGTCGTCAACCGCGGCGCGGTAGGTCAGGGCGATCACCGGCCCCACCCCTGGTATGGTGGTCAGGCGCCGGCAGACTGCGTCGTCCCGAACTGCCCGGAGCACGAGCAGATGCAGCCGCGAGAGCTGAAGCATCAGCGAGGCCTAAGCCTCCAGCAACGGCTCGAAGATGGGCCGTAGCGCCGGTCTATCGGCCAGCAGCTCGCGGATGCACTCTGGGAAGCGGCGCCGGGTCACCGGCCCGACCTTCAGGCCCAGGGGGCGCAGGAGCCCTCGGATCAGCTGTTCGCCGTCCGCGACCTTCCTGACCAGATGCCGGCGTGCCCCGAGCAGCGTGCGCAGTTCCTGGCTCCCGGCGCTCTTCACATGCACGGTCTTGAACCAGCCGGTTCGGGCAATCTGGGCGATGCCGCGGGCGTCGTGCCGTCGGTCTTGACCGTCATCGCCGACAGGGCCGCCTTCACCTGCCGCGCCTCCATGCAGACCACCGGGAAGCCGGCATCCTCCAGCGCGACCGCAAGCCACTCCGACAGGGCGCCCGCCTCGAGACCCACGCGCTCGAGGGCAAGACCGATCTCCCGAAGGAATGCAATGACCGCCTCAGGTTCACTGAGCGCCTTGCCCTCACGCAGCACCTTGCCGTCCACCGCGACAATGCAGATCGACGTCATTTCCAGGGAGACGTCCAGACCAGCATAGAAACTCATCCTGACCTCCTGATGCCTGCAGCCCCATCGGCCCGCAGCACCAGTCTGGTCTCTTTACCCGCAGAGACGTCAGGTACCAGCTCGGCGAGCCGAATATCCCATCTCCTCAGTGTAGTGGCTCTTCCTCACCGAACCGTCCTCCTTCAGGTCAACAAACCTGCGGAAAACCCTCAGAAAGCCCGGACCAGTTTCCAGATTTAAGGTCAGAGGTCGCAGACGTGCCTAATGCCGTGTCCTGGGGCTTGGGCAACATCTCGAACACGCTCTGTAGGAGGGACAGCCCATTCCAACACAGATGGGGTTTGTAACGTCGCCCGCGTGTCGCGTAACGTTCCGGAACTAGGAGAGCTTCAAAGCAAGCATTGGGAGGCGAGATATGCCGAAGTTCGTCATCGAACGTGACATGCCCGGCGTCGGCCAGGCCTCGGCCCAGGATCTGCAGGGCGCCTCGCGAACCTCATGCGACGTGCTGCGCCAGATGGGCCCGGAGATCCAGTGGGTAGAGAGCTATGTTACAGGCGATAAAATATACTGCGTCTATGTCGCGCCGAATGAGGAGATGATCCGCGAGCACGCTCGGCGGGGCGGCTTTCCGGCGAACAAGATCAGCAAGGTGGAACGGATGATCGACCCGACAACGGCCGAGGCTGCCGCCTAGAGCGGGGCTGCTGGGGAGTGTGACCATCGCCAAGCGGCCATGCGGGCGGGGTGGCCCTTCCACCCTGGTGCCGCACCCGCGGGGAGTTGGGGCAGCTTCGGTCCGTGTGCGGGTCATTGATCCTGTGGTGGAAGCAAGCGCAGGTAGGCGACGATTGCCCGCAGGTCCTACGGTGTTGCCAATTCCGCGTCTCTCAAGGCCGCGGCGGTGACTGGGGGAGACTTCCTCCTCCTGGCGTAAGCGGGCCCGGTACTGACAGGGGCGCCGTCGGGTTCGGCCGTGATCAGCACGATCCCTTCGGCGATGCACCGGGTGATGCTGTTGTCCATGACCGTCACCTCCGGCCAAACTGCCTGCATCAGCTCCTCGGGAGAGATCAGCCGGCCGACGTCCCTAAGCAGATGCCACGGGAGGTCGAAGGCCTTCGGGCCGAGCAGGAGCGCGCTGCCGTCCGGCCCGTTTAGGCAACCGCGGGTCAGGTCCGGCCGGAAGTCGGCGGAGGGGCGAACAGATCCCTGCGCTTTCTGCATCGGGCCGGACCTCCGCCTTCCGCACGGGGCGGGCCTGGAGTCTGCCGCCGAGGTCGGGGGCGGAGCAGCGGTACACTGAGAAAGGCACCGCCGGGCCAGGAGGTCTGATGGCTGGCCCTCAAGCCACTGACTGTGGCGGTTAGATAAAATTCCAGCGCTGTCTGACCTTCAGGCCAGGGTGCTCGGAGAGGACGGGGTTAAATCCTCGGACATGTTGGAAGGCCAGCAGGCAAGGAGGCTGACGGCCACCTCCGCCTCCTCTTCGGAGAGCCCGGTCGCGATCGCGCGGAGATATACGTCGCGCCCCTTTCCGACGTACGGAAGGGCGCCGGATGGGTTCCTCGCCCCGCGTTGCACTTCTGGCTGCAGCGCCACTGAAGCGGCCTTCTCGGCTTGGCGCGCACGCGCATACGCAAGGGGGTGAGTTCGTACCGCGTAGTCGAATCCAGCCTTCCAGTCGGGACAAGCATCCGGGCGGTAAGCATGGCCTGCGAGAGCGGCGATCTCGCCTTTCCAATGCTTCATGGGGTCACACATGGATCTGCTCATGCCTTGATGAGGTGCTCCGATTCTTGGGCCAGCACAGCAGCGAGAAGGCTAGGAGGTGCGAGCCCGTTCTGACCTATGAGTGGCCTTTGTTCGGCTAACCAACTCGGCCTCGAGCGCCGCCAGCTTGGCCGTGGTGGTCATGATTTGGAGGCTGAGTTGGTCGGTACTCAGACTTGTCAGGCCGACCCAGCCCTGAGGCACTGGAGCGTTCTGCGGTTCGTGAAATTGGACGTTGGCCATAGTGCACCTTGCTGGCGCTTGTTATCCACCGCTGTACCATCGCGGTACCGTACCGAATCTAGGAGCGCGGCAAGAGTTGTGCTACCAACCGCCAGTTGCAATGAGTCCGCAACCTTATCGCGGTTTGTGTCGGCTCGCGGGCTGACGCTCCCCGCGCAAGTCCCGCGCCTCTTACGACAGAGTGACAGATAACGCCGTGGAGTGGCCCCTATTTCGACCGGACACCGGGCGTAACCCCGAGGGCCGAGGCTTACGCCTGGGCATACGCCTATGCCGAACGACCCGACGCGCGTCGAGATCATCACCGGTCGCGAGCGGCGACGCCGCTACAGTGCTGAACAGAAGCTCCGGCTGGTCGAGGAGACCATGCAGCCGGGCATGACAGTCTCGGCCGTCGCCGGCCTGCACGGCGTCTCGCCGAGCCTGCTGTTTGGGTGGTTGAGGCCGCGTAGCGGACGAAGGCGCATGAGCGAGGGCGGCAAGGCCGCGATCCAGGCCGATGACGACGTGGTCGCCGCGGGGCGGCTGCGCGAGCTGGAAGGCCGCATCCGCGACCTGGAGCGCCTGCTCGGGCGCAAGACCATGGAGGTGGAGATCCTGCGGGAGGCCTTGAGCGCCGCCCGGGGAAAAAAACCGTCTGGCAGTTGCCGTCGCCACCACCGGTCGGTTCCCGGTGAAGGTCGTGGCCGACACCCTGGGTGTGGCCCGCTCCAACCTGGTCGAGCAGGTGCGCGGCAGCGCAAAGCCCCGGGGCCGCTACCAGCGCCAGGGCGACGACGAGCTGCTCGCGGCCATCCGCCAACTCACCGATGCCCGGCCCACCTATGGCTACCGCCGGATCACCGCCCTGCTGAACCGCGCCCGCCGGGCCTCCGGCGCCGAGCCCCTGAACCACAAAAGGGTCTACCGGCTGATGCTGCGGGGCGGGCTGCTCCTGCAGCGCCACGGCACCCGGGGGCCGATCCGGGCCCATGAGGGAACGGTGATCGCCCCGGCATCGAACCTGCGCTGGTCGTCGGACGGGTTGGAGATCCCGTGCTGGAACGGCGAGGTGGTGCGCCTGGCGTTCGCCATCGACACCCACGACCGCGAGGTCATGGCCTAGATCGCCACCACCGGCGGCATCAGCGGCGAGATGATCCGCGATCTCATGTTGGCCTGCGTCGAGCGCCGGTTCGCGACCCTCAGGGCGCCCCATGCGGTGCAGTGGCTCGCTGACAACGGCTCGGCCTACGCCGCCCACGACACGCGCGACTTCGCCGTCGCGCTGAACCTCGTCGCCTGTTTCACGCCCGTCCGCAGTCCCGAGAGCAACGGCGTCAGCGAGGCCTTCGTGAAGACGCTCAAGCGCGACTACGCCCGCGTCCACCCCAGGCCCGATGCGGCTACGGTCCTCCAGCAGCTCCCAGGCTGGATCGAGGATTACAACGAGAGCCACCCCCACAAAAACTCGCGGATGCGCTCACCCCGTGAGTTCATCCGCGCCCAGTCCCAACCAGCCCCGTGTCCTCTGTGGATGGCTCCCGCGTTGCAAGAGCGATTTGCTCAGCTGGCGATGTTGGTCGGGTGCAGTCTTCTGTCCGGCCTCACATGAGGGCGTCTTCGTCAAGCTATGTCATGGCGTGATCATTCCCACTTGAGCGCCGTGGCGCGGTTTCAGCATCGTCCAAGGCAGAGCTCTCATCCTGTCAGGGTCTCCCCTGCAAACCTCACATCCGGCGGGACTGCGTCCGCACCACTGTCCCGCATTCGGGACGGGAGAGCTCCAGGAGGGCGCCACCACTCTATGAAACGGCGCTCACGCACCAAGCCGGACAACGGCGACACCCCCTTGGATCCAAGGGCCTGTGCTGCCGTGCAGCCCAGGCCCAACCTTTGGCGCCGGTCAGGTCGCGGGCTTCATGACTGCACCCTCCGGCACCACGCCCTGGGTGGCGAACCGCCACAGGGCGATCAGCAGCTTTCGCGCCAAGGCGACCACCATCACCTTGCGCATGCGCGCTCCCGTGCCGGCCACGCGCTCGCGAAACCAGCTCACGGGGGCAGCGCCAGGCTGGTAGCGTTGCCACAGCCAGGCCAACTCAACCATTGCCGTTCGCAGCCGCCGGTTCCCGGCCTTGCTGATGCCCTGCTCGCGCTCCGTACCGCCGCTACTGTAAGGCGTTGCGCAGAGGCCCGCGTAGGACTCGAGCGCCTTGCTATTGGCGAACTCGCGCACGAACGCCTCGCGCACCAGCACGGTGGCGCTTTGCACGCCGATGCCGCGCAGTGTGGCAAGCTGCTGGATCATCTCGCCTGCCCGGTCCGGCGCCTCGTTCTCCAGCACCGCGTCGCGCTCCTGCTCCAGCTTGGCGATCTGCGCGCGCACCAGGTCCAGGCGGTCGAGCATGCGGGTGATCTTAGCGCGGGCGTGCGGCGGCAGCGGCGTCCCGAGCACCGTGCGCAGCGCGTCGAGGCGCTCGCGCCGGTTCCGCAACAAAGGATTGTAATCGCCCACGCCCAACGTCGCCAGCACGGCGCCGATGCGGTTCACCAAGGCTACCCGCTCGGCCACAAGTTCTTCCCGCTCCCGGACACAGCGCCGGGCGTCCTCGTCGGCCTCGGTGGGAATTGGCACCATAGAGCACACGCGCGGCTCGCCGCGCAGCCAGGCCAGTAGCGTGCGCAATAGTAGCTCGGCGTCGATCCCGTCGGACTTGGCCCGCCGTGCCCGGCGGTCGACCGGCACACTCGAGGGCTGGACGACATGCGTCTCGATCCCGTGTGTCGCCAACCAGCGCGCCAACCAGAACCCGGACCAGCCTGCCTCGTAGGTGACGACCACGCGCTCGACCTGCCGCCTAGCCGCCTGGGCCCGCTCCCGGTAACCCTGGATGGCGGCCAGCAGCGCCTCGGCCGTGGGCTCAATGGTCCGCTTGGCTTTCACGCGTGGCAAGCCGGGCACCTGGGCCGCCAGCACCCAACTCTTGTTGCTCAGCTCGATCGCGAGCACGAGCGTGCGGTCGAAGTCGGGCGCGGTTGGAGCGGAACTTGCTCTGTTGAAATGCTCATGCGGCTTCGGCGAGAAGCATGAGGTTGTGAGTGAGGACGCGGAGGACGAGTTCGCGGTTCTGGGCTGCGGTGTTGCGGGCGGTCAGTGCTGAGCCGAGGCGCCGCTTGTGCTGGCTGAACCCGCTCTCGACGTGCCAGCGCTGATGGTAGAGGGGCTTGGGAAAGCGGTGCCGCATGGCGCGTCGGTAGGGGGTCTTGGGCCAGCGGCGCCCCGTGTTACGGCGGTTGACGCGGATGACGGTTTGTCGAATGCCCAGGTCCTCGTGGCAGAGGCGGTGGTTATGCTCGGCGTCATAGCCTGCGTCGCCGAGGGCGGTATCGATCGCGACCAGCGCTGTGGCCTGACGCATGGCCGGGGTGAAGTCTGGGGAGTCCTGGCTCGGGCCGAGGCCCGATACGGCCCCGAGGATCAGGTGCGAGCCGGTGTGGAGCACCACGGTCAGCTTGGGCCAGGCCCGCTGCCGGTGACCCTTCCCCTTGGCCCGGCGCTGGCCGTAGTGAGCGCTGACGTGCCGGGTCTCGAAGCCGGTCGCGTCCACGGCCGCCACCGGCGCGGTGTCGATCAGGCCGTGGGCCTGGGCACGCCGGACCACGGCAGACTGAACCTCGATGAAAGCCCCCCAGCCTCGGCGTCCGCCAGCACGCGGCGCGAAGCATGGGCGAGGGTCGAGTAGTGCGGCACCTTGGTCAGACCGAGAGTGCGGCGTAGATCGGACCACTCAGCGACCAGGGCCACCACGCCCCGGTAGTCCGTCCGCAGGAACTGCCGCAGGACCAGAAGGGCAAAGAGCTGCGGCTGGGTATAGTCTTTGCGCGAGTACCGGCTCCCATACTCCGGCAGCGCCGCCCGGCCCGCAGCCAAGGCCTCCCGCGCCACCTGCACCGCCGACTTCGCCATCTTCCTCATCGACCACCTCTCGGCCCGCACCGAAAAGCGTCCCAACCCTCAACCCCTCGTCAGGGTTTCAACAGAGCAAGCGGAACTCAGAACAGGCGCTTGCGTCATCATGGGGACCTCCAAGGCTTTGCTTTCCGGCGGACACCCTATGCTGCCCGCCGCCAGCCCTCATGGGATCTGTTGATGCAGTCGGCAGGGGACTGCTGGCCCTGATGGAGTCCGCGAACAGGGTCCCATTCTGGTTTGCAGGCTGTCATGCCTTGGACACTTGGCGGGTTGTCCCTGTTCCCGGTCTGACCGGTCTCGCCATCACTGCGCTTCGCGCCCCGCAACCTCCTTGAGCTGATCCCCGGGCAGCCCCCGAACGACGGCCTACGCGGCCAGCGCCGGTGCGTGGGCTGTACGGTAGACCTCGCCGCGCGTCAGAACGGCCCAGACGATCCGCGCTAGCTTGTTGGCCATGGCGACCGTAGCCAGCCGGACCGGCTTTCGCGCCAGCAGATCGGCCAGGCGTCGGCCCACGGCATCAGACGCCTGCCTGGCCCGTCGCACGAGCGATGTCGCGCCGATCACCAGGAGTTTGCGCAGGTACCGGTCTCCCATTTTGCTAATGCGGCCGAGCCTCTCCTTGCCGCCGCTGGAGTTCTGCAGCGGTGTCAGTCCGAGCCAGGCCGCGAACTGGCGGCCGGAGCGGAACTGGGCGGGGTCGGTGACGGAGGCCGCGAGGGCTGTCGCACCGACGGGGCCGATGCCTGGGATGGTGGCGAGCCGTCGCGCCACATCGTCGGTCCGCTGAAGTACAGCCAGGGCACGATCGATCTGCCGCAGCTGGGCATGCGTGTCGAGGGCCTGCCGGGACAGCACACCGATCATCCTGACCGCTGCCGCCGGAACGTCGGGGGTCTCGCCCTCGATCACCTGCCGGGCCATCGTCAGGGCCCGCTCGAGCCCCTCCGGCATGTCGATGCCGAACTCGGCCAGGACGCCCCGCATCATGTTCACGAGCTGCGTCCGCTGCTTGACCAGCAGGTCGCGCGTGCGGTGCATCGACAGGGCTGCCTGCTGCTCGCGCGATTTCACGGGCACGAAGCGCATGGTCGGCCGGGTCACCGCCTCGCAGATCGCCTCCGCATCGGCGGCGTCGGTCTTGCCGCGTTTCACGTAGGGCTTCACGTAGGCGGGCGGCATCAGCCGCACCTCATGCCCGAGGCTGATCAACTCCCGGGCCCAGTGATGAGACGTGCCGCAGGCTTCCATGCCCACCAGGCAGGGCGGCAGACCGGCGAAGAACGGCAGCACCTGCGAACGCCGCAAGGCCTTGCGGATGAGCACCGCGCCCGATGCGTCCACCGCATGAACCTGAAACACACGCTTGATAGTCTGTTCGCAATCGACAAAACGGCTCGCGCTCGCCCTCAGGCGCCACGGGGATAGCGTACCGGATCTCGACGACTTCGCCGGTGACG
>JBHTFH010000086.1:0-13099 GCA_042666135.1 Roseomonas sp. GCM10028921 | reverse complement strand
GCGAGGCCTGGAATAAGCTCACGGAACAGCCCTGGCGCATCATGTCCATCGGGCTGCGCGACTGGGCCTACAGGTCGTAATCAAAGAGATCTGGTATAAAGGCGTCGGGCGTCAGGCGGGTCGGCACACCGCTGCGGGCGTGACAGAGCAGGAAGTCGGCGTCACCGGCCAGCAGCACCCGCTCACAGGCCGCCATGGTGTCCGAGATCAGGTTCAGCGTGCCCAGGCTTTCCTGCGTCGGCAGCGCGCGGATCAGGCCGGGGAAGAAGGTGAAGGAAAGCGCGTGGGTGGCGGCGATCGCGAGCGCCGCCCCTTCGCGTCCCGCCGCCTTGAGGGCACCGCGCCGCATCTGGTGCAGGTCGCGGGTCAGGCCTTCTGCCCGCTCGCGCAGGTGTTCCCCGGCGGCGTTGAGTGCCAAGCCTTGGGGCAAGCGCGCGACGAGCGGCGTGCCGACCCACTCCTCCAGCGCCCGGATGCGGCGGCTGAAGGCCGGCTGGGTGATGTTCCGCGCCTCCGCCGCCCGGGAGAAGTTCCGGTGCTCGGCCAAGGCCAGGAAGTCCTCCAGCCAGTTCAGGTCCACGGCCGATGCCGATCCTGCATAGCGATTCCGACTCTTGGCATTGGCGATTGATCCAGCCGCGACCGTATCTGAGCGTCGTGCCGCAGGGAAGCGTCACCCAGGAAGCAGGACCGGAGCCCCCGGTCCCGACAACGAGGAGGTATGCCGGATGCGCATCGTTGAAGTCCGCGAGGTCACCAAGCCCATCGCGTCCCCCATCCGCAACGCCTACATCGACTTCAGCAAGATGACCGCCAGCCTCGTGGCCGTGGTCACCGACGTGATCCGCGACGGCAAGCCGGTGGTCGGCTACGGCTTCAACTCCAATGGCCGCTACGGCCAGGGCGGACTGATCCGCGAGCGCTTCCGCGACCGCATCCTCCAGGCCGATCCCAAGAGCCTGATGGACGACGCCCGCGACAACATCGACCCGGCCAAGGTGTGGGCCGCGATGATGCAGAACGAGAAGCCCGGCGGCCATGGCGAGCGCTCGGTCGCGGTTGGCACGCTCGACATGGCGGTATGGGACGCGGTCGCTAAGATCGAGGGCAAGCCGCTGTTCCGCCTGCTGGCCGAGCGCCATGGGCGTGAGGCCAACCCCAGCGTCTTCGTCTATGCGGCGGGCGGCTACTACTACCCGGGCAAGGACAACACCGCCCTATGCGCCGAGATGCGCGGCTACCTCGACCGCGGCTACAACGTGGTGAAGATGAAGATCGGCGGCGCCTCGCTGGATGAGGATCGCGGGCGCATCGAGGCGGTGCTGAGGGAGATCGGTAGCCAAGCGCAGCTCGCGGTGGATGCCAACGGGCGCTTCGACCTCGAGACCGGCATCGCCTATGCCAAGATGCTGCGCGACTACCCGCTGTTCTGGTACGAGGAGATTGGGGACCCGCTGGACTACGCGCTGCAGGCTGCGATCTCGGAGTTCTACCCCGGTCCGATGGCCACCGGCGAGAACCTGTTCTCGCATCAGGACGCACGCAACCTCCTGCGCTACGGCGGCATGCGCCCCGATCGCGACTGGTTGCAGTTCGACTGCGCGCTCTCCTACGGGTTGGTCGAGTACCTGCGCACTCTGGACGTGCTGAAGCAGTTCGGCTGGTCGCCGTCGCGCTGCATCCCGCACGGCGGGCACCAGATGTCGCTCATGATCGCGGCCGGGCTGGGGCTCGGCGGTAACGAGAGCTACCCGGACCTGTTCCAGCCCTATGGCGGCTTCCCCGACGGGGTACGCGTCGAGAACGGCCGCGTGACAATGCCCGAGCTGCCGGGCATCGGCTTCGAGGGCAAGTCCGACCTCATCACCGTCATGCGCGAGCTGGCCCCCTAACCGCCGCCGCGGCGGCAGGTCCAGCAGTGGTCCTCCTCGTGCGGGCCGCCGGGGACCTGCCACCCAACGTCGACCGAGCCAACCCGCGACTCAGACGTCCAAGCATAGCAACAACGGAGGAACCACGAATGAAGCGACGCGTCTTGTTGGCCGCCATACCGGCGGTGCTGGCCGCCCCCGCCCTCCGGGCACAGCAGCGGTTCCCGAACCGCCCCATCACGATCATCGTGCCATTCGCCGCTGGCGGCTCATCTGACGCCATCACCCGCCTCATCGCCGAGCCGATGGGCCGCGACCTCGGGCAACCGGTGGTGGTGGAAAACGCGGGCGGCGCCGGCGGCACCATCGGTGCGGCGCGCGTGGCCAACGCCCGGCCTGATGGCCACACCCTGCTAATGCACCACATCGGCCACGCCACCAGCGCCACCCTGTATCGCCGGTTGCCCTACAGCGTGACCGACAGCTTCGCGCCGCTGGGCCTGGTGTCGGATGCGGCCATGACGCTGGTGGCGCGGCGGGACTTCCCGGCGGCCGACCTCGCCGGCTACATCGCCGAGATCAAGCGGCAGGGGAACCGGCTGAACTTGGCGCACGCCGGCATCGGTGCCGCCAACCACCTCTGCGGACTACTGCTCCAGCAAACCGCCGGCACGGCGATGACCCCGGTGGCCTTCCGCGGCGGCGGGCCGGCGCTGACCGAGCTGGTGGCCGGGCGCATGGACGTGTTCTGCGACCAAGCCACGAGCACGGCGCCGTTCATTCGCGACGGCAACGTCCGGGCTTATGCGGTGACGGCGCCCGGGCGGGTGGCGGGCCTCGACCTACCCACCACGTTGGAGGCCGGGCAGCCCGGACTGGTGATGAGCACTTGGCACGGCCTGTACGCGCCGGCCAATACGCCGTCCGAGGTGCAGGAGCGCTTGTCGGTCGCGCTGCGCGCCGCCCTGCGCGACGAGCGGGTGCGGCAGCGCTTCGCCGAGTTGGTGACGGAGCCGGCGACGGAGGACCGGGCCACGCCGGCCTATCACCGCCGCTTCCTGGCCGAGGAGATCGCCCGATGGCGGCCGATCATCCAGGCGACGAACGAGTACGCCGATTGACGGGAGCGGGCAGGTGAGTGGTTCCCATCCATCCGCCTGTCTCTTTCCGACGACGGGGCACTCCCCTGCTCAGGCCCGCCGCTGCCATCCTGCACCCATAACCGCTTCGAGAGCCCACTATGGGTCGGGTCCGGTGGTCGAGGGCCGAAGCCTCGGGTCTGCTTCCGCCCGACCAAGCCCCAAAACCTGCCGGGCCGCTGTCGGCCAGCCTCGGACATGCGGGCGAACGCCGCCAGGGGGCTGTAGCGGCGGCAGCTTCCAATTCATGGTCCTGTACTGGTCCTACGCTAGCCGTGAGCGGCGCGAGAGCGCGACTGCTTTCCACACGCTCACCCCCTACATCAGCGATCTCGCGTTGGGATGGTAATCTGGCGGAAGGTGCTGCGGCTGTTGCGCCTGAAGGCCTTTATGAATGCGCGGGCCCCTGCAGCCCAGGAGGTGGAACTGCCTTCTCCGCGTCCGGGTCACGGCCTTGCCGGCGATCAAGGGATCGCATGATGGGCGTGACAGTGAGCCCGTGCAGCAGGACCGACATGAGGACAATGAGCCCCACCAGCCCCCAGAGGCGCTCCCGGCCCGTCACCTCCATGTGGTTCAGCCCATAAGCCAGGTAGTAAAATGAACCGACGCCTCGAATTCCAAAGAACGCCAGGGTCAGCTTCTCGCTCCGGTCCGCCCGAAAGCCGATCAGTCCAAAAAGGCCCGTGACCGGCCGGATGACGAGCAGGATCACGGCGGCGATCGCCACGTCAGCCCAGGTCACAGGCGTGAGCAAACCGCTCACCAGCGCACCGCCGAAGAGCAGGAGCAGCACCATCATGGCGATACGCTCGATCTGCTCGGTCACTGCGTGCATCTGAAGCTGGAAATCGTGCTCACGGTGCGCATGCCGGAAAGCGATGGCGGTGACAAAGACGGCCAAAAAGCCGTAGCAGTGGATGATCTCCGTCAAACCGTAGGAGACCAGGGTTGCCGAGAGCGCGATCAACCCATCGCCGGTCTTTGCCAATTTGGTTTCGGCCGGGACATGGAAGGTGAGCCATCCGAAGGCGCGACCAATCAGCCACCCCGCACCGACACCAGCCCCGATCTCCCACAGAACGCGATAGGTGAACCACTGGTGAACCAGGGCTCGCCGGTGCCGGCCACGGCAGCCAGGGCGATCGCGAGATGCACGAAGGGAAAGGCCAGCCCGTCGTTCAACCCGGCCTCCGAGGTCAGACCGAACCGCACCTCGTCCTCCTCGCTGGTCTTGGGCGGACCGACCTGGACATCAGCGCCAGGACGGGATCGGTGGGGGCGAGGCTGGCCGCGAGCAGGAGGGCAATGACCCAGGAGAGCCCCAGCCCCCACTATAGCAGTAGGGCGATCGAAGCGATGCCAAGTGGCATCGTTATACCGAGCAGTCGCCATGTCACGGCCCATCGACGCCAGTCAAAGATACGGTCTAGCTTCAGCCCCGCCCCCATCAGCGCGATGATCACCACGAATTCGGTGAAGCGCTCCGTGATCTCGGGGTGTTGCAGCGGCAGCGGACTGACGGTCACCTGCGGCAGAGAGAAGAGGGCCGCACCGAGAGCGATGCAGACGATCGGCAAGGAGAGCGGCAAACGCTTGAGGACCAGCGGAAGCCAAGCGACCAGGGCGACCAGAATTCCGAAGCCGGTAAGCGCAAGGATGTAGGCATCCGGGAGCAGGTTGCTGGCCGTCATGCGTTCTTACCGAAGGAGCTCTGCCGTCGCATGCCGGGTTAGCGGTCCCCTGTCTTGCGGTTGCTCTGGGTGGCGCTGCTCACGCCGCCCCCCTTGCTGCCGCTGTTGCCAGCGCCGGCACGGGCGTCCTTGGGGTTCGCCTTGCCCCCGGTCGCATTCTTGCCGCCCTGGGGAGCGCGGCCTGCGGGAGGAAGAGGAGGGAGATTTGCCATGGGAAGCCTCCTGGTTCTGGAGAGGATGAACGGTGCAGCGGGGAGAAGATGCAGTCCGGCGCAAGGCTGGCGATCGATGGCGTCTGAGGCTCGGGCCTCACTGCGCGGGTTTGGTGAAAGAGGCCCACCGCCCGAGGGATGGGAACACCAACTTCGGGTTGAAACGTCCAGCGAGGATGATGTGATTACAACACCCTGAAGCTTGTAGACTAAATCGCCCAAGTCCCAAGCTTTAGAGACGGATGGCTCTCCGGAGAGAGAAAACGGCGCTCGTTCCACCTTCGAAGTATCAAGGTGCACGCCGGGAATGTCGCGAGGACACACGGAAAAGCGCGGTCCCAACCTCACCGGAGAAGAGTTGTTCTGAGAGAGATTGGAGCACCGATAGGAACTGGGCGCAAACATTCTCTGAGCTGTGCCAGTCTGCCAGTAGCTCAGGCGCAGGCCAGGATCTCGCCGGCGCCGTCCAGATTGCTCTGGCATCCCTGGGCGGGTCCTATGCGGGACGGCTCTGAGAATACGGCACACCTCCCGTCCGCATAAGCCCCACCTTTCGCAGCTCGCCATCGAACGGGCCCGCAATGGTCCGGGAACCGATGTCAGGTCGATCTCGCTGCCGATGCGGCACTCGTCAGGTCCTTGCATGCCGTCGCCAGAGCATGCGTAGCGGATTTTCGATCCTCATGCCGGCCAGCAGCGGTCTCCTGGTCGGTCCGCAGACGTGATTGCGCATCCTCGTACAAACGGATCGTTTCAGCCCGGCTGGGCCCGCAGCCCGTGGTTGCTTCCAGCATGCACGCCGGGTCAAGCGCTTCGGCGAGAAGAGGCGCTATGTCGTCGAGGAACCGCCCGGTCTCCTCGGTGTAGGCGGTACGAAGCGCCGTTTCAGGGTCAGCCCCCTCCATCGCCAACCGCACATATCGCCCAGTGACATGATGAGCTTCGCGGAAGGGTAGGCCGTAGGTGGAGCTCAGGAGGTCGGCAACGGCAGTGGCCGTAGCGAAATTCTCGCTGACCAGTCCTCTCATCCTGTCCCTCCTGGGGGTGGCGCACTCCACCATGGTAGAGGCGGCCGGCAGCATGGCCCTGAGTTCCTCAAGCGCTTCCCAGAGCCAGCGACCCGCCTCGAGACTTACCTCCTGGCTGTGACCGAAGGGGACTGCGCGCAGGGCGGTGATGCCGGTCACCATGGCCCCGAGAAGCGCCGCCGGGCGTGCCTTGAGATTCTCAAGAACCGTCAGGTTCTTCTTCTGCGGCATGATGGATGAGGTGCTGGCCACCCGGTCCGGGAATTCCAACATGCCGAACTCGTAGGTCGACCAGAGATAGAAGTCCTGGCCTAGCCGGCCGATCGTCATGGACAGCTGTGTCCCGACACTTGCCAGCTCGATCACGGCGTCAGGATTGGCGACGGAGTCCAGAGGGTGCCGCTGCGCCCGTGAAAAGCCCAGTAGTTTGGCGGTTCGTTCGCGGCAGATTGGATGCCGTGTCCCGGCGAATGCTCCTGCACCGAGGGGGCATTCATCCATCCGCCTCAACGCGTCCTCTATCCGGCTGGCATCGCGCGCGAGTGCAGCCTCGACCCCGAGCAGGTACCAGCCGAAGGTCATCGGTTGGGCGTGTTGCAAGTGGGTGTAGCCGGGCATGATCGTGTCCGCCTCCGCGCAAACCCGGTTCAGCAGGGCCTGCCGCAGGTCCAGGCAGCCGCGCAGGAGGCCCTCTCCCAACTCGCGGGCCCGCAAGCGATCCTGGGTGCATTTCAGATCGTTCCGTGATCGGGCTACATGAAGACGCCCGGCCTCCGCGCCGGCACGACGGGTCAGTTCGGCCTCGTAGTTGAACCAGGGGTCCTCGCGCTCGGGGTCAAGCTCGAAGGCCGCCGGTCCCTCCGCTTCGAGCGCCGCGATATGAACCAGGAGCTGACCGGCGATCGCTGGCTCGATCAGCCCTTGCTCGACCAGCATGATCAAGTGGGCCCGGTTGATCACCGGAAACCAGCGCAACGCATCCGCGAAGGTCCGCTTCAACCGCGGCCCGACGACTCCGTCGATGATACCCCGCGCCAACGACTCCTTGAGGAATCCGCTCACCTTCGACGAGCCCCGCGCCGCTTCGACATCCTGGGTATGGTCGTGCAGGCTGGTCGTCATCCGTCCCTCCATCGTCTCGAATTAGGGGTCACGCAGCCCCTTTTGGTGCTTCGGTCATTCGACATCAGCGCTGATCGCCTCGTCCTGCCCCGCATCGGCACCTGCACCGGGAGGGAGGCAGCGGGGCTTCCTCCCTCCTGCTCTCCTTGCCTCCGATCGATCGGTTAGGGCAGCCACACCGCGGCAGGGATCGTCACTGAAGTTGAATGTTCCTCGTGCGGATCACTTGCCCCCAGCTCTCGATCTCACGCTCGAGGAAACGGGTGAACTCTGCCGGAGAGAAGTCGACTGGCAAGCCGCCCTGGCTACCCACCCGTTCCCGCTCGGCCGGCATGGCGGCAAAGCGCCGGATCTCCGTATTGAGCCGCTCCACAATGATGGCTGGCGTGCCCACCGGTGCGATGACGGCGGACCAGGTGCTCGTCTCGTAGCCGGGTGCGCCCTGCTCGGCGATGGAGGGCACGTCGGGAAAGGCGGCCAGGCGCCGCGCCGCACTGACGCCCAGTGCCCGCAGCGCGCCCTGCCTGATCTGCGGCGTCGAGGAAGTACCGCTGTCGAAGAGCAGGTCGCAGTGGCCCGCGATGGTGTCGGTCAGGGCCGGCGCGCTGCCACGGTGCGGGATGTGCTCCATCTTCAGACTGAACAACTGGAGGAAGATCTCCGCCGAGAGGTGCGAGGGCGAGGCCACGCCGATCGAGCAGTAGTTCAGCTGCCCCTCGCGCCGCCGTGCCAGGGCGACGAGTTCGCCGAGGCTCCGGACCGGCGAGGCCGCCGGAACCACCGCGAACAATGGCGTCACCGAGGGCAAGGCGACGTGCGAGAAGGACCGCACCGGATCATAGGGTGGATTCGGCATCATCTGCGGCAGGATTGTCATCGGCCCGCTCGCGGTCATGGCGAGGGTGTATCCGTCCGGCGCGGCGCGTGCGACCGCCTCCGTCCCGACGACGCCGGAGCCGCCGCTGCGGTTTTCCACCGCCACGGGCTGCCCGAGAGCGGTCTGCAGGTGAGTTGCCACGACGCGGGCCAGCGCGTCCGTCCCGCCGCCGGGCGGAAAGGGGACGATCATGCGGATGGGCCGGTCAGGCCAGGTTCCCTGGGCACGGGCAGCCCCGGTCATGCCGGTGCAAAGGGCAAGCGCAACGGCGAGCGCGCCCACCATCTTGCGGTTCATCGTCACTCTCTCCTCTCGAGGAAGCTTCCGTCAGCTGGCTTCTGTCCCGTTCCGCCCGGTTGGCCCGGGTCGGTGCCGATGAACGGCTTCCGGCGACGCCCCGATTCGCGGGGGGCTCCGGATTATTGGTGGAGGCAACGCGGTACTTTCTGCATGCCTCCACCGACGATGCGCGGCTGCTACGCCTGCGCCACCGCGGCCGTGACCACGACCTCGATCAGCACGCCGGGGCCAAGTTCGGCGACGCCGACGGTGGCGCGGGTGGGCAGGTCCTCGGCACCGAACCAGGCAGTCCAGGCCGCGTTCATCGCGTCCTTCTGCCCCATGTCGGTCACGTAGATCGTGGCCGCGAGGAGACGGGACCGGTCGCTGCCGTTCTCCTCCAGCAGCCGGCCGATCTTCTCCAGAACTTCCTCCGTCTGCCCCTTCATGTCCTTGGAGCGGTCGTCCGCGACGATGCCGCCGAAGTAGAGCACGCCTCCGTGCTCCACGACGCGGTGCATGATGGGGGTGCGGGCGTGTCGCCTGATCATGGATTGGTTCCTCTCGTCACGATGTCGCTGGCGGCGGGGTTGTCCTGAGCACGGCGACTCCGCCGCCCCGACAGGCAGACCAGCCATCTCGCCCACCGTCAGCGGCTTGAAGGGCGCGCGCGGCCGCAGGGCGCCCGCTTTCGCGATGGGGATGCCGCGCTCCTCGGCGATCAGCGCGGCGACGGTGGTGCCGCACATGCGCCCCTGGCACGGCCCCATGCCGGTGCGGAGATAAGCCTTGGCCTGGTTCGGCCCCGTGGCGCCGAGGCGCGCGGCCTGGCGCACCTGCCCGGCGGTGATCTCCTCGCAGCGGCAGACGATCGTCGCGTCGTCACGCGGCGCCAGGACTTCCGGCGCGGGGGCGTAGAGGCGGTCGAGGAAGGGGCGCAGCGCGAGCGCCGCGGCCAGGGAGGCGTGGTGCGGCGCGGCCCGGCGGGCGGCCTCGTCCGCGGGAAGGCGGCCCAGGCGGCGTGCAGCGTCGATCGCGGCGATCCGGCCGCCGGCCGCCGCGGCCTCCCAGCCGCCGATGCCACCGCCATCGCCGGCAACGGCGATCAGGTCGTGGCTCGTCGCACCCCACTCGTCCAGCGCCGGGCGCCAGCAAAGCTGCCGCTCGTCCCAGCGATGCTCCAGGCCGAGCGCGCGGGTGACATGGGTGGAAGGGATGACGCCCTCGTGCAGCAGCAGCGTGTCGCAGCGGGCCTCACCGCCGGACCAGCGGACGCGGCTCACGCGCCCCTCGCCTTCGGCGCGGAGGTCGCGCACGCCGCGCACCACGCGAAGCCCGCGCCGCCGCGCCTCCCGGACCAGGGAGACGCCCTTCGTCAGTAGGCGGCGCCCGGTCCACAGGCCGCCCGCACGGAAGGCGTCCCACAGCGCGCCCTTGCCGCCGGTTTCCAGTAGCGTCATCGGCCCCGCGCCGGCGCGGAGGAGCTGCACGGCGAGAAGCCAGGTCAGCGGCCCTTGCCCCGCGATCACCACCGGCCCGCCCGGCACTGCGCCTGCCGTCTTAAGCAGGATCTGCGCGGCGCCGGCGCCCATCACGCCAGGCAGGGTCCAGCCGGGGATCGGCACGGGCCTCTCCTGCGCCCCGGTGGCGAGCAGGAGGCGGGAGGCGCCGATTTCCTCGGAGCGGCCATCGCGCAGGACGGAGATCACCCCGGCCCCTGGATCGACATGCCACAGGGTCGTGCGCGGGCTGTATTCGACGCCCCTGTCTTCCCCGAGAGCCGTGCGGAACCCACGAGCGAGCGTCCCGCCGGCATCCAAGAACTCGCCCGCCAATGCCGGGTCGCCGGCGGCAGCCTCGACCGAGCGGAAGACCTGCCCGCCCGGCGCGGGCTGCTCGTCCGCCACCAGCACCGACAAGCCGAGCGAGGCAGCCTCGACCGCCGCCGCCATGCCTGCCGGGCCCGCGCCCACGATCGCCAGGTCGTAGCGCCTCATGCTCCCGCCTCCGCGCGGGGCTGCCGCGCCCCCCGCTGCGGCGCGATCCGCATCCCCGGCGCCACCACCACCATGCAGGCCTGCCGGTTGGCCACGCCGTCGATCTCGGCCAGGCAGTCGAAGCAGACGCCCATCATGCAGTAGGGCAGGCGCGGCGACCCCTTCACAGGCGTTTCCCGGATGGCGGGCATGCCGGCCAACAACACGGCCGCAGCCGCGGAGGCGCCCTCCGGTATGAGGACGGGGCGGCCTTCCACGAAGACCTCCACCGTAGCGGGGCGGGCCTCAGGCCGCGGAACGAACATCGTGGAAGCGCCTCGCGCTGAAGGGGGCCAGTTCCGGCGCCAGCGCGCCCGCGACGATCATCGGGGCGAGAATATCGGCATGCGCGCCCGCGAGGGTCACGCCGGAATGGCAGTTGGCGGTGAAGGCGCCCGGGAAGCGATCGGATTCGTCATAGATTGGCAGACCGTCCGGGGCCATGACGCGCAGCGCCGACCAGGCGCGCACGATATTCAGCTCGGCGACCCATGGGAAAGTAAGCACGGCCCGCCGCGCCATGCCCTGCATGATCTCTGGCGTCTGGCTGAGGCTGTCGAAGCCTGCCTCCTCTTTGCTGTCGCCGATCATCAACGAGCCCTCGTCGGTCTGGCGGATGGTGGTGGTCGGCATCGGCAGGAGCTGGCGCGCCCTTTCGGTCACGAGGATCTGGCCGCGTTGGGGCCGCACGGGCGCCTCCAGCCCGAACAGGGGCGCGAGCGCCGCGTTGCCGAGCCCGGCGGCGAGGACGATGCGTGGTGCGCGGTGCGTCACCCCGCCGGTCTCCAGCGCGAAGTCACGCGGTGCAGCCTCGCCCCGCGAGACGCCGGCGTTCGGGCGATAGATGCCGCCCGCCTCGGTGAAGGCCGTGTGCAGGGACCGCATCAGGAGAAGCGGGCTGGCATGCCCGTCATAGGGTGTCCAGCTCGCCCCGACCACGGCGGGTCCGATACCCGGCAGCATCGCGGCCGTCTCCGCGTGGTCGAGCATGCGGTATTCCAGGCCGAGATTTCCCGCCTCGCGCTGAAGCCGCGCCATGTAGGCCGCGCGCTTCTCGAACTCCTCGCCGGAGAGGCAGATATGCAGCCCGCCCGGTTGGCGCAGCGCCAAGCCCAGCCCGGTCCGCTCCTCCAGTTCCGCCGACAGGCCAGGCCAGGCCTCGGCCGAACCGCGCGTCCAGCGCTGGTAATGAGGGGCGCCCAGGCCTTTCGACTGCACCCAGACCAAGCCGAAGTTACCCCGGCTGGCCCGGTGCGCCACATCCCCCTCGTCAAAGAGGATGGTGGACAGACCGCGCTTCTGCAGTCCGTAGGCGATAGCGGTGCCGACAAGCCCCCCGCCGACCACGATGGCGTCATGGGTCACGGCCATAATTGGCACCCCCCGATCAGATAGCGGCCACCTAGACGAAGGTGGCGCGACGGCTGGACCGCCACGGTGATCGTGGGAGAACGATACAGGGCAGGCGATGTTCTTCGCATTCTCCCCTCTCCTGCCCAGGGCAAGAAACGCCTTCCGGCGGTAGCACGCGTCTCAATGACGGGCGGAGCATGACACCGTTGTCAGTGGCGCCGCAAATTCATAATTGTCCCGGTTTCATTCTTTGGAGTAGCGACATGACCCCGCGACGCCTGCATCAGCTGGAGGCCTTCCGCGCAGTCATGCATGGCGGTTCGGTGACCCGTGCGGCCGAGATCCTCTCTCTCTCGCAACCGGCCGTGACGAAGCTCCTGCGCGCCCTCGAGGAGGAAACTGGTGTCGCCCTGTTCGACCGTAGCCGGCGCCGCCTGATGGCCACGCATGAGGCGCACCTGCTCGAAGCGGAGGTTGCGCGCTTCTTTGCCGCAGCCAAGCGAGTGGATCGGCTCGCCAACGACATGCGCCTCGTCGGGGTGGGGGAACTGCGCGTAGCCGCGAACCCGTCTCTGGGCAACTCGCTCGTGCCTCGCATGCTCGCGCAGTTCGCGAGCCGAGAGGGCGGCACGCGCGTGTCGCTCACTGTCGTGAGTTCTATGGAGGTGCACGATCTCATCCAGACGGGCCAAGCCGATCTCGGCTTCGCCCTGCCCCTCGGAGGCGGCGCCGCGCTCGATGCCGCACCAACCCTTCGCTTGCCGGGGGTCCTCGTCCTGCCGCTTCGGCACCCCCTGGCCCGCAAGCAGGTAGTGGAGCTCAGAGAATTGGAGCGGGAGCCTTACATCTCGCTCGGACGGCAGTACCGCCTGCGTGACCTCGTGGATGACCTGTTCGAGCAGAACGGCATAGCACCGACACGCGTCGCCGAGACGCAGAACGGCATGGCTGCTTGCCAGATGGTGGCCGAAGGCCTTGGCTTTACGGTCTGCAGCGCCGCATCCGCGATGGAATTCATGCAGCAGACGGCAGTGAGGCGGCTGCGCCCCACCACCGAGTTTCCGGTCCATGTTCTCGGGCCACCCGGGCGGCGGCTGTCTGTCACGGCTGCGCGCTTTCAGGAATTCCTGCAGCAAGGCGCTACTGCCCTGATCGACCGATGGAGCTGATCCTGCCGGTCCTGACCTGACCCCGTGGAAACGATCGGCCGGGGAACCGGGACTGGCGGAACCGTGGCGGGTATCGCGATGGCAAGGAAGCATCATGAGCCGGAGGGAATGTCGTGTATGAGTTCACCCGCGACTACCCGGTCATTCGCGTGAATCGCCGGATCAAGGCTGCCGACGTCATCGACGTGCTGTCCGATCTGTTCGTCCTGCGCGTCAAAGTTGGCTGAAGAGGATCTTCCGGGCGGCGACGTGCGCCCGTCAAAGGGCCGATAGGGCCGCCTTCCATAGGCCGGGGTCACAGCTCCCTGAGCAGGTTCAG
>JBHTFH010000085.1:6665-13155 GCA_042666135.1 Roseomonas sp. GCM10028921 | reverse complement strand
CATCGAGCAGCCTCCCCATGCGAGCCGCCGGACAACGACGCCCGGACCGCAGCATCATGGGAGCTCCACTGCCCCAGCCGCGATTACCCGATGTCCACACACTCGTCTTAGGCGGGAAGTTGACGATCCCGTCACTATGACACCGTCGGGATGGGCTGCTGATCCCGGCCGCGCCCCTCACCATGTCACTCTCTCGATGTTTCGGAACTCCAGCTCCGAGCCATCGGAAAACTGGATGTGGCCCGAGGCGGGCTCGGCGAAGCTGAAGGCGTGATCCGCCGCGTTGACGGCCGTTCCGCTATCCACGATCAGCGTCCAGCCGCCCTGACCGGGCGCGCCGGCGCCCTCCACTTTCACCGTGTCGATCCAGCTTCCGCTGCCACCATCGACAGTGTCGTGGCCGCCGCTCATCGGCGCGATGATGAGGTCCGCCCCCGCGCCGCCCATCATGAACTCGTTGCCGGCGCCGCCCATAAAGGTGTCGTGGCCGGCGGTGCCTGATAGTGTCGCATCCTCGTTGCCGCCGCGGATGACAGAGGGGTCCACCGCCAGCGACACCACTTGCGTCGCGGCCGCAGCACCGGTCTCGTCGCGAAGCGTAATGCCGATGCTGCGCACCCCGGCGCCGAACCCGCCAGGCGCCGTGGTCTCGAGCGTCAGCGCGCCGATTACGCGCTCATAAGTGGCGCTCGGTGCCGCGCCGGTAAGCGTCAGGGAGCCGTCCGCGGCCCGCGTTACCTCGATGCCGGTGTCGCCAACCAGGGTGCGCCCGGCGACCTCGCGCGTCTCGAAGCCGTCCAAGATCAGGCGGTCGCCGCCCTGCGCACCGGAAAGTGACATTGTAGCCCCGCCCATTGTCGCGCCGTCCACGTTCCAGATCTGCGCCCCGCCGACCGCCGCGGCCCAGCCCTGGCCCGCCGCCGCGCCCTGCGGCGCGCCGAGCATGAGCACAGGCGCATCGTTCACCGGCGCAAGGCTTACTGTGAAGTCGCGCGAGGTAGTGGCGGTGCTGGCCCCGTCCTGCGAGGTCGCGGTCAGCGTTAGGCTCATCATGCCGTTCCAGTCGGGCGGCGGGCTGAGGCGCAGCCCCGCAAGATCGGCCGGCCGCAGCGACCAGGACCCGCCGCCCTCCGCCGTCCCGGCCGAGAGGGCAAAACCCTCCGGCAGGCCGCCGATGCGGATTGCGGCGAAGGTCTCCAGCCCATGAGTGTCCGTGAGCGCCGCGGAGAGGTTGAGCGCGACCCAGTGGTCCTCCCGCCCGATGACGTTGGTAACAGCGACGATCGGCGCATCTGCGACCGGGTCCACGGTGACCACGACTTGGAAGTGTATCGCGGCAGTGTCGCCGTCCGTCTCCCGCGCCGCTGCTGCGAAGTCAAGCTGCAACGTGCCGGAGTAGTTCTGCGGCGGCGTGAAGGTCAGCGTTGGCAGCGCGCTGCTGGGGATGCTCCAACTGCCATCTGGGTTTGCAGAGCCGGCCGAGAAGCGCGCCCCGGCCGGCACGCCGGTCGCGACCAGCACCAGCGACTCGGAGCCGTCGGTGTCCGTCAGCCGCGCGACGATGTCGAGCGGAATGGACGTGTCCTCCCGTCCCTGTGCTGCCGTCGCGGCATCCACCAGCGGTGCGTCGGCCACGCCGTCGACCGCCACGCGGAACGCTACGGAGGTGGTGGCGACCTGCCCGGTGGAACGCTCCCGTGCATGTGCCTGCATGATCAGCGCCATGCTGCCCGACCAGTCCCGAGGCGGCGTAACCGAAAGGCCGGTGAGCTGGTCCGGCGCCAACGTCCAACTGCCGTCGCCGTTGTTGATGCCGGCGGACAGTCGTGTACCCTCCGGAAGGCCGGAGATCACTACGGAGAGCGCTGCCGACCCGTCTCGGTCCACCAGGACTGCCGAGAGGGCGAGCGGGATAGGCTGGTCCTCGTGCCCGGCTGCGTCCGAGGCCGCGACCTCGGTGGCTAGGCCGGTCACTGCGTCGCTAACTACCGGGGCCTCATCGGTGAATTTCATGGTTAGGTTGTCCAGACCAAAGTACTCGCTGGAAATAAACTCAACCCTGTCCACACTGGTGAATCGCTGATCCTTGCCCTCGAAGTTGAAGTGGTCAGCGGAAAACTGGTCGGCCTTGACGACGATCTCGCCGACGACAGCTCCGTCATCCCAGGCTCGAACAGTGATCGGCAGATCATCGGTGCGGGCGGACGAGAAGTCAGCGCCGAACACCGAGAAATCGCCTCCGCCAGCCCGAGTGATCGTAAGAGGAGAACCAGCGATGCCCTCGTAGCCGTCGCGTTCCGTACCGTCCATCTCACCGACGAACGCCAACATGTTGCCGGAGGACGTTGTGTAACCGAGCGAGCCAGTCGGATTGTACGCGCCGCCCTGCTTCCAGTTCAGGCCCTCGTAGCCTGATGGGATCGGCGCCTCGGCACCGTCGCCAAGCGCGAGAGTCTCAAAGGTGATCACCTTTGCATCTGCGAGAGGCGCACTGGGCACCCGCGCGGCGGCGAAGCTAATGTTGCGGCTCACGGTCGCAGTCGCGCTGTTGGAGGCCTCCTGCGTGGTTGCGGTGACTGTCAGCCAGAGGGTGCCATGAGCGCCTGGTGGCGGCGCAATGCGGACATCGCCCGCGGCCTCCGGCGCCACCGTCCAGGTGCCGTCGCCATTGTCTCGCACGCCGGCTGCCGGCACGATGGCCGCACCGTGCGGCAGGTCGGAGAGCGTGATTGAGACGACGCGCTCGCTCCCGTCGCGGTCGGCGGACGTGATGGATAGGTTGAGCGGGACAAGCTGCTCCTCCGACCCCACCTCCGGGCTGGCCACGATGACGGCGCGGTCTGCCACCGCCGTTACGTCCAACCGCAGCATCGCCGAGGTGGTGGCTAGGTCGCCGGTCGCCTCGGCGGAGATGGCGCGCACCGTGAGCGTGATGCCGCCGTCGAAATCGGCTGGCGGCATCAGGCGCAGGCCGGCCAGCTCCTCCGGCCGCAGGACCCATGCGTCGGTCAGCGGATCGCGTTCGCCAGCCGAGAGCTTGGCGCCGGCTGGCACGCCATCAATGCGGATGCCAAGTGTCTCGCGCCCGCCATCGCTGTCGGCGAGCGCCGCGGTAATGTTGAGTAGGACGCCCTGGTCCTCGCCCGTGCCGGCGTCCTGCACCTGCAGGACGGGCGCCTGCGCCAGGAGAACCCTCGGCGCGTCGTCCGCGGCGAGGGAGGAGACTGCCTGCCCGGTCCTGTCCGCAAAATCGAGAAACTCGACGTTTCGAATCCGGTCGACCGACCCGCCCTTCGAGGTGACCGTGTAGGCGAAGCCCTCGGAGTCGTTGGTCAGCACGGCGACCACGTAGTCCCCGCGGTTGCCCCGGTAGATCAGCCGGTCGATGCCCGTGCCGCCGTCGATTCGGTCAGATCCGGCCCCACCATAGATCGTATCGGCGCCTGCTCCCGCGGAGATGCTGTCGCTACCGGCGCCGCCGTCGAGCAGGTCGTTCCCGCTGCCTGCAAGGAGCGTATCCGCCCCGGCTCCCGTGACGACGGTGAGCGCCTGGTTCGTCTCGGCCGCGTTCAGCGAAAAGGCCGCGCTGGAGGTCGCCTCGATCGCGGCGGAGGCGCCAAAGGCGGCGTGGAAGCCGGCGCCGACCGTCAGGCTGGCCGTCGAGCTGGTCATGAACTCGATCCGCTCGACGCCCTGCACGTCACGGCTGTTGCTCGTGAAGTCGGCGCTGACGATGCTGGTGACTCCATCCAGCAGCCGGATTGTGTCGAATCCGGAGTCGCCGTAGATCTTGCGCGTGTTAAGCAGGTCGGCCTTCGTGGTAAAGACCAGCGTGTCGTTGCCGCTACCGCCGTACATCTCGTCATGGCCGTCGCCGGCGGCGCGGGTGTTGTCGCCGTTGCCCTGCAGGACGTCGTCGCCCGCGTCTCCCCAGAGCCGCGTCTCCCCGGCATGGCCGGTCAGCGTGTCGCTGCCCGCGCCGCCAGAGAGGTCGCGAACTTGTCTCATTTGGGTTGCTTGGAAGCCCGCCGGCGCGGTCGAAGGGACCGGCGCCGTCGTCCAGCTCGCCACATCCGGATCCGTGGCGCCCGCGCCGGAGCCGCCCGTGACGCTCGCTGGGGGCGCGGCAATCGTGACGGCTAGGTTCTCCGTCCGAACGGCTTGGTCGCCCTCGCGCTCCGCAGCGATGGCGGTGACGCGGAGCGTGAAGCTGCCCTGATAGTCGGCGACCGGGCGCAGCGCGAGGTCGGACACCGCCGTGGCGGGAACGCGCCAGAGCCCGTCGCCGGCCGGGATGCCGGCCGAAAGCACGGCCCCCTGCGGCACGTCCCGCACCCAGAGATGCAGCGTCTCCGACCCGTCACCATCCACTAGGCTAGCGGAGATGTTCAGCGGCACCCAGCCGGCACTCGGATCCTGGCTGGCATGGCCGGCTCCGCCCGCTCCCGGCAGCGCGAGCACCGGCATGTCGGCGACGCCCATCGGATCCACGGTCACCGTGCTGCGGGCTTCGGCGCGCACGCCGCCGGTGTCCTCGACCGTCACGGTGATGCGCAGCTGCGCCGCCACGTCGCTGTCGCGCGGCATGGTCAGCGTGACGCCGGCAAGCCGCTCCACCGGGATGCGGAAGGTGCCGTCCGCGCCCTCGGCCAGGGAGCCGTCCGCGAGGCGCAGCACCGCGCCGGCCGGCACGCCCTCCACCAGCGCCGTGCCGACCAGACGTTCCGAGCCGTCCGCATCGCGCAATGGCGGGGCGAGGCTGACCGCGATGGGGCTGTCTTCGGCGTCCGTCGCGCCCGCCGTCCAATCACCGGTGTCCACCACCGCGGCGACACGAACCGGGAAGCTCACCGTGGAGACGGCCTGCGATCCACCATCGCGTTCCTGCGCCACGGCGGTCACGGTAAGGTTCAGTGTGCCCGCGAAGTCCCGCGGCGGGACGATGGCGGCAACGGCCGCCTCCTCTGCCGTCAGCGACCAGCTACCCGGGCCACGATAGGTGCCGCGCGTCAGCGCCGCCCCGGCCGGGAGGCCGGAGACGGCGAAGGAGAGCATCTCCGACCCGCCCGTATTGGCGAGCCGCGCGGCGAGGTTGAGCGGGATCGGCGTGTCCTCTTGCCCATCAGCCCCGACACGCAGCCAGACCGGGACGTCCGCCGCCGCCTCCAAGTACACGGGGAGGTCGCGCGGCGCGCTCTCGGCGCGGCTGCCGTTCAGGTCCTCGGCGATCGCGGTCACGCGCAGCGTAAAATCGCGATGGCTGCCGGGCGGTGGCGTGATGCTGAGCGTCGGCGCCGTAGCCGCCTCCACCACGACGCTTCCATCGGCCAGCCGTGCCAGCACCGCGCCGCCCGCACGCACCGTGGCGCCCTCCGGCACGCCGAGCAGGCGGAAGCCTACCAGGCGCTCCGACCCGTCGTTGTCCGTCGTGGCGCCGGAGACGCGCAGTGCAATCACCTCGTCCTCCCGCCCCACGGCGGCGCCGACGCGCAACGTCGGCGCATCGGCCACGGCGTCGATGCGCGCTACGAAGCCCGCGATGGTGGCGGTGCTGCTATCGTTGTCCGACGAGGTCGCGCGCAGCGTCAGGTTGATGCTGCCTGAGAAGTCGCGCGGCGGCGTCAGCGAGAGAGTCGGCAAGCTGGCTGACGGCACGGTCCAAGTGCCGTCAGCGTTGGGCGTTCCGGCCGAGAGGACGGCGCCGGCCGGCACGCCGGCGATCACCAGGGCGAGCGTCTCCGACCCGTCGGTGTCGGTCAGCGCGGCACCAACGCCGGCGAGGCGGATGGCCGTATCCTCGTTGCCAGTGGCGTCGGCGACTTGGACGGTCGGCGCGTCCGCCACTGCGCGGACGACGACGGTTGCGTTCGCCTCGGTAGTGGCGACGGAGGTGCCGTCGATGGTCTGCACGCCGATGCGTAGGGTGATGCCGGCATCGCTGTTCGCTGGCGGTAGGATGGCGAGGTGGCCAGCCTCGAATACGCTGCGCGGGACGGACCATGTGCCGGCCGAGACCTGGGTGCCATGGCTAAGCATGGCGCCGGCCGGAACGTTGGCGACCGTGATCGTGTTGCCAAGCTGCTCGGAGCCGTCCACGTCGGTGGTGGCGAGCGTCCCGCGGATGGCGATCCAGTTATCCTCCACGCCGTCCCCGCCGGCGGTGATGAGGGCCGAATTGGCGCGCGGCTCGACCCGGACGGGAAAAGCGGCGGTGGCGGTCACGCTGCTGCCGCCGCGCGCCTCGGTCGAGATAGCGGAGAACGTCAAATCGATGTTGCCCGCGAATTTCTGCGGCGGGGTGAGCGTCAGCCCGGCGAGCTCGCCCGGCAGCAGCGACCAACTCCCGTCCGCCTGCCGCGACCCCGCCGACAGCGTGGCGCCAGCGGGCAGGCCCCGGAGGGAGACGGAGAGCGTCTCCGATCCGTCGCGGTCGGTGAGCGCGGCGGAGAGGTCGAGCGCGATCGCGGTGTCCTCGGCGCCGGTCACGCTG
>JBHTFH010000085.1:0-6571 GCA_042666135.1 Roseomonas sp. GCM10028921 | reverse complement strand
CGGGGTGAGCGTCAGCCCGGCGAGCTCGCCCGGCAGCAGCGACCAACTCCCGTCCGCCTGCCGCGACCCCGCCGACAGCGTGGCGCCAGCGGGTAGGCCGAGGATGACCAGACGTAGCGTCGTGGACGGGCTGGCCTCCGGCACAACGGCGGAGAGGTCGAGCGCGATCGCGCTGTCCTCCTCGCCGACCGCCGCGCCAGCCCGCAGGCGAGGTGCGGTGGCCCGCGCCAACCCCGCCCAGTCCTCCTCGCCGGCACCACCCTCCTCGCCAGCACCACCCTCCTCGCCAGCGCCCGGAGCGAGGAGCCGCTCGGGGCGTGCCGGAGTCCCGCCCCGAGCCTCCGCGCGCTCGGCTTGCTGCGGCACCTGCTGCGGTTCCACCTGGGGCGGCGCCGGCATAGATGGCAGCCACGGCGCCGCCGCCGGCGCGACCGGCGCCGCGGCATGGACCACGGACACCTCGACTGCCGAGGGCTGCGACCGGTCGCCGCCGGCCGCCCCTGCATGTTGTACCGGCGCCTGCGCGAAGCCCCCCGCCTCGGCGAGGCCTTCGATGACCCGGCGCTCGATCACGGGGGCGGCATCCCAGCCAGCCTCGGCCGCCACACGGCGCGATCCGCCAGCACGTTCCGTGGCGTCGCCCGGCGCCGCCGCCTCCCTCTCCCCGGCGTCGACGGACACTGGCTGCGTCACGACGCCCGCGAGGATCACGCCGGGGGAAGGCGCCGCGTCCGGCACGCTGCGCACGGTCGCGCGCAGTTGCCGCACCGCGTCTGCGGAGATGACGCTGCCTGCGATCTGCCCAGCCTCGTTGCCGCTCATCGCTATCTGTTCCTCAGCGCTCGCGGAAGGCCGACGCCACGGAGGCGTGGAGCGGCTTCAGCAGGTATTGCATGATCGTCTTGCTGCCCGTCGTGACCTCGGCCGAGACGGTCATGCCAGGCCCGAGCCGGGCCAGCTCGGGGTTGCGGCCAACATGCTCCTGCGCGAGCGCGATGCGCACGCGCCAGTAAGGCTGCCGGTGCTCGTCGAGGAAGGAGCCGGCGGAGACCCGCTCGACATGGCCCGCCACCGTCCCGTAGCGGGAAAAGTCGAAGGCTTGGACCTTCACCGTCACCGGCTGGCCGGCCTCGACGAAGCCGATGTCGCGCGGCGCCACCCGCGCCTCCACAACGAGCGCGGCGTCGAACGGCAGCACCTCCGCGATCAGCGCGCCCGGCTGCACCACGCTGCCCGGCCGCGTCACGGCCAGGCCTCGTACCACGCCCGCGCTCGGCGCGCGCAGCAGTGTGCGGTCGGCCCGGTCGGCGAGGCGACCGATCATCTCCTCCACCTCTGCCAGCTCCTGCGCCACGCGTGCCGCGTCCTGGCGCGCCTCGTCCACCCAGCCCATGCGCTGCTCGGAGAGGCGCGATTCGGTCTCGGCCAGGGCACGGCGGGCAGTCGCGATCTGGCCGGTGACGCGCTCGTGGTCGGCCTGTGCGCTGAGCAGCATGCGGCTCGCCTCGAGCACCGCGACGCGCGTGGTCAGCCCGTCGCGCGCAAGCGCCTGGCGTGTAGCGAGCTCCTCGCGAAACATCGCTACCTGGCGTTCCATCGACTGCGCCTGGCCGGCGAGCGTCGCGATCTCGCTCCGGCGCTGCTCCACCTGCTCTGCCAGCGTCGTGACGCGCGCGGCCTGGGCTGCGCGCCGTGCCTCGAGCGCCGCGCGCTGCGGCCCGAGCAGGCCGGCATCACCGGCCGCGAGGCCGCCGCCGGCGACCAGCGCCGCGAGCCGCTCGGCCTGCAGGCGCAGCGCGGCCCGGCGGACGCTGAGCTGGCCGAGGTCAGAGCGGGCCGCCGCGTCGTTCATGCGCAGTAGCGGCTGGCCCTCCGCGACGCGCTCGCCCTCGCGCACGAGGATCGCGTCAACGATGCCGCCTTCCAAGTGCTGTACGGGGGCGGCGGCGACGGAGGTGGCGACCTCGCCCGGCGCAACGGCGATCTCCGGCAGGCGGGTCGCCTGCGTCCATGCGAGGAAGCCGCAGAACAGCGCCGCCGAGCCTAGGATAAAGGTGCGCTCCGCGCCCCGCAGCCGCACCTCCTCCAGCGCGAGGACGTGCCGGTCCGGCCGCGGGACGCGGCTCGCTTCGGGCAGGATAAGAACGTTGCTCATGTCTTGGCTCATGTCTGGCGGCTTCCGGCCGGGAAGACCGGCACGCGGGCCCGCGCTACCGGCGGCCTGCCTGCCGCGGCGTAGGGCGTGACCTCCTCCACCGCGCCGCCGGCGATGCGCAGCACCCGGTCGGCCAAGCGGACGTGGCTCGGCCGGTGCGTCGTCATCAGGATGGTGGACCGGCCCCGCCGCGCGGCGATGATGTCGGCGAAGGCGTCGGCGCAGGCGTCGTCGAGACCCGCCTCAGGCTCGTCCAGCAGCAGCACCGGCCCATTGCGCAGCAGCGCGCGCGCCAAGCACAGCCGCACCAGCATGCTGCGTGGCAGCCGCGCAGTGGCATTGTCGCCGACGCGGGTGGCGAAGCCCTCTGGCAGCGCCTCCACAGCGTCGAGCACATGCGCCTCGATGCAGGCGCGGCGCAGCTCCTCGTCGGTCGCGCTCATCAGGCCAAGGCGGAGGTTCTGCGCGATGGTGCCGTAGAGCAGGTCGGGCGTCTGTGGCACGTAGGAAATGGTGCGGCGCAGGACGGAGGGGCTAAAGGCGCGCAGGTCGTGCCCACCCAGCCGCACCACGCCGGCCTGCGGCCGATAGAGCCCGGCGACAAGCTTCAGCAGGGAGGACTTGCCCGACCCGTCGCCGCCCGTGATGGCGACGACCTCGCCGTGGCTGAGCTGGAAGGTGGCACCGGCCAGCACCGGCTCGGCGGTGGCGAGGTAGCGTAGCGAGACGCGATGGAAGACGATGTCGCCGTTCTCCGGCGCGGTCATGCGGGCCTGCTCGGCGCTCGGGCGCTCCACCTCGAGCCCCATCATCCCATCCACCTGGCGGATCGAGGCGCGCGTCTGCTCCCAGCGGGAGAGCATCATCAAGGCGCCCTGCATTGGCGCCAGCACGCGCCAGATCAGCATCATGCCCGCAACCAGCGCGCCGGAGGACATCGCGCCGGCGAGCACCGCGCCGACGCCCGTCGTCATCGCGAGCAGCCCGGAGAGGGTGACGATCGCCTGCGCCGTCGCCATGACGCGGCCGCTCACCGCCGCAGCGCGGGCCGAGGCGAGGGCGGCTGTCGCGGCGGCCGTCGCGTAGGAGTCCGCCCAGCGTTCCTCCGCGCCAGCGAGCTTGAGCGAGCGGTGCGCCTCCAGCAGCTCGAGCGCGAGGACGTCGCGCGCCTGCCCCGCCTGGGAGGCCGCGTTGACGCTACGTTTCACTGCGCCGCGCGTGGCGAGGAACAGCAGGAGAAAGGCAGCGGCCGCCCCCACCGGCACGAGCGCCACCCAGCCGCCCAGCGCGAGCATCAGCCCGAGCACGAGCAGCGTGAAGGGCAGGTCGAGCACCGCCAGCGCCAAGGAGCCGGTGAGCACGTCACGGATCGCGGCGAAGTCCCGCAGGCGGGAGACCTGTGCGGCGGTCCCCGCGCGCTCCACGAGCGCGGCCGGCAGGGCCATGAGCTGGCTGAACACCGCAATCGAGACTAGCCGGTCCAGCCGTTCCCCGATGAGCGCGAGCGCATGCCGGCGCGCGGCGCGGAAGCCGACCTCGGCGGCCAGCGCGACGAGTACGCCGAGCACCAGCAGCTGCAGGACCTCCGGCCGGCGCCCCGCGACGACGAGGTCGAAGACCAGCATGGTAAAGATCGGCACCGCGAGGCCGAGCAGCGTCACCATGGCGGAGACGCCGAGCAGCACCGGCATGTCGCCGGAGAAGCGGCGCGCGACGGCGCCGACCCAGCTCTCCCGCGCGCTGGGAGGCGGAGGGGGCACAGTCAGGTAAAGCGTGCCGGCCAGCCGCTCCGGCGTGCAGGGCCGCGTCTCTGCCGAGCCGCCATCAAAGAGCAGCACCCCGCCTTCCGCACCGCGGTAGAGCATTGCGGCCGGTCGGCCGCGCCGGATCAGCAGCGCGGGCAGCAGCCGTGGGTCGAGCTTGCCGCGGCGGACCCGCAGGGGGCGCGTGGGGTGGCCGAGCCTCGCCAGCGCATTGCGGATGTCGGTCAGATCGGGCCGCGGCTCCGCATGCGGCAGCGCGCCGAGCAGGTCGTCCTGGCCGCCCTGCCAGCCGAGCACTGTGAGGAAGGCGACGAAGCAGCGCGTCACGTCCGTCTCGAGCACGCCCGGCGCGCGATCGACGACGATGTCGCCGCGCGAGGGTGGGCCGGCGCTTGCTTCCGGCGAGGGAAGGCTCGCCCAGGGCGTGAACGCGTTCACGTAGCGGGCTCCAGTCTGCCGCCAGCAATTCGCAGCACCCGGTCGGCGAGCGCGAGCGTGGAGCGGCGATGGCTGACCAGCACGATGGTGGTGCGCCCGCGCAGGCCGGTCAGCACGCGGCCGAGACACGCATCGCCATCGCAATCGAGCTGCGCCGTGACGTCGTCCAGTAGCAGGATCCGCGGTTCCCGCACCAGGGCGCGGACCAGCCCGACGCGCTGCGCGACGCCGCGCGCCAGCGGCATGCCGCCGGCGCCGACTGGTGTGTGCCAGCCGCCCGGCAGCCCGGCTGCAACGCTCTCAAGCCCGAGCGCGGCGCCGAGCGACAGGGCGCGCGCCTCCAGCTCCGGATGGCGCAGTGTGAGATTGTCGAGCAGCGAGCCTGCGATCAGCGCCGGGTCGGGCGGCACCAGCGCGACCTGGCCGCGCGCCGGCAACGGGTCGGTCAATGCCAAGTCTTGGCCGTCGATCAGGATCGCCCCGGGCTCGGCCCGGTCCTCGCCAACAATCAGTCGCAGCAGGGCGGAGCGCCCGCTGCCGTTCGGCCCAGTGATGCCGACGAACTCGCCCGGCGCGACATCGAGCGAGAGACCGTCGAACAACCAGCCGCCGCCGGCGAGCGCACCGAAGCGCAGGTCGCGGACCTCGATGCAGCCTTGGCGAATCTCAAGGGGTGGCAGGTCGGGCCGCGCCTCCAGCGGCAGCTCCGCCAAGTCGGCGAGCCGCCGCTTGGCGTCGCGCAGCGTCTGCCAGCGAGCCCAGAGCGCCGTGCCGCCGAGCAGCGGCTGCATCGAGCGGCCGGCGAGCATGGCGCAGGCGCTGAGGCCGCCGGTGGTCAGTGTGCCGTCCAGCACCATCAAGCAGCCCCAGGTCGCCGTGCCGACCGTGGCGAGATGGGCGAAGAGCATCCCGCCCTCCTGCCCGGCGCCCGTCACCAGGGTTAGCGCGTGGCGCATCTCGGCGGCGGTGCCCTGCAGGCGCTCGTAGCGCCGCTCGATCTGGCATTCGGCGCCGAGCAGCTTGAGGGAGTGCAGCCCGTACAGCACGTCGAAGAGAAAGTTGAAGCGCCGCTCCTCCGCCTCGGCGAGGCGTTCCGCGCGGCGCCGCACGCGGCGGCCAGTGAGCCAACCGAAGGCGACGATGCCTGCGACCATGACGAGCGGCACCAGCACGAGCGGGCCGGCCAGCAGCCAGATCGCGACCAAGTAGAGCCCAGTGAAGGGGAGGTCGAGCATTGCCTGCAGAGCGGGGCCGGACCAGGCCTCGCGCAGGTGGCCGATCGCCGCCAGGCGCTCGGAGTACCAGCCATTGCCATGCGCCTCGAACTGCGTGGCCGGGGCACCGGCGATGCGCCGGATCGCGCTGGCCTGCGCCCGCGCCTCCGCTACCGCGGCGAGGCGGCCCAGCACCTCGGCGCGGACGATGCGGAGCGCGAGTTCGAGCCCGATGGCGGTCGCGACGGCCAGGGCGAGCAGCCACAGCGTGCCGAAAGAGGCCTGTGGCAGGATGCGGTCATAGATCTGCAGCAGCGCAACCGGCAAGGCCAGCGCCAGCATGGTGATGAGCAGCGTAGTCAGGAGCAGCGCCGGCACGGTCCTGCCGCCGTGCCGCCGCAGCGTGGTCCCGAGGGGTGCCTGCAGCCAGGCGACGTCGAGCACGGCGGCGCCGCCCTGTTTGCCCGCGCTCATGGCCTGCGGGCCTGACCTGGGCAATGGGGGTGGGGCGGGCAGGTGGCGCGCATCGAGACGGCTCGCTGGATGTTGGCGCCTCCCGTCGCCAGCGAGGCTGGCCTCAGAATCCCCGACAACCCTTACCATTTCGTAAGTGGCCAGCCGCCCGGTGCCGCGCCGTCCGTGGTTTCGGGGTGGGATGGGGGGGTTCAATAAGCGCGGCGACAAGGCTCGTCTTCCGGCGCGGCGTTGATTGTGCCGGGTCGGCCTGAGGCCGGGAGCTTCGGGCTGACGTTATGGCCGCCAATGATGATGACGCGAAGGGTGGCGGGTACCGCCGGGTCGAGGTCCTACGAAACCTAGGCGGCGGAAGTGGTCAGACGGTACCGTCAACTTGTCGGCTCTGGAGCGACCGCGCTGACAGGCCGAGGGCGGAGCTGACAAAGGGGTCCATGCCGCGGCAGCAGCCCCGCCCACCTCGGCCCACACCTCGAACGCATGCGCCCTCGCGGCTCGGTAGCCGCTGACAGAGACGTGGCCGCGGC
>JBHTFH010000084.1:0-13230 GCA_042666135.1 Roseomonas sp. GCM10028921 | reverse complement strand
GGCCATCCGGGACCTCCTCGACGCGCATAACGCCGACCCGAAGCCCTTCCGCTGGACCGCGCCCGCCGACACCATCATCGGCAAGCACCACCGCGGGCAGCGTCTGCTGGAATCACTCCATTAGTTTGCGACATCGGAGCCATCGAGTGGACCCTTGTGACGTTTGCGCGAACTGCCGCTGGTTTTCTCGTCAGGCGGTTCATCGGCTTTGCAAGACACCGCTTTTCGGTGCCTTCGGTCGGCAGCCCAGCCGGTAGACCCAGCCTCGGCCGCCTCGCTTACGATCATCCTGCGGCCGCCATGGGCAATGAACCCCTGGGTCTATAGAGGACACGACCCTAATGCGGGGGTGACGACGCTGGGCCACTCCTGAAGCGAGCATCGAAGGGAGTGAGCCACACCTGCAGCACAGCGCGTTCATGTCTGTGTCACCGGCCGAGGAGGTTGATCTGAGGCTTGGCGGTTGCCAGAAGCACCCCGACCATCAACTCGCCTGGTGAGGGTGGAGCATGAAGTCACTCCACCCGTACCTATCCTCAGGCCGCGTTCCGCATGCTGGCGACAAAGCCCGCGAGGTCGGCCCGAAGCCGCTCGCCTTGGCCAGCCACCTCGCCGATGGCACTGCGCAACTCGTCCAGCGAGGCCCTCGCTTCCTCGGCCGCGCCACTCACCTGCTGCACGCTTGCATTCGCCTCGTTGGTGCCCGCCGCGGCTTCGGTCACATTGCGCGCGATCTCCTGCGTTGCCGCGCCCTGCTCCTCAACCGCCGCGGCGATGGCTGCGCCAATGCCATGCACCTCCTCGACCACCATGCCAATGCCCTGAATGGTCTGTGCTACCGCCGCGGTGGCCTCTTGCATCGCGCGAATCTGCCCGCCGATCTCCTCGGTTGCCTTGGCGGTCTGGGAGGCAAGTTGCTTGACCTCGCTCGCCACCACGGCAAAGCCACGCCCGGCATCTCCGGCCCGCGCTGCCTCGATGGTGGCGTTCAGCGCCAGCAGGTTGGTCTGCCCCGCGATGTCTGAGATCAACCGCACCACATCCCCGATGCGGCCAGCCGCCTCTGAGAGTCCACGCATGGTGTTATCCGCCCGGCGCGCCTCGTCGAGAGCACGGGACGCGACCGTGGTGGACTGCGTTACCTGGCGGGTGATCTCCTGGACCGAGCTGGCCAGCTCCTCCGTTGCGGCAGCCACTGTCTGCACGTTTGCACCAGCCTCGGTGGTGCCGGCTGCGGCAGCCACGGCCTGCTGGGCGCTGCGTTCGGCCGAGATCGCCAGAGTGTCGGCCGAAGCGCTGAGCTGGGTCGTGGAGCTGGCCAGCGCCGCGGCGATCCCGCCGAGAGCCGCCTCGATCCGCCCGGCGGTCTCCAGTGTCGCCTGACGCCGCTGGAGCACCGACGCTTCGGCCGCCCTTGCCGCATCGGCGCGAAGCTGCTCGCCCTCGAGCAGGCTCGTGCGAAAGAGTTCCATGGCATCGGCGATCGAGCCGATCTCGGTGCGCTCGCCGGCATGCGGGACCACGACCCGCAGATCGCCCCCTGCCATGGCCCGCATCGGCTCGACCACGTCCGCGATGCCGCGGGACACACCGCGCACGATGAGGATGGCCATGCCGGCACCGAGCAGCAAAGCGCCAGCCGCGATGGTGAGAACCCAGAAGGTAGCTGCCTCGCCAGTGCGGTCCGCCAATTTCGACGCTTCCGTGCCGCCCCGGACGTTCATCTCAACCAGCCTCTGGATAGCCTCCTGGGTCCGGTTGTAGACCGGTGTAGCCGCGGTGCGCTGCAGTTCACGTGCCTGGTCCAGCTCGTTCCTGCGTGAGAGGTCAAGCACTGGGGGGGCGGCCCGGAGGAACTCGTCCCAGGCTGCGGCGAAGCGTGCGTAGGTATCCCGCTCCTCGTTCGAGGAGATCAGGGGCTCATAGATCCGGCGAACCTCGGACATGCGCTGGACGGCCCCGTCCATCTCCCGCTCGATCGTCGCCTTGGAGATGTTGTCGGTATTGAGAATGTGGCGGAGGAGACCGATGCGGTACTCAGCAGCGACGGACCGAATAAGGGCCACGTAACGGACGCTGGGCAGCCAATTCTCGGCAAGGTCTGTCGAGGTTGTGCGCAGCACTCCGACCCGTTCCAGCGCGACCCCGCCGAGGCCTAGCATCATTACCAGGAGAAGACCAAAGGCACCGATCAGCTTAGCCCGGATTGAAAAAGCTCTTCGCGGACGGCGCTCGGCCGCGCCTGTTGATTTCGATTGTGTCTGTGACATGGCTCTGCTCCGCACACTCACGTTTCTGTGAGATGTGCTGAGGCTAAGCCCAGAAAAGCGAAATGGCCGTTAACGCTGACGGCGGTTCCGCGAAACTCCTACCGTAAGTGGCCATCGCGCTCGTGTCCGTTTATCAACAAGGCATCTGGCAAGCTGAGATCCAACGGGGGTTTCCCCTGCTGCGCTCTCAAGGTATGTCCGCTTCCAGAAGAGATTGGAGAGCCGCAGAACGGCCGGAGTGGGCGCAGAGCCGACATAGCCGGGTCTGGTCGAGAGCGGAACGGCGGCTTTCGGGCGGCGACAACGCCGACACTGGACCTTCCGGCAGGTGGGTTCAGATAGGCGCCTTGGCACCTACCCGACTTGCCAGAATCTCCGTGCTGCTCTTTGCACGAGGCTTGACCACGACCGTGGCCGCTCCTTCTGAGCGTCAGGCCGCAACGTCTCGCGAGACAGGATGAGGGCTAGGGCCGAGCTGCACGGTGAGGCATGTGGCGGCGAATCCAGCGATGGCAACATCGTAGCGTTCGCTGCGCTCGAGAAAGCCCGGATGCCCTGCTGGAGACACCTGGACCAGCTGCGACTGTGGAATGGCCGACGCCATCGTCCGGCTTGCCTCAGGAAGGGTAATCTTGTCCGCGTCACTTGTGATGATCAGCGTCGGTACATTGATCTGAGACAGTGTCGCCGTCTCGTCCCAGCGCAGCATGGCCAGGATGCCCTTCGCCAGCACGGCGGGGGACATTTTGGCTGTAAAATACGCCGCGAAGTCGAGCTGCCCTCGGCTTTCATGCCCGCTGAAGGAGGTGCTGGAAGTCGTCTTGTGTGACGACCCGCTTAGATAGCTCTGCCAGTTCATCAACCAGACCAGCGGAGAGAGCCAGATCGTGAGGTGGAGCAGCGGTTCCAGGATGGGTTTTTGAATCGCGCGCAGCAGCGCTCCGGCCGTGACGGTGTTCAGCGGCTGCGTGTATGTCGTGTTCACGAGCACGATGCCCGCCACCTCACGCCCGAGCAACTCAGGAAAGAGGCGGCAGAAGGTAAGGATCGTCATTCCCCCAATGCTATGCCCGACCAGCACCACGGGGCGCCCTTCTCCGGTTCGGGCCAGCACTGCCCGCAGGTCCTGAGCCATCCGCTCCAGACTGTAGTTGCCATCGGAAGGCTGACTCGACCGGCCCAGCCCCGGCAGGTCCCAGAGCACGAGCCGGAAGCGCTCAGAAAGGCTCCTCTTTTCGTAGTACCAGGCTGTGGCATCGAGATCCCATCCATGGGTCAGCAGCAGCGTCGGCCGCCCTTTCTGCCCGTGGATCTCGACCTGAAGGTTGCTCCCATCCGGTCCCTGCACCCGCATTTCCTGGCCATCCCGCTCTGACCGGGGCTCATCCGCCGCAGGACGCCGCATGAGCAGGACGAGGTAGCGCCCGAAGACGGAGTAGAGAAGCATGGCGGCGCCTAGCACGAGCCAGGCTGTCGCAACGAGCCCCCCGACATACCAGGCCCATACCATGTAGGCCCCACCTCCGAGGATGGCGAGCGACACCAGCCCGGTAAGCCACATGAGGAGAAACGGGAGAGGCATATACATCGCGGCTGGCTATCTCCGGGCAAACTGGCGCGGAGCCCCTACACAAGGGGCGGCACCGCGCAGCGCCGAAACGGAGCACGAGGGGGAAAGTTCCTCGGCCAGCCCTGCTGACGTTTGGGCAATCCGACCAACGCCTTACATCAACGATGTCCGCTTCTGAGCCGCGGCGAGATACACATTATCGGCCGAGATGGGCGCTGAGCCGTCATTCCCGGGTTAGGCCGGTAGCGGAACGGCTGCTCTTGGAGGTAACAGTCACGAAAGCGGTCGCCCGCATCACAGCGAGGCCTCGCCTCTGCGGCGGATGGTATCCAGAACCTCCCCGAGGATCTGGACGCCTCGGATAATGCTGGGTGCATCGAGACTGGCGTAGCCAACGACCAGTCCTGCCGCTTCGGGCCGGTCCGCCGTCGATGCCGCGGCGTAGAGGGGGGTGACGGGATACACGCCGAGGCCCGCCGCGTTCGCCCTGGCGATCAGGCTTTGCTCCTGGTCCCTCGGCACGCCGTTCAGCCAGACGACCACATGCAATCCGGCCTCGACGCCGACCACCGTCACCGCATCGCCCAGCGTGGCCGACAGCGCGGTGAGCAGCGCCGCCCGGCGTTCGCCGTTCCGGCGGCGGACGCGACGGACATGCCGCTCGTAGCCGCCGTCCTCCACCAGCTCGGCAAGGGCTTCCTGCTCCAAACTAGGGGCGTGACGGTCCGCGAGACGCTTGGCCTTTGCGAAGGTCATCGACAGAGGCTCTGGCACAACGAGGTAGCCAAGCCGCAGGGTTGGGGAGAGCGTTTTCGAGACGGTGCCGAGATAGATGACCCGCCCGGCATCATCCATGGCCTGGAGGGGCGGGATCGGCGCGATGTCGAAGCGGTACTCGCTGTCGTAGTCGTCCTCAATGACATAGGCACCTGTGCGTCGCGCCCAGGTCAGGAGTTCCCGGCGCCGTCCCGCCGACAGGACCCCGCCGAGCGGGAACTGGTGGGAGGGCGTGACATAGGCCAGCCGTGCACCGGGCAGGCCGTCCGTCCGCATGCCCTCCCGGTCGACGGTGACGGGAGCTACCTCCGCCCCAGCGGCGAGGAAGACCTGGCGCGCGAGAGCGTAGCCAGGGTTCTCCATCAAGGCCCGGTCCCCCGGATCGAGCAGCAGCCGCGCGCAGAGGTCGAGACCCTGCTGCGAGCCGTTCACCACGATGATCTGCTCCGGCTCGCAGCGCAGGCCGCGCGCCCGCCACAGGTAGCCGTGCAAGGCGGTTCGCAGGCGGAGTGAGCCGCAGGGGTCATCGTACCGCAGGCGTGGCTGTCGGCGCAGGATGACTCCCGTCACCGCCTTCCTCCAGGCAAGCGCCGGGAAGTCCGTCGCTGACAGGTCCCCGTAGCGAAAGTCGGCCACCAGGGAGGGGACGGAGGCGACCGAAGGCAGCGGGAACTCGGCCAGCCGCCGTCCGAAGGTCGAGAGCTCGCCGGTGGTCGTCGTGGAAGCAGGGCGGAGCGGTTGCGTGCAGAGGCCAAGGCCCCGCGCCACCTCGGCCCGGGCGCCCTGGCGTGTCTCGACGTATCCTTCCGCGATGAGTTGCTCGTAGGCGGCGGTCACCGTCGTCCGCGAGACGCCCCACTCAGCGGCGAGCGCCCGGGTCGAGGGCAGCTTGTCGCCAGGCCCGAGCAGCCCGGAGGTTATCCTGGTCTTGATGGTGTCGCAGATCCGCTGGGTGACCCGGGCCTGCGCAACGGTGTCAGACGCCATCGGAAACTGGCCCTCTGCATTTAGCGGGAACTGGCCGTTCCTTGTGGGCCAGGGCTGATGCACCGTCCAGCCCGGTCAAGGAGCCCCGCCGATGTACGTCCCGCCCGCCTTTCGCGAGGAGGACCCCGCCGTCCTGCACGGGACGATACGGGACGTGCGCCTAGCGAACGTCGTCGCGGTCACCGATCAGGGCTTGGTCGCCACGCCGCTGCCACTCTTCCAGGTGCCCAATGAAGGCCCATTCGGCACGCTCTACGGCCACCTGGCGCGCGCGAACCCGCAAGGGAGGCTGCCGCCCCTGGGGGACGCGGTGGCGCTGTTCATGGGGCCGGACGCTTATGTCAGCCCTGCCTGGTACCCGTCAAAACAGGAGCACGGGAAGGTGGTGCCGACCTGGACCTACGTCGCCGTCCACGCCTATGGCCCTGCGGAGTTCTTCGACGATGCCGACCGCCTGCTTGAGGTCGTGACGCAGCTGACGAACCTGCACGAGGAAACCCGCACCGAGCCCTGGGCCGTGGCCGAAGCCCCGAGAGCTTCATCCGGGTGCAGCTCAGGGGGATCGTAGGCCTTCGCCTGCCCATCACCCGGCTGGAGGGTAAGCGGAGGATGAGCCAGAACCGCAGCGCCGAGGACCGGGCGGGGGTGGCCACCGGGCTCGCCGCGAGCGACCAGCGTTCCCACCGGGCCGCTGCGGCCCTGATCCCGACCTGATTTTCCAATGCCCCTGCCAAGGCTCCTGTCATGCCAGATCTGACCCAGCTCGCCCTCTACTTCGCCGCCGCCCTGCTGCTCGCCGTCACGCCCGGCCCGGGTATCTTCTACGTCGCCGCGCGCACGCTCGCTGGCGGCCGCGCGGAGGGCGTGGCCTCCAGCTTCGGGACCGGGCTCGGCGGCATGGTCCATGTACTCGCGGGAAGCCTGGGCGTCTCCGCCGTCGTGCTCGCGAGCGCGGAGCTCTTCGCCGCACTGAAGCTGGCTGGTGCGGCCTACCTGGTCTGGATCGGGTTCCGCACCGTCCAGGCGGCCCGCCGGGATGCCTCGGCGGCCCTGGTCAGCGAAACCGCGGCACCGCGGATCGGGCCGCACCGAGCATTCCGCGAGGGCGTGCTTGTCGAGGCGCTGAACCCCAAGACGGCAGCCTTCTTCCTCGCCTTCGTCCCGCAGTTCGTGGAGCCGGCCGCAGGCGCGGTGGCGCCGCAGTTCCTGGTGCTCGGCTTCGTGTCGGTCGCACTCAACACCCTTGCGGATATCGTGGTGGCCTTCGCGGCGGGTAGCGTCCGAGATGGTGCCGTGGCACGTCCCGCGCTGATCCGGCGCCTCCGGGAGGGGGCGGGAGCCGGAATGATCGCCCTGGGCGTCGGGCTGGCAATGGCAAGGCGTCCCAGCAGCTGATTGCAAGAGGCTGGCAAGGGCTGACCGACGTCCCCTTACAGGTGAGCGGGCGAAGCCGCCCGAGGACCGCAAGGGGCGCGTTCCAACCTGAAGAGCCATCTGGGGCGGCTCGGGATGGGGTGCCGCCCCGAGCCGGTTGGAATATCCCACTCAGGCGGTCAGATCTCGGTGGCCTCGGACAGGGTAAGGGCATCCTCGGCGGCAACACCGAGGTACCGCACCGTGCTCTCCAGCTTGGTATGGCCGAGCAGGATCTGCACGGCCCGCAAGTTGCCGGTCCGCTCGTGGACGAGGGCGACCTTGGTCCGGCTCGGGCTGTGGGTGCCATAAGCTGACCAGCCCAGCCCGACAGCCTCGACCCATTCACCAAGGAGGCTGGCATACTGGCGGGTGCTGAGGCGCTGGCCTCTCCGCGACCGGCTCGGGAACACATGGTCGTCCAGCGTGCCGCCACGGAGTTCCAACCATGCCAGCACGCTGTCGCGGGTCTGGCCGGTGAGCTCGAGCTGCACCGGTTGCTCGGTCTTCCGCTGGATGACGGTCGCGCGGTGGCGGGCGATGCCGCTCACGGCCAGCTGGCCAACGGTCAGCCGGACCAGGTCGCAGCCCCTGAGCTTGCTACCGACCGCCAGGTCGAACAGGGCCAGGTCGCGAAGCCGCTGCTCCCGCTGCAGATGAAAGCGGACGGCCCAGACCTGCCCGGGCTTGAGGGGCGGCTTGGGACCGATGAGGCGTCCCTTGTTCCAGGGGATGACCGGCCGCGTATGTGGGGGTGGAACACCCGCATGGTCGTGTTCCGCATGGTCGTGTTGCACAGCACATCTCCTGAGCCGCGGGATTGCGGCTCAGGAGAAAGGGGGCGAGGTGAGGCTGGATGGCCGGAAGCGGCCTGACCATTTTAGGACCCGCAATCGGCAACAGCGGACACGGCTGCCAGTAAGATGCTGCGGTTAGCCCAGTCAGAGAACTGTGTTTCCTAACTCTCCGGCGCCTGGGCGGAGCTTCTGACCAGCTCCTTGCCGGAGATCTATGCCGGCGCGGGCGTTGGCGCGGGCCTTCGCACCCCGGTAAACAGGACCGCGGCTAACAGGCACAGCAGTCCGGCGATGAGAAAGGCGGGCACGTAGCTTCCATACGCGTCGCGGCTCGTGCCGGCCAGGGTCGCAAAGGCGCCTGAGCCGATCTGATGCGCGGCGAAGATCCAGGCCAAGAGCGCTGGGCCTGCCTCTCGCCCGAAGGTGGATATGGTGAGCTTCACGGTCGGGGGCATGGTCGCGATGAAGTCGAGGCCATACACCACGGCGAAGATGCTCAACCCAACCAAGGTGGCATCGCTGAAGACGAGCCAGATGAGTGAGAGACCCCGGAACCCATAATAGATGGAGAGGAGCCAGCGGTTATCATAGCGGTCCGAGAGCCAGCCGGAGCCGATTGTGCCGATCAGGTCCGCTACTCCAATGACTGCAAGCAACCAAGCCGCGGTCACCATCGGGATGCCAATGTCGCCGCAATAGGGAACCAGATGGGCCTGGGTGATCCCGAAGCTGGAGATGCCGCAGATCGCAAAGGCGCCAGCCAGGATCCAGAAGACGGGCTGGCGGATACCAAGCGCCAGCATCTGGAAACTGATCCGGACGAAGTTGCCCTCGGGCGCTGGCGGGATCGGCGGGATAACGGTGTCGCCATACGGCGCGAGGCCCATCTCCTGAGGCCGGTCGCGGAAGAGCAGTTGGCAGAGGCCGAGCATGACAAGGGTGCCGAGGCCGGAGGGGAGGAGCGCTGCGCGCCAGCCCCAGCGCTCCGCAATCCAGGCCGCGAGCGGCATAAAGATGAGCACGCCTGTCGCGCTTGCTCCGCCCATCAGCCCGACCACGAGACCCCGGCGGGCGGAGAACCAGCGGGACGACACGACGGCATTGACCTGCAGGGCGGTCAGGCCTGGCGCGATGCCAAGGATCACGCCCATGCCGAGCCAGATCTGCCACTCGCTCGTCGTCGTCGCGGTGACCAGCAGCCCGAGGATGAGGAGCGTGCCGGCAAAAACGACCATGCGACGTGCACCATAGCGAAGCACGAGCCCGCCGGCGAAGGGCGCCATGAGGCCGAACATGGCGAAGCGGAGGCCCTGCGGGGCGGAGAGCTCGCCGATGGACAGGCCGAGATCCTGCGACATCGGCAAGATGAGGACGCCCGGAACTCCAAGGGCAGAGGTAGAGAACAGCACGTATAGGAAGGTTAGGGCCGCCATGACCCAGCCATAGTGGATGCCCCGTGCCGCTAGAGCGTTGGCAAGCCGATCAGCGACCATGCCAATTTCCTCCCTTACATGAACCTGACTTTAGACCAAGGCGGGGCCGAGGGCATGCATTCGAAGCAGGCAACGGATCACGGCTCCGAGGCCGAACCGGTCGAGCGGCTGCGCAGTGCCCCGTACCTGCTGGACCAAGCCTCATTGCCACCCAGGTGTTCCGTACGCGGTCGCTCAGCGAACGGAAGGACTGCTGCCCACCCCTAGCAGCAGCACCTCCGGGCCGACTGAGCGGTCAAGCCTATGAATGTTCATCCCCCAACGGGTGCTCGCACCACCGGCAGAACAACATTGTCCGCTTCTGTGCATCCACGAGACTCCATCGATGTCGAGATGGGCGCTGAGCCGACGGGCGAAGCTGGCCGAAAACGGTCAGTCTGCTTTCAGGCAGGCATCCCAGCAGAGCGGACATCCCTGAGCCTCTTCCAGGCCGCGAAATTGCGGGCCAGGAATTACGTAGCTGGGACATATCCTGTTGCCCGGAAGCCGCCTGTCCGCCTCCGAGCGAGAGTGGCGTTCAAGCCGCCGATGACGCTTAAGATCCGGAGGTGCGCCGCATTACGGAGAAGCTGCCATCAGTTTCCAGGACCGCCATGGCTACCTCATTGAGCGAGGCGATGCCCTGCGCACGGGCCGCGGCTTGGACCTCGTCCTCGGTTACCCGCTCTCGCCGCATTGCCCCGTGCAGGAAGCGGCCATCGCGGAGCAGGAGGCAGGGCTCCGCCTTGACAAGGGCCCGCACGCGCTCGGAGCGCACCGAGAGCCACGTGATCGCATATTGCAGCAGGACGAGGAGGGTGAAGGCCACGATGCCCTCGGCGAGGGCAACATCCTTGCTCAGCAGCACCGTCGCGAGGGTGGAGCCGAGCGCGACCGTCACGACGAGGTCGAAGGCGTTCATCTTGGAGAGCGTCCGCTTGCCCGTAGCTCGCAGCAGCAGCACTAGCGCCGCATAGGCGAGGGTGCCGACAACCAGGACCCGCAGCAGTCCCATCCAGTTGTCGAAGAACATGCCGCGCCTCCCTCTGCCCCGGGTTCAACTTTCGGAGCGCCCTGTCGTTGCGAAGGGGCAGTGGGGATCTGCCCGGAGGCAGGAGAAGGCATGAGCAGGACCGGCATGGGGCACATCGTCGCTTGGTGCCTGGCCGCCGCGCTCCTGGCGGCGAACGTGGCGGGCTACGCCTTCGACCTATATGCCGCCTTTTGGTGGTTCGACCGGTTCCTGCACGCCGCCACCATCCTCGCCCTGACCTTCTGGCTCGCGGTCATGGTCCTTAGCGAGGGTATCCGGGAAGGACGGACGGTCCTCTTCATCCTCCTGGTTGCCTCCGTGGGCGTCGCCGTCGGGGCGCTCTGGGAAGTCGCGGAATGGGTATTCGACCGTTTCGCCCCCGGCGACGTCATCAAGGGCAAGGACGACACGGTGATCGACATCGTCATGGACACCGTCGGAGCGGTGGCGGCAGCCGCCCTCGCCCTGCGCTTCCGGCCGGATGGCGCGCGGCTTTTCGGAACACGGGAGAGGACTTCCCGTGTTCGCTGAGGCGACAAACCGGCTCGCTGATCTCGGCGGCTCCGCCCTGGCAGTCCTGCCGGGGCTGCTCGTCGGGCTTCTCGTCTTCGGGATCGGCCTGCTGGTCGCGCGCGGCGTGCGGGCTGGGGTGCGGCGGGCGCTCGCGCTGCGACAGGCATCGGCCGACGTTGCGGGCGTGCTCGGGCGTATTGCAGGAGGTGTGGCAGTCCTTGTCGCCTTCCTCGTCGCGGCCTCGGTCGCGTTTCCCTCCGTCTCGGCGGCCGACCTGTTCAACCTGCTCGGCATTGGCGGCGTTGCCATTGGCTTCGCCTTCCGGGACGTGCTGCAGAACCTCTTGGCGGGCATCCTCATCCTGCTCACTCGCCCTTTTCGTATTGGCGACCAGATCCGCCAGGGTGGAGTGGAGGGCACCGTGGAGGATGTCTGGGTCCGTGCAACGGTCCTCCGCACCTATGATAACCGCCGTATCCTCATTCCCAACGCCTCGCTCTTCACGAGCCAGATCGAGGTCATCACGGCCTACGACCGGCGGCGGCTCTCCTTTCCCCTGACCATCGGCAACGCCGACGATATCGCCCTTGCGCGCCGCACCATCGTCGAGGCGCTGCGCGGGGCCCCGGGTGTGCTCGCCGACCCGACGCCCGAGGCGCTTGTCACTGGGCTCGGTGCAGCGGGCGTGGATATGCAGGTTCGCTTCTGGATTGACCCGCCGCGGCGGCGGGAGGCGATGGACGCGCTCGACGGTGCGGTGGAGGCCGTGAAAAACGCATTGAGTGAGGCGGGCGTGGATATGCCCTATCCGACGTCTCAGGTGCTGTTTCATGATCAGACCGAGGAGACCGACGGCGACCGCGCCCGTCAGCGCGAGGGCTGGCCCGCCAGGGGCCGCGAGGTCCCGCGCTCCCGCTTCGCGGTGCTGGAGGAGGCTCGACGCGCGGATGACCGGCGCGGTCCTCACCAGGGAACGCCGTGAGCACAACCTGGCGCGAGCGGCTAGAGGCGCTCGGCGATGCCTTCTGGCTCCGCCCGGCACTCCTTGTCCTTGTGGGGATTATTCTTGGAGAGGGGACGATCTGGGCCGAGCAGTTGAACTGGGCCCGCTCCTTCTTCCCTGAGAGCTGGCTCTACGCGGGCGGCGAGGCGGGCGCCCGGGCCCTTCTGGGCGCCATCGCCACCTCTACCATCGGTGTCGCGGGCACGACGTTCTCCATCACAGTCGCCGCGCTCTCCCTTGCCTCCGGACAGATGGGGCCGCGGCTGCTTCGCAACTTCGTCCGCGATGCGGGCAACCAGGTGGCGCTCGGGGTGTTCCTCGGGTCCTTCGTCTACGCCCTTGTCGTGCTACGAACGGTGCGATCGGTGGAGGAGGGGACGTTTGTGCCCCATCTCGGTGTCACTGGCGCACTCGTCCTGGCCCTCCTCTGCGTCGGCACACTCACCTGGTTCGTCCACCACATCGCCTCTGGGATCAACGTCGAGACCGTGATCGGCACGGTGCATACCGAACTGCGCGAGGCAATCGCCCGGCTGACGCTCGACGAGCCAGACCCGGCGATGCCCGGTCCCGCTCTGGCTAGCCGGGGCATTAGCACGGAGGAGGGCGGCTACCTTCGCGCCCTCGATGAGGAGAAGCTCGCGGACTGGGCGGCGAAGCGGGGTGCGACCCTCGAACTCCTCGTTCGTCCGGGTGACTACGTCTTCCCTGGCGTGCCCGTGGCGAGGGTGACGCCGCCGGAACTGGCCAGGGAAGCGAGCGGGCGGATACGGGAAGCCCTGAGTCTGGGCGATCGGCGTGCCGCGGCGCAGGATCTGGAGTTCGCCGTTCGCCAACTCGCGGAGGTTGCGGTTCGTGCCCTCTCGCCCGGCATCAACGACCCGTTCACCGCGGTCGCCGTACTCGATCGCTTCGGCGACGTGCTCTGCGGCATGACGGCCCGGCACCTGCCGGGCCGGGCCGTGCTACGAGACGGGCGCACCGTCCTGTTCCGGCGCACAGTGGACTACGATGGGCTGCTCGACGCGATGTTCCACATGGTCCGGCAAAATGGCGCAAATTCGCCTGCCGTCCTCCTTCATCTCATGGAGGTGCTCGGTGCCGTGCTGCAGGCGGAGAAGGCACCGGAACGCCGGTCTGCGCTACGACGCCACGCCGACCTTGTTCTCGCTGCTGGACGTCAGGAATTCTCGGAGCCCGCCGCACTAGCCGATCTGGAAACCAGCTACGGCACCTTACCGCATGAACCCTGACCACCCGTGGAGTGCGAAGGGCCCTGAGGTGAAGGAGCGACCCTGGGCCGAGAGCGGCCAGACTGCTTCCGGGAAGGAGGCTGGCGATAGCGGACGCAAGGACAGCCTGAATCAGGCTGTCTCCATCCCAAGGCGCCTGCAG
>JBHTFH010000083.1:0-13856 GCA_042666135.1 Roseomonas sp. GCM10028921 | reverse complement strand
ACCGCGTGGTTCCAACTGAACCCTGCAATTCCGGAACGCCAAACCCACCAACTCTCCCAAGCAGATCAGCATCCTGGAGGTTGTTCAGACCCGACTACTCCCGAAGCATAACGGCGCACCCGCCGGTCATCGCATCCGAGTTGGTGCGCTAAACCCCGCAATGTCCAGCCCAGTATCGTGGTGCACTAGCAGATGCGTTCAGGCGTCACCGTCTCCTCCCTGTTCATAATCACGGCATATCACCTTTAGCATGCCCCGCCTGATTGACAGTGAAAGTCGTTCCTACCGAGCTGAAAACAGAACTGGTTAAGATTGGGCGCGGATAGACTCACGGAGTGAGTGCATCCGCAAGCCTCCGTGATTATCGAATTTGTTGTGATCGTCGCGCCAGGGCGGGAGCAGATGTCTGCGGGTCGTGCTACCGACCAGATCGCTCCTCGCTTTGCCGAATGAGCCAATCTAGCTTGGTGATCAAATCAGCCGGCTTGAACGGCTTCCGTAGAACCTCAATCCGCGGAGTGATTTCGTCCAAGAAGATGCTGTCCGTAAAGCCGCTGATTATAATGGACGGCAGATCCGGTCGAATAAGAGTAACTTTTGCCAGAAGTTCCACGCCGTTCATCCCTGGCATTGCAAAATCAGTGACTATGGCACACAGCTCTTGAGGTGATTGTACAATCTGAAGGGCAGTCTCACCATTATAGGCAGTGATCACATCTCTCCCCGCCTTTTCTACATGCTTACTCAAAACGGTTAAAACGTCCGGATCATCGTCGACCATCAAAACTGTGCGGCACTCAAGTCTGTCTTTCCTTGATGACGTGCCTTGCGCATCACCATTCAAAGCTACACCGCGAGCCGGCACCTCCTCCGAAGTGTCACCGGACAACCTCGCTATGAGAGATTCCAGCAGTAGCCTGTCACATTCCTTGCCACCGGCCATAATTTGGCTGAATCCAGCCAGAGCTTCAGGATACTGGTCGAATACAAACTCTTTTGTGCCTCCTTTATCAGGTCCGAAGAACCATCCAACGGGCCGTTTCAGTGCAGTGGCGGCCAAAAAAAGGCTACTCGCTGCGATGCGGTTAGCCCCCATCTCGTATTTCTGAACTTGCTGATGGGTGACGCCCATATGCCGGGCCAGCTCCGTTAAGGTCATCCCCTCAAGGTGGCGAGCTAAGCGTATACGGTCGCCAATGACCAGATCCATCTCGCCCATGCGTCGTTGGGCGATATCCCTGTCGGAGATACTGAACTCACCCACGTTAAGACACCTCAGCTGGCGCGCATCTCGGCTCGAGCCGGTCCGCGCTGGTTGGTTGGTTCATGATTAGGTTGTGGATCGCAGAAATGAGGTCATGATCCTCAAACGGCTTCACTAAGATTGGTACGTCATGCGGGGCGTGCCCATCTGCCTGTGGGGAGGCATAGCCAGTAATCATTAGCGCGGGCAGTTCTGGGCGTAGTTCACGTGCGCGAGCAATCAACTCGGCTCCATTCATGCCTGGCATCATAAAGTCTGTGACAAGGATATTCGGCGACAGTCCGCTGCGAAGGAGATGTAAAGCTTGGTCCGGCGAGCCAGCCGTAGCGACCTCGAAACCCGCTCGGCGCAAGAAAGCTGTCGCAATCCAGCTGACATCTGGGTCGTCCTCCACAACGAGAACAGTTCCCTGCCCCTGGATTTTGTTGGAGCAAGTTTCAGAAGGGAACAGGGCGGCCGGGTCTGCAGTAGGCAGCCTGATGCTAATGGACGTACCCTCTCCTACTCTGCTCTGGAGAAACAGTTCACCACCGCTCTGCGCAGCAAACCCCTGAACCATCGAGAGGCCAAGCCCAGACCCCTTTACTCCTTTGGTGCTGAAAAAGGGTTCACAAGCGCGGTCGAGCACTTCAGGCGGCATACCAGCCCCAGTGTCCGAGACAGTAATTAGGACGGAGTCTTGATCTTCCGACGCTTCTAAATGCAGCGTACCCCCTTTCGGCATAGCATCACGCGCATTCAAAGCGAGGTTCAGAAGCGCGGAGTCAAGATGGGCAGGATCGACGAAAGCAGGTGGAAGATAGGACTGTATCTTGACCGAAATTGCTATGTCGCGGCCGAGCGTGCGGCCAAGAGTACGGGCCAACTCGTGCATAAGAGGAGCGATGTCCAACACGACGGGCCTCAAGGCCTGTTTTCGCGAAAATGACAGGAGATGACTCGTCAAGCGCTCACCTCTACGTCCTGCCCTCAGTGCTACTTCGAGAAACTCGCGCCGCTCTTGTTCCGCCAAAGAGGTATCCAAGGCCAAGTCTAGGCCGCCTAGAAGTGCCTGTAGAACATTGTTGAAATCGTGAGCCACTCCCGCCGTTAACTGCCCAACTGCTTCCATACGTTGCGCATGAGCAAGCTGGGTCTGCACAGCGTCTCGGGCGGCAATCTCGTCCCTCACGCGTTGCTCTAGATCAACATTAAGGCGACGCAGTTCCGCCTCTCTATCTGCAAGGGCAGACTGGGCGGAGTGCTCCTCCGTGACGTCCCGAACGATGACCAGCAGCGCTTCGACCTCGTCTGAGAACGGACGGAGAAATACTTTGAGCAGGACTTCCGTTCCATCTTTGCGACGGCCAGCGACCGTCGCGTCTTGAGACGGTCGGTCTTCTCGTGCGGCACGAACCATCGTCGGTCTAATCCACTCGTCACAATCGTGCACTTCCGGCGCCAATAGTGCTTTGAGAGGATGGCCGATGAGTTCACCTTGGGTGTAACCGAACAGGTCGCTTGTTTGAGCATTCGCTTTTGAAATCAACCCCTCCGCATTTACCACAAGCATAACGTCGGGCGAATTCTCGAAAAGGCTCGCCGATCGATCATCGGTGATACGCAGCTGCTCTTCCAAGGATCCTACTGCTAGTTCGTACTTCCGCAAGGCTACCGATTTGACAAGTAGCGCTTCGTCCGCCGCGATGAGGCCCCTCCTAATTTCATGAAATTCTTCAACCGAGTCTGATTGTAGGAAGTTCGCGCCGTGAACATCGGGGGGCGATGGATGTGCGTTCGCGAGTTGGCGTGCATGCTCACTCACGTACTGCGCCGGCCGGATGATTAGACATTTTGCGGAATAGCTTATAGCTACCCCCAAAATGATCATGAATGCAATTACAACTACGGCAGGCAGAACCCCTTCCAGCAGCGGCCTTTGCCGTGCGTGAATGGTGTCCGTGATGACGATTGACCAGCCCGGCGCCGATTTCAACGCCGAAAAGGAGCGAAGAAGGTCCGCGTTTTCTGCGGATCGCGCGATACCGGTGCTCAATCCACTGACTACACTGCGATTAGGCTCTGCGGCGAGTGAATATATATGGTGGCCTTGGTCACGCATCTGAGTGACTGTTAAGATCACCGAACCCTTCGGATCGACGAAGGATACTGAGGCACCAGGCGAAAGATCCGCTGGTCCAAACAGATCTGAAATTAGTTCCGGGGTCAACTTAAAAGCCATGATAGAATACAGTTTATCGCTTCGCATTACTGGGACAGCGAAGCCTACTGTTGTCGTACCAGGAAGTGTGGTCGGATAGAAAGCATTTAGCAACGGCCCGCGTGCCTTCGCCACGGCTGCGAGTTCCGTTACTAACATGTTCCCCGACTTATCCCCAAGGGGTAGGGTGGTATCGAGAATGCGTTGGAATGAGACTGGATCAACCAAAACAGCCGGACTTGCGAGTTGACGCGCTATTCGGCGGACCTCCCCTTCTACCTTTTTGAGATCTAGAGCAGGCCCGTTCAGAGTGACCACGCCAGAAAGGGTGGACGCGGCGACTTGGTAGCTGGCGACCAAAAGGTCCAGTGTCTGCGCGAGCCGTCTGGTGTTCTCGACCAGAACTGCTTCCGCTTGGTCTCTTTGAGACGCTGGTGCCTTGAACCCAAGAAGCGCAAGCGCCCCAAGCGCCGGCACTTGGCCGAGAAGTATAAGCACCAGCAGTACAGGGCGTAGGTGGACGCTGTATCTGAGCACGGCTGTGACCCGTTCTGGGTGAACGCATGGCATAGCGTTCTGGCCAGGACATCACAATCCCGTTATGCCGTTGGTCGAGCATGGAACTTCGAATCACTGTTCGCCGACACGGTCCTTAGAGCAATGTAATCGCTAGCCTTTCTTCCTGCCATGTCGCGCGTGGCCTGGTCGGACCTATGTTGAGGTTCAACAGACACCTTTGTGTATGCAACATAGATAGAACCTATGTTGGGCATGGACGTGACAGGTCACTGCGAGCGGTCGGGGCGTCAGAAAGCAGGCTATCCACGTTCGACGCCGTTTGCCGACTATGTGATCTTACCCCCGTGCAGGTGGACACCTCGGATAAGCTCCTGATGGAGCGAGGGATTCTGGTCACGACCGAGACGTGCCGTGAGTTCACGGAGGAGATCATGCGGGAGGCGATGGGGCTGTTGGAGCGCAGCGGCCGGCCGCTGACGCAGGTGGCGAAGGAATTGGGTATCTAGCCTTCGATGCTGCGCAACTGGCGAGGGCGGCTCGGATCTGCGGCCGGTCGGGCCACGACCGCGGAGCGTTCCGTCATGACGGGATTGGGGGTGTCCGCGGAGCAAGCGGAGATCCGTCGCCTGCAGAAGGAACTCGAGTGGGCGGAGATAGAGCGCGACATTTAGAAAAACTAAGCTGACAAAGTTGGCTGGCGGGCGACCTGTTCCAGTTGGGTCAGATAGGTTGCGGAATAGCGGCCGAACCGGGTGCGGAGTGTCTGGGCATAGCGTCTCTGTTCGAGACGTCCGCGGAGTTCACCCCAGCACTTTCGGCTGTACCGCCCACACTGTCACAAGCGGATGCGCCCGCATGATTGGCGCTCAGGTCACGCCCAAGACGTTCCTACTGATCTCAGCCGATAGACAGGCATGTGTTAGAGTGAACCGTCATCCGGAATGCAGAGAACGACACCACAAGCTTTGCAGTGCACTGCATCTGGATCATGTCGCTGCAACCCGCAAGAGGGACAGCTGAAATGCACCTTCTGCGGCCTGAAGATAACTTGTGCCAGCCGGACGAAGAGAGTCACGCCGCACAGCATGATGGCAACCGATAGTAGCCTGCCGGTATGCCCCTGCAATGTGATGTCACCGTAGCCAGTCGTGGTGAGGGTCGTTACCGTGAAATATAAAGCGTCAGTGTAGCTAGATATTCCAGGATGCAATCTATGCTGTGTCTCGTAGACAATCCCTGTGGTGACAAAAAGAAAAATAACAAGATTGAGGGAGGCTACGGCAATCTCCTCGTGGCGACGGAAGGTTGAAAAGTCTTGCCGCAGACGAGCCAGCGTCCGGTACGAGTGTACTAGACGAAGGGTACGAAGGACCCGCAGAAAGGCAAACCCCTCCGTTAGTAAGGGAGCAATGAAGGACGCGGCAGCAACGATATCAGCGAGAGAGACTGGGTGCGATATCTCCGCAAGCGGTTTACGGCTGGCAAAGGTGCGAGCCGCGATTTCTAACGCGAGCAACAGGCCGATGATCACGTCTACCGCTTCCAGGCCGACTGACCTTTCCATGAAGGAGGCCATGATCACGAAAAGAATTGTGCCCAAGTCGAACGCCAAAACGGCATAGCGAAACCGGTGAGCACTGGATGCATCGGACTCATAGAGCCGCCGGATCGATGCTCGGAGATGGCTTAGACCAGTACGCCTTCCACGCAAAATTCTCACACGATCACCTAATTTGGAGGGTCCCATCAAAGCCTCATTCGTCCGGACACCAATCCGCACGGCGAGCGGGCAGTGAGCAAAAACCCGTGTGCGTCGGCGAACTCTATCCCGGCTACGCTTACTAGATGCCCGTGCGCAGCACGAACAAGATGCCAGCCAGCGCTGCCCGGTCGGGCGCACGCAGCCGACCGCCCTTCGGCTTCGGCCAGTCCCTGCGGCAGCAGCGGTTCGATCACCGACCAGAGGTCATCAGGAACGAGGAAAGCCATTCGTCCCCAACGCCTCGGCCCAGGTTTTGTCCCGAGCTGTAGCTCCCCGCCCTTTTCTTCGAGTCCCCCGAAGCGGCAGGAGCTGTCCGGCTGTGGCCCATGATCTTGCAGGCTTGGCTGACGGCTGCCGCGATGCAGACCGTACGGGACGTCCTGCTCGCGACAACAGTTGGCGCCGCTAGTGTCTCGAACCAGTGATTCGTCCTTGTATATGGTATTCCTGAGATGACCGGACTCCCGGCCGGTCCAGGAGGCCAGGATGGGACGTCGGGCGGTTGCGCCTGAGCTGAGTGAGGCGGAGCGGGCCGCGCTTTCGGCACTGGCGGCCCGGCGCAGCACGACCCAGGCGCTGGCTGCGCGGGCCCGCATCGTGCTGGCCTGTGCCGAGGGCGAGCAGAACAAGGTGGTGGGAGCCCGACTGGGGCTGGACGTGGCGACCGTGGCCAAGTGGCGGCGCCGCTTCGCCGAGCAGCGCCTGAACGGTCTGCGGGACGAACCCCGCTCCGGTGCACCACGGACGGTCGAGGATGAGCGCATCGAGGGGGTGATCGTGCGCACGCTGGAGAGCCAGCCGCCGGACGCGACGCACTGGAGCTCACGCGGCATGGCGCGCGCCTCTGGCCTGTCCGTCTCTACGGTCCAGCGCATCTGGCGCGCCTATGGCCTGCAACCGCACCGGCTGGAAACCTTCGAGCTCTCGACCGATCCGGACTTCGTGGCCAAGGTGCGGGACGTCGTCGGCCTCGACGTCTCGCCACCTGCGCATGCCCTGGTGCTGTGCGTCGAACCGAGAGGTTCGCCGGACGTGGATGAGAAGGGCCAGATCCAGGCGCTTGACCACAGCCAGCCGATGCTGCCGCTGCGTCCCGGTCAGCCCGCGCGGCGCAGCCACGACTACACCCGCCACGGCACGACGTCGCTGTTTGCAGCCCTCGACATCGCCACCGGCCACGTGATCGGCAAGTGCTACCCGCGCCACCGCGCGAGCGAGTTCCGTCGCTTCCTCGACGAGCTCGAGGCCGCCGTGCCGTCCGACCTCGACGTCCACCTCGGCATGGACAACGACGCCACCCACAAGGCGCCGCTGGTCCGGAACTGGCAGGCCAAGCGGCCGCGCTGGCACGTCCACCTGACGCCCACCAACTCATCCTGGTTGAACCAGGTCGAGCTGGTTGAACCAGGTCGAGCGCTTCTTTGCGCCCCTCACCGAGCGGCAGATCAGGCGTGGCATCCACCGCAGCGTCGCCGCCCTTCAGGAAGCCATCAGTACCTTTATCGATCACCACAATGCCGACCCGAAGCCCTTCCGCTGGACCAAGTCCGCCGGCGACATCCTCGCCAGCATCGAGCGCTTCTGCGTCCGGAACACGCCGGCAACTAGAACGGCATGAACTTCAGATTCGGGACACTAGGGGCGCTTCTGCTCGAGATAGGCGATCAGGCTATCGAGTTGCTCGTCGTTCCGCATGCCCGGGTAGGCCATACTTGTTCCCGGGACGGCCGCCCGAGGATTGCGGATGTACTCACGCACGTTGTCCGCCGTCCAAGACCAGCCCTGCTGGCCCTTCTCGCGCATTGCAGCAGAATAGCGGAAGCCCTCAACCGAGGCGGCCTTCCGGCCAACAACTCCGTGCAGGTTCGGGCCGACCCCGTTCCGCCCGTCGGCGTTGATGGTGTGGCACGCGCTGCACTGGGCAAAGGCCCGCTGGCCTGCCGCCGCATCTTGTGCATGCGCGGTGCCTGTCCCCCCCAACCCGAGCAGAAGGCCAAGAATGGGGAGCACTCTGCCGATCCGTGGATGCATGCCAAACTCCTCTTGCACTCCGCACGGCCCTGCATTCCGTGGCCTGAACCAACGCCTGGGCTCGACGTTCGATGCGGCCGGCATCGGCGAGCCCAGCGGCTTGCCGTTCCGGGCAAGCGGCGCGCGGCTGCCCGACGGCTTGTCACCGGGTGGCTGGGCCGCAACCGGCCGCAACCCCTATCCCGCCATCACCGTTCAACCCCAAATCAGGTGAGACACCCAGGATGCGCATGGGAATTCGCCACCCCATCCCAGGAATCGGCCGTCGCCTGCTGCTGGCGGCTGGTGCCGCGGCCGGGTCCGGTGTGTTGATCAGGGCGTGGGCGCAGGCACCAACAGGCCAGCCGGACCGGTCTGCTGTTACTGAGCTGATTAAGGACTGGCCGCAGGTCGCGAAGGCCGCTGCAGAGGAGATGCTGCGCCAGTACGGCGCGCCGCAGGAGATGACCGGCACCCGGCTCCTGTGGGAGGGCAACCGCCCCTGGCTCCGGAGCGTCGTCAACAAAATAGGAGTCGAGCACGACTTCCCAGCCAAGCACAGCGATGTGCTGGAGCAGGTGGTCTCCTACCGGGTTCCGCTGAACTTTTTCGAGCCCTTGGCAAGCTTTAACGGCAGCCTCGTCCCCGATCGGACAAGGGGCGAGCTGACCGCGCATTGCGACCGGGAGGCGACCAACATTCTGGCGCTGAACCTGGCCCATGACATCATCCGCGGTCACAAGACCGTGGCGCAGGCTCGCGAGGCAATGGCGGAGGGCCAGCGCGAGATCCAGGCCGACCGCGTCCCGGCGGATGCGCGCGAACTTCGGCTCGGGCCGCCGCAGGGCGACCTGCGGGATCCCGACACGGCGGCCGTAGCTCCGGCGCCCGGACAGGGCACTGGCGTCAGCCCCGCCATCGTCCGCTAGGCCTGCCCGCCCTCGGACACTCGGGACAGGCGGACGAGAGAGCCTGCCGATCGGCCTCGCACGATGCGCCTCGCAGGGCAGGACGGCAGCGCCGCGCGCCGCTGCCGCCTCACCCCTCAGGTCGCTTGTTGCAATGCCGCCTTCACACGGGGCGCTGTGAAGGGCACAGAGCGGAGCCGCACTCCCGTCGCGTCGAAGACCGCATTGGAGATGGCGGACGGGATCACCGCCGCCGAGGGCTCACCCGCACCCCAGGGCTTCTCGCCGGGGCGGTCGAGCAGCTCGATTGCGATCTCCGGCACTTCGGGGAAGGTGATGACGGGGTAGCTCGCCCAATCAAGGCTCGTGACCATGGCGCGGTCCCAGGTGAGCTCCTCCTTCAGCGTCCGGCTGATCGTGTGCAGCACATTGCCCTCGACCTGGTTCCGCACGCCGTCCGGGTTGATGACCTGGCCGCAGTCATGGACGACGGAGAAGCGCTGCACCCGGACCTCGCCACTCGCCCGGTCCACCTCGACCTCGGCAACTGCGCCGACATAGGTTCTATTCAGCTCGTACTTCACATAGCTCACGCCGCGCCCGCTGGCCGTGGCGCGGTCCGTGCTGCGCTGGGGCGAGGGTCGGCTCTCCCAGCGGGCTAGCACGGCGAGGCGACGCAGCAGTTCCAGCCCGCGCTCGTCCTTCAGCTGCCGCAGCCGGAACTCGAGGGGATCGATGCTGGCGGCCGCGGCCAGCTCGTCCATGAAGCACTCATTGGCGAAGGTGTTCTGCATCCGCCCGGGCGTGCGGATCCAAGAGGGTTTGAAGAGGGTGTCCTCAAGGCGGTGGCAGACCGTATGGACGTTCGGAATGCTGTAGGGAAGGGACGAGTTCTGGATGATGTTGCCCGGCGCCATCGTCTCCTCATGCGGCAGTCCCGCCAGCTCCGCCGGCACCAGGGCAACATTGCCGGCGGCGCCCTGCGGGATGAAAAACTCGGACTCCCAAGCGACGATGTTGCCCTCGGCGTCGAGGGCGCCCCGGAGGTCGATAAGCGTCGGCGGCCCCTTCGGGTCCCAACCATGCTCGTCCTCCCGTGCCCACTGCACCCGCACCGGCCGGCCCTGGACCGCGCGGGCGAGCAGCGCCGCGTCGCCCGCCGCGTCCTCATGGCCATTCCGCCCGTAGCAGCCCGAGCCCTCGAGGTAGATGCAGCGCACCTGCTCCTCGGGCATGCGCATCATGGCGGCCAGCTGCTTGCGGAGATTGTGCGTCATCTGCGACGCGCTCCAGCAGGTCAGCCTGCCCTCGCGGAACTCCGCCACCGCGCAGGACGGGCCCAGCGAGCCATGGGTGTGGATGGCGAAGTCATAGGTCGCCGAGAGGCGCCGGGCGCCCCGGCTCATCGCCTCACCAGCATTGCCCACCTTGCTCGTCACGTCGTCCTTCGCGACGCGGCTGCCGCGGACATGCTCCCACAGGCGGCTCTGCTCGGGCAGGCCCTGCCAATCCGACCAGGTCGCCTTCAGCTCACGGGAGGCCCGGACGGCGGACCACTCGGAATCCGCGATGACGCCGAGGAAGTTGCCCTCACGCACGATCTTCACTAGGCCCGGGATGCCGCGCACCGAGGCCTCGTCCACCACGCGCAGTTCCGCCCGCAACGCCGGCGGCCGCACCACCCGAGCATGGAGCATGCCATCGAGCCTGAAGTCATGCATGTAGGTGAAGCGGCCCGTCGTTTTCTCGGGGATGTCGAGCCGCTGGACGGATTTCCCAACAACCCGGAACTGGGCCGGGTCCTTCGTGGTGATGTCCTTGTCCACCTTGAGCGAGAAGTCGCGCCCCCCGACCAGCTCGCCATAGCTGATTCCCTGGCCACCCGCCCGTGGCCTCACGGTTCCGTCCTCCACGACCAACTCCGTGACAGGCAGGCCGAGCCGCCGCGCCGCCACTTCGACAAGCTGCTTGCGGGCGGTGGCGGCCGCCTGGCGGATCTGCATGCCGCCGTTCTGGACGGAGAGGCTGCCATAGGTCGGCCCCTGGTCAGGCGTCAGGGCCGTGTCGCCCTGCACCAGGGTGATGCGCTCAATCGGGACGTCGAGCTCCTCCGCGGCCATCTGGGTCAGGGCGGTGCGCACACCGGTGCCGAGATCGACCTTGCCGGAGAAGAGGGTGACCTTTCCGTCGGCGCCGATGGCGAGGAAGCCATCCACGTCATCGAGCGCGACGCTTTTCGCGACAGCCCCGCCGCTGGCCGGCGCCGCGGGACCTGGCGCGGCGGCCCCTTGTTGTCCCTGGGCCAGAACCCGCCCGCCTAGGGCGAAGCCGATGACGAGGGAGCCGCCCGCCCCGAGGAAGGCGCGGCGCGATTCGCTTGAGAATACCATGGCGTCGCCTCCCCTGCTCATGCCGCACCGGCCGCGCGCTTCACGGCGCGCAGTATCCTGGCATGGGTGCCGCAACGGCAGATGTTGTTGGCCAGTTCGTCCCGGATTTGCTCCTCGGTCGGCTTGGGTGTGCGCGACAGGAGGGCAGCCGCCTGCATGATCATGCCGTTTATGCAGTAGCCGCACTGGACGGCCTGCTCGTCAATGAAGGCCTTCTGCACCCGGTGTGGGTTCTCGGGGGAGCCGAGCCCTTCCAGTGTCACGATCTTCTGGTCGGGGCCGAGAGCGGAGATCGGCGTCACGCAGGAGCGGGCCGCCTCGCCATTGATATGGACCGTGCAGGTGCCGCACTGCCCAAGGCCGCAACCGAACCGTGGGCCGTGCAGCCCGAGATTGTTGCGGAGCGCGTAGAGCAGCGGCATGTCCGGATCGTCGATGGTAACGGTCGTCGCCCGCCCATTGACGTGTAACGGCACGGAAGTTGGCATGAGAACGATCCTTCGGCACCCGGCCCCTCATCCCAGCGGGCGGGATGAGGCTGCCCACCGTGGACTAACGGCCGACCACCCACCACGGTTTTGTGCGGTGGCACGGCAGTGCAGCGGCTGGAGCACCACGGGAGCGGGTGGACGGGTCATCCCGCACGAGCCGGGGCGACCGGGCAGCGCTGGGCCTCGCCCCGGCTGACGCAGAGGCCCCCGCCTTGACAGATCCTCCATGCCCACGCGACAGCGGAGAGCGGATCCGCCCCTGGCAAGCCCAGGACCAGTCCCATGCCAGCCGCGCCCCGGGCCGCCGCGGCGATGGCACGCAGCTCCTAGGCAGGCGTGAATAGTCTCTTGACGGCTTGATACGCGGCCGGAGCCTGAGATCGGAATACCCGTCTAGCAAGGGCCGTGTCTGTCATTGCTGTCGGATTGCGCGCTCAGCACAAGGGGCGTCAGACTGCCGAGGTGACCATCGCCATGAAGGCCCTGAACCGAATGCTTGACCTGGGACGTGCAGAGTACGTCCGCATCGCATGATACAACAGGCGGGTCGGGTCCATTGCGTCTCCATTGCCGACCCATGCACCACAGTCGCGTCGCTCGTCCTGACGCGTTCTGCGCCTGGCGCGAGGTGACCGGAGCAGCATCTCTGAGGGCCTCACCGGCCATGTGCTCCCTGATCCCCACTTCGCCAATCTGACAACGCTCTCAACATGGCCGGGCAACCGAACCAACTGTGCCGGCTTAACCGATTACCAGCTCGTCTGATCCGGGAACGGGCAGGTCGGTGGTCCAGAGCAAGACGGACCGGGCATTTGCCCGGAGTTCGCAAGTGAGGAGATTCCATCCATGCCGAACAGGATCTTCTGCCTGCTGGCGGGCATCGCTTGGCTGGCCGCGGCGCCGGCGGCGCCCGCCTTTGCTCAGCCCAACGCTTCGGGCGCCGCCGCGCAGGCGGCGACACGCCAGCAGCCCGTGGTGGTGCTGATCGCCACTGGCGGCACCATCGCGATGAAGATTGACCCGGTCCGGAACGCGCCGGTCCCCGCCATCTCTGGCGAGGACCTGCTCGCCACCGTGCCCGACCTCGCCGGGCATGCGCGAATTGAGGTGAACAACCTCTCGAACGTCCCCTCCGACTACATGGACCCGCCGCGCTGGATCGGCCTGACGCGCGCGGTGCAGGAGGCCCTGGCCCGCCAGGAGGTAGCCGGCGTTGTCGTCTCGCATGGCACCGACACCCTGGAGGAGACCGCTTGGTGGCTCGATCTGACCGTCGGCTCCGAGAAGCCGGTGGTGCTTATCGGCGCGCAGCGCAACGCCTCGGAGCGCGACTTCGACGGGCCGCGCAACCTGCTCAACGCCGTCCGCATCGCCACCGACCCGGCCTCGGCCGGCAGGGGTGTCGTGCTGGCCATGAACAACCAGATCAACGCCGCACGGGACGTCACCAAGACCCACACCACCAACGTCGAGACCTTCCAGTCCGGGCAGTGGGGCTTGCTCGGTGCGGTGGACCCCGACCGAGTGGTCTGGGCCCGCGCGCCGCTGCGCCGCCAGCACGTGCCTGTCCGCGCCGAGACCATGCCGCGGGTGGAGATCGTCGCGATGTACGGCGGCGCCGACGGCGGGCTGATCCGGGCCGCTATCGACCAGGGGTCGCGGGGGATCGTGGTGCAGGCTCTCGGCATGGGCAACATGAACCAGCCGATGTTCGCCGCCGTCAGGGACGCGATTGGCCGAGGCATCCCCGTTGTAATATCCACGCGCGTGCCTGAGGGTCGCGTGCTGCCCAGCTACGGCTTCGAGGGCGGCGGCAAAACCCTGGCGGAGGCCGGGGCCATGACGGCCGGCGATCTGTCGCCGCAGAAGGCGCGCATCCTGCTCATGCTGCTGCTCCAGGGTGGTGTGCGGGAGCGGACGGAGTTACAGGCGGCCTTCGACCGTTGAGGCCGGCGGCGGCTGCGCGCCGCCAATCGCTGGACGCGGCTGGTTCCCCGGTGGACGTTGGCAAGTTGTTCGGTAGGAGGGCATTGGCAAGTTGTTTGACGAGAAGGTGAGTTTGGCCGCGTGACTGAGGTGCGGCAGGATCAGGGTGCCGCTTGGGCGCAGGTTTCCTGCCGCCAGATCCGAAAGGCCTTGGTCTGAGCGCGCCGGTACTCACCGGCCGCGATCAGGTGTCGGCGGGGCGGAAATGGCCATAGATCATACCGTGCGCAGATCATACCGTGCGCAGATCATACCGTGCGCCGAGAGGAACCGTTGGGCCTGCTCCGCCGGTTCGAAGCGCTGCATTTGCCGCTCTCGATGGCGGG
>JBHTFH010000082.1:0-14056 GCA_042666135.1 Roseomonas sp. GCM10028921 | reverse complement strand
AGCCCCCTTAAGAGCCGCCTGCGCGGCAGGGTCGCTCTGCGGGTGCTGTGGCCGGACCGACAAGCGGCGGAAGCGCAGCTTAGCGAGCAGCTTGCCGACCGTGCGCTCGTGCAGGCTGACCCGGAACTCGCTCCTGATCCGCTCCTGCAGGTCACGACAGCGCCAGCGCACGACCCCGTCGCGCTCCAGGTCCGGTCCTTCCTCGACCCAGCGGGCCACCAGGACCTCCTGCTCGATCGAGAGCCGTGGCGCCGGGCCCGGAGCACGGCGGTTCACCAGCCCGGCAAGCCCCTCGGCATTGTAGCGATGCACCCAGTCGCGCAGCGTCTGCCGGTCCATGCCGCAGCTCTCGGCCGCCTCCTCACGCGAGGCCCCCTCCAGCACCAGCGCGATCGCCAGCATCCGGCGTGCTGCATTCGCATCACGGCTGCGGGCCGCTGACCTCCGGAGTTCGGCCGCCGAAAGATCCTGCCGCGTGATCGCCAGCGCCATCTCAGCCTCCCGAACCAGCCGTCGGGAGGAGCGAATCACACCTATGGCCCTGGCGGGATCACATGTGAGTCAGCGATAAAGGCCGTTGGTATGGGGGGGAGGGAGACAAAGCTGCTTATTCGTGCAGGCCAAGTCGCATCCCGTCAGAGGCGCCCCCTGGACGACAGGATCGGGACCATCGAAACGGAGGAGACGAGGCTTGCGCCTCAGCGGGAGGCGGGAAGCGCCTCGACGATGGCGGTTTCGTCGCAACCGGGAGACCGCGTCCTGGCCCCGCCGCGGCAACGCTGGCGGCTCGGAGCAAGGGCAAGTTCGGCCAGCTCATCGCCCGGGCTCGCGCCAGACCGAAGTCCGGACCAGCCCGCGGCGAGTTGCTCCCTCCGGCTCTGCAAGCCCTTGCGGGCAGCTTGGCCCACCGGCAGCGCTCCCTCTGGCCTCCTCCCGCCCCAGGCCGCGATCATCTGCTCCTGGCGGCTCCGCGCCCGCTCGGCGGCGAGCCTCGCCTCCTGCATCGCCTGGCCAACAGGCCAGGCGGCGAGGACGCGCGCGCGGTAGACCTCCGCACGCTCCTCCGTCGATGAGTGGTACCGGCCGACGGCGGCGATCCAGTCCGAGGCAGCCGTGTAGAGGCGCGTGAGGAAGCGCGCGGCGTAGCGCGCATTCGTCAGGGGATCGAAGGCCTCGTCGAGCGAGGGAAAAGCATCGGGATGATGGAAGAGGTTGACCTGCATGCAGCCGACATCGACGACGCGGACCCCGCGCGCCGCCAGTTCCTTCACGGCATCCACCGCTTCGGATCGGCTCTCGAAAAAGCGTCCCTGTCCCTCGGCGTTGATCGTCCAGGGCCAGGAGACGACACGGCCCGACCGTGGATCCAGCCGCCCGGACTCGACCAGCGCGATGGCGGAGAGAAGGCCTGAAGGTAGTCGCGCCTCGCGCTCCGCGCGCTGGATCGCCGCGCGGCAGAGCGCGCCCGGCTCCTCGGCAGGAGAAGGAGCCGCGTCTGCGCGGCTGTTGGATAAAACACAAATTACCAGCGCCGTCGCGAGGAGCGACGGCCAGAGGCGGGCGGGTCCGAGCCGCCAGTGGATGCGGCGCGGACTCACCCGGCCCCCTATTAGAAGCGACGCTCGAACACGGTTACGACGTCACCGGGCTGGAGCTGCGAGGAACGCTCGCCCAGATACTCACGCGCGACGCCATCCGGGCCCCTCCGCGTGATAGAAACGCGGTCTGTCACGGCGCGGTAGTTGAAGCCGCCGACCACCGCCACTGCGGAGAGCACGTTCATCCCCGGCTGGAAAGGCGTTTCGCCGCCGCGCTCGACCATGCCGAGCACGAAGATCGGCCGGTACTGGTTCACCTCGACAGCAACGGAGGGCTCGTTGAAGAGCCGGCGCTCGCGCAGGGCTCCCTCGATCGCCCGCTCGAGCTGGGAGGTAGTCCGGCCCGCGGCGGGGATGGCGCCCACCAGAGGCAACGCGACCCGCCCGGCATCGGTGACGCGGAACTCGCCGGTCAGCCGGGGATCGTTGAACACGGTGATGCGAAGCTGGTCGCCCGTGCCGAGGAGATAGGCGTTCGAGGTCTGCTCCGGCAGGGGTGGCAGGCCCGCGCCGGGACTGGCGCAGGCCGCGACGAGCAGCGCGGCGCCGAGCACGGCGGCACGCCCGATCTTTCCGGTCAGAAAGGATGGCATCTTTGGCATTCGACTCCCCTGATCATGATTCGGCGACACTATTCCGTCCTGCATAGCAGCGCATTCAGAGCGCGGGAACATCGGCCTTGTGCGAAACGCGCACGGGAAAGGCCCTGTCCTGCTCCGCGCGAAGGCTGTCGATGAGCCGCCCTTCCGGAATCTCGACATCGTCGTAGGTCAGCACGGCGTCGCGCGGAAGATCCCGCTTGAGCCGGCAGCCCTCCGCAAGGCCGATCGGAAGGAGCCTCTCGGCGCGCGACACCTCGTAGCGCTCCGCCTGGCCATACGTCTTGTAGCCGCCCAGCCCATCAATGACGTCCCCCGCCGAGAGCGGAACCTTGGCGGTCGCGACGACATCGACGCGCGGGCCTTCCAGCGGCTGGATCACGGCATCGCCGCACAGCACGAGTCGTGCGACTGAGAGCGGCACCTCGAAATGGCAGAGGTGATACGGGGTATAGAAGCTGTAGAGCGGACCTTTCCCAAGCTTGTAAAGGTTGAGGTAGTGCTGCTGCTTCGGGTCATCATGCGTGGCCAGGACATAGACGCCAGGGCCAGGCTTGCTGCCGACCACGTAGTCCACCGCCCCGCCGCAGGCGCGCAGCTGCTCCACATCGTACATCGTCGTCAGCTCATCGACATGGCTGGGATGGTTCATGCCGATCATGCCGCGCTTGGTCACGGTCATGCCCGTGGCATTGGCCACGATCGCCTGCTCGAAGCTGATCTTCGTGCCGTCGGCGAAGCTCGTCACCATCGCCGGATCCTGGCCCCACTGCTTCGCGAAGCCCTCCTGCGTGGTCGGGTTGCGATAAGGGTCCTGCAGCCCCTTCACATTGCCGCAGACGAGCGGCGTGAGGCCGATCGAGACGACGAAACGGTAGAGGTTCATCTGCACGCCGGGCTGGTCGCCATCGGCGCCAGTGAGGATCACCCCGGCCGCATCGGCCTTGCGCTTGAGGAGGGGCCCCACGGTGCCGTCGAGCTCGGCATTCATGGAAACCATATGCTTGCCGTTCTCAATGGCGGCAAGCGTGATCATCGCGCCGTACTCGATGGCGCCGGTCGCGTCAATCAGGCAGTCGAGATCAGCCCGGCAGAGCAGGAGCGGATCGCTGGTGATGGCGGAGGCGCCGCGGCCCATGGCACCGGCCAGGGCGGCATCGTCCTTCACCTCCTCGATGTCCTGCATCCCCGCGATCTCGAAGGCCTTGCGGGCCTTCTCGATGTTGCGGTTACAGATGACCACCAACTCCATGCCGGGCACCGAGTTGACAATCTGGTTTGTGATGCCCTTCGCCATGAAGCCGGCACCGAACATGCCGACGCGGATGGGCTTCCCGGCCGCCGCACGCTCACGAAGCAGTCGATCGTAGATCATTTCTCAGATTTCCTGGCTTCGGGTTCAACGGATACCTCGGAGCGCGTCCGGGTTGTGGAAGGCCGGGTCGAAGGCCGGCCAGCTCAGGTCCTTGTCGGAGACGGTGACCGGCTTCCTCGGCCACTGGATTCCGAACTGCGGATCGTCATAGCGGAGCCCGCGCTCCTGGCCCGGCGTGTAGGCGTCGCTGGCCAGGTACAGGGTCTCCGTGCCGTCCCGCAGCGTAATGAAGCCGTGGGCGAAGCCGCGGGGAATGTAGAGCGAGAGGCGATTCTCCTCGTTCAGCTCGATCCCGAACCACTTGCCGTAGCTCGGGCTGTCCGGCCGCAGGTCCACCACCACGTCGTAAAGGGCGCCATGCAGGCACCGCACCACCTTCACCTCCGCCGCCGGTGGAAGCTGGTAGTGCATGCCGCGAAGCGTGCCGGCCTTATCGTTATAGCTGTTGTTCATCTGCACGAAGCGCGTGGCGCCCATGCCGGCGTTGGCGTACTCCGTTTCGCAGAAGGCCCGCGCGAAGAAGCCGCGGTCGTCGGCGCGCGGCTCCATCTCGATAACAAAGACGTCCTTCAGAGGAGTGGGATTGAACTTCACGCGGCCACCTGCTGAACTTCGAGCTTCTCGTTGAGGGCGCCGGTGTCGATCAGCTTCTCGAGCGTCACGAGCCGAATCGCGGGCGACTTGCGGTAGTTCTTGTCCGAGAAGCCCTGGGCGGCCAGGTCGTCCCGCAGCTCCGCGATGGTGCCGTCCAGCGTCTCCGCCGGCTGGTGGTCCGGGGCAAGCTGGCTATAGAGGGCGAAGTCCACTCGGTAGGAGCGCTTGTCCGGCGGGGCGGAGGTGGCGATCGAGACCTTCGCCTCAGGCATCGCCCGGCCCACGGCCTCGGCCAGCTCGCGTACCTGGTAGTTCCAGCGCTCGGTTCCGACATTCACGGTCAAGAAGCTGCCGCCGTTCTCCGCGGTGCGGGTTGCGGCCCACTCGATCGCGCGCGCCATGTCACGAACATGGATCAGCGGCCGCCAGGGCGTGCCGTCGCTCAGCACGCTCACCTCGTGATTCGCGATCGCGCCCGCGACGAAGTCGTTGAGCACAAGGTCGAGACGCAGGCGCGGGGCCATCCCGCAGGCGGTGGCGAAGCGGAGGCAGCTGATGACCATGCCGCTGTTGTCCAGGCCGCGCAGGGAGCGCTCGGTCGCGATCTTCGAGCGGGCATAGGCGGTCAGCGGAGTGACCTCGTCGTTTTCCTTCCGGGGACGGCCGTCCTCGGCGAAGCCGTAGACGCTGCAACTCGAGGCGAAGACGAAGTTCTTGACTCCGGCCTCCGCGGCGGCGCGTGCTACCGTGACGCTCGCCTGATGGTTGATCTCGTCCGTCACCGTCTCGAAGCGCTGGCCCATGGGGTCGTTCGAGACGGCGGCGAGGTGAACCACCACGTCGAAGCCTTCGAGGTCTGCCTTGGTGATGTTGCGGACATCACCGAAGCGCTGCTCATCCAGCACCGTCTCGGGCAACTGCCCGGTGGTGGTCAGGCAGTGTCCGAACCAGCCGAGATCGTAGCCGACGAGATGGGCGTCCGGGAAGCGCTGGCGCAGGTGCCGCGCCACGACCGGGCCGACATAGCCCATGTTTCCTGTGATCAGCACGCGCATGCTCAGTTCTCCCAAACGCGCCAGGGGGCCTTGCCGGACACCCACATCTTCTCGAGGTGGCTCCTGTCCCGGATGGTGTCCATCGGGTGCCAGAAACCATGGTGCTGGTAGACGGACAACTGCCGGTCGCTCACGAGGCGCTCGATAGGCTCGTCTTCCCAGGTCGTCTGGTCGCCCGCAATGTAGTCCCCCACCTTGGGGCTCAGCACGAAGAAACCGCCATTGATCCAGGCGCCATCCCCGTTGATCTTCTCCTTGAAGGCTTTGACCTCGGAGCCTTCGATCCGCAGCGCACCGAAGCGGCCTTCCGGCTGGGTGGCCGTCAGTGTCGCGAGGCGGCCTTCGGCCTTGTGCAGCGCGATGGCGCGGGTGATGTCGACATTGCCAACTCCGTCGCCATAGGTGAGGCAGAAAGCCTCGTCGGAGGCGACATGCGGCAGGATGCGCTTGATGCGTCCGCCCGTGAGCGTGTCCGCGCCGGTATCCACCAGCGTGACGCGCCAGTCCTCCGCGCGAGCGTTATGGACCTTCACCTCGTTGCGCTTGAGGTCGATCGTCATGTCGGACGAGTACATCGAATAATTCAAGAAATAGTCACGAATGACGTCGCCACGGTATCCCAGGCAGATGATAAAGTCGTTGATGCCGTGGGCACTGTAGATCTTCATGATGTGCCAAAGGATCGGGCGCCCGCCGATCTCGACCATCGGCTTCGGGCGTACCGAAGTCTCCTCGGCCAAGCGGGTGCCAAGTCCGCCCGCAAGAATAACCGCCTTCATGCAACCGCTCCGCAATGCTGCCTCGATGCGTGGCAGGTTGGTCCTGGACGCAACCTGCAACGGGTGAACTTCTCTCGCAACAATCTACAAGGGAGAATAATCGAGGAAAGAGAGAAGTGTATCATTTTTTGGCGATCGGATGCGGTTCGGTTGTTTTCACGAGAACGTGTTCACCTTCCCGGCCCGAACACCTCTTAAATGATTTCGAGCCAATGAAACCATGTCTCACACTGCAACGCTGATCGTGGGACGTACGTCGTATTTGGATCATTTTTTAAGATTTTCGACTTTTTATCGACCTCCAGCGGATTTGGGGAACGTGATGAACAACCAGCCGGACGTGACCATCGGCATGCCTGTCCGCAACGGCGGCGAGCAGATCCGGGTGGCCCTCGATTCGTTCCTTGGTCAGACGAAGAGGGACTTTCGTCTTCTCATCTCGGACAACCAGTCCACCGACAACACCCTCGCGATCTGTCAGGAGTACGCAGCCCGCGACAGTCGCATCTCCGTCGTCTCTCAGCCGGTCAATCTCGGCATCTGTGGAAATTTCCGGTTCGTGCTGATGCAGGCACAGACGCCTTTCTTCATGTGGGCTTGCCACGACGATGTCTGGAGCCCCACCTTCATCGAGCGGAACCACGCGAACCTTCTGGCCAATCCAGGAGCCGTCGCGAGTGGGTCAAAGGTGCTGATGGTTCCCGCGCATGGCGCGCCGCAGATGGCCAAGGGCACGGCGGCGCTGCGCGGCCCTGTGAACGGGAGGCTTCGCGGGTTCTTCGAGGCACCCAGCGACGCCTCGCGATTTTATTCGCTCTTCCGCACACGCGAGCTGCAGGAGAGCTTCCCGGCCGATATCGACGTGTTCGGCTACGACTGGATCGTCCTGGCGCTGACCCTGCTCAAAGGCGAGCACCTGGAACTGCCCGAGATTCTTCTGAAGCGGGACGACCATGACGCCGACCATTATCACAAAAGCCTTGTTCGCCGGCAGTCCCGCACGCTTCACCGCTTCCTTCCGCATCTGCCGATGGCGTTGACGCTCAAGCGCGTGCTGCCAGCGGAGCAGTGGAACGCTATCCGCCCGCTCGTCGTCCGCCGCAACATAATCGAGGCGCTGATGTACGCGCGCAGCCGATTCCCTGCCTTGAGCCCGGCGCTGCAGCGCCTCTCCGCGCTCGAGAAGGACTTTCGGTACCGCCAACTCGCCGCCGGTGCGCGGGGCGTGGAAAGCGGGTCGCGCGACGGGACCTCGGGCGCCCTTTAGAGGAGACCGCAGCCATTCTGTTCAATTCCTTCGAGTTCATCGGAGTCTTCCTCCCGATCGTGCTCATTGGTTTCATGGCGCTCGCCGGAAGCGGCCGTCAGCGCCTCGCGGGCCTCTGGCTCACCTGCGCTTCGCTGGTCTTCTATGGCTGGTGGAACCCAATTTATGTGCCTTTGCTCCTGCTGAGCATGGGCGCGAACTTCACGCTCGGCGGCATACTGCGGCGCCGCCCCTCGCGCCCTCTGCTCCTCGGGGGAATCGCAGCGAATATTCTACTCCTCGTGTATTTCAAGTACACGGGCTTCCTCGTCCATGTGGCGGACCAGGTCACGGGCGCGGACTGGGTGGCGCCGGAGATCGTGCTGCCGCTAGCCATCTCCTTCTACACCTTCCAGCAGATCGCCTATCTGAGCGACGCGCATGACGGCGCGGTCGGCGAGCACGACTTCCTCAACTACTGCCTCTTCATCACCTTCTTCCCGCACCTCATCGCCGGGCCGATCACGCATCACCGGGAGATGCTGGACCAGTTCAGCAATCCGGATAACTTCCGGCCGCGGTTCGACAACATCTCGGTTGGTGCGACCCTCTTCGTGCTCGGCCTGTTCAAGAAGGTCGTCTTCGCCGACCCGCTGGGGGCAGAGGCGGCGCCGGTCTTCGCTGCCGCCACGGCCGGCGCGCCGCTGCCCTTGCTGGATGCCTGGACGGGGGCGCTGGCCTACACGTTGCAGCTCTACTTCGACTTCTCTGGCTACAGCGACATGGCCATCGGGCTGGGCCTGCTCTTCGGGATCAGCCTACCGGCCAATTTCGACAGCCCTTTCAAGGCGCCGAACATCATCCAGTTCTGGGCGCGCTGGCACATGACGCTGACGCGCTTTCTCACGGCCTATATCTACAACCCCCTCGTCCTCCGGGCGACGCGGGCGCGTGTCGCGGCGGGCAAGCCGCTCCCGCGCAAGGGCAAGATGAGCGTGGGCACCTTCCTCACCCTCGTCGCCTATCCGACCGTGGCCACGCTGATGATCTCCGGCATCTGGCACGGGGCGGGCTGGCAGTTCGTCATTTTCGGGGCGCTGCACGCCTTCTATCTCGTTGTCGCTAATGCTTGGCGTGCCTACAAGGCGCACCGGGGATGGGAGCTGGACAGCAGCAACCCGATCAAGCACGGCGCGGCGGTCCTCACGACCTTCCTCTGCGTCGTCGTCGGCTCCGTCTTCTTCCGCTCCTCCGACGTTCCGGCGGCGCTGAACATGCTCTCGGGGATGATAGGGATGCAGGGCGTTCAGCTCTCGCCTATCCTGGCCAAGTTCCCGATGGTGTCGGAGATCGCGACGATGCTCGGCATCGAGGTATCCCAGCCGGTCTTCTTCCGGCCCACCGTGGCGGCCCAAATCGCGCTCCTCCTGCTCTTTGTCTGGACGATGCCGAATACGCAGCAGTGGCTCCAGCACTACCGCACGGCGCTGGCTTGGCGGCCTCGGCCGCACTGGCTGGAGGGCGTCCTTCCCGGCATGTCTTGGCGGCCGTCGCCGGTCTACGCCGTCGTTGTCGGCGTCGTCGGCTTCTATGTCCTGGCCAGGGCCATGTCGGTCGCGCCGACCGAATTCCTCTACTTCCAGTTCTGAACCTCGCGAAACGGGAAAGACATGGAACAGCTCGCCTGGCTTCCAGCCCATCCGGATCTCGTCGTGGCGATCACCGCTGCGCGCCGCGAGGCCGATCCCTCGGCCGCCCTTGCGAAAGCCGTCCGCCTTGCCGGCTATCGGCGGGACTTCACGGCGACCGGCCGCATCGACAAGCTCGCCGACCGCGCCCTCTCCGAGGGCGCGGAGCCGGTTGCGGCGGGGCTGATGCCCTACCGCCTTGCCATCCTCGCCTCCCACACCGTCGATCATCTGGCGCCGGGCATCCGCGTGGCGGGCCTTGCGCGACGTCTCGCTCTTTCGGTGCATGTGGCGCCCTACGGGCAGTACCGTCAGGCACTGCTCGGCCACGATTCGGAGCTGGAGGCCTTCCAGCCCCAGATGATCCTCCTCGCGCTCGATGCGCGCGACGCGCCGCTGAACCTTCCGCTCGCAGCCCCCGAAGAGGCGGTGGCCGAGGCGGTGCGCGGCCGCGTGGAGGAATTGCGGACCCTCTGGCGCCGGGCACGGCAGCGGTTCGCCGCGCAGGTCGTGCAACAGACCCTGGTGGCGGCCGATCCGCCCGTCTTCGGCTCTTTCGAGGGGCTTGTGCCGGCATCGCCCACCGCGATCGTCGAGCGGCTCAACGCCGCCATCCGCGCGGCGGCACAGGAGGAGGGCGTGCTGCTGCTCGACCTCGCCTGGGTCGCCGGGCGGCATGGGCAAGGGATCGGCCTCGCGGATCCTGTCCGCTGGCATCAGGCGAAGCAGCTCGTTAGCCACGTGCTCGCACCTTTCTACGGCGATCTCGTGGCGCGTATCGCGGGCGCCGCGGCGGGCCTCTCGCGCAAGTGCCTCGTGCTCGATCTCGACAACACGCTCTGGGGCGGGGTCATCGGGGATGACGGCATCGAAGGGATCAAGCTCGGGCAGGGCAATGCGACGGGCGAGGCCTTCCTCTCCTTCCAGCGCTACGCGGCGCTGCTGGGCAAGCGGGGCGTGATCCTGGCCGTCTGCAGCAAGAACGACCTGGCGGTGGCCGAGGCGGCCTTCACCAACCACCCCGAGATGGCCCTCAAGCGGGCTGACATCGCCTGCTTCGTGGCGAACTGGACGGACAAGGCCAGCAACCTGCGCCATATCGCGAAGACCCTGAACATTGGCCTCGACAGCCTCGTCTTCGTCGATGACAACCCGGCTGAGCGCGACATCATCCGTCGCGAGCTGCCCGAGGTCGGCGTGCCCGAGCTACCCGAGGACGTGGCGGGCTATGCCGAGCGCGTGGCCGATGCGGGATACTTCGAGACCGTCTCCTTCACCGCCGACGATGCGGCGCGCGGGCGCGCCTACGCGCTGAACGAGGAGCGCCGGGCCGCGCTGGAGCAGGCATCCGACATGGATGGCTACCTGCGCGGGCTCGGGATGGTGATGATGGCCCGCAGCATCGGCCCGGCTGACCTGCCGCGCGCGACGCAGCTCATCAACAAGACGAACCAGTTCAACCTAACCACGCGCCGCTACACCGAGGCGGCGTTGGAGGAACTGGCCACCAATCCCGAGGCGCTCGCCCTTTCCGTGCGGCTCAGCGACAAGTTCGGCGATAACGGGCTCATCAGCGTCATCCTCGCCCGGCCGGATCCCGCCCTGCCGCGCGGCGAGCTGCTGATCGACACCTGGCTCATGAGCTGCCGCGTCCTAGGCCGGCAGGTGGAGCAGGCGACTCTCGGCGTGCTCATCGAGGAAGCGCGGCGGCGCGGCATCGAGGCGCTCGTCGGCGAGTACAGGCCGAGCGGGCGGAACGGCATGGTGGCCGAGCACTACGCGAGGCTGGGCTTCACGCCCTGCGCCTCGCCGGAGGTCGCGCAGCCGGACGCGCTGTTCTGGCGCCTGGAGATTGGCACGGCGACCGTGCCAGCCCATTTCATCCAAGTCGAAACCAGCATCGAACAAGCGGTGATGTCATGACCGAGGCCGAAGTCTACAGCAATCTCACGAGCGTCTTCCAGGAAGTGTTCGACGACGACACCCTTCAGTTGACCCCCGAGACGACCGCGGACGATGTGGAGGGCTGGGACAGCGCGGCGCATGTGAGCCTGATCGTCGCGGCGGAGGTGCGCTTCGGCCTGCGCTTCCGCACGGCCGAGCTGGAATCTCTGCACAATGTCGGCGAGTTCGCCCAACTCATCCAATCCAAGCTGGAGGCACGCTGAAGCAATGTCTGCTCCCGAATCGGAGAGGCGCGTTGCACCCGGCCGAGGCGGATCGGGCGGGGGCGGGAAGGGGGACGCCCCGCGCGCGGAGATCAAGCCGCGCTACATCTGGACGATGCTGGGGAGCCTGGCCGGAAGCTTCCTGCTCTTCTATCTCTTCCTCTTCGGCCTGTCGGCGACGGACAACCTGCCGCCGCCGAGCTTCGCCAACTCCATCTGCGTGGACGAGAAGCTCGCCTTCCACCGTGAGAACCCGGACCGCAGGCCCAATTTGCTCGTCATCGGCTCGTCCGTGGCCTGGCGCCATTTCGACGGGGACGTCGTGGCGCAGGAGACCCCGGCGGCGACCCCGCTCAATGGCGGGTTCTGCGGCCTCACGGCCAACCAGAGCGCCTATGCCGGTAATTGGCTCCTCCAGCATTACTCCGGCGTGCGGGAGGTCCTGCTGATCGCAAGCCCTGAGGACTTCAAGACCTGCACCAAGTTCCGCACCGAGGTCTTCGACGCCAGGGATGCCGAAGCCTATGTCTTCGGCAAGGCCTCCCCCTGGCCCTACTATATCAAATACTTCTCGCCGGGCTCTCTCCTGCGCAATGCGATGACCGTAGCGAAGCAGCGCTCGGGAGAGAACGCGGTCGATCCGCTGGTCTTCGACCGCTACGGCAGCGGGCCCGTCCGCATGACGAGGGACCGGGACACGCTGCTCTACGGCGCGGTGGAGCGCCTGGACCAGACCTGCTTCGAGGCTCTTGGCCAGTTTGCGGCGAAGATGAAGCAGGAAGGCCGTCGCCTGATGGTCGCGTCCACCCCCATGCACCCGCAGTGGAGGTCCCTCTACGACGCCGATGGCGCGGTGCTCTCCCAGTTCAGCGCGCGGATTCGCCGGGCTATCGAGCCCTTCGGTGGGGAGTACTGGGACGCGGCGACAGCGGGGCTGATCGGCGAGGAAGGGTTCTATGACGGCATCCACCTCCGGTGGTCGGCCGTTGCGCCCTTCAGCGTGGCCTTGGCGCAGCAGTTCCAGTTCGGCCGCGCGCCGGTCTCTGTCGCTGCGCAGAATTCGGATCGGAAGCTGTAGGGGAGGAGGCATCGGCCGCCTTCCGCGGCCGATCCTTTCATCGGATCTGAAAGACGAAGGGGCCTCCGGGATATCCGGAGGCCCCTTCTCATTCCTGCCCGGGTTCGGTCTGACCCACAGTACTTGGTCGGCCTTGAATAACCCCTTTTAGCACTACCTGGGCACTTGCACACTTGTCGTGGTCGACCGACGTGTTGGGGCACGACCTCGGCAGGAGGTGGTCATGGCAGATGCTGTTCATGGGGCGGGCGATCTGGATGCTTGGCTCGCACCTTTTCTCGAGGTGATGGGCCGCAAGACGCGGCGGACCTGGGCGCCGCTCTACTTGCGAGGGCTGCTTGGCCCTGGCGAGCGCAAGAGCTTGCAGCCGATGGCGGCGCGGCTAGGGCTCCCGGGGCACGACCAGCTGCAGCACTTCATCGCAAGCCCTGCTTGGGATGACGCCCCGCTCTGGACGGTGCTGGCGCATGAGGCGGACCGGCTGGTGGGTGGATCGGACGCTTTCCTGGTGATCGACGATACGGCGCTGCCCAAGAAGGGCGAGCTCTCGGTCGGTGTGACACGCCAGTACTGCGGGCAACTGGGCAAGAGGGCGAACTGCCAGTCCCTCGTCTCGCTCACCCTGGCGAGGGATGAGGTACCCGTGCCGGTGGGCTTGCGCCTGTTCCTCCCCGTCGAGTGGACGGAGGAGCCGGAGCGCTGCGCCCAGGCGGGGGTGCCCGCGGCGGAGATGGCTCTGCGGAGCAAGGGCGAGATCGCGCTGGCCGAGTTGGATCGGCTCAGGGCCGCTGGCGTCCGGTTCGGCACCGTGCTGGCCGATGCGGGCTATGGCGCGAGCGCCGGGTTCCGCCAAGCGCTCTCTGAGCGCGGCCTGCTCTGGGCCGTGGGTATTCCACGGGTGCAGAAGGTCTACAGCGCCGCTGTAGAGGTCACGGTCCCGTCCGGGCGCAGGCGGCGTCCCGTACCCGATGAGGGTTCGAGGCATGCCTCGAACCGCCCGGCCGAGGAGGTGCTGGCCGGGCTGTCATGGCGGCGCGTGACATGGCGTCAGGGTACCAAGGGAGCGCTGGCCGCCAGGTTCGCCGCCACCCGCGTCCGCGTGGGCGACGGCGCGATCTGGGCCAACAACCGCCACCTGCCGGGCGAGGAGGTCTGGCTGGTGGGCGAGTGGCGCTCATCCGGCGAGCGCAAGTACCACCTGAGCAACCTGGGCCCGGGCACATCCCTTCGGGTGCTCGCGTCCACCATCAAGGCGCGCTGGGTTTGTGAGCAGGCCCACCAGCAGCTCAAGCAGGAGCTCGGCCTGGGCCACTTCGAATGGTTCGAAGCAGTGCTTCTCACCCTGGACCGGGCTGCACCGACACGCCCTGATGGCCTGCATTGCCTTCGCCTACCTGCAGCACCTGCGCCTTGCCCAGCACCGCCGGGCGAGCCGGGGGAAAAATGCCGACCCGCACCCCAGGGCCGCCACCATCGCCCAGCCTGCCCGCCCTACGTCAGGCCATCTTCCATCGCCTGTTCGCCCACCTTGTCAAACCCGTCCGATGCCCGCACTGCAGACGCCGGTTCCAGCCGCCCATCAACCCTAAAGTGCCCAGGTAGTGTTGGTGTCTGGTCGCGGAACATTGTTGGAACCCGGTCAGCCTGGCCATTGTAGACTACGCCTACCGCTTCGAGCGCCTGAACGGCGCCGCTCAGGGAGGAAGGTGAGCCATGCTCCAGATCCACCCCAATGCCCGCACCACCCCTGCTGTCCGGGCCGAGATCGCCCGCTCAACGGAGCCCTCCGGCACGCTGGCCCGGCGCTTTGGGGTGAGCAGCGAGACCATCCGCAAGTGGCGCAAGCGAGGACCCTCGGACTGCCTCGACCACTCGG
>JBHTFH010000081.1:0-14223 GCA_042666135.1 Roseomonas sp. GCM10028921 | reverse complement strand
TACCGCCTCGATCGAAGCGCCCGTCATCCACGACCCCTGAACCATGGCCACCCATGGACTCAGAGATCGTAGAAAGATGCAACTGTAATGCTAGACCAGATGTCCGTCTGAGGCGGGGGTGGCCCGCCTCAAACTGTGCAGGATGATCGAGGGTTGCGCCGGATGGGCCGGCGCCTTGCCTCAGCACAGGAGACGGGCCGTCGGAGAGCGTATCACCTTTGTCGGGCTGGACGTGCATAAGGCGACGATCGCCGTCTGTGTCGCGGAAACTGGCCGGGATAGCGAGGTGCGGTTTGTGGGTGAGATCCCCAATGAGCTGTCGGCGCTGGACAGGCTGGTGGCCCGGCTTGGCCGGGGTGGTCGGACCTGAATCGCCCCGGGTTCCCTGGAGGCTCCAAGTCTTGAGAGGATGGAGCCATGACAAAGAAGACCTCGAACCGGTATTAGCCTGAGGTTCGGTAGCGGGCGGTCCGGATGGTGCTGGACCATGGAGGCGACCACGCCTCGCAGTGGGCGGCAAGCCTTTGGCGTTGGACGCAGTGCGTCCAACCGGCTCGATCGCGCCCAAGATCGGCTGCACGACGGAGACGCTGCGCGGCTGGGTAAGGCAGGCCGAGCGCGACCAGGGCCTGCGGGTGGGCCCGACCAGCTCGGAGGGGGAGCGGATCAAGGCTTTGGAACGCGAGGTCCGCGAACTGCGTCAGGCCAATGAAATCCTGCGCAAGGCGTGACTGTGGTGCATGGATCGGATCTGAGGCCGAGGTAGGGTGGGATGGGGCTGGGGTGCCCCGATGACCGACAGGGACACCGCGCTTGCCCTTCAAAATGAACAAGGACCGGCGCCACAGGATCCCGCGGCAGCGGCATCGGGTCACGAACTGGCCCGCCTCATAGGCGGGCCTTCGCTCTCATGGCAGCCTGACGATGTGGTTCACCGAGGACGCCATTGAGGGCTGGCGGGCAGCGCCTCGGACCACCCGCGGCGGGCAGCCATCCTATTCGGACCTGGCGATCGCGACTGCGCTGACCTTGCGTGCCGTGTTCCATCTGGCGGTGCGCCCGACAGAGGGCTTGATTGCCTCGATCCTGCAGTTGCTGGGCATCGATCTTGCCGTGCCCGACCACACGACCTTGAGCCGGCGTGCGGAAACGCTCGAGGTGCCGCGGCCCCGCGGCAGGCAAGCGCCCGTGCACTTGCTGGTGGACAGCACGGGGTTGAAGCTCTGCGGTCCCGGCGAGTGGTTGACGGAGAAGCACGGAACACGACGACGCCGGTCGTGGCGCAAACTGCATCTCGCCACTGACGCCGACACGGGGCGGATCGTCGCGTTGGTGCTGACGGGCCACGATGCCGATGATGGTGGGCAAGTCGGCCCGCTGCTCGAGGAACGACAGATGAAGCGGTTCAAATCAGCCGGCCAGGCGCAGCGCTTCCTCTCCGCCCACGACGGCATCAACAACCTCTTTCATCTTCGCCGCGACCACGTCACTGCCGGCGAGTACCGCGCTGCAAGGGCGCGCGCCTTCGAGGTATGGTCCGGCATCAGCGGGGTCGCCGCGCGGACCTGATCACCTTTGGTCCCACCGCAGATCAGTCAGCCTTGTTGACTTGAGGTCGGCAAGTTGACGATGCCCGCCAAACCCTTTTCGGCACGAAGCCAACAGCCAATCCAAGCTGGACTTTAGGATTTATATTCGAATAGAAATCCGCAGTCGTCCAGGAACCCGATAAATGATCTCCCGCCGTGCTCTCTTCGCCTCGTCCCTTGCTCTCCCGGGTGGGGCCGCCATGGCCGCCCCCCGCTTCTCCAGCCCTCCGGACCTGCGCTTCTTTATCCCCGCCGCGCCCGGTGGCGGTTGGGACGGCACCGGTCGTGCCATGGAAAAGGTCCTGCGCGAGACGCGTGCGGCTGCTTCGCTACAATTCGAGAACGTGCCCGGCGCCGGCGGCACGGTCGGGCTGCCCCGCTTCGTCAGCATGCGCGGGCGCCGCAACCTGCTGATGGTCAGCGGCCTGACGATGATCAGTTCGACCATCACCAACAAGAGCCCTATTGCCGTCTCCCAGCTGACCCCGATCGCGCGCCTGATCGGCGAGGTGCACGTGCTGGTCGTCCCGGCCGAGAGTCCAATCCGCGACCTGGCAGGCTTCATCGCGGCCTTCCGTGCGGACCCCAAAGGGACGGCGGTGGCCGGGGGCTCCGCCGGTGGGACCGACCACATGCTCCTCGGGATTTTGGGCAACGCGCTGGGCATCCCTCCAGGGCAGCTCTCCTATGTCGCCTTCTCCGGCGGCGGCCCGGCCGTGACCGCCATCATCGGTGGGCAGGTCAAAGCCGGCATCAGCAACTGGAGCGAGTTCGAGCCCCATGTGGCGAGCGGCCGGATGCGCGCCCTCGCCCTCTCGGGAATGGAGCGCCTGCCGAACGTGGATGTCCCGACGATGCGGGAGGGGGGGCTCGATGCCGTGCTCTACAACTGGCGCGGCGTCTGGGCTCCGCCGGGTATTCCGGAAAGCCACCGGGACGAGCTCGCGACGCTCGTTGAGGAGATGGCGCGCTCCGAGGAGTGGAAGCGCGAGTGTGGGAACCGCGGCTGGCAGCAGCTCTACATGCCACCCGGCGAGTTCGGCGCCTTTCTCAGGACCGAGACGGCGTCGGTCGAGGGTGTCCTCAAGCAGCTCGGCCTGGCGGGCTGAGAGCCTGCTCGTCCAGCGCCGTCGAGGTTAGGCCTTCCAGCTTGAGCCGCGCATCGGTCAGCAGCCGCGCCTTGGAGGCGCGGCCCGCGTCGAGATGCTGCAGGAGCAGCTCGGCGGCGCCTACCCGGTCGCCGGCCTCCAGCCGGTCGAGGATCGCCAGATGCTCGGCGGACTGCGCCGCCAGCCGGCCATGGTCGAGGGCGATGACATAGCCGACGACGCGCCGCAGCCGCGTCATTCGCAGCGCGGCATCGGCGAAGAAGCGGTTGTTGGAGGCCTGGACCAGGGCAAGGTGAAAGCCCGAGTTCAGGTCGAACACCTCGCGCGGTGTCGCGACCTCCGCGCGCTCCAGCAGGTCCCGCTGCTCACGCCGCAGCCGCCCGAGGGTAAGGGTGGGCAGTTCGAAGCCAGGGTCCAGCAGGGCCGCCGGCTCGATCGCCCGGCGGAAGCGGTAGGACTCGTCGTAGCTCTTCGGGCCGTCGATCAGAGAGAGGAAGCGCCAAGTGCCGGAAGGCGCGCGCTCCATCCAGCCCTCCCCCATCGCTTGCAACAGCGCCCGATGCACGGGGCCGCGAGGGATTTCGTAGCGGCGCACGAGATCCGCCTCGCCCACCACATCCGGTAAGCGTCCGGCCAGGCGATCCGCGGCGAGGCGCCAATAGACGCGCTCTGACGCGTCCGCCTCGGGATCGCTGCCTACAACCTTCTCCCCCACGGAAGGCAAGTGGCGCAGGACCAGCCGCCCGTTCTCGAGCCGGGTCACGACGCCCGCTTCCAGCAGAAGCTGGAGCGCACCTCGCACAGGGGAGCGGGAGGTACCCAGGCGCGCCGCGAGGTCGTTCTCGCTCAGCCGCTCCCCCGGCTGGACGGCCGAGGAACGGAGCCCCTCGACGATGGCGCGGGCCAGTTCGCGGTGCAGGATGGCGGCGGGCGGGCGGGGCATGGCGACGCAGCTTAACCCAAGTCGCCGTGCCGGTCAGGCAGGGCGGAAGATGATGCAGACCGGGCTGCCGGTTCGCGCCACCTCGCCAGCATGGGTAAGTGTTCCGGCTTCGGGCGAGACCGAGAAGGCCGTGATGGTGTCGTCGTCCTCGCTGGCAGCGAAGAGGAAGCTGCCGGTTGGGTCTAGCGCGATAAACCGCGGCGTGCGTCCGGCATCCACCCATTGCCGGGGCATGAGCCGCCCCGTGCCCGGCTCCACCGCGAAGACGCCAACGGAATCATGGCCGCGGTTGGAGGCGTAGACGAAGCGACCGTCGGCCGAGACCGTAATCTCCGCGGCACGGCTGTTGCCGGTAAAGCTGTCGGGTAGCGAGGGAAGAAGCTGGAAGGGATTTAGCTCCCCCGTGGCCACGTCATAGCGGTAGGATGTTATCGTGGAATTCAGCTCGTTCAGCACGTAGGCGAGCCGCCTTCCGGGGTGCATCGCGACATGCCGCGGGCCGGCATTTTCGCGCGCCACGACGGAGCCCTGCCCGCTCGGATGCAGCCGGCCTGTGGCGGGGTCGAGCCGGAAAACGAAAACGCGGTCCAGCCCCTTGTCAGGAACGACGATGAAGCGGCCGTCGCGGTCGAACTCGGTCTGGTGCGGCTTGGCGAAGGGCTGCTCGACCCGGTGCGGCCCGATCGCTCCCTCCAGCGTCACAAGATCCGTTCTCTCCTGAAGACGCCCCGTTTCCGGGTCGATCGGCAGCACCGCGATGGTAGAGGTGACATGGTTGGGAACCACGATGAAGCGGTTGGTCGGGTCCACGGCAAGGTGGACGGGGTTTCGCCCTCCGGTCGAAACCCGGTTCAGGAAAGTGAGCTGCCCGCTCTTCGGCTCCACGCGGAAGGCGCTGATCTCCTCCGTGTCGCCGTGCACGGCGTAGAGGAAGCGCTCCGTACGATCGAGCGCGAGGAAGGACGGATTGGTCAGCCCGTCCACCAGCTGCACATGCGTCCAGCGCCCGGACGAGGCTTCCATCCGGTAGACCTGGATGCCATCACCGCGCGCGTTCCGCGCGCGTGTCGTGCGGCACCCGACATAAACGTGGTAGGCCTCGGTCACGCTGCAGCCCTTTGTTTTACAGGTCAGCCGTAATGCCCGCTTCCTCGATGATACGGGTGAAGCGCCGCATTTCCTCCGCCACGAAAGCGCGGAACCCGGCCGAGGGCATGGAGCGCGGGATGGCGCCCTGATCATCCAGCCTCGCCCGCAGAGCCGGATCGCGCAGCGCCGTCGCCACGGCCGCGCCCAGGCGATCGATGACCGGCTCGGGCGTGCGAGCCGGGGCGAAGAGGCCGAACCAGTTGAGCAACTCGTAGCCTGCCAAGCCCGGGCCTTCCGAAAGGGAGGGAAAGTCTGATAGCTGAGGCATCCGCTCCTTCGAGGTGACACCGATGGCGCGAAGCTTACCGTCGCGGATCAGCGGCAGGGCAGGACCAAGGGATGAGAAGTTCAGCGTCACGCGGCCGGAGGCCACATCGGTCAGCGCCGGCGCGGCACCGCGATAGGGCACATGCAACAGGTCGACCCCCGCCATGCGGTTCAGCAATTCTCCCGCCAGGTGCTGCGGGTTGCCGATGCCGGAGGAGGCGTAGCTCAGCTTGCCCGGATTGGCCTTGGCATAAGCAACGAGGGAGGCCGGATCACGCACCGGCACATTCGGCGCCGCCACTAGCACGTTCGGCACGGTCGCTACGAGCGAGACCGGTACCAGCTCCCGCGCCGGGTCATAGGTCATCTTGCCCTTGAGCAGGGCGGGGTTGGCCGCGATCTCACCGGCAGCGGCCATCAGGAGCGTGTAGCCGTCGGCAGCCGCCCGCGCGACGGTCTGGGCACCGATCATGGCGCTGGCGCCCGGGCGGTTCTCCACGATTGGCACTTGGCCCAGGGCGCCCCGCATTGCCTCTCCGACGAGCCGGGCGACGATGTCCACGCCACCGCCCGGAGCGTAACCGACGACGAGCTTGATCAGGCGGTCCGGGTAGCCGCCCTGCGCCCGGGCGGGTCGCGCCGTCCAGGGTGCGAAGGGGACGGCGAGTGAGGCGCCGAGCAGTGCGCGTTTCTGGATCATGGAGAGACTCCTCCTCGGGTCGGTGCTTGGCGCCCGGCCTCGTTGCATCGAAATGACCGGGGGCGTTCAGGCCCCTGCAGCCCGTATTTCCTTCGTGGCGGAGAGTGCCTGCCGCAGGATGGTCGGGATCATGCCGCCGGCCTGGATGAGCCGGACGTCGCGCGCCGTATCCAGCAGCGCGACCGCCATACCCTGCACTGCCGTGCCATCCGCGCGTCGCACCGTGACCGGCACCTCGGCGCGTGGTGTCAGCGCGGCCGGGTTCCATTCGATCTCGATGAGGTCGCCGGGCCTCAGGCCGAGCGTGTCGAAGCGCCAGCCCTCCGGCAGCCGCAGCGGCAGCACGCCCATGCCCACGAGGTTGGAGCGGTGGATGCGCTCGAAGGAGTTGGCCAGTACCGCCCGCGCCCCGAGAAGCTGCGCGCCCTTGGCCGCCCAGTCCCGCGAGGAGCCGGTGCCGTAGCGCTCCCCGGCGATGATCACCACGGGCAGCCCGGCCTCCGCGTATCGTGCCGCCGCGCGCCAAGCGGGCAGCATTTCACCCGTCGGGGCGAAGACCGTCTGGCCGGCCGCGAAGCCCGGCGCGAGGTGGTTTACGGCGGCCTTGTTCGTGAAGAGCCCGCGCAGCATCACCTCCCAATTGCCTCGGCGGGAGGCGTAGACGTTCAGGTCGCGGGGGTTCTCGCCCCGCTCCGTGAGCCAGGCGGCGGCGTCGCTCCGGGCGGGGATGCTGCCCGCAGGGGAGATGTGGTCGGTCGTGATATCGTCGCCGAGCACCAGTAGCGGGTGCGCGGCCAGAAGGCCCTCCTCCTGGCCCTCCGACCCCAAGGTGACGAAAGGCGGCGGGCGCAAATAGGTCGAGGCCGAATCCCAGGGGAACAAGGCTGTGCCCGGAGCCTCCAGGGCTGCCCAGGTCGCAGAGTGATCCGCTGCCTCCCCGGCTGCGGCGATATCGGCCGGATCGCTCGCGGCCGTCGCGCACGCCTCAATCTCGGCCGCGCGCGGCCAGAGGTCGGTCAGGTGAACGGGCCGGCCGTCCGGTGTGGTGCCCAATTCGTCCCGCGTGATGTCGAGCCCCGCGCGGCCCGCCACGGCATAAGCAACAACCATGGGTGGCGAGGCAAGCAGGGCGGATTCGATCTGCGCGTGCACCCGGCCCGGGAAATTGCGGTTACCCGAGAGCACCGCGACAGGCTTCAGCCCGTCGTGTTCCACCGCCTGAGCCACCGAGGGCAGGAGTGGGCCGGAATTACCGATGCAAGTCGCGCAGCCGTATCCGGCGATGCCGAAGCCGAGCGCCTCCAGGTCGTCCAGCAGTCCAGCGCGCCGCAGCCGCCGATCCGCGCTGGGGGAGCCGGGCGTGAGCGACGTCTTTACCCAGGATGGCACTGAGAGGCCGAGCGCGCGCGCCTTGCGCGCCACCAGACCCGCCGCGACCAGAAGGCCGAAATCGGTGGTGTTGGTGCAAGACGTGATGGCGGCGATCGCCACGGCATCGGGAGGGATTCCGCCCTCCCCTTCCCCGCTGATGCGGGTTCCCGCTGCCTCCAGCGCGGCCGGCACCTCGGCGGGCGCCAACCGGTCCTGCGGCCGGCGCGGTCCGGCGAGGGACGGGCGAAGGGAGGACAGGTCCAACTCCAGCACGTCGGTGTAGCGCGGCGCGTTGTCCGGGTCGTACCAGAGCCCCTGGGCCTTCGCGTAGGCCTCCACCAGCGCGACCTGCGCGGCGTCCCGCCCCGTGGCGCGCAGGTAGTTCAGCGTGTGGCCGTCGATCGGGAACATGCCGGTGGTGGCGCCGTATTCGGGCGCCATGTTGGACACCACGGCGCGCTGCCCGGCGGTGAGAGTGCCGACGCCCGGCCCGAAGAACTCCACGAACTCGCCGGCAATGCCGTACTTGCGCAGCATCTGCGTGACGGCGAGGGCAAGGTCCGTTGCGAAGGTCCCTTCCGGCAGCGCCTCGCTCAGCCGCACCCCGATCACCTCCGGTACGCGCAGCGAGACGGGCACGTCGAACATCACGCCCTCCGCCTCGATGCCGCCGACGCCCCAGCCGAGCACGCCGATGCCGTTCACCATCGGTGTGTGGCTGTCCGTGCCCACCAGCGTATCCGGCACGGCCCAGAGCTCGCCGTCGCGCGTCTCGGTGGCCACCACGGTTGCGAGGCGCTCGAGGTTGATGGTGTGCATGATGCCGGTGCCCGGGGGGAAAACGCGGAAGCCACTGACCGACCCGGCCGCCCATTTCATGAAGCTGTAGCGCTCGGCGTTGCGCGCCATCTCGTTGGCCATGTTGGTCCGAAGTGCGCCTGGCCCGGCGGAGACGTCAACGGGAAGCGAGTGGTCGGTGGAGGTGGCGACAGGAACCGCAGGGTTCAGCCGAGCGGGATCGCCGCCGGCCCGGGCCAGCACGTCCCGCATGGCCGCGATATCCACCAGGGCCGGACCGCAGGTGGTGTCGTGCATCAGGATGCGGGTCGGCGCGAAGGGGATCTCTGCCTCAGACCGCCCTGTCTCCAGCCAGGCCAACAGCGCGGCGTGCCCAGCGTCCCGCACGTCGGCCTCGGGCTGCCGCATGATGTTTTCCAGCAGGATGCGGTGGCACCAGGGCATCCGCGCCAGAAGGGTCGGGCCGCCTGTGGCCGCAGGCAGATCGATGGCCCGGCGTTCGCCGAAGCCTCCAGCAAGCCGAATGGTCGGCACGTCCGTACTCTTGGTCATGTTTTCTGGGCGCTCCGACTCACTGACGAGCAGCCCTGGCCTAGTATTATATCGTGTTATAAGACATCAAGCGAAAAGTGACTGAGACCAGCCGAAACCATGGGCTGCCCTCTACTGCATCCTCCAGCACAATTGTTTCGATATGGTCACAGTGCTTCTGGAGCAAAGTTGTACTTCGACTGGACTGCGTTGCATGGACCAGCTTGACGGCGCAGGAGGCCGTCGGCGGGTCCGCAGTCACGCGAGCCGGACATACTCCGGGCGTCCGAGGTCGAGCATGCGGTTGAGTGCGCGGACGGCGATGCCCACCTTGGTCGCACGGCGCCTGTCTGTGCGCGAGCGCAGTCCGCAGCCGATGACCCGCTTGAAGCGCGAGATATCCGCCTCGACCAGGGCACGCCAGTTGTAGCCCGAGGCCTTTTGCCAGCTCCTGCGGCCATGCCTGGCGATGTCCCGGAGGTGCTGGTTGCGCCCGGTTGGCGCCGTCTCGGACGTGTCGCTCGGCACAGCACTGGAGCGGGGTGGCACGATCACTGCAGCATTGGGGTGTCGTGCAGCGACTTCAGCGTAGACCCCATCCTGATCATAGGCACCATCGGCGGTGAACGACGCGATCGGGTCCGCGACTTGATCAAGCAAGGGCCCGACCTGCGAGGCGTCATCGACGTCCTGCGCTGTCAACTCGGCTGCGACGATCCGTCCGGTGTCGGCATCCACACCGATGTGCAACTTGCGCCACGACCGGCGTGTCCTGCTCCCGTGCTTCTCGACCAGCCACTCGCCTGGCCCACATAGCTGCGGCCCCGTGCTGTCCACCAGCAGGTGTATAGGCCGCGTGCCAAGGCGAGCCCGCGGCACCTCCAGCGTCTCGGCCCGGCGGCTAAGGGTGCTATGGTCTGGCACGGCCAGATCCAGACCGAGCAGGGCAATGATGGAGCCGATCAGGCCCGTGGTGATCGCCAGGCTCGAGTAGCGCGGCTGCCCGCCCCGCGTGGTCCCGGGGCTCGGCCTTCCACGCCGCGATCGCCGCGTCCGTGAACCAGATCGTCAGGCTGCCACGCCCACGCAGGGCAGCGCCGTACTCACTCCAGTTCGTCGCCCGGAACCGCTGCTTCGGAATGCGGTGACGGAAGTCGGCAATGATCTTGAACGGCAAGCTGGGCACTCCTGAATGGCGGGGACATGCCCCGCTACCATCCTACCCCTCGCAGTTCTCCGGCCGTATCCGTGCACCACACCCCCCTGATGACCTACCGGACCGCCGCTGAGATGTTGGCGCAGCTCTTCCCGGTGGACGTAGGCACTGATCCCGAGACCCTACGCCGTCATACTTTCAAGGTCGCCGAGAGCCTGCCGGTGTCGGCGACAGCCGAGCCGGCAGCTTCTGCCGAGGCCATCGTGGTGACCTTGGACTCGACCTTCGTCCGGAGCTGCGAGGAGGGCGAGCGGCACCTGGAGGTCCGGATCGGCAATATCGAGACGACGACCGGAAGACGGCAGGTCTTCGGTGCTGTCGCCAAGACCGACACGGATCCCGCAGCGCTAATCCGCCGCAGCCTCGACGCGGTCGGGCGCACCAAGGGCACGGTGCTGACGGGGTTCACCGATGGTTGTTCCGGGCTGCGACGTCTTGTTCTCGCAACTGGCGTTGATGGGCTCCCGATCCTGGACTGGTTCCATGTTGCTATGCGGCTGCACCATCTGACGCAGATTGCCGGAGCCCTGTCGTCCGACGATCTGGAGCGCGCGGCCGCGAGGGCGTTGATCGTCGAGGAGGTCGAGCGCCTGCGCTGGCGGTTGTGGAACGGCAAGGCCAAGGATGCCGGGATCAGTATCGATCGCATCCGCGCGGTCATGCACCACTTCCGGGGCGAACCCGGCGGCCGCAAGTCCATCGCGCCCGCGCGCAAGCTGTGGACCGCACTGCGGGCACTGGACGGCTACCTCGTCGGGCAGAGCGACTGGCTCGTCAACTACGGCGAGCGGCACCGGGCCAGGTTGCGGGTCGGCACGGCGCTGACCGAGGGCACGGCCAACTTCCTGGTGAACCGCCGCATGAACAAGTCGCAGCAGATGCGCTGGTCACGCCGCAGCGCCGATCGGCTGCTCCAGGTTCGCTGCGCCGTTTACAACGGCACGCTCGGCACTGGCTTCGGGCAGCGCTTCTCGGCTGCCAACGACTGTCACCCGCAAGCGGCTATCGCCGCCTGACCCCAGTCTTGCGGCAGTCCCGACGGCATGGCGTTCTCCCCTGTTTCGGCGAGAAGCATAGGAAAGGCAGAGATAGGGCGCGAGTGGCTTCAGGGGAGGCAAAAAATTCTCTCCCCCGAATCCCCCACCCATCTTTACTGGAAGACTACCGCGGAATGCGAACCGTGCCAGCGCAGCGGGCCGACGACCGCTGGTTCGGTCGATCAGCACGCCTCGCGCCTTTGGTCCACCACCCGAGGCGGAGCACAGCCGCGTATTCCGCGGCAGCCCGATCGAGGAGTATGACAAAGTGGAGAGTACTAGTCTCGACGGTTCCACGGAGAAGGGAACTTCTTCTCTCTCCTTGGGGCCATCGGCGCCGCCCTGTACCACCCGCGGCATCCCAGACGTAAGAAGCGACAGGACGGAGGAACGGCATGAGTGAAGCGGTGATCGACGAGAACGCGTTGCTGGAACTCGCGTCACGCGCCCTGGCGGTGGGCGGGATGCGGGCGGAGGAGGCGGCACTGGTCGCGCGCGTGCTCGTGCTGACGGACCTGTTCGGGGTGCGGACGCACGGCATCTCCCGCGTGCCGCAATACCTCGACCGCGTTCGGATCGGCGGTATCGACGCTCGGGCCGACGTTGCGACAGATCGCGTGGCGCCGGGGCTGGCGACCGTGGACGGGCGCAACGGCATCGGCCCGCTGGTCGGGATGCGCGCCCTGGAAGCTGCAATGGAGGGCGCGCGTGCGGCCGGGGTCGGCGCCGCTTTCGCGCGCGGCAGTAACCACTTCGGCCCGATCATGCCCTACGCGCTGATCGCGGCGGAGGCCGGCTTCGCTTCGATCGTCGGCAGCAACGCGACTACGACTATCGCTCCCTGGGGCGGCAAGGACACCCGCATTGGCAACAACCCCGTCGGCATCGGCGTGCCCAACCCGGGCGGCGATCCCGTAATCCTCGACATGGCGCTCAGCGTCGCCGCGCGCGCCAAAATCCGAAACCTCGCTGCGAAGGGCGAGCCGATGCCGGAGGGCTGGGCGACGGATTCGGAGGGGCGACCAACGACCGACGCAAAGGCGGCGCTGGCCGGTTTCCTACTGCCGGTGGGCGGGCACAAGGGCTACGGGCTGGCCGTCATGGTAGACATGCTGGCCGGGTTGCTCTCCGGCGCCTCCTATCTTACGCGCGTGAAGGCGTGGGACAAGGATCCGGGCGTGGCGCAGGATCTCGGGCACGTCTTTATCTTGATCGATGCGACGCGGCTGGGCTCGGCGGAGTGGCTGCGGGACCGCGTGGCAGATTTCGCCGCTATCCTGCACGACACGCCGCCCGCCGATCCCGCCGCCCCGGTGATGCTGCCGGGCGAGCGCGAGATGGCGTCGCTGGCCCGCGGGCGACGGGAGGGCGTGCGGGTCGCGGCCGATGACCTAGACAGGCTGAAGGCGCTGGTGGGCTGAACCCGCCGCTAACAAGCGAGAAGGAGGAACAACCATGACCACCCATCCCACCAGCCACCCCACCCGACGCGGCATCCTTGCGGCGGCCGGCGCGCTCGCGCTGGCCCGCCCGGCGCTCGCCCAGGGCAACTGGCCCAGCCGCCCCATCCGCGTGATCGTCCCCTATCCCGCCGGTGGCGGGCAGGACATCACCGCGCGCCTCCTGGGTGACCCGATGCGCGCCGCCCTCGGCCAGCCAGTGGTGGTGGAGAACCGCTCCGGCGCCAGCGGCATGATCGGCGCCCAGGCCGTCGCGACAGCCGCGCCCGATGGCTACACCTTCCTCCTCGGCGGCGCCGGCGAGACGGCGATCAACCAGCACCTCTACCGCGAGAAGATGGCCTACGACCCCATACGCGACCTGCGCCCGGTGGTGCTGGCAGCGAAGGTACCGAACATCCTCATGGGCAACCCCCAAGCGCCTTTCCGCACCCTGGCGGAACTGGTGGAGCACGCCCGCGCCAACCCTGGTCGCCTCAGCTATTCCTCCTCCGGCATCGGCAACCCGCAGCACCTGGCCGGGGAGCTGTTCAATTACATGGCTGGCATCCGCACCGTCCACGTACCTTACCGTGGCTCTGGTCCGGCGGTGACCGACATCGCGGCGGGCCTCGTCCAGTATGGCTATAACAGCCTCGCCGCCGGTCTGTCGCTGATCCAGGACGGGCGCATTCGCGCCATCGCCGTCACTTCGAAGGAGCGGCTGGCGCAGTTACCGGACGTGCCCTCCGTCTCAGAATACGTGCCGTTGAAGGAGTACGAGCTGATCAACTCCTTCGGCCTTTTCGCCCCGGCCGCCTTGCCGGACGCCATCGCGATCCGCGTGCACGAGGCGGTGGCGAACGCCGTGCGCCAGCCCGACTTGCGCGCCAAGTTCGAGGCGCAGGGCCTCCTGCCTGACCCGCTCTCCCCCACCGAGTACCGCCGGTTCATCGAGGGCGAATCCACCAAGTTCGGCATCATCGTGCGCGACGCCAACATCACGGTGGACGGCTGATGCCCGCCTGGCGCCGCATCCTGCTGACCGGCGCGGCCGGCGAGATCGGGCGCGTCGTGCGCCCGGTGCTGCGCGGCGCCGCCGGCACCCTTCGGTTGCTGGACCGCCGCCCGATGGACCCGGCCGCGGACGGTGAGGAGTTGATGGAGGGCGACCTCTCCGACCCCGACCTGGTCAACGCCGCGACGCGGGATGTCGACCTCCTGATCCACCTTGCCGGCATCCCGCGCGAGACGGGCGGCACGCCCGAGGAGATCCTGGCGACCAACGTCGTCGGCACCCACACCCTATTTGAGGCGGCCCGCCGCAACGGTGCGCGCCGCATCGTCTTCGCCAGCAGCAACCACACCATCGGCTTCCACCGCGCTGATCGGATGATCGGTACCGAGGAACCCACGCGTCCGAGCGGCTTCTACGGCGCAAGCAAGGTGTACGGCGAAGCGCTCGGCCGTCTCTACGCCGACAAGTACGACATGGACGTCGTCTGCCTGCGCATCGGCGCCTTCCGCGAACGGCCCGGCAACGCGCGCGAGCTCGGCGGTTGGATCAGCCACGGCGACATGGCCCATCTCGCCCGCTGCTGCGCCGACGCGCCGCCCTTCGGCTTCCTGATCGTCTATGGCGTCTCGGCTAACCGCCGCGCCTTGTGGGGCAACGACGCCGCGGCCCGCGCGCGCCTCGGCTATGCGCCGCGGGACGACGCCGAAGCCTTCGCGGCCGAACTCGAGAACGTCCCGGCTCCCGGCGGACCGGTCGCGGCGGCGTTCCACGGCGGCTCAGTCGCAGCACTGGGCTTCGTGGGAGAGCCAGGCCGGGTCCGATGAGCGCTCGTCGCCCCAGGGGGAGGCGATGCCTCCCCTCGGCATTGATGCTCCTATAGAGGTCAAGCAGGGACTTGTGCTGGGTTGGTGGCTCTGGGCGTGCGGCAGAGATAGCCGAAGATTTCCCGTGCCACGAATCGCTTGAGGCAGCGGATGATCTCTCGCTTGCTCTTTCCTTCGGCGGTACGGCGCTGGACGTAGTCGAGAGTGGGTTGGTGGGTACGCATGCGCACGA
>JBHTFH010000080.1:0-14451 GCA_042666135.1 Roseomonas sp. GCM10028921 | reverse complement strand
TACAACTGCCGCAGGCTTCACCGCCTGCGGCTGGCTACCTGATCCGTAACCCGACTATCACACTGGCAGCCGACCCCAAATCCGACAGGCTGCTAGGGCACCGGGAGCCTCGCCATGTCAGCCATGACCATCGGGATGCCGCTGCTTGTCGGCCTCATCCTCGTCGCCCTCCTCTTCGATTTCCTCAACGGGCTGCACGACGCGGCGAACTCCATCGCCACCGTCGTCTCCACCCGCGTGCTCGCGCCGCGCGTGGCCGTTGTCTGGGCGGCCTTCTTCAACTTCATCGCCTTCCTCTTCTTCGGGCTGCACGTGGCGAACACGATCGGCAAGGGGATCGTGGCGGCGGATGCGGTGGACCCGCTCGTCGTCGGCGGGGCCTTGCTCGGCGCGATCTTCTGGAACGTCGTCACCTGGATCTGGGGCATCCCCTCCTCCTCCAGCCACGCCCTCGTCGGCGGGCTGATCGGGGCGGCGATGGCCAAGGCCGGGGTCTCGGCGGTGCTCTGGGGCGGGGTGGGCACCATCGCCTCCTTCATTGTGATCTCGCCGCTGGTGGGCTTCCTCCTCGCCCTCCTCCTCGTGCTTGCGGCGAGCTGGGCCTCGCGCCGCTCCACGCCCTATGCGGTGGACCGGCGCTTTCGCGTGCTCCAGCTCCTCTCCTCCTGCCTGTTCAGCCTCGGCCACGGCGGCAACGACGCGCAGAAGACGATGGGGATCATCGCCATCCTTCTCTACTCCCAGGGGATGCTGGGGCCGGAGTTCCACGTGCCCTTCTGGATCGTCATCTCCTGCCACGCGGCCATGGGGCTCGGCACGCTGATGGGCGGCTGGCGGATCGTGCGGACCATGGGCTCGCGCATCACCGACCTCCGCCCGGTGCAGGGCTTCTGCGCCGAGACAGGCGGGGCGCTCTCGCTCTTCGGCGCCACCTGGCTCGGCATCCCCGTCTCCACCACCCACACCGTCACGGGCGCGATCGTGGGCGTGGGCGCCTCGCGCCGCGCCTCGGCGGTGCGCTGGGGGGTGGCGCGGAACATTGTCTGGGCCTGGGTCGTCACCCTGCCGGCGGCGGCGGCGGTGGGGGCGGGCTGCTACTGGCTGGGGGCGGCTCTGCTGGGCTAACCCCCCTTCCCCCGGCGCCCCGCGCGGCCGAAGCTCCGGGGCCATGACCGACCCCTCCCTCCTCACCGCCACCGAGGCCGCGCGCCGCCTCCGCGACGGCAGCCTCACCGCCACGGCCCTGATGGAGGCGCTGCTCGACCGCGCCCGCGCACGGGAGCCGGTGCTGCGCGCCTTCGCCCATCTCGACCCCGGGGCCGCCCTGGCCGGGGCGCGGGCGGCCGATGCGCGCGCCGCCTCGGGCGCACCGCTCGGCCCGCTGCACGGCCTGCCGCTCGGGGTGAAGGACGTGCTGGACGCCGCCGGGATGCCCGCCGCCTACGGCTCCCCGATCTGGGCGGGGCATGTACCGCGGGCCGATTCCGCCGCCGTCGCCCTCGCCCGCGCGGCCGGGGCGGTGGTGATGGGCAAGACGGTGACGACGGAATTCGCCACTCGCCAGCCCGGCCCCACCACCCATCCGGCGAACCCCGGCCATACGCCGGGCGGCTCCTCCTCCGGCTCGGCGGCGGGAGTGGCGGCGGGGCTCTTCCCCCTCGCCTTCGGCACGCAGACGGCGGGCAGCATCATCCGCCCCGCCGCCTTCTGCGGCATCGCCGGCTACATGCCGACGCACGGCTCGATCCACCGGGCCGGGATGAAAGTGATGAGCGAGTCCTTCGACACCATCGGGGCGCTCGCCCGCACGGTGGCGGACTGCGCCCTGCTGGTGGGCGCGCTCACCGGGCGGGACCTCGGCGATCCCGGGGCGCGGCCGGACCGCCCGCCCCGCCTCCTCCTCTGCCTCGGCCCCCAGGCCTCCCTCGTCGCGCCCGAGACGCTGGCGCTGATGGAGCGCGCCGAGCGGGCCGCGCGCGAGGTAGGGGCGGTGGTCACGCGCGGCGAGATGCCCCCGGCCGTCGCCGCCGCGGCGGAGGCGCATCCGGTGGTCATGAACGGGGAGATCGCCCAGGCCCTCGCCTGGGAGCTGGAGAACCACCGGGACCGCCTCTCCCCCGTGCTGCTGGAGAAGACCGACGCCGCCCGCGCCCTGCCCGCCCGCGCGCTGGACGAGGCGCGCGAGGTCCTCGGCGCCGCCCGCGCCGCCTTCCCCGGTGCGGTCGCGGAGTACGACGCCGTGCTGACCCCGAGCGCGCCGGGCGAGGCGCCGGAGGGGCTGGGCTGGACGGGCGACCCCGGCTTCAACCTGCTCTGGACCGCGCTCCATGCCCCCGCCGTCACTGTGCCCGCCGGCACCGGGCCGCGCGGCCTGCCGCTGGGCGTGCAGCTCGTCGCCGCCCCCGGGCGGGACCGGGAGGCGCTGCGCTGGGCCGAGTGGATGCGGCAGGCGATGGGGTGAGCGGCCCCTTCAGCCCGACAGCGCCTCCCGCCCGTGCGGGGCGGAGAGGTCCTGAATCGGGCCGAGCGGCACGATGCCGGTCGGGTTGATGGTCGCGTGGCTGCCGTAATAGTGGCGCTTGATGTGGTCGAAGTCGCAGGTCTCGCCAAAGCCGGGCGACTGGAAGAGGTCGCGCAGATAGGGGAAGAGCGCGGGGAAGTCGGCGATCCGGCGCAGGTTGCACTTGAAGTGGCCGTGATAGACAGCGTCGAAGCGCACCAGCGTGGTGAAGAGGCGGATATCCGCCTCGGTCAGCCTCCCGCCCATGAGGTAGCGACGGGATGAGAGGCGCGCGTCCAGCCCTTCCAGCGTGTCGAAGAGCGGGCGCACCGCCTCCTCATAGGCCTCCTGCGTCGAGGCGAAGCCGGCCTTGTACACGCCGTTGTTCACGCGGCCGTAGACTTCCCTGTTCAGCGCATCGATCTCCGCGCGCAGATCCCCGGGCAGGTGATCCCCGCCGCGCGCCCCGACGTCGTCGAAGGCATGGTCCAGCATGCGGATGATCTCGGCAGACTCGTTGCTGACGATGGTGCCCCGCGCCTTGTCCCACAGCACGGGCACGGTGGCGCGGCCCGAGGCCCGCGGGTCGGCGGCGGTGTAGACCTGGTGGAGGAAGCGGGCGCCGTTGACCGTGTCCGGGATCACGCCCGGGCCGTCCTCGAAGGTCCAGCCGTTCTCGCCCATGTGCGGGTGGGTGACCGAGAGGGAGATCGCCCCCTCCAGCCCCTTGCGCGCGCGCATGATGAGGGTGCGATGCGCCCAGGGGCAGGCGAGGGAGACGTAGAGGTGGTAGCGCCCGGCCTCGGCGGGGAAGCCGCCCTCGCCCGTAGGGCCAGGGGCACCGTCCGGCGTGATCCAGTTGCGGAAGGCGCTCTCTACCCGCTGGAAGCGGCCGCCGGTGGCCTTCATGTCATAGCCCTTGTCGTGCCACCAGCCGTCCACAAGCAGTCCCATCGCGCATCTCCGTTCCCGCCCCCCCCAACGCCGGGGGGCGGCGCGCGTTGGGCGCCGCCCGGGCAGGGGCGCCTACTCCGCTGCCTGCTTCGCGCCGGAGAGCACGCCGCGGCGGAGCTGGTCCTCCTCAATGCTCTCAAAGAGGGCGCGGAAGTTGCCCTCGCCGAAGCCGTCATCGCCCTTGCGCTCGATGAATTCGAAGAAGACGGGGCCGATGACGTTGGCGGAGAAGATCTGCAGCAGCAGCCGCGCCTTGCGGTCCTCCACCACGCCCTCGCCGTCCACGAGGATGCCGTTGCGCCTGAGACGCGCGAGGTCCTCGCCATGGCCGGGCAGGCGGGCATCGACTTTCTCGTAGTAGGCATCGGGCGGGGAGGGCATAAAGCTCAGCCCGGCCTCGCGCAGCCCCTCGATCGTGCCGTAGATGTCGTCGCAGCCGCAGGCGATGTGCTGGATGCCCTCACCCTTGTACGCGCGGAGGTACTCTTCGATCTGGCTCTCCTCGTCCGCGCTCTCGTTCAGCGGGATGCGGATGCGGCCGTCTGGGGAGGTCAGCGCCCGAGAGAAGAGGCCGGTGTACTCGCCCTTGATGTCGAAGTAGCGGATCTGCCGGAAGTTGAAGATGCGACTGTAGAAATCGTACCAGACGTCCATCCGGCCGCGGAACACGTTGTGGGTGAGATGGTCGATGTAGTAGAGGCCCGCGCCCACCGGCCAGGGATCGCGCTGGCCGAGCCACTCGAACTCCGCGTCATAGGCGGAGCGGCCCTCGCCGTACTGGTCGATGAAGTAGAGCAGCGACCCGCCGATGCCCTTGATGGCGGGCAGGTCCATCGTCTTCTCCTCGGTCGCGGGTTCGGCGCCGTTGGCGAGCGCGCGCTCGAAGGCGTGCCTCGCGTCCACCACGCGGAAGGCCATGGAGGGCACGCAGGGGCCGTGCTCGCCCGCGAAGCTTACCGCGTGGGAGCCGGGCTCTTCCGTCAGGAGATAGTTGATGTCGCCCTGGCGGTAGAGGGTGCTCCGCTTCGTCCGGTGCCGCGCGACGGCGGTGAAGCCCATCTGGTGGAAGAGGGCGTGGAGCTTCTCCGGCTCGGGGCTCGCATACTCGACGAAGCCGAAGCCGTCCGTGCCGGCGGGGTTGTGCTCCGTGATGGTCGCGCGGGGGGCGTCGTGCGGGAAGGGGCCCATGGATGTCTCCTCTGTTGGGCGAGAGGCTAGGCCCGGATCCCCGCGAGAGGCGTGCAAAGACGCGATGAATCCGGCACTGGACGCACGGATCTCGCGCGCTAGGCTTCACTCATGCAAGGAACAGTTACGCTCGACGCCATCGACCTTCGCCTCCTCGCGGCGCTGCAGGAGGACGGGCGGCTGACGAACGGGGAGGCGGGGGAGCGAGTGGGGCTCTCCCCCTCCCAGTGCTCGCGCAGGAGGCTGGCGCTGGAAGCGGCGGGGGTGATCCGCGGCTATCACGCGGAGCTAGCGGCCGAGCCGCTGGGGCTGCGGCTCCTCGTCTTCGTGCAGATCACGCTCGCCACCCACAGCCGCGACAACGCCCAGCGCTTCCGCGAACTCGTCTCGCGGCTGGAGGAGGTGCAGGAGGCCTATGCCATGACGGGCGACGCCGACTACCTGCTCAAGGCCGTGGTGCCGGACCTGAAGGAGCTCTCCGCCCTCGTGAACGACGTGCTGCTGCCGCATGAGAGCGTGGCGCGCGTGCGCTCCTCCATCGTGCTGGACCGGCTGAAGGTGTCCAACCGCCTGCCGCTCGGGGCGCTGCGGCGGGGGTGATCCCCCCGCGACGCCCCGGGCCGGAAGCGCCCTACCCCACCCGCATCAGCCCGCGCCCCGCCAGCAGCCCCGAGGCCGCGCCGCCGCCGAGCCCCATGGCCTGCCGGGCGAAGAAGCCCTTAAGCGCGGGGATGCGGTCCACCGCCGCGATGCCCAGGCGCCGGGCGATCCGCACGGGGGCGATGTCGTTGCCGAAAAGGCGCTCCAGCGCGTGGGTGGCGCCGAGCATCATCAGGGAGTCCGGCCGCCGCGCCGCCTGATAGGCTGCGAGGAGGGAGGGCGCGCCGACATCCCCGCCCGCCGCCTTCGCCGCGACCACCAGCTCGGCCAGGGCGGCGACGTCGCGGAAGCCCACGTTCAGCCCCTGCCCCGCTATGGGGTGGATGCCGTGCGCCGCATCCCCCACCAGGGCGAGGCGCGTATCGGTGAAGCGCAGCGCCTGGAGGGCGGTGATGGGATAGGACCAGCGCCCGCCCACCAGCCGGAGGGCGCCGAGATGGTCGCCCATACGCCGCGCCACCTCCCGCGTGAAGGCCTCCGGGGGCATGGCCATGAAATGCGGAGCGAGGGAGGCGCGCTCGGACCAGACGATGGCCGAGGCGTGGGGGAAGCCCTCCCGCGCCGCGCGGGACCTCTCCCCCTCGCCTTCCAGGGAAGCGTCGGAGAGCGGAAGCTGGGCGAAGGGGCCGTTGGGGAGGAAGGCCTCCAGAGCCGTGCCCTTGTGCGGCCGTTCATGCGCGATGGCGCAGACGATCCCGGCGGTGCGGTAGTCCAGCCGCGCGGCGCCGATGCCGGCCCCGCCGCGCAGCGCGCTGTTGCGCCCCTCGGCCGAGACGGCCAGCCGCGCCCGCAGCACCCGCCCGTCGGAGAGGCGCGCGACCACGCCCTCGGGCCGCCGCTCCAGATCGGCCGTCACCGGCGCGAGGACGAGGAGGTTGGGCAGCGCCGCTAGCCGGGCGTTCAGCGCCACGCGGAGCGCGCGGGCCTCGACCATCCAGCCGAAGGCCTCCTCCCCCATCCCGGCGGCGTCGAAATGCAGGTGCAGGCGGGAGGGGCGCTCGCCCGGCCGGCCGTCGCTCACGCGGATGCCGGTGATGGGGCACGGCGTCCCGGGCAGCAGGTCCCATAGCCCCGCGGCGTCCAGCAGGTTCCGACTCCCGGCGGCGATGGCGTAGGCGCGGCCGTCGAAGGCGGGCAGCTCCATCGGCGGCAGGGCCTGGGCGTCCACCACGGCGACCGACAGGCCGGCGGTGGCGAGGGTAGCCGCCAGCGTGCCCCCGGCCGGGCCGGCGCCGATCACCAGCACGTCCAGCTCGGTCGCACCGCCGCTTCCGGCAGCCCCGCTTCCCGCAGTCTCGACCCCGGTCGTCACGGCATCGGGGAGCATCATGGATCTGTCCTGCATCGCGGAGCGGTTATCTGCTCATCATTTAGGCAACGCAACGCCGCGCGCCACCCCCGACCCTTGTAACGGGCGTGGCACGCAACTCGCATCGCCCCCCCATGCAAGCGGAGGAAGGGGGCCGCGAGACGATGAAGTTGGTGATGGCGATCATCAAGCCGTTCAAGCTGGACGAGGTGCGCGAGGCGCTCACCCCGCTCGGCGTGCAGGGGCTGACGGTGACCGAGGTAAAGGGCTTCGGCCGGCAGAAGGGCCAGACGGAGATCTACCGCGGCGCGGAGTACCAGGTCTCCTTCCTCCCGAAGCTGAAGATCGAAGTGGCAGTGCCGGGCGAGCTGGTGGACGCCGTGGTGGAGGCGATCGCCACCACCGCGCGCACCGGCAAGATCGGCGACGGCAAGGTCTTCGTGCTCGACCTCGAGCGGGCGCTGCGCATCCGCACGGGCGAGACGGACGCCGGGGCTCTGTGACAGAGATGACGAAGGAAACGACGATGCGACCCCATATGCGCGCGGGCCTGCGCCACTGGGCGATGGGGGCCGCTGCCGCCGCCCTGGCCGCCGGGCCCGCCCTGGCGCAGGACACCCCAGGCGCGGCCGCCGAGGCCGCCGCCGAGGCGGTGGTGAACACGGGCGACACCGCCTGGATGATGACCTCCACGGCGCTGGTCCTGATGATGACCGTGCCGGGCCTCTCCCTCTTCTACGCCGGCATGGTGCGCAAGAAGAACATCCTGGGGACGCTGATGCAGTCCTTCACCATCACCGCGGTCGCGACGGTGGTGTGGATGCTGGTCGGCTACAGCCTCGCCTTCGGCGAGGGCGGCGCCTATGTCGGCGACCTCTCCAAGCTGCTGCTGCGCGGCGTGGCGGAGAACTGGGACAAGCCCTTCACCCTGGGCTCGGGCGAATCGGCGGTGGCCTTCACCATTCCCGAGACGGTCTTCCTGATGTTCCAGATGACCTTCGCCATCATCACCCCCGCCCTCATCACCGGCGCCTTCGCCGAGCGGATGAAGTTCTCGGCCATGGTGCTCTTCACCATCCTCTGGCTGCTGGTCGTCTACTGCCCCGTCGCCCACTGGGTGTGGCACCCGAATGGCTGGATCTTCGCCCTCGGCGCGCTCGACTTCGCGGGCGGCACGGTGGTGCACATCAATGCGGGCGTGGCCGGCCTCGTCGCCGCCGTGGTGCTCGGCCGCCGCGTGGGCCTGGGGCACGACAACATGGCGCCCTTCAACCTCGCACTCGCCGTGATCGGCGCCTCGCTGCTCTGGGTCGGCTGGTTCGGCTTCAACGCTGGCTCGGCCGGCTCGGCCGGCGGCCGCGCGGGCATGGCCATGCTGGTGACGCAGGTCGCCGCCGGCGTCGCGGCGCTCGCCTGGGTGTTCGCGGAATGGGCCGTTAAGGGCAAGCCCTCCGTCCTCGGCGCCATCTCCGGCGCGGTGGCGGGGCTGGTCGCCATCACCCCCGCCGCGGGCTTCGTGCTGCCCGTGCCCGCGCTGATCATCGGCGTCGTCGCGGGCCTCACGGGCTTCTGGGGCGCCACCGCCCTCAAGCACTGGTGCGGCTATGACGACAGCCTGGACGCCTTCGGCGTGCACGGGCTCTGCGGCGTCGTCGGCGCGCTGCTGACCGGCGTCTTCGCCTACGGCCCGCTCTCGGCCACCCCGGCGCTGCCGGAGGGCGTGTCGGGCGGCATGGGCCAGTTCGTGATCCAGCTCTACGCCACCGTCGCGGTCTTCGTCTTCACCGCGGTCGCCACCTGGATCCTGCTGAAGATCGTGGACGTGGTCGTCGGCCTCCGCGTCACCGAGGAGGAGGAGCGCGAGGGCCTGGACGTCTCGCTGCATGGCGAGCGCCTCGGCTGATCCCGGCGGGGATCAGGAACGGCCCCGGCGGAGCGATCCGCCGGGGCTTTTTCATGAGGGAACGGAGACGCGGGGCTGCCGCCCTCCCGCGGAAGAGAACTCTTCACGATTTTTAGACCGGGCGTTGTTGGGCCTCGCTCCCGCCCCGGGACATGCTACCCATGCCAGGAATGGCCCGCTTGCGTGACAACCCACCCCTCCCGGCGCTTCCCGCCCCGGCTGCCGCCGCGCTGCCCGCGCGCGCCCATGTTACGGCCCTGGAAGGGGGAAGCGGTCGCCGCCGCGGGGTGGATGACCTATATCGCGCTGCGGTGCACAAGAGCGGGGAGCGGTAGCAGCGCATGTCAGTGACCCACCCCTTGCGGAACCCTTCCGTCTTCGGCCCGCCGCCGCAAACGCAGACTCTCCCCGGCCCGCGCTACAGGACCGCCGAGACGGACAGCACGAATCTCTCCTTCCGCCTCTCCTGCCTGCTCATCCTGAGCGGCACGGTGCTGCAGAAGATCGCCATCCCCGGCACGGGCGGGACGGAGACCGCCATCCCCATCAGCACGCCCATGCTCCTGCTCACGGTCGTGCTCCTGCTGCTGGGCGGGAAGCTCGTGGTGGATGGCTGGCGGCTGACCTTCTTCCTGATGTTCCTGACCTCGACGATCATCAGCTTCCTGGCCAGCGACAGCGGCAGGCTCTCGACCACCTCCTGGATGTACCTCGTCGTCATCCAGAGCGCCTTCGTCTTCCGCTACACCAAGGGCTCCTTTGACTTCGAGCGGCTGCTGCGCTTCACTGCGAACTTCGCCTTCGTCGCGGCGCTGCTCGGGCTGGCGCAGTTCTTCTCGCAATTCGTGGTCGGGCGAAGCCTCGCCTTCCCCATCGAGAACTTCGCCCCGGCCACGATCCTGCTGCCGGGCTTCAACTACATCATCCCGATCGTCTGGGATTCGCCCATCCTCAAAAGCAACGGCTACTTCTTCGCCGAGCCCTCCTTCTTCTGCCAGTTCCTCGCTATCGGCCTCATCGTCGAGCTGCTGCGAGGGCTGCGGCTCCTGCGCCTGGGCGTGATCGCGGCCGGCATCCTGTGCAGCTATTCCGGCACGGGCATGATGACCCTGGCCCTGTTCCTGCCCTGGTACATCATCTCCCGGAAGCGCTACGAACTGGTCGTCATCGGGCTGATCGGCCTCGCGGTCGTGCTCGCCTTCGGACCGTCGCTGCACCTCTCCGCCATTACCAACCGCGTCTCCGAGTTCTCCAGCCAGGATTCGAGCGCCTTCGGACGCTTCCTCTCCATCTTCTTCGTGCTCGGGCAATTCATCATCACGGATACCTGGACGGTGCTCTTCGGCCGCGGCCCTGGGACGGTGATGGAGTACTTCAACCGGCTCAGCTACGGCGCCTTCGACCCGACCTGGGGCAAGATCGCCTATGAGTACGGGCTGGTCGGCTTCGTCCTCTACTTCGCCTACTTCACCCGGAGCTTCGTGCTCGCCCGGCCGGAGCTGCGGGTGCCCCTGGGGTTCACCTATCTCTTCCTGGGTGGCTATCTCGTGAACTCCTCCGTCGTCCTCCAGCTCCTCGTCCTCGTGTCCTGGCCCGAAACCCACAGGCCGGACCGGCAGCCGGCCGTCCCGGCGGGGCAGGACACGGGGAATCGCCTGCCCAGGGGCACAGGAATGGGAATGGGCACCCTGCGCCACCACCGGGCTTAGCGGGGCCGGTCAGGCCCCGCCGACGAGCCTCTCCAGCGTCACCGTTTCCCAGCGCACCACGACGCCGCGGCCCTCGGGCCGCCTTAGGGCAAGGGCGAGCCGGTAGTCGCCGACGCTTCTCTCCTCCAGGTGCCACTCCTGCGGACGGCCGCAGGCGGGGGGCAGGGCGGTCACGCGAAAGGGATCCAGGGCGAGGACGATGCCCTCGAAGGGGAGCGCCAGGCCCTGCCCCAGGGCCTTGGACACAGCCTCCTTCGCCGTCCAGAAACGCATGAACAACCCGCGCGCTTCCCCCGGCGCGACGATGCGAAGGCACTCCTGCTCGCCCGGCGCCAGCGCGTGACGCGCGACGGCGGATAAGTCAGCCAAGCCGCCCAGCCACTCCGCATCCACGCCCACCGCGCCCTCCGAGGCCAGGGCACAGGCCACGAGGCCTTCCGCATGGGTCAGGCTCGCGCGCCGATTGGCTGGCGGCGTGCCGCGCTCCTCCGTCCGAAGGCCGTGCCGGGCGAGTTGCCATTTCTGCAAGGCGTGGGCGGTCACATAGGCCTGCCGGTGCGGCACGGACCGCAAACGTCGCGCATAAAGCAATTCCGCATCGCACAATTCACTTTCCAGAAGTCCAATTCCCGCACAAGGGAACGGGTCAGTATTCATGACATAAATGGTCACGTCGATTGGCGGGGGAGCGTGCGGCTTGTGCATGTGAAACCCTTGGGCCTGCGGATCGGAACGTATCAAAAATCGCTCCAAAACTACTTCACGTCATTTTTAGGATAACATCTGAGAAAATTTTTGCCAAATTCGATGCCTAGGCCCGTCTCTGGTCCTGGCGAGAAACAACTAACCAACCACGACAGATCGGTGGCCAAGACGGCTTCGTCGCCTTCGTGCGGTGGATCGGTGCTGCTCTTTTTCCATGCGGAAAGGATTCTACAGCTCCATGGACCAGGCAACAGACACAAGAAATTCGCTGGCCGACCTGCCCCTCCTGCAACAATCGCCGCTCATGCTCCATGTATCGCGGGAGGCGGCGCGTTGGTCGCAGCTTCGCCGCTTCATGGAGGAGATGCATCGCCGCACCGGCGAGAACTTCACCGAGCAGGCGGATTTCCATGTCTGGTCCGTGCGTGACTTCCGCGGCTTCTGGCGCGGCTTCCTGGACTGGTCCGGGCTGCGCTGGGACGGAGAGGCCGAGCCGGCCTGCCTCGGGGACGAAATCGAGAGCGCGCGCTTCTTCCCGGAGGTGCGGACGAACTTCGCGGACAACCTGCTCTCCCCGGCCTTCGATCCGCAGGATGTGGCCGTGGTTTCCGTGCGCGCCGGGGTCGAAACCGTCCGCCTCACCCGCGCCGGATTGCGCGAGAGGGTCGAGCACGTCGCGGGTGCCCTGCGCGCCATGGGGCTCGGCGCCGGGGATCGCGTGGCGGCCGTGGCCCGCAACGGCTCCGACACCCTGATCGTTACCCTGGCCGCCACGGCGCTGGGCGCCACCTTCTCCGCCGCCGGCCCTGAGATGGGGGTCGAAGCCGTGGCCGAGCGCTTCGCCCAGATCCGGCCCCGCTTTCTCTTCGCCCATCTCGCCCCGCGAGACTTCGACACGGGCGAACCCCTGGCCGCGCGCGTCGCCGCCATCGCCGCCGCCCTGCCGGACTTGCGCGCCATCATCGCGCTGGACGGGGTGGCGGAGCTGCCGGGCCTCCCCATCCCCGTGCACGGGCTCGGCGAACTCCTGGCCGGGCCGCGCCTGCCCCAGGCGGAGTGGCCGCGCCTTCCCTTCAACCATCCGCTCTTCGTCATGTTCACCTCGGGCACGACGGGGCGGCCGAAATGCATCGTCCACGGCACCGGCGGCGTGCTGCTGGAGCAGGTGAAGGAGCACCGGCTGCACTGCGACCTACTGCCGGGCGACACGCTGTTCTTCCACACCTCCCCCTCCTGGATGATGTGGAACTGGCAGACCGCCGCCCTCGCCTCCGGCGCCCGGATCGTCCTCTATGACGGGCCGATCGAGGGCGCGGGCACGCTCTGGGAGATCGTCGCGCGGGAGGCGGTGACGGTCTTCGGCACCAGCCCGCCCTATCTGCGCCTCTGCGCCGGCTCCGACCTCGTACCGGCCAGCGATTTCGACCTGTCGGCCCTGCGCTCGGTCCTCTCCACCGGCTCGATCCTCTACGAGGACGCCTATGCCTGGATCTGGAGCCATGTCCGCACGGTGCCGGTGCAGTCCATCTCCGGTGGCACGGACATCCTCGGCTGCTTCGTCCTCGGCTCACCCCTGCTGCCCGTGCGCGCGGGGGAGGCCCAGTGCCGGAGCCTCGGCATGGACGTGCGCGCCGAGGGAGCCTCGCCCGGCAGCCCGATCGGGGAGCTGGTCTGCGCCAACCCCTTCCCCTCCCGCCCCCTCGGCTTCCTCGACGATTCCGACGGCGCGCGCTTCCACCAGGCCTATTTCTCGCAGCATCCCGGGCGCTGGACCCAGGGGGACCTGATCTCCATCACCCCCGGCGGCGGCGTGCGACTGCACGGGCGCTGCGACGGCGTGCTCAACATCCGCGGCATCCGCGTGGGGCCGGCGGAGATCTATCGGATCCTCTCCGCCTGGCCGGAGATCCGCGGCGCGATGGCCGTCGAGCAGGGGCCGGGCCCCTGGTCGCCCGAGGCCCGGATGGTGCTGCTCCTCGTCCTGGCGGAAGGGGTGTCGCTCACCTCCGCCCTGATGAGCCGCATCCGGCGGGAACTCTCGCTACAGGCCTCCCCGGCGCATGTGCCGGAGGTCATCATCGGGGTCGGCGCGCTGCCGGTGACGCATAGTGGGAAGCAGTCGGAAGCCTCGGTGACGGACGTCGTGAACGCCCGCCCCGTCCGCAACATCCGCGCCCTGGCGAATCCCGCGAGCCTCGACGAGCTGCGGCAAAACCCGCATCTCTTCGCGCCCCGCCCCACCCCGCGCCGCGAGCCGGCCCCGCCCGCCGCCACGATGGAGGAGCGGATCCGCCGTCTCTGGGAGGAGCTCTTCGGCCTGGAGACGATCGAGCCGGAGGACGACTTCTTCGAGCTGGGCGGCAGCTCGCTCATGGCCGCCCGCCTCTTCGCCGACCTCCGCGAGATGACCGGGCGCGACCTGCCGATCGGCCTCCTGCTGCGCGCGCCCCGCCTCCGCCAGCTCGCCGAGGCGCTGGAGGCGGAGGGGGGGCCGCATCCCGGCCAGATCGCGCTGATGCGCCCGGGGCGGGAGGGCCATCCCCTCTTCCTCGTCCACAGCATGGCCGGCACGGTGCTGGAGCTGTGGCCTCTCCGGCGCGCGCTCCGCACGGCGCGGCCGATCTACGGCATTCAGGCGCGCGGGCTGGAGGCGGGGAAGGACCCGCAGGCCTGCGTGGTGGAGATGGCGCGGGACTATGCCGCGCTCATCCGCGGGGTGCAGCCGCACGGGCCCTACAGCCTCGGCGGCTACTCCTTCGGCGGGCTGGTCGCCTTCGAGATCGCGCGCCAGCTCTCCGAGGCCGGGGAGAAGGTGAAGAACCTCATCCTCATCGACAGCGGTATCCACGCCCGCTTCCTGCCCCTGAACCAGTCGCTGCGCTACCGCGCCACGCGCCCGATCCGCGACATGCAGGCCGTGTTCCGGGCGGAGCCGGGGCAGAGGCTGAACCATGTGAAGGGCAAGGCGACCGTGGTGCTGGACCGCCTGCGCGCGCGCTTCGGCCTGCCGCCCAAGCGCCCGGACTTGGTAGGCGGCGTGATGCACGAGGCGCATCTGCCGCCCGAGTTGCGCCGGGTGCGCGGCGCCATTCTGACGGCTATCCGGGGCTACAAGCCCGGCCGCTACGCCGGCAAGCTGGTCTTCATCCGGGCCGCGCGCCGCGAGGTCTTCGATTCCGAGCCGGCCTGGCGCAAGGCCGCCAGGGGCGGGATCGAGGTGCGGGTCGTGCCGGGCGACCATCTGAGCATCATCACCGAGCCGCATGTCCAGGCCCTCGCGCGCGAGGTGGACAGCGTTCTCGGCTGATTTTTCACTGAAACGCACCGAGGCGCCCCGGAGGGCGCCTCGGCGGACCGGCCCTTCCGGGGCGCCGGGTCAGGCCCAGACGAGGTCGTTGCTGCCGAGCGAGGTCACCCCGTTCAGGGTGAACTGCGTGACCGAGCCGTCCGAGGCAGTGACGCTGAACAGGCTCCCGGCATTGGACAGCTTCGCGCCCGAGCCGAAGCCCGTGAGCCTGATCGT
>JBHTFH010000079.1:0-14559 GCA_042666135.1 Roseomonas sp. GCM10028921 | reverse complement strand
GCTCGTCGGCGCCCTGCTGCTCGAGCAGTCCGACGAGTGGGCCACCCAGCGCTCCCGCTACATGACGCTGGAGACCATCGGCGCCGTGAGCGATACTACCTCCGTCAGCCTGCCCGCCGTGGCTGCCTGACACCGCGGCTCAGCCCGCTGAGGAGCACCGCTCCTACACCACGCCCCGGGGCACGATCGAGGCCCGCGCCTCGATCGGCCGCTATCTGGCCTTCTACAATGGCCGCAGGCCCCATTCGAGCCTCGACCGGCAGACGCCCGATCAAGCATACTTCACCCGGCTCCCGCAGATCGCGGCAGCCTGAACCCGGCAGGGCTCCACCTATCCCAGCACCAGCTGCTGTTCAGACAAACCGAGCCACCTCTCGCCGCAATGGAGGCGGGCAGTGCAGAGCGCTCCACGCCGGCGTCCCAGGCCACCAGCAGGGCCGTCGCGGCCTCGCGGAGCGTGGTGCGACCCGGTGGCGCCACAGCAGGGCTCGCCGGCGGTTCAGGCCTCACCCGGGCGGCACCGGTAGCCTCCTGCGCCTCCGCGCCCACCGGGGCGCCCGAAACGGCCCCTCCGGTCGGCGCGGCTGGCCTCGCCTGAGCACCAATCACCGCCAGTCCGGCATCGGTAATCCGAAGCGCGACACCGTCGCCCACAGGCGCTTCCTTCAGCAGCCCAGTTCTCAGCATGCTCTGCAACACCGCGTTCCGAGCAGCAGCCGGCAGGTTCGGGGGAGCCTCGGCCAGCAGTGCTGGGTGCTGCGCAGCGGCGGCAAGAAGCTGCGCCTGTGTGGGGGAGAGCGGTTTCGTCATGGGTGGGTTCCTGGATAGGACCCGACCAACCGGGGCCTACGACCCAATGCCCTGACTAGAGAGGGTCAGGGTGGCGGCGGAGGACGCGGTGTTCCTCCCGCTATCGACGCTTCGCTCTGTTCCGGACTCAAGCCAAGCGTGTCGTCCATGCTCTACGGCCAGTATGTCGAGAGCGGTGTCATCAACCTTGACCGTACTCTTGGCGAGCTTGGCAGTGCTGATGTCGAGGGCCTGCTGCCTATCGAGAAGACGGCGCGTACCCCCGACCCTCTCACGGTTAGCTCCGGCGTCTACCACATCGCCGGAATCGGCGCAGTCACTCGCATGCTGGTGGTCAACTCCTCCATCTGAAGCCAGGGGCGGAGATAGGCGACACAGGTCAAAGTGGAAGGATGACCTTCCTCCTGTCGAATTTCTACCAACGCTTCTCGCAGAGGGTAGCGGGCCTTAGTTACCGGGTCCGCGTTCTCGTTGGCATTGACGTAGTTCTGAATCCATCGATTTAGCAAGATTTCGCATTCCTCCGGCGCCATAAAGCTGCCGATCTTACCGCGCGACATAATCATAAGGTAATGCATAAAGCGACCCGTCGCCATGACGTAGGGTAGCCGGGAAGCGATCGCGGAATTGGCGGTGGCCTCCGGCCGATCGTAGCGGGCATAGCGATGAACTGTTTGAGCGCTGAAGAAAACGGCATAGCCGCTCTGGCTGTAGCTCGTGAGTGGCAAGAAGCCGAGTGAGCTCAGCGCGGCCTCGTACCGGTCATCGATCTGCACGTCTGACATTCTGCGCTGCCCGTCGCCCATGTCATCCATGGGCAGGTCCGTTACCGCTCCCCCGCCCTCCGCGCCACGGATCGCAGTCACCCATCCATATTTTGCGAAGGCTGCTGCCATCCGCCCGGCGAGGACATAAGCAGCATTCATCCAGCAACGGTGCTCCGGCGGCACTACCCCACGCACCTCCTCATACGCGAATTCTTCAACGGGTGACGTCGCCGCACCATAAGGAAGGCGAGCCAGAGCGCGGGGTACTGTTAAGGCGAGGTGACGGCTCTCCTCCGCCGCGCGCAAATTGCGCCAGAGCACCATGTCAGGCGGGTTCGCGAAACCGGCAAGAACGCGCGATTGGTGGAGCTGCTGCCAGCTCTCAATCCCAAGCAGGGAGGGCGAGGCGGCGCTGAGAAAAGGCGCGTGGATGGTGGCTGCGAGCCGTGCGATACGGTCGAGGCAGCTCATGTCCTCGACGCTCGCATTCCATTCGTAGTCGCCGACCAGCGCGCCATATGGCTCGCCACCTGGGCTACCAAATTCGTACTCATAGAGCATGTGGCGCACTCTGCCGCCATTCTCCTCATTCAGCTCCGCTGCGATCTCCGCTTTTGAGAAGTCGATCAGGCGAATTTTCAGCGAAGGACTCGTTTCGGCATTCGAGACAAGGTAGAGGAGGCCGCGCCAAGTGCCTTCCAGCCGCAGGAAGTCTGGATGGTGCATCACCCGGTTCAGCTCCCTCGACAGGCGGGCATCCTCCTCCGCAATCAGCACACTCACGGTGCGAGAGAGACCCTGGTATGGCTCCCCCGTCCAGGCGAGGAGCGTTTTGACAGCAGTGGGGACCAGCATGCGAAGCTGTTCCATGCCGGGCTGGTTCAGCAAGGGTCGGAAAAAGTTTAGGAGCTCCCCTACAGCCATCGCTCCGGCCCGCGTCCGATCGGTCATAAGCTCCATCAGAAGTTCTTCGAGCCGCTCGCTCCGGGCTGCCAGCGCCACCAGGTCACGCAGAGCCGTGCGAGCCGCCAGCACTGCACGAAGCGGCTCAATTTGACCTATCACGCCACCGGGTTCGAAATCCGCCATGCGCCGGAAGGTGAGCCGAATCGTGCCTAACGCCTCGTCTGCCAACAGAAGGGTCGGCGTAACTGTGAACAGGACCTCGTCAAAATGTTCGCGGTCGATGTAGATAAATCTGCGCTCCGATGGCGGCTTCGCTCCCGTCGCTCGGCCATGTCCCGCGAAGTCGCCCAGCACGCCGATCACGAACGGAAGTTCTCGCTTGAACTGCGCCCCTTCGGTCTCAACGTCGTACCTAATAACGACACGGGGATTACGAACCTGCCTCAATTTGTCTTCGTAGGTATTGCTCTTCCCGAGCATTTCCCCGGGCCGGCGCAGCGAGATTCGCGGGCCTCCGAGCAGCTGCACCTCTACCAAGTGCACATCGTCCGACACGGGCACGAAGTTGCGCCGCCCATGGCGCAGCGGCACGCGCTCGCCAAGGCCGCTTTCTGATCCGCCCGGCCAGACATGCACGGCCAGGGGCAACAAGGCCGGCACCTGGATGTCGTGCCCCATCGGGGTTGAAGGCGGGCCAAACTCGATCCCGCCCTCAACCCAACGCAACGACATGGGCAGCCGCCGCAGCGTGTCCGGCGCAAGCCAGCTCCACTCTTCCGCCGCTAGGCCGGCGGCGCCCAGCGCTGCTAGCGGCCCGGCGCGGCCGAGGCGCAACGCGGCACCCCGCGCCACCATCTGCGCCTCTTCGAGCTCCAGAACCGCCGGCGGCAAGCGAGGCACGGCGCGGTCCGCCCAGCCTGCTAGGCGCCCCTCGCGCTTGATCAATGTGCGCAGCACGCTTCGTAGCAGCTCCCGCGCCCGCTTCTCCACCTCCGGGTGCTCCAGGCCCTTCAAGGCGAGATAAGTCAGTTCCTCCTCAACCCGTAGGGCGGGAGCAGCCAGGGCATGCGCCTCCGCTGTCACGGCCCAAGCAAGGTCCAAGAGATCCGCGTCCGCTGCCAGTCCGGCGCGCAACGTGGGTAGCACCCCTTCTGCCAGCACCAGCCCTGTTGGGGCGCGAAGGGAAACGAGGTCGGGCGAGAACCACAGTGCAGCCTCCGTGGCGGCATCCAACCCGGGCGCCAATGCCAGGCGAAGGCGCCGTAGCAGTTGCGGCTCGATCCGCACAGCGATGGAGGCAAGCTCAGCTAGGTGCCGGGCGCCCTCGGTCAGCTCCGCGGTGCTCATGCTGTGGGAGGGTGCCCGGTGCGGGAGGCGGCTTGGCGTACCCCCGTCGCGCGATCTAGGGGTATGACGCGCAGCCGACCTCGTAGTGGCGCGGGCACGCGTCGCGCAGCGCCAGGGAAGAGCACGGTAAGGCTGCTGCCTCGGCGCCGCAGCGCAGCATCGAAGGCCAGCCATTCATCCGAACGTCCCGCAGCTCCCGGCACTCGGATGCTCCCCAGGTCGCTGATGGCTAGCACGGGCTGCCCTGTAGCCGGGCTGCGGTAGGGCCCAGGGCGCCCGTTCTCCCAGCGCAGCAGGCCGCGTGAGGGACAGCCTATGAACCGCTCGATCCGCACCCGGTCCCGCCCGACGACGACGAGGACGAGCCGCGTCAACATCTGCACATCCAGGGCGAAGGGCTCCATCCCCGGTCCCGCATCGCAGAGCAGCTGAGCCCCGCCCTGGAGAGAGGCGACAAGGCGCCGCGGCAGCGTGGTCAAGGGGCGGAGCTCCGCCATGTCTCGTGCCACCCGCTCCAAGTCTATCTCCCCCATGGGCAGGGGGCGGGCCGCGGCGTGCGCCAGCAGGGCCCGCTGCCGCCGGGGCGCGAGGAGGGGCGGCATGGGGGCGCGCAGCACCGCCCCGGGTTCGCCGGACAGGGGCAGCAGCGCCGCATCGGCCATCCAGGGCGGCAGCGCCGCATCGGCCGGCAGCTGCACCACGATCTCTGAAGGAACGGGGTTGCGGATGGCGGCCTCGGGCTCCTCACGCCGTGAGGCAGTGGTGCTTGAAGAACGGCTGTCTGCTACAGACTTCGGCCCGTCGGGGCGTGGCCGGGCTGGAGCAGCGGCGGCGGCCAGCTCATGCCCTAGCGCAACCAGTATGGCCCGCAACGCAACCTCGTCCCGAGGGCGCAGCGCGTCCAGGGCACGCAGCAGGTCGGCTGGCGGGGCGGCGAGAAGCCCGGGGCGGACGGGGCGGTCCAGGATCTCGGCCGCGCCTCCCGGCTGGTCAACTGCAGGCCTCACTGCTCCGCCTCACCGTTATCCTTCCAGAGCGTCATCCGCGCGACCTGGAGAAAGCTGGGCTCATCCGGCCCGATGCCGAGGGCCCGGCAGGCTCGCAGCATGTCCAGGAACTCCGCCGCGCTGGGCGGCATGCCCTGGGCCGCTCCCCGCTCTACGACCAGTCGCGCTACGGCCTCGATCAGAACGGGATCTAACCCTGGCAGGTGCAGCCGCCCGATCTCGGCCAGCCGCGCCGCGCTTGCTGGAGCGATAGTCAGGGCCACACAGCGCCGCAGGAAAGCGGGCGGCAGGTCGCGCTCCTCGTTGGTGGTGACGATGGTGAGCGGTGGGGTGCGGGCGGCAACGGTGCGGTTCAGCTCCTCCACTGTGAAGGTGAGGGAGCCCAGGGCCTCCAGTAAGTTGTTTGGTACGTCCGGATCCGCCTTGTCGATCTCATCGATCAGGGCGACCGTGCCGGCCACGCCGCGGCGCAGCCCCGGCGGCACCTGCGACAGGCGTTCGGTCGTAACCATCAGCTCCCATGCAGCCTCGGGGTCGAAGGCCCAGAAGAGGGGACCGGGAGCTACATAGGGCGCCTCGTCTATGCCAAGCCGGCCGAGCTGGGCATCCTGCAGCCGCCGCAGGTGGTCCACCCGCCACAGCAGGTCCCGCGCCTGAGTGCGAGAGGTAACGACCGCTTCAACATAGGACCAGCCCAGCTCCGCGGCGACGGCGCGGGCTAAGGACGACTTGCCCGCCCCGCTCGGCCCGCGCACGAGGATGGGGCGACCGGTAGCGAGGGCGATATTCACCGCGAGCGTCGCGTGATCGTCGAAGAGGTAGGCATCGGCTGCGCCACGGTCACCCAGCGAGATAGCCGACGCGCTTGTCGCTTCGGCGGCGCCGGGTGGGGCAGGATCGAAACGCTTCCGGTAGGCGAATTCCATGCGGCCGGTCACCTCGGAACCTAAGTTTGGGGCGCCAGCTGGAGGAGCAAGTCGTCCAGCCGGGTGCGAGCATCGAGGTCGGCTCCATCCTCGATCAATGGACGCAGAATGCGGCAGTACCTGGCCAGGGCTTCCGTCTCGTCCTCTTCCAACTCGCCGCCGAGCAGCAGGATGCTGGCCCACGGGAATGCCGCGCGCAGGGTGGCCACGAAGCTCGCCGGGTCCGGTGGAAGGCGGGCCAGAAGGAAAGTGGGGTTTCCGCTGCGTCGCCGGCGCTCGAGCAAGCGGTGGCGCAGTACGGCAGGGGGTGGCCCGAAGGAGTCCGGCTTTAGGGGCAAGACGCGCTCCAGGGCCGCCTCCACCTCGGCCCGCAATTCGACTTCCGCCTCCTCTCCGGTCACGCCTGTCAGCGGCACCACCGTCCAGCGGGAGGCCGGCGGCAGTCCGCAGGCGCGCTGCACGTAGCACTCGGCAGCGAACTGGGTTGTGGCGTTCAGCACCGCTCCCGTTCCCGCCCCGTCCAGCGCCAGCCAGCGTGCCGCCTCCGGATCCACCCAGTTAGCGCCGATCACCTGCGCCACCTCCGCCAGTTCGGCACGCGCTGCCGGGCCCCCATAGCCCGCCAAAACCTCCAATGCCCCGGCAGCATCCTCCAGCTGCGCGCAGAGCAGGGCGACGGCCAGCTCCCGCCGGGCATCCTCCGCCGGGCGCCAGGCGCCGAGGTCTAGCCCGAGCCGCCCCACGGCGGCGTGCAGCGCATCCGGCCCGAAGCCGCCCAGCCGAGCCGCCATTTGCGCGGCAAGCTGGTCCAGGGGCGTCGTGGCCACACCGATCCTGGTCCCCGGCACGGGACGCAGTCCCTCCAGCACGCGCCGTACCGTCTCCCCCAAGTCTTCTCCGGCAGTGACGCACTGTATCTCCTGCAGCTGCAGGTCGGCGAAGCGGCCAGAACTCAGCTCCTCCCGCCTAACGCCTGACAGTAGAAGCGGCACGATTCGCAAGGAGGGATCGAGCGCGCGGCGCCAAACGAGGAGCGCCGTCTCTCGGGCTACCCAGTATTTGGCGGGATCGTCGATGGCACGGCGGGAGAGCAGCAGCAGCGCGCCGTGGCAGAGACCGAGCCAAGCGTAGATCTCCTGGCGCCACAGGGCACCGGGCCGTAGCCGTTCTGTGTCCACCAGAACGTCCAGCCCGGCGCCGCTCAATGCGCCGCAAATCTTGTTCAGGACCGCGTCGGTGTCAGGGTCGCCGTTGACGTGGCTGACGAAGACGCGGTGGCCCATGCGCACTCCATCCCCTGGCTGCCTATTTCGGATATGATATCGAACCGGCCCGGACAGGCAATGTTGCAAGATTGGTTCGACCTTCCTAGCCCTTAGGTTCGGCGCATCTCCGCCGAGCGGAGCTGACAGGATAACGCCCGCGCTTGTTGCCTACCCAGGATACCGCTTCTCGGTGAGGATCGTCAGCCACGGGCTGCTGGCCAGCAGGGCGAAAGTCCGCGGGTTGTTCCACTCAATTTTCGGAACAGATATGCCCAGGGTCGCCGACTCCCTCCCGAACTATCGACGCCGGTCTCAGCATCCCCCCGGTTTGGCGATTGCGCACCAGAAACAGTTTTGACAAGCTCAAGGGCAGCCATGACGCTGGAAAAGAGCGGACCAGAATATGCTGGAGCAGGCTTGGAGTTCCGCTCGCCGCTGGGCTGCTGAGGCTCGGGCAAAGCAGAAACAGGCCCGACGCCAGGCCCACATTTCGCTCGCCATCGCGGCCCTTGCTGCCCTGCTCGCCGCCTTCGTGGCGGCCGTTGGGGCTCCACCTTCCCCAGCACCGGGAACTAGCGCAACCCTGCCCTGGCATTGGACTAGCTTCGTTTCGGCCGGGGCGGGCGTCCTCGCGGCCATCGCCGCGATCTTCGGTCGTCACGTGCTGGACAGCAAGGCGGAGGCGCAATGGATCGCGGCGCGTGCGGCCGCGGAGGCTACACAGTCCGAGTGCTACCGCTACGCTGCCCGTGTAGCGCCGTACGAAGGCGATGACGCCGCTGCCGCCCTGGCCTTCGATCAAACGACCCGGATCATCGCGGATTCCGCTCGAGGTAAGGGCGCGATCAATCTCCAACCCGGAATACCTAATCCTGACCGTCCCCCACCACCAATGGGCATGACGGCTGAGTGGTATCGGCAGAACCGCCTTCTGAAGCAGCAGGACTGGTACATTGGAAGGGCAGGCGAGCACCGGAGCCAAGCGAACCAGCTACGAATGCTCACGCTCGGGTTCGGTATTCTTGCTGCGACACTCGGCATTCTTGGCGCGATAAACGGGCTGAGTTTTCTTACTGCGGGCGTCGGCGCTGTGACAACGATCGCAGCCAGCATCGCCGCTTACGGCTCCCTCGACCGGCAAAGCTTTCTGGCAGGAAGTTATGCTGGAATGGCCGATGCGATCGGGAGCCTGCTGGGCCGGCATGACGCCCAGCTGCTGACCGATAAGAGGCTGGTCGAGGAGGCCGAGAGTCTGCTTGGGGCAGAGTACCGCGCCTGGGCAGACCGCATGGCCAACCCTGGGCAGAGTGAGGCTGGGCAACCGTGATCTGTCGCGCTCCCCATCCGCCCGCCCTCACCTGCGCCGGTGTGAGCCGACAAGCCAGCGAGTGGATAGAGCGCCAGCGCCGCCTTTGTGTGAGTTGGGCTGACGAGCCTTACGGACCAGCCGACGAGGAGAAAGCGTTTCTGCGCTCCATCGAGGCCATCGAGGCGGGCCTCGCCGAGGAGCCGCGTTTCCTCTCGAAGTACCGGGAGGCACGCACCAGCACCCGCAACGCCTCAGACGCGGTCGCTGGGTCAACGACAGCGCGGCTTGGTGACGGTCTAGGCACCGTGGGAGACGGCTATGGACGAGCCTAGCTGCCATCGCTTGTTCATTTCTCATGCAGGTGTGGATAGCGAGGCGGCACTACGCCTTGCTGAGCGACTTCGATCTGCCGCGGAGGTGGACGGGCATCGTCTCGAGGTCTGGATCGACAAAGCGGACCTTGCAGCCGGCGGGCGCTGGAAGGATGCCCTGCAGGACGCACTGGCCGCCTCGACCGCGTTCGCTGTTTACGTTGGCAGCCGTGGCGTAGTGAACTGGGTGTGGGACGAGGTGAGCGTCGCGCTCGATCGGGTCCACCAAGAGCCGGGCTATCCCCTCATACCGGTGCTGGCCCCTGATGCGCGCAGAGAGGACCTGCCGAGCTTCCTCACCCAGTTCCAAGGCGTGGGTGACCCGGAGAAGCCGGACGAGTTGCGTCGGCTGCTGCGGGCCGCCCTCCGCCTTGAGGCGCGGGCCGAGGTGGCCCTCGTTCGTGACCCCTTCGTTGGCCTGCGCGCTTACGGAAGCGGCGAAGCGCACCTTTTCTTCGGTCGGGAGCGAGAGACGGAGGTGCTGACTGACTTATTGCGCCGGCGGTCGCTCGTGCTGGTCACGGGCGACAGTGGCTCCGGCAAGTCGTCGCTGGTGCGGGCAGGGCTTGTGCCTGCCTTCCGGGGGGGGCAGCTCGGGCGCGTACGCGAGGAAGGACCGGACCAGGCGATCTGGCACGTGCTCGAGACCCGTCCTCGCACCGATCCGTTTGGATGCTTGGCGGACGACCTCCGCGACGCAGCCCTACGCATCGGAGCATCGCCGAGCCATGCGAGCGAACTTGCCAATCTCGTCCGCTCCCGCAATCCGGAGGAGGTGCGGGATGCGGTCCTGTTGGGAGCACCAAAAGGCGAGGGGCAACAGACGAGAACCCTCGTCGTGGTGGACCAGTTCGAGGAGTTCCGAACGTCGCCGCAGGCGAGCGCCTATGTTGCGGCCCTACTCCGTCTTGCGACCCCTGACGACGAGCAGATCCGGGTCGTGCTGACGATGCGGCGCGACTACCTGTATGCCTGCGACAGCTACCCCGAGCTCAAGGCCCGCTTGGCAGAGGGTGACCCGCCCGCTCGCTTTCTGCTCGGGCGGATGTCGCGCGAGGGCTTACATGAGGTTATCACGCGACCGCTCAATCTGGCCGGCATCGGCGAGGGGGATAGGGAGGACCTTGCCCGGTCCGTGCTGCGGGACGTGGGCGACGCTCCGGGTGAGCTCGCGCTGTTGCAGATGGCGCTCTGGCGGACCTGGGCGAAGGCGGGTGGGAAAGGACCCCGCCTCGTGTCCGAGTATGACACGATTGGGCGGGTCGAGGGTGCGCTGGCGCAGGCGGCGGAAGAGGTATTTGGGAAGCTCACGGGCGAGGATCGGGGGCGTGCCGAGACCTTGTTCGTGCGCTTGGTGCGCCCTGGCGAGGCTGGGGGAGCGACGCGGCGTGTCGCCCGATTGGCGGAGTTCGACGAGCCGACGAGGACACTGGCCCGGCACCTCGCTGACGGGAAGCAATGGCGGCTGCTGGTGCTGCAGGAGGACACGGTCGAGATCGCGCACGAGCAGCTCGCGACGCAGTGGCAGCGCTATCAGCGCTGGATCGCCAACCTGCCGGGCGATGCTGAGCATGGTATCGCGGCCGACCCGCGCGGTGACGACCTGCGCCTTCTGCAGTCCCTCATAGCGGACGCGGCGCGGTGGGAAGCGGCAGAGAAGGAGAAGAAGGCGCACGCGCTGGCGGTCGGGACCGATCTCGAACTGTACGCCGCGTTGGGCCAGCGACGGAACGCATGGCTGTCGGACGTTGAGAGGCGGTTCATCGCGGCATCCACAGAGGCAGAACAAGCCGAGAAGAAACGGAGGCGTATCGTCGAGCGCCTTGTAGCTGCGCTGGCCGTGGTGGCGTCCGTGGCAGCAGCTTTTGCATTTTTCTACTGGTCTGAGGCGGATGACGGACGAAAAACAGCAGAGGCGGAGGCGAAGAAAGCGATTGAAGCCACCGATATCGCCGTTGCAAACGAGTCACGAGCTCTCACAGCTTTGTCGGTAATCGCCTCAAGGGAGGGGCGCTACACTGATGCAGTCAAACTCGCCCTGGCTGCTTGGCCACGTAGCCCGAGCGACCGACGGCCGCAGCTTAGCGGAACGCTCGATGCGTTGAGCCTTGCTTATCAAAACCAGCGCGACCTGGTCCCCCCTGTCCGGCACGGGGGCGGAGCCGCGGGCGCCACCTTCGACCAGGAGCGCGGGCGTGTGCTGAGCTGGGGCGGAGACGGTGTCCGGCTCTGGGATGCGAGCACCGGGCAGGACCTCGTTCCCCCTGTCCGGCACGGGGGCGGAGCCGCGGGCGCCACCTTCGACCAGGAGCGCGGGCGTGTGCTGAGCTGGGGCGGAGACGGTGTCCGGCTCTGGGATGCGAGCACCGGGCAGGACCTCGTCCCTCTTGTTCGGCACGGGGGCAGAGCTTGGGGCGCCACCTTCGACCAGGAGCGCGGGCGTGTGCTGAGCTGGGGCGGAGACGGTGTTCGGCTCTGGGATGCGAGCACCGGGCAGGACCTCGTCCCCCCTGTCCGGCACGAGGGGCCGTTCGGAGCCGGGGGCGCCAGCTTCGACCAGGAGCGCCGGCGTGTGCTGAGCTGGGGGGGAGACGGTGTCCGGCTCTGGGATGCGAGCACCGGGCAGGACCTTGTCCCTCTTGTTCGGCACGGGGGCGGAGCCGCGGGTGCCACCTTCGACCAGGAGCGCGGGCGTGTGCTGAGCTGGGGGGGAGACGGTGTTCGGCTCTGGGATGCGAGCACCGGGCAGGACCTCGTCCCCCTTGTCCGGCACGAGGGGCCGTTCGGAGCCGCGGGCGCCACCTTCGACCAGGAGCGCGGGCGTGTGCTGAGCTGGGGCGGAGACGGTGTCCGGCTCTGGGATGCGAGCACCGGGCAGGACCTCGTCCCCCTTGTTCGGCACGAGGGCGGAGCCGCGGGCGCCAGCTTTGACCAGGAGGGCCGGCGTGTGCTGAGCCGGGGCTGGGATGGCGTTCGGCTCTGGGATGCGAGCACCGGGCAGGACCTCGTCCCTCTTGTTCGGCACGAGGGCGGAGCCGCGGGCGCCACCTTCGACCAGGAGGGCCGGCGTGTGCTGAGCTGGGGCGGAGACGATGTCCGGCTCTGGGATGCGAGCACGGGGCAGGACCTCGTCCCCCTTGTTCGGCACGAGCTCGGAGCCGGGGGCGCCAGCTTCGACCAGGAGCGCGGGCGTGTGCTGAGCTGGGGGGGAGACGGTGTCCGGCTCTGGGATGCGAGCACCGGGCGCGCCCTCGTCCCCCCTGTCCGGCACGGGGGCGGAGCCAGGGGCGCCACCTTCGACCAGGAGCGCGGGCGTGTGCTGAGCTGGGGCGGAGACGGCGTTCGGCTCTGGGATGCGAGCACCGGGCGCGCCCTCGTCCCCCCTGTCTGGCATGAGGGCGGAGCCGGGGGCGCCAGCTTCGACCAGGAGCGCCGGCGTGTGCTGAGCTGGGGGGGAGACGGTGTCCGGCTCTGGGATGCGAGCACCGGGCAGGACCTCGTCCCCCTTGTTCGGCACGAGCTCGGAGCCGGGGGCGCCAGCTTCGACCAGGAGCGCGGGCGTGTGCTGAGCTGGGGGGGAGACGGTGTCCGGCTCTGGGATGCGAGCACCGGGCAGGACCTCGTCCCTCTTGTTCGGCACGGGGGCAGAGCCGCGGGCGCCACCTTCGACCAGGAGCGCGGGCGTGTGCTGAGCTGGGGCGGAGACGGCGTTCGGCTCTGGGATGCGAGCACCGGGCAGGACCTCGTCCCCCCTGTCCGGCACGAGGGCGGAGCCGCGGGCGCCACCTTCGACCAGGAGCGCGGGCGTGTGCTGAGCTGGGGCGAGGATGGTGTTCGGCTCTGGGATGCGAGCACCGGGCAGGACCTCGTCCCTCTTGTTCGGCACGGGGGCAGAGCCCGGGGCGCCACCTTCGACCAGGAGCGCGGGCGTGTGCTGAGCTGGGGCGGAGACGGCGTTCGGCTCTGGGATGCGAGCACCGGGCAGGACCTCGTCCCCCCTGTCCGGCACGAGGGCGGAGCCGCGGGCGCCACCTTCGACCAGGAGCGCCGGCGTGTGCTGAGCTGGGGCGGAGACGGTGTCCGGCTCTGGGATGCGAGCACCGGGCAGGACCTCGTCCCCCTTGTTCGGCACGAGCTCGGAGCCGGGGGCGCCACCTTCGACCAGGAGCGCCGGCGTGTGCTGAGCTGGGGGGGAGACGGTGTCCGGCTCTGGGATGCGAGCACCGGGCAGGACCTCGTCCCTCTTGTTCGGCACGGGGGCAGAGCCCGGGGCGCCACCTTCGACCAGGAGCGCGGGCGTGTGCTGAGCTGGGGCGGAGACGGTGTCCGGCTCTGGGATGCGAGCACGGGGCAGGACCTCGTCCCTCTTGTCCGGCACAAGCTCGGAGCCAGGGGCGCCAGCTTCGACCAGGAGCGCCGGCGTGTGCTGAGCTGGGGCTGGGATGGCGTTCGGCTCTGGGATGCGAGCACCGGGCGCGCCCTCGTCCCCCTTGCCGGGCACGATGGAGCGTTCGGAGCCCGGGGCGCCACCTTCGACCAGGAGGGCCGGCGTGTGCTGAGCTGGGGAGGCTATGTGCAACTGCTGGACGTGGCCCGTTCCCGAGGAGGCAATCTTTTGGAAATCGCGTGTCGACACCCACCCAACCGCGACCTGGATGATTTCGATAGCTCGATCAGCATCCGAATCACCGCTCCAATCTGCCGCTCCCAACCACCACTTCCAGATTTCGCCCGCATTCAGCAGTAGGGACCGTTTGGTCGTAAATGAGCCAACCAGGGACGGTGGCAACTCGTGCGGAGTGTCGGGCCAGAGAATGTTCGGGCCCAGTTCCTCTTGCTGCTCCAATCTCTCTCAGAACAATTCTTCTCTGGTGAGGTTGGGATCGCGCTTTTCCGTGTGTCCTCGCGACATTCCCGGCGTGCACCTTGATACTTCGAGTGCGAAACGAGCGCCGTTTTCTCTCTCCGGAGAGCCATCCGTCTCTAAAACTTGGGACTTAGGCGTTTCAGTCTACAAGCTTCAGGGTGTTGTAATCACATCATCCTCGCTAGACGTTTCAACCCGAAGTTGGTGTTCCCATCCCTCGGGCGGTGGGCCTCTTCGCCAAAGCTGCGCAGTGAGGCCCGAGCTTCGGACGCTATCGATCGCCAGCCTTGCGCCGGACTGCATCTTCCCCCCGCTGCACCGTTCATTCTCCCCAGAACCACGAGGCGAACACCATGGCTAACCTTCCTCCCCTTCCTCCCGCAGGCCGCGCTCCCCAGGGCGGCAAGAATGCGACCGGGGGCAAGGCGAACCCCAAGGACGCCCGTGCCGGCGCTGGCAACAGCGGCGGCAAGGGCGGCGGCGTGAGCAGCGCCACCCAGAGCAACCGCAAGACAGGGGACCGCTGAGCGAAATTGCGCCAGCGCTCTCTCCCTTCCTGGTTGAGGTTCTGAAAAATGGTTAAGCGACGTAAACAGGAAGAGATCGCCGGGGTCCTCGAATTCGCGGGGCACACCCCCGACGACGCGGTGTTCAAGGAATGGATGGAGGATCACCGGTCCCGGAATGGTGGTAAGCTCCGGGTGAGCAAGGGCGCCACCGGCGTTCGGGTCATGTTCAGCAAGGAGGCTGACATGGCCTTCTGGAGAGAGCGTTCGGAGATGAAGGTGAAGGACCGCAAGCCTCACGCTGCCTGAGACCTGGAGACGGCTGCTCGTGCCGCGGTAGCCGGGCGAACTGCCTTGTTCAGGGCGCGCCGCTTGGCCCACTCTCTGCGGCCCCGAAAACCCTCTGCCTGAGGCGCAGGCATGCCAGTCATCCACAAGCTCGACGGCCTGATCGCCTGGACCCGGCGTGCGGAGTGGC
>JBHTFH010000078.1:0-14668 GCA_042666135.1 Roseomonas sp. GCM10028921 | reverse complement strand
CGCCTTCCTCGCCGATGCGACCGCGCCAGCGGCTGAGCGAGGACGGGTGGATGGGCGGGCGGTGCTGGAAGAAGGCCTCACCGGTGAAGTGCTGGAAATACGGGTTCTCCACCCAGCGGGCGAGCACCGCCTCATCGGAGAGCGCGTAGGCGTGCTGGAGGTACATCAGCCCGGCGACGAGGCGCGGATGGTTGGCGGGCCGTCCCTCACCAGCGGGGAAGAAGCTGGCCCATTCCCGCTCGAACCAGCCCCAGTCGATCAGGGCGGCAAGCCGCACCAGCTCATGCCGTCCATCGATCATGTCGACCAGGCGTGGGCGTAGCAGGTCGTCCTGCTCAGCCGGGCGGGAACGGTGCTTCATGCCCGAAAGAATCGCAGGAATACCGCGTGGTTCCAACTGAACCCTGCAATTCCGGAACGCCAAACCCACCAACTCTCCCAAGCAGATCAGCATCCTGGAGGTTGTTCAGACCCGACTAAGAAGATGATCGCCGCCGGATGACTCCTCCCCGGCGATAGACCTACCTGACATGGGCGCCGCCAGCCTCGACCCATACATGACTTTGAGATTCAGTGGTTCGATGTCGGGTTCGGAGACAGCAGCAGAAGTTACTCCGCCCTCGGTGCCGTCGGCTGCTTCGCGCTCGGGCAAGATGCAGACCTCCGAAACACCTAGTCCCAGTTCACCCGCGCACCGATGTTGGTGCCAAGCCCCCTTGCATGCGCTCGGCCGCGAGAATGGCAGGATCTTGCTCAAAGCCAGCAGCACCAGATCCACAGCGTAAAGAACTGCATGGTGCGCTTGCGAATGCTGATTAACGCCCCACCCAACCCGCTCAAGCACGTAGCCTTTAGCGAAGTCCCGCCGTCGCTGGCCGGTACCGACTAGTACGGCAGATTGCGGAAAGCATTGTAGCCGAACTGGCGGAGCGGCGGCTGATGCTTCGCCAAGAGATGTGGGTTGTCCAAAGAAACCCTTCATCAATCAAAGAAAGTTATCACCAATCAAAGAAAATTCGCACCAATTTCCGGAGCCGATTTCTCGCCGCTTCAGACGCCCGCCAACGGATACTCGCCCCCAGTGATCGATGGGATGCCCCTCATCCGGTATCGACACCTCGACCGTTGTCAGCCTCCTTGTGCAGGGGCATCGGGGCGTCGCTTCAACTCAATGCGCATGATGCTGATTCCTTCCGATCGCCCGTCCTCGATGATCTCGACTCCAGCGAAAGGAGGCTCGCCATCGGAAAGCAGCCGTCCGATCACGCCCCCAAGAGGTTGACCTGAGTCCGGAAGCGCGAAGGCGAGTACCCCACGTGGCTCGGTGCGGGGGCCGAGCGTGGGGGTGTGCCGGAATGTGCGATTGAACGTGACTTTCAGCAGCAGATCGACAAGGCGGCTCCAGTCCGTTCCAGTGGAAGGCGTCGCGTCTGTGCCGCTTCCACCAGGCACCCCCAGTACCATGTCGGCCATGAACGCACCGAGAGTCGCGCAACCAACGGTCTGGGTCAGGCCGAGAGATGGTGGATGCTGGGTCCAGATGATCGGCGTATGCGGCCAGACCTTGTAGTGCCGGTCGATGACCCCGACCGTGCCAGGATTCGGGTTCATCCCGGTGAGGTTGAAGGAATTCGGTCCGTAGGCCGGATCTTTGAAGTTGAAGGCTGGCCACGCCGTGTAGAGGTCCATCTGCCTCCTGCTCGAGCGCCCTGAGAGGGAAACGCGTCCAGCTGCCCGGGCCATTTTAGCTTGTACCAGGACCGCCTGCCGAACGAGCTGCCCCGATGTCACGTCATCGATCACAAGAAGAAGGTCGGCAAGTTCACAGACATTACTCGGCCTACTCGGAGTGGAGAAGATTACTTCGGGCTGCCCATGGCAGAACACCGCCTGCATTGAGAGGGAGATCCCGCACGGGCCCAAGTGGGCGGCCCAGTCCTGCCCGATCGGCTTCAGCGCCCCGAGAACGAAGGCCGCGACAAGGCCGACCTCGCCCCGTGGGGCAGCGCTCATCATCGAAGCGCCGTGATGAAGGGCATCGGCGGTGTGGCGATCGGCATCCGCCGCCATGCCGTCAATGACGTGGGCCGGTAATACCAATGTCATGGGTTACAGGAGCCAGACATCATGGAGCCCCTCTCGAAGCGTCTTGTACGGACACCATGGCACTTCATAGATTGATATCCACGAATGAGGTACTCAGGGTCCGCAGGCGAGGAGCGCGACGGCTTCCGCGCCGCGGCGTGCGACAGCCTCGTTGCCCAGCGCCTCTCCCTGTGGCGCAGAGGACCGAGGCACCTCAACCCTATAAGTCTCCAGGAAGTCCCGCACGACGGATGCCTTGATTGCGAAGCCGGCATTCGCGAGAGGCTCGCGCACGGGAACGGAGCCATTGGACGGTCCAGGAATGGCAGGGATCACCCCCAGCAGCGTTCCCCATCCATCCATGATTGGTCCGCCGCTGGTCGACTGAACGGAACTCGACACCGTCATGGATCGAGTATCGTCTCGCAGACCGGTCAGTGCGGACACGTGCCCAATCGAGACCAAGGGTTGGCTGCCCACCAGTGTCGATGATGGGTAACCGACCGCGACGACCGGCTCTGCCAGACGAGGTGGCTCTGCTCGAAGCGCCACCATCTGCGGGGTAGCGAGGTCGGAGCCGAGAAGGGCGAGATCGGAGCCGGCGTCTTGCTGCATTATCCGCGCTTCACGTCGTTCGCCGCCGCTCTGAAGAGAGGGGGAAGGGCATCCTTCGACGGCTCGAAGGCTCGTGATGTATAGGCCGGTGCCGATTCGAAACGCGGTGGCGTTGCGCCGGGCCGCACCTGATGGAGTCGCTCCATTCCCCTGTCGTGCGGTACCAGGGCCACCCGCACCAGGGGTACCCGGCTGGGCGGATGCGATCACCTCACGTGGCTGGGCATCCTGACGCTCGTCCTCCAGGGAGACTGTGCGGGCGGGTGGGGGCAAAGCGGCCATTAGCTGCCGTAGATCGGAGCCGCACCCCCGCCTGAGTGTGTCATGGCGGACCACAGTGGTCCTCTCTGTTCCCGACCAAGTTAGGGTCGGAGGCTGGCGCAGGTCCCGTCCCACGCTGCCCCGGCACATCAGCACGTCCAGGGAGACCCGGTGCACGGCCACGAGGGCGAAATCAAGGTCGCATCCATGCGCTCGGCAGGTCTGAGCGATCTCCCATTCTCCCTCCCGGCTGATGCCTCCAGGCCCGGATAATCTTTCCAGGAATGCCAGTGCATCAGGCCCCGCCGCCTCGATGATGCGCTCCCTGACGCCCGGCATGCCGAAGAAGGTCGATCCCCGGACGCGGTGAAGAGGGTGCTTTCCGTCCCAGAGCGACCAGTCGTCCGGGAATGACCAAGCAAAGGCCGGGCGGGGCACGAAGGCCGCGACGCGGCGCTCGATCTCCTCGGCCCGCTCGGGTGCAAGCTGCTCGACCGCTTCGGCAAAGCGCGTGATCGTCTCGGGTGGCGGATCCTGGGCGGCTTCTGACACCGCTCCATTCTGAGGACGGGTGGCGATCTTCCACCATGTCATGGCCTCGACGAGATCCGCAGGGATGCCTTTCCCTTCAAGGAAAGCTATCGCCAGCCGCCTTTGGGCAGGCATGTAGCCGGCACTGGCCGCCCGCCGTAGCCAGCGGACGGCAGCTGCCGAATCGCTTCCCCCTCCGATGCCTTCGGCTAGCATGACGGCTAAGCGGTACATCGACGGAAGATAGGCGAGATCCGCTGCGGACGCTTGGATGGTCCTCGCAGCAGCAAGGTCATGGGCGACACCCTTCCCTTCCTCCAGAGCTACTCCGAGCAGATACTTGGCCGCCGGTTCGTCGCGGGATGCCAGCGTGGCGAGGTGCGGTATCGCGGCGGCATGGTTTCCCTCCGCCCAGGCTGCCTCGGCACGCCGTAGATGTGCGGGCCGGGCAAGACGGGGAAGCGGTGTTGGCTTGCCGCCGTGAGCGTAAGTCCAGACGCGATCCACTTCGGCAGAGGAGTGCCTCGACGAAACTACGATCTGTCCCTCTCCCATTAGAACCAGATCTACCGAGCAGTCGGCGAAGGTGTCGCTCAGGTACGGTGGTGAACGTCTCAGATCGAGGATGGCGACGGGGTTGGCGAAGCAGGCGTTCCCGCCACTGTAGAGGCCCACGACATGGACCCGCGGCTCGGGACCCGTGCGGGGGTAGGACGCCATGATCTGGCCGCCGCTCATCTCGGGAAGTCGACGGACGACGCGGCTGCCCAGCCGAATCTCCAGACCTCCAAAGTCAGAAAGGCTGTGGAACTCGAGACGCTGCGGGGCGGGTAGTACGGAAGGCTGCCGGCGCTGGCTGCCTTGGGAGAAGGCCTGACCGGACACGAGGCCGAGTCCGCACACCACGAGCAGCAGAAGGCGCATGCCATGATTCCCTAATGTGACGGAAGCGTACTGCTCCCGGGCATAGGGAGGCCAGTCAGCCACCATCTTGCCCACCTCCCATTCCATCACCTCAACCGCAGGAAGCTTCTCCCCCCGCCGACTTGGTCTACCCTCATGCTGCCAAGCCGCCGTCCAGGTCCTTCTCGGCAGCCATACTTCATGCCGGAGATCCTGCGTCCTTGAGATACGGGGGGCGGCCTGCGTCCACACCACCATCCCACCCGGTATGCCGATGCCTCTACCTGGCTGAAAGCGGTACGGGTTCGGACCATCGGCCCGCTACCCTGTTGATCGGTGACGAAGCAGGCGAGCAGGAGGCATTCCGATCATGAGAGCGACCCCCAAAAACCCGGACATCCACTTCCTGGCAGAGGAACTCAGCGCCGACAGCTTCCTGATAGCCGCCGCGGTGGGGCGTGCCCTCCGAAAGCATGGCGTCCCCCCGTCCGAAATCGATGCCTTCTACAAGGAGGCGCTGTCCAGTGACTTCAAGCACGTGCTGGTTACAGCGATGGAGTTGGTGGGCCTTTCGTAGGAAGCCTCGCTGACCAAGAGGACGCTTCGGAGGTCCTATCCGATGCCTGGACCCATTGCCGGCTCCTTGCCCGACTTCCGCGTCAGCTCAGGTGACGTCCGCAGGCAGCCCCATAAATTCTCGGGCGACCGCAAGGGTATCGGCCTCTTCGATGACCCGCCGCACCGGGAACTTTGTCCGCACTGGCTCCCGGAGGTTGCGGGCATGGATCTCCATCGTCACGGCCCTGCCTTCCATCATGCCATTCGCCGGAAAAAGTACGGCGACCGCAGTATGACACCGTTCCGCTCTGCGATTGAGGCATTGAGGGGCGATGTCCGCTCCCCACCTGAACGCGAAAGAGCCCCCCGGCCTCTGCTGAGGCCGGGGGGCTCTGGTTGTGGGTTGTGTGGTGGAGGGCGCGCCTAGAAGGCCGCGTTTGCTGTGCCGGTCCGCGGCCGGCGTCGCCGGGCGGAGACCGCCGCCTGGAAGGCGTGGAAGGCGCCGCTGCGCTCGAAGCGGACGACGTAGCCGCCGCTGGTGAGGTCCTGGTGGCAGGCCTGACAGATCAGCCATCCGTGCTCGGGCCGGTTCAGCCCGCGGTGGAAGGCGTGGTCGTACTCGGCGCCCGGCAGGCGCTCGCCTACCGCGTCGAGAACGGGATGGACGCCGCAGCAGGGGCAAAGCCCCTCGTAGGGGGGATCCCGCAGCACGGCGAGCATGAGGCCCTGGCTGCGGCCGGTGAAGTCCCGCCGGCGCCCCATCAGGAGGTCCTGCGCGGAGAGCTGGAGGAACAGCCCGTCGCGCACGTGGCGCTCGAGGGCGTCGAGCCTCCGGTTCATCGCCTGGAACTGCCGGGCGATGGACCGGTGCAGGGCTGCGGCGCCCGTCAGGGCGTCCTTGTCCTTCCGTGCCATGGCGGCGCGAAGAGCGGTGTTGCACCAAGCGTGGAAGGCCGGGGACAGGTACCGGCCGTAAGAGAGGGCGAGCTGCCAGTGGGCCCAGGTAGTGCCCCGGTTACCCTGTCTAGAAGCGACAAGGCCGTCGCGCTCGATGACCCAGACGCCGAGGTCGTCGGCCTCTAGGCTCTGGGGAAAGAGGGCCTCGTCCTGTTCGGCGAGGGCCCCCGTGCGGAACCGGTTGGTGTCCTCCAGGAGGAGCCAGTCGGAGGGCCGGCGGTGATTCGGCTGACCGGCTGCGGTCCACATGTCGGTGAGGTTGAGCATGCCGCCGCGGTGGCGGATGCGGTGACCCTCGTAGGCGAGGGCAGAGGTGCCGGTGTCGGCGGTGAAGGGCATGAGGGATGTCCAGTGTGGGTTTCGGCCCTTGCTCAGGGGGCCACGACGGTCGGCTCGGAGCTGCCGAAACCCGCTGGGGCGACGAGGAAGAAGTCAGGACGGAGAGAGGGGGGCGCGATAGCGGGGCGCCCCCCAGAGTGGGACGGAAGAGGAAACGACGGCAGGAGAAGAGAGAGCAAGAGAGACACGAAACAGTCCGCCGCGCGCACGCGGCGGGGCCGGCGCCCAAGCCCCTGGGGAGGGGCGGCGCCGACGGGGCCCATCGCGATCACCTTCCTGCCACCGCTGGCAGAGTGAGGGTTCGCAGAGGCGGCCGGCTCAGTGCCGGATGCGCGGTGCCGAACCCGGGTCGCGCCGAAGCGCGGACGGGTCCGCCGAGATGAGGATGGGGGAGGGAAGGGCTACAAGCGTTAGAGTGCGAAGTTCGCCTGCCCTTCCTCAACAGAGATGGGGTCGGAGGACGACAATTTCAATGACCGAGCGTAACTATTTTCAGCACTGCATGTAGCGGCAGTAAGCCTGACGCCTCCAATCAATCGGTGACGGTGATCCCGGCACGCGGACAAGCAGACCTCCCCCTTGAAAGCGGTCCGTCGGTGAGCGGGAGGACGACGAGGCTGAAAGGCCGAGAAAGCGCTACCAGTCCCTGAACTGGAGCCTCCGCGACCTCAGCCCGGTACTCAACAAAGCCGTCCTGCCCGGTCGTACCGTTCCTACCCGAGCGGCGAGCATGCCTTGGCGGCGACGTCAGCGAGCCGCTTGAGGCGGACGGCGGCAAGGCCCGTGCCTGGGAGGGCTGCCGCGATCTGCTTGAGCACTGGGGCCTGAGCAAGGGTGCCATCGGCAAGTGTCCTGCCCAACAAGTCGAGGCCCGACAGGCCAGTGGCGGTCCAGGCCAGGCGCCGCAGCAGGGCGAGGGTGACAGCACCGCCCGGGCGCACGCCGTAAAGGAGCGCAACCTGGCGCAGGAGCGAGAGGCCGCGCAGTCCCGCAAGGAGGCCGTCGAGCGCCGGTGAGGGGCTGATCGCGACAAGTGCGCCGCCCTCGACGGCGGCGCGAGTACCAAGACGCCTGGCGGCCTGGCGCAGCGGTGCGTCAAGGTGGGTACGGAGTGCGGCGCGCAGGGCGGGGACGTCGCGGGCCGCGGCGACGGCGGACCTCGCAGTGGCCGCCTCGGGCAAATGACCCAGGCGATCGAGCCAGCCGAGGGCGAGGGCGCGTGCGGCCTCGACGGGTCCTTCGTCCCGGGTCAGCACCGCCCGCAAGGCATCGACGGCCCGGAGGCGCCGAAGGGCGGCCATCTCGAGCCAGGCACCCCATCCCATGGCGGCCAACCCCGCGCCGAAGACACCTAGCGTGATCCAGCCGTTGGCAGGCGAGCGCGCGAACCCATCCTGCACGAAGGCGGCGGCGGAGAGCACGAGCCATCCCGACAGAAGGACGGCAAGGCCGCCCGCGATCCAGTTGAGTGGCGAGGGTGGCGGGCGAGATAGGGCGAGGGCGGCGGGCGCCCAGCCGTGGTCGACCGGTCCGGCCTCCATGCCTTGCGGCACGTCCAGAAGGGCAGGCTCCTGCGGGGGTGCATCCCCGGCCCCCACCTCCGCTGTCCCGGAGGCCGGTTCGGCGTTGGCGAGCACGGCCTCCTGCAGCACCGCGCCACCCTCATCGAGGAGGCGAGGCCCCTGAGGTGTCTCCGGCCGTATTGTCGCACTAGCCGAGGGGAGGTGGCCGACGCCCGTGCCCGCCCTCCTCAAAGCTTGTCGCCCAGCAGCGTGACGAGAAGGGTGTCCAGGCCGAGGCTCGGGATGCCTGTCGGCCCGATGGCCTCGCCGCGCGGCGGCTCGAAGACCGGCAGGACGAAGCGGCGACGGTTCCAGAAGGTCTCGGGCGGGCGGGAGGCCGGGACGGCGCCCGGATCGAAGAGGCGGGCCATGCCGGTGCCGAGGATCGTGCCGCGGACCACGTCGTGGGTCACCCCGTCCTTCTCGATGACGGCGTCCTGCGTCGAGAGCACGCTCGCCACCGCGTGGTAGCTGACAGGGCCGCTACCGATGGAGGTCAGCGCCGGGGCAACGATATCCTTGAGCAACCCCTCGAGGTTTTGCCGATGGATGGTGGGGACGTGGTCGGCCTTGGTGGCGGCAAAGGCGACGCGGGCGATGCGGCCGTAGCGCGCACGCCCGGGGTACCATCCGCCGTAGGAGAGGCAGGAGGCGATGAGAGCGAGGGCGTCCTGGGTGTCGTGGAAGACCTCGCGGCCGCCGTGGAGAGCCCCGAGCACGTCGACCAGGAGGACCTGCCGGTCGAAGCGGGAGAAGTGGCGCTCGAAGAAGCGCGTCCGCATGTCCGCCTTGTAGGCCTCGAAGCGGCCCTGGAGGAGGTCGGCGAGCGTCCCGCGCCGGGGATGGTCCGGTGCCCCCTCCAGCGGAAAGAACCACAGGAAGGGCGCGTCCGCCCCGGGACCTGGGCAGAGCAGGCGGCCGGGCTGGAGCAGGCGCAGGCCGTGCTCGTGCTGCGCTACCCGCAACGCCTCGCGGTAGGTCTCGTGCACGCGACGGACAATGGCGTGGTCGGGTGAGGAGTCAGGAGCGTGGCCCCGCAGCGCTTCGAGAAAGCCCTCGAAGATCTGTGCGCGCACTCCCTGGCAGAGACGGGGAAGGGTCTGGCGGGACCACTCGGCGAAGGATTGATCCAGCAGGGGCAGGTCGAGGAGCCACTCGCCGGGGTAGTCGAGGATCTCCAGGCGGAGCCTGCGAGGGCCGCGCTGCCGGCCGAGGAAGCCGTCCCTCTCCAGGGTCAGTTCGAGGGCTGTTTCGGTGAGGTCGTCGGTGCGGGGCGGCCAGTCGGGGGCAGGGGCGGTCAGCGCGCCGAGGTTGCGGGCGAGGTCGAACAGAGGGACCTCCTCCTGGCCGGGCGGAGCGAGGCAGATGCCTTGCAGGCGCGAGGCCATCTGCCCACCGCTCTCGCCGCCCAGGCTGCGTCCAAGAGCGCCATGCAGGCGCGGCAGAGTGTCGAGGCCGCGGCCCAGCGCCAGGAGGTTGGCGAGCAACGAGGTGACGAAGACGGTCTTGCCGGCGCGGGACAGGCCGGTGACGGCGAGGCGGATGGTATCCTGGTTCATCAGGGCGTCGGCCCGGGCAGAGGCGTCGTAGGCGCCGTTGCGCAAGCCGGTGCTGAGACGGTGAAACATGGATAGGGATGTCCTCGGTTCGGAGGGCAGCGGCCATCCGCATTTACATACTATAGTTGATAAATCTTCTGTGAAGCCTCCGGCAGGTCTCGCGCATGGACATGCGCAGGCTGGTTGGCCGCAACGTGGCCCGCCTGCGCCGTGCCAGGGGGATCACGCAGGAAAGGCTCGAGGAACTGACAGGACATAGCCAGCAGTACCTGTCCGACCTCGAGCGAGGCCGCCGCAATCCGACCGTCGTTACTCTCTTCGAACTCTCACAGGCTCTCGGGTGCCAGCCCGCAGACCTCGTGACAGTCCATGAAGGAGAAGACGAAGGACGCTGAACTGCCCTCCAGGCAGCTGCGCCAGATAGGTGGAGCCAGACCTTGCGCATCGGGCACTTCTCTAGCAACGCGACACTGTCCGTACCCGGGCCGCGCTGGCCCTCATCGCCTCCTGCCTCGCCCCCCGCCGCCGCGGCTTCGGCATGGCGCTCGGCCGCTCCCGCTTCGGGCGCATGACCCAGTTGGCCTTAGCCGCCACCAAGGCCGACCACGTCCCCGTCACGCAGCGCGAGGCGTTGCGCTGCCTGTTGAAGGACCTCGTCGCCCCCGCCCGCGCGCCACCAGGCGACGTCTCCGCCAGCTTCCACGCCATCGTCAGCGTCCGCTTTACAGTGGACGCCACCGTCGAGCAGGAGGGCCGCTTCCACGACGTCGTTCGCGGCACGGTGCTGGGCGAGAGCAGGGCCAAGCTCTCTGATTTCGGCACCGTGCCCGCCGGGAGGCCGCCCGAGGTCTTCTGGAACAAGCCACGCCCTCCCGTCGGCACAGCGCTGCGATGCTCTCCTCCCCGCGCAAGCCCTCCAGCACGATCCGGATCTTGTCCTCTGCCGAGTAGTGCTTGCGGGTCGCCCGGCGAATGTCACGCACTACCCGATCGGCGGGCGTCTTCGCGTTCGGTGTCACTGGCTTCTGGCTCATGGCTCGTTCCCTGGCGGTTACGATGAGCCGGAAACCCTCCCTTCCTCAACCATCACTCTCTGTCTCATGAGCCCTGACGGCGGACGAGTGTCGTAAGCCTGCCGGCTTTCGGGCGTGTCGACCTCCCCCAGCCGCACCCGCACCTGGCGCCGCTCGGGCGTGAGGTGCGTGATCGTGTCGCCGGGCATCGTCAACCTATTGGCTCTCAGTCGACCGCGTTGACAGCGCCGAGTGCGGAGCTGGCAAGGAGTTCAGGCCTAGGCAGCTGCCCCACTGACCTCGGTCCACGCCCCAGCAACCTTGATGGCGACCTCATCGAGGTGCCACTTGTCTTCGACGCGGAGCAGCCTCCGCCGGATCCAGTTCGCGAAGTCCTGGCCAAACTTGAGAGCCCACTGCCGCCCCGTCTCATGGCTGACGGCGATGTCGCGCGCCACCAGCATCTTCTCGATCATGTGCAGGCTGAGCGGGAAGTGAAAGTAGAGCCACGCCGCTTGGCTGATGACCTCGGCCGGGAGCCGGTACCCGGCATAGGGCGACCTGGCGGCTGGCGAACTTGTCTCGCTCGCCTACCGGACCCGGGCAAGTCCGCAAAGCCACGCTGAACCTGACGGTGCCGTACGGAAAGCCTGCGTTCTAATTGGATCGATTATGCGGATCAGAACCAGATCAGCATCGCGATCTTCAGCGCGTGACGGGGACAAATCGATTCGGCATTGTGTATAACGGCACCCTTCGCGGAGCTCCGCCATGCCGAAGAACGTAGTCGTCTGCTGTGATGGAACCGCTAATGAATTTGCCTCAGACGCGACGAACGTCCTGAAGCTCTATTCCGCCCTCGTCCACGACGAGGGCCGTCAAGTCGTCAGCTACCATCCTGGCGTGGGGACGATGGAGGCGACAGGCGCTCTCTCCAACGTCGCGCGCAACCTGACAAAGCTCCTGGGCTTGGCCATTGGATACGGCCTCGAGCGCGACATCCTCGATGCCTACGCCTTCCTCATGCGCCATTATGAGGCGGGTGACCACCTCTACCTCTTCGGCTTCAGCCGAGGCGCCTACACCGTCCGTGCTGTCGCCTCCCTCCTCCATATGTACGGGCTCATGCGCTCCGGCCACGAGCCGATGATCGCCTACGTCATCCGCATGGCCGCACGACGGCGGTTCGAGGGGGGAAACGGCCCATCCTTCCTAGATCAAGCCGAGCGCTTCAAGGCTACCTTCGCGGACCGCGAGTGCCCACCGCACTTTGTCGGTGTCTGGGACACGGTCAGCTCCGTCGGCTGGATCGGCAACCCGCTTCACTTCCCGTACACGGCGAACAACCCTTCCATCCGCACCGTGCGTCACGCGGTCGCGCTGGACGAAAGGAGGGCCTTCTTCCGGACGAATCTCTGGCGGCCCGACCCGCCGCCGGCGGGCGACCAGCAGACCGACCTGCGGCAGGTCTGGTTCCCCGGCGTCCATTGCGACGTCGGCGGCGGCTATCCAGAGGCCGAGAGCGGCCTCTCGAAATTTGCCCTGGAATGGATGGCGAGCGAGGCGCATGCGAAGGGCCTGCTCCTCAACCGCGCACGCCTGGAGCAATTGCTCGGCCGATCCGACGCGTCCTTCGCGCCTCCCGACCCGAACGCCCCCATGCACGAATCTCTAACCTGGAAATGGTGGCTTGCCGAGTTCCTCCCGAAGCGCCGCCCCGACGGACGCCTCCGGGTGAGGTCGTTCCGCCGCCGCGAGCCCCCTCCCGACGCGCTCGTCCACGAGGTCGCTTGGCTCCGTTCCACCTACGTCCGGCCACCGAAGGCGCGCGCCGTCACGACCGATCTCATTAACTGGCCCGCCTTTCCCGACTGAAGCGAAAGCGCGAGCTTCGCGAACCCGTTACGGCTGGGAGATGTATGAACGGGCCCACCCCTCAGGAAAATCTCGAACGATGTGCCGCCTTTGACAACCAAGGGAGCCGAAAGCTCTTGCGTTTGCAGCCGTAACGAGTTGTCGTTGCGGTCAAGGCTGCTTCGAAGGCGCCGATGCTCGCTAGGGAGGCACCTGTGCCGCGTCACGTCCAAGCCCTGCTGCTCGTGCCGCTCCTAGTAGGCTGCGCCGATGTTCGCCTCTTTGGCTCCTACCCCGGACAGACAATCCGCACCGCCGCCGAATCACGTCTCGTTATCTCGCGGCCCGTCGAAGAGCGCGACAGCGGCCGTATCGACCGCGCGATCGAAGGCGGCTACGAACCGAACGATCGGATCGTCTGCGCCGAGCCGAGCCCTGACGCGATCACCGCCGTGGGCCGCTCGGCGGCCTTGCAGGGACGCATCCCCGTCTCCGTCGGCTCGCCTGCCACTAGCGCGACTGCCGAGGCAGCGCTTGCCTATGCCATGGCGCAGCAGACCGCCTATGTCGGCTATCGCACGGCGACCATCCAGGCGGTGCGCGACCTCGCCTTTCAATCCTGCCTTGCGTACTCGAACGGAATCCTGACGCGACCAGATTTTCGCCGCGTACTCGCGCAAACCGACAACATCCTTATCGGCATGCACGCCATAGACGGCCTCACAGCCGCGATACCCGCCCCACCAGTGATCGTCGGCGCCAGCGGCACCGTGACCGCCCAGCCCGGGCAACCGGCGGCCGCCACCGCTACGCCCGCGAACATCACGGTGGTGAACGCGGGCGGCCAATCCCAGCCGTCCCTTGCGACGCCACCAAAGGATGAGGTGGGAGCTCGCGCTCCCGCTACTCGCACAACATCAGCCGACGAGGCGCGTCTCGCCCATCTCGCGGTGGTGGCCGACGCGATTGTCCGGATCGTCTGCCACACGGTTCTCAATCGTGAAACAGAGCATACAGTCCTTGTGCGGGATCCTGTGACCAATGAGATGGTTCGCGCCCTCAATGTCCCAACTTGGGGTTGCCCACCCTACGACCGCCCAGCGAACCCCTCCTCTCCTATCCGCGTAGCCGCGCCGGCATCGAGCCCGCAGGGTCGCTGAACCATCTTGTTGCATGGAACGCCCGGTTAGGCGCGCTGGAGTAGGCTGGCGTAGGGGCGAGCCCTCAGCAGTGGGGGACACTCGTAGTGCTGTTCAAGTCTAATTGTGATCGGCCAGCACCACGTCCCCAAGCAGCGCCAGAAGGTGACCGACCTGGCTAAGTACGATGCCGGCCTGCTCGCCCGTGGCAGTCTCACCAGGTGGTTCACGGCTGGGGCGATCAGGGGATGGCAAGCCGAGGTGCGCGTGGGCCGGGGTGGCCAAACGAGGTACTCGAACCTTGCGATCGCAACCGCCCTGACGCTAAGTCGGGCCGGTTTGTCCCCGCAGACCTGGGGTAAGCGGCTGATGCCGTGCCGCTCCAAGCAGCGGTGCAGGGTCCTCCTGCTCGGGTGTCAGGACGGTGGAGCGGGGCTCCTTTGGCACCATGGGGGCATCGGCCGTCGTGACCCGCTTGCGCGACTTCTGGACCGTGGTGGGGCTGACACCGAAACGCCGGGCCAGGGTCCTTACGCTCTCTTGTTGTAGCTGGATCGCGCGACGAACCGCCTCCGTCGTGCGGGCGCATCCGTGAAGAACCAGGCCCATAGCGCGTCCCTCCCAGCATGGTGGTCAAACGTACCACCACATCCCGGGACCAAACACGTAGTCTGTGGCTGTGCTGTCCCGGCGGACGTCTGGAAGAGAAGCATGTCAGCAAGCGGCGCCGGGGCTGGAAGATGCTCAGCCTCGTCACAGACATTGACACCGGCCAGATAGTCGCCTCAGTGCTGACGAGCAGGGATGCCGACAACGGCTCGTAGGTCGGCCCCTTGCTCGACCGGGTTGGTGGTTCCGTGGTGTCCTTTACAGGCGATGGTGCCTACGATCGGGACAGTGTTTACGCTGAGGTCGCAGCGCTCATCCAGGTGCCGACGTCATCGTGCCATCACGCGCGAACGCGGTGATAAGCAGCGTTGCTGCAACCGCACCGACACAGCGGGATGTGCATCTGCGATGTATTACCGGGCGCGGTCGCATGGGCTGGCAGCGAGCGGCGGGGTACAACTGGCGTGCTCTGCTGGAGGCCTATGTCTCGTAACGGCAGCGCGTCATCGGTGATGGTTTGCGATTGCGGACGGATCGGCGCCAAGTGACCGAAATGGCTATCGCCAACTACGTCCTGAACCGGATGCTAGTCTTACTGTGTCATTTTCTGTTTCGGCTTGGGGCCGAATTCTGCAGGCAGCAGGGACATCGGGGCAGCGCAGCGATGAGGCTGACGGCGAGCT
>JBHTFH010000077.1:0-14913 GCA_042666135.1 Roseomonas sp. GCM10028921 | reverse complement strand
TCTGCGCGTCGCCGAAGCGGGCGCCCACGGCCTCCTCGATGCGCGCGAGCGCGGCCTTCACCTGCGCGTCGAGATCCTCGGGATAGGCGCCCTTGTTCTCGGTGTAGAAGGTGCAGACCTCGGTGGTGATCGTGAAGCCGGGGGGAACGGGCAGGCCGATCGAGGCCATCTCCGCCAGGTTCGCGCCCTTGCCGCCCAGCAGGTTCCGCATCTCCGCACGGCCGTCATTGCGGCCGGCCCCGAAGCCGTAGACCCAGCTCTTCATGACCTCTTCCTCAGCCTTCGATACGCGCAATATCGGCCACCTCGTCCATGGCGCCGCGAAGCAGCGCCAACAAGCCTAGCCGGTTCTCCCGCAATTCCCTATCCGGATCATTCACCGTGACCCTGTCGAAAAAAGCGTCCACCGGCGCGCGGATTGGCGCAAGGGCCGCCATGGCGGCCGCGAAGCCCTCATGCGCCAGCGCGTCCCGGACGGCCGGGCGCGCGGCCTCGATCGCCGAGGCGAGGGCGATCTCCTCCGGGGCACGGAGCAGGTCGGCGCGAATGGCCGGGGCATAGGCCCGCCCGTCCCGCTTTTCCTCGATTTTAAGGATGTTCGCCGCGCGGCGATAGGCCGCCAGCAGGTCCGTTCCCTCGGGGGTGGAGAGGAAGTCGCGCAACGCGTCGGCGCGCGCCAGCAGCCGGTTCAGGTCGTCGTCGCCCGAGCGCCCGAAGGCCGCGGCCACGAGATCGTGACGCAGCCCCTCCGCCCGCATCTGCACGCGGAGCCGCTCGGCCAGGAACTCGACCACCCCCTGGGCGAAGGCGGCCACGACGGGAGGATGGGGCGATTCGGCCCGCGGCTTCCAGCCCGCATTCATCCGCTCGGCGGCTACCACCATGCCGAACTCCGGCGTTGCGGTCGTGCCCTGGGCCATGGGGTAGCCGAAGAAGGCCTCCGCCACCGCGTCCGCCAGCGGCAGGCGCAGCCCGTTCTCCCGGATGATCCGAATGACGCCGAGCGCCGCGCGGCGCAGCGCGTAAGGGTCGCCCGAGCCGGTCGGGCGCTCGTCCGCGGCGAAGAAGCCGGCGAGCTGGTCCAGCTTGTCCGCGAGGGCGACGGCCACCGCGACGGGCTCCGAGGGGACAGCGTCGCCCGGGCCGAGGGGGCGGTAATGCGCGCCGATCGCCTCGGCAATGCGCGGGTCCTCCCCGGCATGGAGCGCGTAGTAGCGGCCCATCACGCCCTGGAGTTCCGGGAACTCGCCCACCATGCCGGAAGCGAGGTCCGCCTTGGCCAGCCGCGCGGCGCGGGCGGCGAGGCCGGGCTCCGCGCCCACCATCGGCGCGATGTGCCGGGCCAGCCGCTCCAGCCGCCGGACGCGGTCACCCTGCGTGCCGAGCTTCGCGTGGAATACAACGGAATCGAGCTTCGGCAGGAAGGATTCCAATGGCTGCTTGCGGTCCAGGTCCCAGAAGAAGCGGGCGTCGGAGAGGCGGGCGCGCAGCACGCGCTCGTTGCCGCCGATGATGGCGGCACCGCCGTCCCTGGCCGCGATGTTGGCGACGAGGGCGAAGCGCGCGGCGGCGCGGCCGTCGGGGTAACGGAGCGCGAAGTAGCGCTGGTTCACCCGCATGGTCGTCCGCATCAGCTCGGGCGGCAGGTCCATAAAGGCGCCGTCGATCCGGCCGAGAAGCGGCACGGGCCACTCCACCAGCCCCGCCACCTCGGCCAGCAGCCCGCGGTCCGGCACCACCTCCAGCCCTTCGGCGGCGGCGAGCGCGGCGGTCCCGCTCTCGATTATCCGCTCGCGCTCGGCCGCGTCGGGAATGACGGAGCGCTCGCGCAGCCCCGCCTCGTACTCCGCGGCGGAGGTCACGGCGAATGCGCCGGGCGACTGGATGCGGTGCCCCTCGGTGAGGTCGGCGGAGCGGAGGCCGTGCGCCTCGTCCGTCCCCTCGCCCAGGGCAAAGCGCACCACCTCTCCATCGAGCAGGAGGAGGATGCGCTGCATCGGGCGGACCCAGATGAGGTCCGAGGTGCCCCAGCGCATCGACTTCGGCCATGGGAAGCGGCGGATGAGGGCCGGGACCACCTCGGCCAGCACCTCGGCGCTGGAGCGCGCGGGGTTCCGCAGCCGCAGGAGGAAGGAGGCGCCGGACTTCTCCGGGCGGGCGAGGATCACCAGCCCCTCCCCCTCATAGACCGGTGTGTCGGAGGGGCCGCCGGCACGGCGCATGGCGGCCACAGCGTCATCGGGGAGCGCGTGCTTGCGGGCGAAGCCGCCCAGCGCCACCTCGGGGGCGCCGAGGCGCGGCCCCTTCTCCTCCCGCTCACTCGCCGGCGTCTCGGCCGGGATCTGCGCGACCAGGGCGATGCGGCGCGGGCCGTAGAGGGTGCGGACGCCGTCGAGCGGCAGCCCGGCGGGCCTGATCGCCTCGCCCAGCAGTCGCGCGAGGTCCTCGGCCGCGCGGGCCTGCATGCGGGCGGGGATCTCCTCGGAGAGGATCTCCAGCAGAAGCTCGGCCATCAGGTGGACTCCCCGGCGAGCCAGCCCTCGCAACAGCGCTTCGCCAGCGCACGCACGCGGCCGATATAGGCGGCGCGCTCCGTCACGCTGATGGCGCCGCGGGCGTCCAGCAGGTTGAAGCTGTGGCTCGCCTTGATGCACTGGTCATAGGCGGGCAGCGGCAGATCCTTGTCGCAGAGCGCGTTGCACTCCTCCTCCGCCTCGGCGAAGTGGCGGAACAGAGCGGGGACGTTCGCGTGCTCGAAGGAATAGGCGGAGAACTCGCGCTCGTTTCGCAGGAACACGTCGCCATAGGTGAGGCCGGCCGAGTTGAAGGCGAGGTCGTACACGTTCTCGACGCCCTGGATGTACATGGCCAGGCGCTCCAGCCCGTAGGTCAGCTCGCAGGAGGGCACGGCGCAGGGAATGCCGCCGACCTGCTGAAAATAGGTGAACTGCGTCACCTCCATCCCATCGCACCAGACCTCCCAACCCAGGCCCCAGGCGCCGAGCGTCGGGCTCTCCCAGTCGTCCTCCACGAAGCGGATGTCGTGGAGCATGGGGTCGATGCCGATGGCGCGGTAGCTCTCGATCAGCAGGCTCTGCGGATCGGGCGGGCTCGGTTTGAGGATGACCTGGTACTGGTAATAGGCTCCCAGGCGGTTCGGGTTCTCGCCGTAGCGCCCGTCGGAGGGACGGCGGCTGGGCTGCACATAGGCGGCCCGCCATGGCTTCGCCCCCAGCGCACGCAGCGTGGTGGCGGGATGGAAGGTGCCCGCGCCCATCTCCATATCATAGGGCTGCAGGATCGCGCAGCCCTGCTTCGACCAGAAGGCGTGGAGCGCCAGGATCATGTCCTGGAACGGGAGCGGCGTGGCGGTCATGCGGGGGCGATCATCGGGCTGGGGAGGCGTTCCTTGGCGCGGCCGGTATAGGGGCGCCCGCCGCACCCCCGCAAGGAAGCCTCCCCACCGCGGAGCCGGCCCAGGCCCCGCAGCAAAATGGGAATAATTTCAGTTCACGCGCGCCAGGGCGAGGGTGCCATAAGCCGTCAGAAGCATTCCAGCCGCGAGATTGGCATGGAGCAGCAGTTCCGGCCGTAGCCGCGAGCGCAGCAGCGCCACGCCGCCGCTGAGCAACATCCACCACAGGCTCGCCGCCGCGAACATGCCGAAGAGGAGCGCGGAGGCCGCGGCCGGCGAAGTGGCCGTCGTGCCGGCGATGGGCGAGAGCAGCGAGAAGATGAGAAGCAGCGACATCGGGTTCGCCGCGTTGAAGGCGAGGGCGGAGAGATAGGCCGAGGCGCAGGAGCGCGGCGCCTGCCCGGGCGCGTCCTCCGCGACGTGCCGGCGCATCAACATCCTTGCTGCCATCAGCAGAAGAACGATTCCGGCCGCGATCGACAGCACCCTTCCCGCTCGCTCCATCCACGGCGCGGCGCTCTCCATGCCGAGCACGACGGCCGCGCCGTAGGCGATGTTCACCGTTGCCGCGCCGAGCCCGGTGCAGAGGCCGACGCGCATGCCCGAGGCGAGGGTGCGCTGGATGCAGAGAATCCCCATCGGGCCGATCGGGACGGCGATGGAGAATCCCACCGCTAGGCCGAGCAGGAGCGGCGTGTTGCTCATCAGACTTCCTCTTGTCCTGTCGCGGGCGGGCCAGGGCGCGGAGTCCCCCGTGGAGGTGCCGGCGCAACCGCGCCATTCACCTCCGCTCGCCCGATCGACTTAGGAATTCTGACCTTTCGACTTGAACAAATCAAGAACGATTCGGGTGGGGCGGAGGGCTTCGGCGGGCGCCGCCGATCAAGGCTTCCTGAGCGGCCCACCCCTCGGGGTCAGAGGCCGATGCGCCCCCAGGCCGCCCGCGCCTCGGCCGCCACGATCGCGCCCTCCACAGCCGCCGCCGGGTCGAGCGCGGCGCCGGAGAGCAGACGCCAGGGCAGGCGCGGGCGGCGGGCACCCAGGGGCACGATCCGGGCATCCCCCCCGAAGCGGCGGGTCACCTCGCCGCGCAGGTCGCCTAGCCGGTCCACCAGCCCGAGCTCCAGGGCACGGCGCCCTGTCCAGAAACGGCCGGTGAAGAGCGGCTCCTCCGCCCCGCGCAGCCTCTCGCCGCGGCGCGATTCCACCCAGGCGATGAACTCGCCGTGCAGCGCGCTCATCAACTCGCGCAGGCGCTCCTGCTGCGCGGGATCGACGGCGCGGAAGGGGTCGAGGAAGGACTTGTCCTCCCCCGCCGTCACCAGCCGCCGCTCGATGCCGAGCCGCGCGATCGCCTCCTCGAAGCCGAAGCCGGCGGAGATGACGCCGATGGAGCCGACGATGCTCGCGGGGTCCGCCACGATTTCGTCCGCCGCGCAGGCGAGCCAGTATCCGCCCGAGGCCGCCGCATCCTCCACGCAGGCGATGACGGGCACGCCCTTCTTCTGCGCGAGTTGCCGGATGCGTGCGGCGATGAGGGAGGACTGCGCGGGCGAGCCGCCGGGCGAGTTCAGGGCCAGCACCACGCCGGCCAGACGCTTCAGCCCGAAAGCGCGCTCCAGCACGGGGTCCAGCGCGGCAGCGGAGAGGGTGGGGCCGGCAAGGCCGTTCGCGCGCGGCGCGATGACGCCGGCGAGCCGCACGACGGCGACGCGGGGGGAACGATCGAGGAAGGAAAGCTTCATCAGCCAAAGGTCGCGCCGAGTGCGGCGGCTTCAAGGCGCTGCCCCAATGATGCCGCTTGCACGCCCGAAGCGATCGCGGGATCACATCGGCATGACCATCCCCAAGCGCGATCTCCTGGCGATTCCCGCGGTTGCCGCCGCCATCGGGCTGATGCTGCTCTACCGCTACCTGCAGGTGGAGCCTCGCGAGATGGGCGCGCTCTGCCTCGACCTCGCCAGCGCGCCCTTCGCCTGCAAACCGCGCGCAGCGCTGCTCTGGCTCCAGCACTGGCAGCTCTGGGGCGCGGGCGCGATGGCGCTGGGGATCTGGGCCTTCATCGGTGCCCCCTTCGCGGTGCGTGCGGCGGCCGTGGCGCTGGGCGTGATCGCGGTGCTGAACTTCAACGCCACCTGGGGGATGATCGGCGCGGCGCTGGGCGGCTGGGCCTGGGTGGAGGCGAATGCGCGCAAGGCGGTCGTCACCCCGCTGCGGGGCCGGTGACGCCGCGCGACCTCCCCTGGCGCGCGGTGGAGAGCGGGCTGGAACTGCGCGTGAAGGCCCATCCCCGCGCGAGGCGGCCGGGCCTGCAAGGGCTGGTTCCCGGGGTGGACGGGCCGAGGATCAGGGCGGCGGTGAACGAGGCGCCGGAGGATGGGCGCGCGAACCGCGCGATCCTTGCCCTGCTGGCCGAGGCGCTCGGCCTCGCCCCTTCCCGCCTGTCGGTGACGGCGGGCGCGGCATCGCGCGAGAAGACCGTGCTGGCCGAGGGCAACCCCGCCGCCCTGGCCGCGAGGCTGGCGGAACGTCTCGCCTGAAAGGGCCTGAACGGCGAAGCGCCGGCCCCTGCCCCGCGCTGCGGGATCGGAGACCGGCGCCCCTTGCCCCTGGTGGATCGACCGAGGCGAAGGAGGTAACGTCTTAGGCGGCCATGCGGTTGACCTTGCTTTCGGCGAGCATGGTCAGCTTCTTGTCCGTCGCCTTCTCCTCGGCGAGGTTCTCCTCCAGAACCGAGGCGCAGTCGGCGCGACCGAGCTGGCGGGCGAAGGCGACCAGCGTGCCGTAGCGGGTGATCTCGTAGTGCTCCACGGCCTGGGCGGCGGCGAGCATGGCGGCGTCGAGCACCTCCTTGTCGTCCACGTCGCCCATGATCTCCTGGGCTTCCTCCAGGATGCCGTCCATGGCGGCGCAGGTGACGCCCTTCACGGGCTGGCCATGCATCTGAAAGACCTTTTCCAGGCGGGTGATCTGGTTCTTGGTCTCCTGCAGGTGCAGCTCGAACCCCTGCTTAAGCTGAGGATCCGTCGCCTTGTCGATCATCTTGGGCAGCGCCTTCGTGATCTGGTTCTCGGCGTAATAGATGTCCTGCAGCGTGTGGACGAAGAGGTCGTCGAGCGTCTTGATGGGCTTGGAGAAGAGGGCCATGGCGGTCTGCCTTCCTGCGCGTGAGGCGGGAGGCCCGGCTTTGGGGCACCGGGCCGAAGTCGCACAGGGAACGCCTTGGCGGGGGTCCGCGTTGCGCCCCGGCCCGTTTCACCGGGCAGCCCCCGCCCGCACGCACCGGGGAGGGAGCGGCGGATTCGTCTCTCTGCCCTCCCCGCACCGTGCCTATCGTCCTCCACAACGCTTGAACCGGGGGCGCGGGAGATGTTCAGGAGATGAGCGGGATCACCGATCCTCTGGTCGCCGATCTCGCGGAATCGGCGGCGCGGCAACCGCGCTCCCTTGCCGAGCTGAACGAGGCCTGGCGCACCTCCTGCCCGCGCCTGATGGTGTGGGAGGAAGCCTTCGAGAGGGGCTTCCTGGCGCGGGCGGAGCCGGTGCGGGTCACGCCGCTCGGGACGGCGCTCCTCGACGGGAACCAGCGGGCGCAGATGTAGGGGCCGGCACCCGCGCCGCCCGGCTGAAAGGCTTCAGCCGCAGGAGGGGCGGCAGGGCGAGGCCGATCGCGCAGGCGCTCCAGCCCATGGCCTGGAGGTTGTGCGGCCCCTCCACCACCGCGCTCGCCACCGCGCAGGCCGCGAGCACGCCGCCCGCCAGCCATTCCGCCCAGCCGCCCCCCCGTGCGCGGAAGATCCCGCAGCAGGGCCCGCACGACCACTGCCACCAGCGGCACGGCGAAGGTGGGGAAGGGGAAGTCGCGGTAGCGGGGGTCGAAGAGCAGCATCATCTGCAGCACCGCCGCGGTGACGATGAAGAGGAAGAGCAGGTCCTCGAAGGCGAAGCCGCGCCAGTCCCGCGGGCGGAAGCGGCCGCGGAAAATCGAACGGAGATTGGCGCTGGCCTGGGCGCCGTTGCGCGCGGGCTCCACCTTGTCCCCCGAGAGCCGCGCGCCCGCCCGGCGCAGCAGCAGCGCGGCGAGAAGTGACTGGCCGAGGATATTGACGACAAAGGCGAGCTTCAGGTGCTCGTCGAAGGCATAGGGCCAGCCGCCGCACCAAGCATAGGCCAGGGCGTTGCCCAGCGCGGCCGAGAGCACCGCCAGCGCGGCGCGGGAGGCGCGGGGCCAGGCGCGGGCAGTGGCGGCGAACATGCCGGCGCCGAGCAGCAGCGCCGCGCCCGCGTACCAGGCCCACCACGGATTCTCCCGCACGGGGCCGGAGAGGTCGAACTTTGGTTGCCGGTCCGCCGTCCACAGCCCCCAGGCGGCGCCGACTGTGCCCTCGTTGCGGTATTTCCAGACCTGGTCGAAGGCCTCAATGAGGTTGTAGTCAAAGCCCTCCTCCTGGCTGAGCGCGATGAACTGGCGGAGGAACACCGCCTGGTCCACGCGGGAGGGAACGGCGCCCTCGCGCCAGCGGCCGGCGCTGGGCCAGCCGATCTCGCCGATGGCGATGGGCTTGCCCGGGAACATCGCCTTCATCCGGCGATAGACGTCGCGCACATGGGCCATGGCGACGTCCACGCCCAGCGGCTCGTCCTCCCAGTAGGGGAGGATGTGGATGGTCACGATGTCCACGTGGCGGGCCAGCTCGGGGAACTGGGCCCAGAACTCCCAGACATCGGCATAGGTCACGGGCTGGCGCACGGCGGCCTTCACCCGGTCGATCTGCCGGGCCAGCTCCTCCGCCGGCAGGTCGCGACGCAGCAGCACCTCGTTGCCAACGACCACGCGCTCCACCACCTCCGGGTGCTTGTTGGCAGTGGCGATGAGGGCGGCGATCTCGCGGTCGTTCTGGCGGAGGTCGCGGCCGAGCCAAGCGCCCTTCCACATCTTCACCCCGTGCCGCCCGGCGATCTCGGCGGTGTCGTAGGCCCCCTCGATGCTCGCGTAGCTGCGGATGGCGCGCACGCGCGGGGCGATGAGGCGGATGTCCTCATCCACCTCCGCCGCGGTCGGAAAGATGTCGCGCAGCGGGCTCTGCCCCTCGCGGAAAGGGGCGAAGGAGACGCTGTTGAAGCGCTCGGCCGTCATCGGCACCTCGCCCGCCCTTTCCCGGTTGGGCACCCACCAGAGGAGGGCGGTGGCGAGCGCGGAGAGGATCAGCGCGGCGGTAACGGAGCGGGATACGAGCATGGCGCCCTACCTCTAGCTGCCGCCTGAGGCTCACGAAAGGCGGCGCGCGCCGCAATGACGCCCCATTGGCATCCTCACCCTTCTCCCCCAACTGCCCCCGGGGCAAGGCAGGAGAGAGAGCATGGCCAGGGACGGGTTGAGCGACGAGGCGGTGAGGGACCTCCTGCTGCGAACGCGCCGGATCGCGGTGGTCGGCGCCTCGGACAAGCCGGGGCGCGCCTCCAACGGTGTCTTCGCTTTCCTCCTCCAGCGCGGCTACAGCGCGATCCCGGTGAACCCGGCGCTCGACGGCCGCAGCATCCACGGCATGCAGGCCGTGCCCTCCCTGGAGGAGGCTGCGCCGCTCGACATGGTGGACGTGTTCCGCCGGAGCGAACAGGCCGGAGAGGTGGTGGACGAGGCGATCCGACTCGGCGCGAAATCGGTCTGGCTCCAGCTCGGCGTCTGGGACGACGCAGCGGCGGAGCGGGCGCAGGCGGCCGGGGTAGCGATCGTGATGGACCGCTGCCCCGCCATCGAGTGGGGCCGGCTCGGCCTGCCTTCCCGGGTGCCGGCCGGCGCGGTAGATTAACATCTTGAAAGGTTTGCCGCGGCGGGCCATCTCGCGCCCGTCGCGGGCATCCGCCCGCAACGAGGAGTTATGAGGGACATGACCGAGGAAGAGCGCCGCATTATCACCGGCTATGTGGAGCGCGTCGCGGGCGCCGCGCCGCAGCCGGCCGCGACCTCAACCGGACCCTGGGGCGGCCGCAGCGTGCCGAGCACGCAGCCGCGTCCCAGCCTGCCCCCCGTGGATCCGGAGGCGGACCGCCTGATCGGCGAGTTGTTCGCGCGCCACCCCGAGGCGCGCTACCGCATCACTCAGACGGCCTTCGTGCAGGAAGCCGCGCTGGTCCAGGCCCAGAACCGCATCCAGGAACTGGAGTGGCAGCTGGAGAACACGCAGAACCAGATGCAGGCGAACCAGCAGTCCCGCGGCGGGCTGTTCGGCGGCATGTTCGGCGGCGGCGGCAACCGGCAGGTGCCGATGACTCCCCGCCCGCAGCCGATCCAGCCGCCCATGGGCTCGATGAACCCGGCGATGATGCAGCAGGGGCGCGGCTCGGGCTTCCTCGGCACGGCGCTGACGACCGCGGCGGGCGTGGCCGGCGGCATGGTGCTGGGCAACGCGCTGATGGGCATGTTCTCGGGCGGCGCGGCCGAGGCAGCGACCGCGGCCGCGGGCGGCGTCTCCGACGCTGTCTCCGGCGCGACCGGCGGTGCCTTCGGCGAGCAGGCGGTGGACACCCCCGCGGCCTCACCCTGGACCGATCCGGGCGGCGCGGGCAACGACGCCTCGCCCGTCTCGGACAGTGGCTGGGGCGGCAATGACGCGGCCGGCTTCGACCAGGGCGGCGGCTATGACGACGCGGCCGGGTTCGACGACGGCGGCGGCTTCGACGAGGATATCTGAGGATCAGCCCTTCTCATCGATCCGTCGGGTAGCACCGCCGGATCGTCATTGACCCCGTCGGGGCGCAGGTCCAGCCTGCGCCCCGATGCGCGTTCCGGACCTCGACCTCGATCTTCTCCGCTGCTTCGTGCAGGTGGCCGAGCGTGGCGGCTTCACCGCGGCGGCGCCCGCCCTCGGCCTGACGCAGTCGGCCATCTCGCTCAAGATCCGTCGTCTTGAGGAATTGGTGGGCAAGCGCGTGCTGGAGCGCACCAGCCGCAGCGTCGCCCTCACCCAACAGGGAGAGACCCTGCTCGCCTATGCCCGGCGGATGCTCGCCCTGAACGAGGAGGCGGTGCGGCGGCTCGTCGCTCCGCCCGTCTCCGGCCATCTGCGTCTGGGCGTGGCGGACCATTTCGTGCCGCGCAACCTCGCCCCCCTGCTCGCCCGCTTCTCCCGCTCCCATCCCGGCATCCGGCTGGAGGTGGAGGTCGGCCGCTCGCACGAGCTGCGCCGCGCCATGGAGGCGGGCGCGCTCGACCTTGTGCTCGGCAAACGGCGGGACGGGGAGAGCGAGGGCACGATCCTCTGGACCGAGCCGGTCATCTGGGCCGCCACCCCCGGCTGGACCTCGCCCGAGGGGCGGCCGTTGCCCCTCGCCATGCTCCCCCCCGGCTGCATGTTCCGTGACCGGGCGCTGGCCGCCCTCGCCCGCGCGGGGATGGGGTTCGAGGTCACCTACACCTCGCCCAGCCTTCTCGGCGTGGCGGCGGCGGCGCAGGCGGGGCTGGGGGTGACAGTGATGGGCGCCTCAGGCCTGCCGGACGGGCTGGTTCCCCTCCCCGGCCTCCCGCCCCTGGGCACCGCCGAGATGGCGGTGTTCGGCGACCTCGCTGGCCTCGCGCCGCTGGCCGGGCCGCTGGTGGAGGCCATCCGGGAGACGGTGGGCGGGCCCGCTCCGCTCGCGGCGTGATGGTGGCGAGAGCGCACGAGAAGGAAGGTTGACCCCCGGCCGGGGCGGGGCGCAGTTTCCGGCCATGACTCAGGCAACCCCGGCCGACGAGGCCCCGAACAAAGACTGGCGCATCATCGGGCTGATCGGCACGGGGCACTTCCTCTCCCACTTCTACATGCTCTGCCTCGCGCCTCTCTTCCCGATCTGGCGGGAGGAGTTCGGCGTGTCCTACGCCGTGCTCGGCCTCTCGGTCGCGCTGATGAGCGCGGTGACGGCGCTGCTGCAGACCCCCGTGGGCTTCCTGGTGGACCGGCACGGGGCGCGGCCCTACCTCGTTGGCGGCACGCTCATCATGGCCCTTTCCATCTCGGCCATGGCGCTGGCGCCCAACTACTGGGTGATCCTCGGCCTCGCCGTGCTGTCGGGCATCGGCAACTCGGTGATCCACCCCGCGGACTACGCCATCCTCGGCAGCAGCATCGGCGAGAAGCGGATCGGCCGCGCCTTCGCCATGCACACCTTCACCGGCAATCTCGGCTTCGCTCTGGCGCCGCTGGCGATCGGGGCGATGACGCAGGGGATGGGGCTGGGCTGGCGGGCGGCGCTGCTGACAGTCGGGCTGCTCGGCGTGCCCGTGGTGGCGGCGATCCTGCTTCAGTCCGGCATCCTGAAGGACCAGGCAAGGCCGAAGAAGGGTGGCGCACCGATCGGGCGACAGGTCCTGCTCTCCCGCACCATGCTGATGTTCTTCGCCTTCTTCCTTCTCTCCGCCATGGCGGGGGTCGGGGTGCAGTCCTTCCTGATCGCGACGCTGGACCGGCTCTGGTCCACCCCGCTCGCCGTCGCCTCCATCACCCTCACCGCCTATGTCGCGGGGGCCACGGGCGGGGTGCTGATCGGCGGCTGGTACGCGGACCGGCACAGCAGCCACTTCACCTTCGTAACGGGGTTGACGGCGCTGGCCATCATCCTCTTCCTGGCGATGGGCCTCGTGCCGCTGCCCGATCCCCTGCTTCCCGTGGTGGCGCTGGCGGCGGGCACGGCACTCGGCGCCTCCCGCACGCCGCGGGACGTAATGGTGAAGCACGCGGCGCCCCCGGGGCAGATGGGCAAGGTCTTCGGCTTCATCTCCTCCGGCCTGCCGCTCGGCGGCGCCATCACCCCCGTACCCTTCGGGCTGATGCTGGACAACGGGGTGCCCTGGCTCGTCCTGCCCTGCGTGGCGCTGCTGCTGCTGCTCTCGCTTCTCTGCGCCGGCACCGCGCGCGGGGGGGCGCTGCGCGCATCCCGGAGCACCGTCCCCGCCCCGGCCGAGTAGGCATCGGGGATGGCGGGGTCCTTCGACCTGGCGCTGGAGGCGCTGGGCTGGATCGGCACCGCCGCCTTCGCCACGGCGGGCGCCCTCGCCGCCGCGCGGAAGAGGCTGGACCCCGTGGGCTTCCTGCTGGTCGCGGGGGTCACGGCCTTCGGCGGCGGCACCCTGCGCGACCTCATGCTCGGCCTGCCCGTGGCCTGGCTTCTCCGCAAGGACCTCGCGGGGCTCGCGGCCCTCTGCGCCCTGCTGGTCTTCCTCTTCGCGCCGGGGGTCGAGCGGCGCGTGGCCCTGCTGCTCTGGGCCGATGCGGCGGGGATGGCGGTCTTCGCCGTGCTCGGGGCCGAGGCGGCGTCCCGCGCCGGGGCCGCACCCTGGGTCTGCGTGCTGATGGGGGTGATGACCGCGAGCTTCGGCGGCCTCATCCGCGACGTGATCTGCGGCGAGATCCCGCTGATCCTGAGGCGGGAGATCTACGCCACCGCCGCGGCGGCGGGGGCGGGCGCCTTCCTCGCGCTGGGGGCGCTGGGCACGGGGCGGGCGCTGGCGGTCGCGGCCGGGGCGGGCACAGCCTTCCTCATCCGCGCGGCCGCCCTGGGCGGGGGCTGGTCCCTGCCCGCCTATGGCGGACGCCCCGCGGAGGGCTCCGCCGATCCGGAACCCCGGAAGGAGGAAGGGGCGGAAGCGCCGCAGCGCCCCGCCCCTCCCCCGGCCTGACAAGTCCCTGGCTCAGTCGCCGCTGCGTGCCCCGCCGGGCAGCGGGACCACGGGGGACGGCTGCGGCCCCGCGCCGGCCATCGGCTTCGGCCCCATCGCCTGACGCAGCTTCACCGGGTCCAGCTCGCCCTCCCAGCGGGAGATGGCGAGGCAGGCCACGCCGTTGCCGATGAGGTTGGTCAGGGCGCGGACCTCGCTCATGAACTTGTCGATGCCGATCAGCACGGCGAGCGCGGCGATGGGGATGTCGGGGATGACGGAGAGGGTGGCCGCCAGGGTGATGAAGCCCGCCCCCGTGACGCCCGAGGCGCCCTTGGAGGTGAGCATCGCCACCAGCAGGATCGTCAGCTCCTGGCCCAGCGTGAGGTCCGTGTTCGTGGCATAGGCCAGGAACATGGTCGCCAAAGTCATGTAGATGTTCGTGCCGTCGAGGTTGAAGGAGTAGCCGAGCGGCACGGTGATGCCGACCACCTTCGGCGAGGCGCCGAGCGCCTCCATCTTCCGCATGATCTGCGCCAGCACGGATTCCGACGAGGAGGTGCCGAGGACGATCAGCAGCTCCTCGCGGATGTAGGCGATGAAGCGGAAGATGGAGAAGCCGCAGAAGCGCGCGATGGTGCCGAGCACCACGACGACGAAGAACAGGGCGGTGAGGTAGAAGGTCGCCACCAGCTCGCCCAGCCGCAGCAGGGAGCCGAAGCCGTAGGCGCCGATGGTGAAGGCCATGGCGCCGAAGGCGCCGACGGGCGCGGCCTTCACGACGATCGAGACGATGCCGAAGAAGATGGCCGAGAGGGAATCGACGCTGTGGGAGATCGGCTCGCGCAGCTTCTCCGGCAGGGCGTTGATGGCGAAGCCCGTCAGCACGGCGAGGACCAGCACCTGCAGCAGGTCGCCATTGGCGAAGGCACCAACGAAGGTGTCGGGGATTAGCGCCATGAAATGCGAGACAACGCTGTCATTCGCCGCCGTCTGCGCGTAGCCCTGGATGGCGGCCGGGTTCATCTGGCTCGGATCGATGTTGAAGCCCGATCCCGTCTTGAAGATCTTCGCGACACAGAGGCCGATGACGAGGGCGAAGGTGGAGACGACCTCGAAATAGGTGAGCGCCTTTATGCCCACGCGGCCGACGCTCTTGGCGTCCCGCACGGAGGCGATGCCGTGAACGATGGTGAAGAACACCACCGGCGCGATCACCATGCGGATGAGCTTGACGAAGCCGTCGCCCAGCGGGCGCAGCGCCGCGCCCGTCTGCGGCCAGATCACGCCCACGGCGACGCCGAGGACGATGGCGATGAGCACCTGCACGTAGAGCAGGGAGAGGGCGCGTCTGATCATAAGAGGTCCCGTGCGGGGGCGCGCCTAGGCGACGGGCCTACCCTAAATGGCTGTTTCCACTACTACCTTGAGTTGAGGAACCCCGTTCCGGCGGTCTGCTGACCATCACCCTACCTCTGCAGCTTTGGCGTGGAGGGAGAGGTGGACAGAAGAATCCTGGGACTGATCGCGACGGCGATGGAGTGCTGTGAGGGAGGCCGCTCCCGCGGCCGCGGCCACCCGCCTGCGTCCACCGTGCGGGTGCTGGCTACCCTCCGACAGTTCGTGCGCGAGGGCACGCCTTGGCGGAGCCTGCGAGCGACAGCGGAGAAGGCCAGCGGCTCGACCCTGCGCCGCTGCCTCACGGCGTGGTCGCGCACGGGCCTGCTGGGGCGGGTGCATGCTCTGCTCGTCCGCATGCTGCGCGGCCATCCTGACCTGATCCTCGACAGCTGTTCCGTGCGGGCCAAGCGAGGCGGCGACCTTACCGGCCCGAACCCGACGGATCGGGCCAAGAAGGGCAGCA
>JBHTFH010000076.1:0-15273 GCA_042666135.1 Roseomonas sp. GCM10028921 | reverse complement strand
CCGGTGCCCCCTCGGGCGTGTCGCCGTCTTCCGCCTCGGCCCCATGATCCTCGGCGACCTCGACGCCCATGGCCGAAAGCACGGCGAGCGCGTCCTCGATGCGGTCGGATGTGAGCTGATCGGATGGAAGCGCGACAGAGATCTCGGCATGGGTCACATGGCCCCGGATGCGCGCCAGCTCGGCGAGGCGCCGCAGCGCCTGACCTTCGGCCTCAGGCAAGGAGGAGAGAAGGGCCTCCTCCCGCTCGTCCAGCACCAAGCCGCCGTCCGCATCCATCGCCACCATGCTTACTCCTCTACCCTGCGCCACTGCCCCGACCGGTCGACGACCGTCCCCGTACGGGGCTGAGATCCCGACGAGGACGCACCCATGTGGGGACGACAACTGGCGAAACGAAGTGCCGGAGCGGATTCCACAACGGTCAGCGCGACGTCGCTTCCGTAAAGGGCGCGTCTCCCCGGAGTGGGCCGGCGATGCAGGCGGCTGCCTCAGGCCGGCCTGACGCCAGCGCCGGCTCGGGGAGCGCGCGACGGACCACCAATCCAGTACCGCGAGCAGCGCCGCTTGCGAATAGCAGGGCGAGTACCCGGCGGTCCTGCCAAGGACAAGGTGACGGCAGACAGTAGAGGAGATGAGGGTGGGCCGGTGCCTACAAGCCGAGCGCCGCCACAACACTGGCCCACAAGGCTTCGCTGACCTGCCGCTGGTCAGACCCTGGCAGACGTCCGATCTGCTCAGCATCGCTTGCCTCGATGGCCGCGATCTTTGCCGTCCGCACAACCGAGGGTGCTGGAAGTCCAGCCTCGATGAGGTCCGATACGCCACGTCACTGGGCCAGCCTCGGTTCTCGGCAGGTTGTTTCCGAGGTGACGAAGTGGGATCACACGCCGAAGTCGTCGTCTGAGCGAGCATAGTGAAGTCAATAACTTCCGGAAATTTCTGACCTCAGCCGGATTCACCCGTAATTTTCTTCCGCCCTAGTGTGGGATCAAGCAACAAAATGTTTTCTCGGAGCGCGGCCTCAGACTGTGGCGAGGGCTCTTTTGAGGGGGCGACGGCCGGTGGAAAACCCGAATCTGCCCCTCCTTCGGGTTGGTGCTCAGGTCCTCAGGCCGAGCGCTTCTTCGCTTCCTTCCTCAAGCTCCAGGACGGCTGGTGGGAAGTCAGCGATGGGGCGCGGGACAGCCCCGATCACCGACGGCCAGGGCGCGATCTGCTAGCTCGGGCTGCGTTCCGTCAGTAACTGAGAGGCCGGATCGTGGTGATCGAGGCGGACGTGGTCCGCATCGCGCGCATCCTGTCAGCCGAGGCCTGACACACACCTCTGCTTGAACGCTAACCTTCGCTGCGTGGCCCGGACCGGCGCGACCTCCCTCGCGTCGGTCCCTATCACGACCGGCGCCACGCTCCCGTGCCGCGCTGGAGCAGCAGCCAGGTCACCCCCATTCCAGGCGATGCCGGAGGGCCGCCCAGCCCCACGATGTCAGCCGGAGCACCGCAGTCCGAGCATCGCAGCTTCGGCAGGACCTCGGCCCATGTGAGTTCGGGCGGAACCAGGGGCACAAGATCGGCCACAAGACGCCGCTGGCGCCGGCAGGAACCGGAGCACTGCACGACCAGCTCCCACGCGCTGGCAGGGTCCGCGAATTTGCTGACACGGTGTGCCAAGACCTCTTGGCCGCGGCGGACCGGCTCGGGCTCGTCCTCGGCCACCCTCTCACCATCCTATTCCGTGAAGCGCAGCTGATAGAGATCGCGGACACGATATGGGGTTCGCTTCACCGGATCATCTCGCTGCGCAAGGCAAACACCGGGGAGCAGAAGCTATGGCTACGGTGAGGGTGACGAAGGAGATGGCCGAGCAGGCTGTTCGTGACACGAACTGGGACAAGATCGACGCCATGACCGACGAGGATATCGACGAGCAGATCGCGGCCGACCCCGATCCGGCGCCCATCAGCGACGGCCCGGGAGCGATGGCAGCTCGGTTGAGATGGGTGCGCAAGACGTAGGGACTGACCCAGTCCCAGTTCGCCGAGCAGTACCGCATCCCATCGGGTACGCTGCGCGACTGGGAACAGACACGGCGTAAACCCAGGGCTACGTCCTTTTCCTATCTGCAGGTCATCGAGCAGGAGCCGGAGGCTGTCCGGAGGGCGGAGGTCGCTTAGCGTCCTTAAGAAGGCCAGCCTTGCACCCGCGCGGTCACACCGTGGCTTTACTTGGCAACCAACCTCTCCGGAGGCATGTTCACGCTACGTTCTGGACGGAGGCCCACGGCATGCACAGCGACGTGTGTACGGCGAGGGTGGGGAGGTCTGTGCTCCTGATCGATGTCGACGGACGCACCCACGCGATCGCCCCGACTTCCGTCGGCGCGATCTGCGAGGTCGACTGGCAGTCCATTCTGCTGCTGCCCGGGGGCCGGGTCGTTGTGATCGAGGCGGACGTGGTCCGCGTCGCTCGCATCCTGTCAGGCGAGGCCTGACACGCGGCGGGAAGAAGCCGCGCACCACCAGGCACCAGCCAAGGGATGGCCGCATGGAACACGATGTTGTCGTTGAGATCCCCGTCGACAGAGCCACTGCCAAGGTCCTCCGCGATCCGCGATGTCGCGCCCTCATCGGTGAGTTGGTGGTACGCCTGACACGGCCCTGGGATGGCGTTGATCCGCTGTCAGGCTACCTCACGGGAGAGCTCCTGCTGCGGCACGGGGCAGGCAGAGCTGTTACCGGCATGACGGGGGGCCAAGCCGCGCTCCTGACCGGCCGGCGGGGCGACATGACCGCCAAGGAGGTAACGGCACCCGCGACGATGCCCGTCACTGTGGCCGACATCTTGGCTCAGGCGGAGCGCGTCATGGGCAAACCGGGCGCGAGAGGGTGGTTGTTCAGCCCGGTCCCAGCACTGGGCTGGAAGCGTCCTATCGACCTCCTCGCCACGAACAAGGGGGCGCGTCAGGTGTGCACCCTCATCGGGCAGATCGAGTACGGGGTCTACGCATAGGAGGAAGGTTCGAACCATGGCTGGTATCGAAGCGGATGATACGTCACCTGCTCTTCGTGCCACGATGGCCATGCTGCGCCAGAGACAGGAAGCGATCACCGAGGCCCTTCTCCGGCGGCCGGAGATGCTGGCCGCCGAGGACTTCGGCAAGCTGTGCGGCCTGTCTCAGCAGGAGCTGGACGAGTGGCGCCTGGAGAGCAGGGTTCTCGGCATCGCGGGATCTGCGCAGCGCTTCCGCTGCCCCGCCTGGCAGATTGGCCCAGACGGTCGGATCTTCCCCGTCCTGGCTCAGGTACTGGCCTCGTTCGACAGGCCCACGTCCTTTGCTGCCTACCGCTTCATGGTGACGCCGCTCGATCTGCTCGGCGGAAGAGCGCCCTACGAGTTGCTGGGCGGCGCAGAGGAAGCCGAGGTCGCACAGATCGCCGAGGCGGCGGCCCGTGGCGACTTCCTCTGATGCCGCCACCAACCACTCAGCAGCGGCAAGCGCCTGACCGCGCCGCGACGGCCCTTGAACGATCCATCCAGATAACGTAGTTATATTCACTACATAGAAGGGAGGTCGGGATGGATCAGGCTGTCTCCGCTGCCGAGGCCAACCGTAGCTTCTCCCTCCTCCTCCGACAGGTTCGTGAGGGCCAGAGCTTCGTGGTCACCTCACATGGCCGCCCGGTCGCGCGCATCGTCCCCTGCGCCGAGCCTGACCTGGTACGGGAACAGGCCCGCGATGCCCTGCTGCAGCGCTTGGCCGGTCAACCGGTAACGGACGTCGGTTCCTGGCGCCGGGACGACCTCTACGAGCGATGAGCACTCGCACGGCCTTCGACACCAATCTGCTCGCCTACGCCGAGGGGGTGAACGGCACGGAGCGTAAAGGGGCGGCTCTGGCGATCGTGCGCGGCGTCCCGGCCGCGGACGTGATTCTACCGCTCCAGGCATTGGGCGAGCTGTTTGTGGTGCTGACGAGAAAGGCCAAGTGGTCGGCGGTGCAGGCTCGGCTCGCGGTCCAAGGCTGGGAGGCGGCCTATGCCGTGGCTCCCACCACGCCCACGGTGCTGGCCGAGGCGATGCAACTGGCTACCGACCACCGCTTCGCGCTTTGGGATGCGATCATGCTGGCAGTTGCGGCGCAGGCCGGCTGCACCCTGCTACTCTCCGAGGACATGCAGGACGGCTTTCTTTGGCGCGGCGTCACCATCCGCGATCCCTTCGCCAGCCAGGAGCAGGGGAGGTGAGGCCCGTGATCTGTTCCACCTCGCCGGCTCTAGCAGCAGAGTGCGACGTCGTAGGGCCGCTCGATCTGCTCGGCGGCAGGGCTCCCTGGGAGTTGCTGGGCGGCGCCGAGGAAGCCCTGGTCGCACAGATCGCTGAGGCAGCGGCCCGTGGTGACTTCCTCTGATGCCACCATGGCGCTGGCCTGCCTCACGGTAGCGGCGCTCTGCGGGGTGCTGGCGCTCAGCGCCTCCGGCCCCCTGCAGACCTATGCGGCCGTTGGCGCGCTGACCTGGGTTCTCAGCAGCTACGGAAGCTCTACGATGGCGCCCGCGCGCTCAGGTTGGCCCCAGAGGCCGAGGGCGAGCGGGAAGTGGCCCTGATGAATCTTCAAGCCCGAGGTCTGGTCCCCTTGCCCGATCCTACCTGCGAGCAAAAACCAGCATCGCTGGAGAAGGTTATGTCCGGCGAGGGAGGGTGCCATGAGCGACCTCTATGAGAACGACTTAGAGCGATGGGCCGAGCATCAGGTCGCCCGGCTCCAGGAGATCGCTCGCACCTCGAACGCGGACGTGGACTGGGAGAACATCTTTGAGGAGCTAGGGGCATTGGGCCGATCCGAGCGGGACGCGGTCGAGAGCGCCCTGATCCAGCTTCTCAGCAACCTGCTAAAGATCACGGCGTGGCCGGAGAGCACGGCGGTGAATTACTGGCGTGGCGAGGCCGCGGCGGCCCGGATCAATGCCCGGCGCAAGTACCGGCCGAGCATGCGGCAGCACATCGAGGCGGACTTCATCGGCTTCTATCGAGACGCCATCTCTATCGTGCAGGCCATCGGCCAGATCGACGGCCGCGAAGCGCTTCCCGTCCCGGAGACGTCGCCGGTCACCTACGAGGAGCTTCTCGACCCGGCTACGGACCTGCAAACACTCTTGAGGCGGTTCGTTCAGGAGGGCGGCTGATGTTCCTCGGGATGACCCTCATGGGGTGGTTCTACAGCGCGGTCCTGCCGATCAGCCTCGGCATCACGGGGTGGCTCTGGCAGTACTGGCACGAACGGCAGCCCATCCCGGGCGCGATCACGCCCCCGCCGGACCAGAAGGAAGGCAACACCGTCCGTACTGGGCGGCTGTACGACCCCGCTATCATGCGGATGATGGACGCTACCCTCATGATTGGTATCGTCGTAGGTGCCGCCCTGATGGGCGCGGCTGTGGCGCTGCCGCTATCGTGCAATGATGGCGAGCATGTCGGAGACCGAAGCCTGCTTTGAACCGTTGAAGGAGATCAGACAATGGCTCCGGGGATGACCCGGCCCAGCGCCACGCCGGAAGTTCCAGCAGCCCTGCCCACCGAAATGACCCATGCGCCAGCCCCATCCATGTCCGAGGCCGAGGTGGATGCGGCACAGCGGGCGGGTCCGGACGCGCTGCCGCGATGACCGATGCGGTCAAGGCGAGCCGCATGCGCGAGGTAGAGAAGCGGGTGGCCGACGACAATCAGCGGCTGCGTGAAAGGTTCGCGGCCGAGGTAGGTCTGCTGTCGAGCAAGGACATCGCTGACCGAGCTGCGCAGCCAGCCAGCATCCATGAGGCGGCTGTCTTCCGTTGGAGGGACGAGGGTCGGATCCTCTCTGTAACCTGGGAGGGAAAGGAGATGTTCCCGGCTTACCAGTTCAAGAGTGGCCAGCCACACCCCGCCATCAAGCAGGTGCTGGACGTGCTGCCAACCTCGATGAGCGACTGGCAGCGGGCGTTCTGGTTCGTGTCGGCCAACGGTTGGCTGGACAATCGCGAGCCTGTGGAACTGCTCGGGCAGCCAGACCATCTAGTTGCTGCAGCCCAGCACGAGGCCGAGGAGGTCATCGGCTAGCCGCCGGCGGCGAATGCCTTGCGCTCAATGATCCTCATCGGTCTCCGGACCAGTCTACCGCGATGGCTTCGTTCATGTCCTCGATGCCGGGAAGTGCTACAGCGCGCCAAGCTTCGGGAGAGCGACGATGACACACCCCGACGAGGAACAGCGGCAGCGCGAGGCAGTCGCCTGGGTGATCGCAACAGGTGATCGTTTCCAGGCCCAGACGCCCTCCCCGACCTCCGGCGCCGTAACGCCCGTGCCTTCCCCTCCTGATCAGGCTCCCCCCGAGGACCCATCCTCGCCGCTGCGCAGGACGATCACGAGCGTTGTCACGGTCGAGGTTCCCGACGACGCGCCCGTGCCGTTTCCCGGCCGGCAGGAACGCCTTGCCTCGTTCCTCGACAACTAGCCCCTGGCTCACCGTGGCCATGCGGCGCGGTGCCATCGAGCCCATCTATGTCGACGCGAGCTGCCGTCCCGCGCCTGACGGCGAGGGTGCTTCAGCCAGGAAGGAGGGCGGGCAGGTTCTGCCCCTGTGAGGAGATGGCGGACTTCGACCGAGTTCGTGACGCCCTGCTCGATCGCGCCGGCGGAGGCATGTCCCTGACCGAGGCTGCGGCGAAGCTTGGGATCACGCGTCGGGCCCTGCATGGCCGCGTGATGGAGGGTTCAGTACTGGGGGTGATGGTGGGGGATGAAGCGGTCATCCCCACCTTTCAGTTCGCGGAGGCCGAGCCAGAGCCCTCCATCCTGGCAGGGGTCGACGGCCTGACGAAGGTCTTCAGAGAGGCGAAGGCCGGTTCCTGGACGACCTTGCAGTTCCTGGTGGACCATGACCCGAACCTTGGGGGTCCTCCGATCGAAGCGCTCCGGGCCGGGCGGGCGGCGGCCGTCCTCCATGCCGCGCGGGCGCATCTGCACCTCGATGAGGGCTGATACCAACCGCCCTCGTCACTGACCGGACCCGACCCCTCTTAGCCTCTGTCGGTGTCTCGAAGAATCTTTCGGGCAGCGCGGGACAGCACCATGCGGTCGTGGGCCAGGCCCAGGATCTCGACCACGCCATCCACCGGCAAGCGGTAGATGACGAGGTGCCGAGGACTGACGACGCGGCGCGCTGGCTCGACGCGCCGTCTGGCGAGGCGGGTCGGGTAAGCGCGGATACTCAGGAGACGGGGCACTTCGACGGAGCCAATCAAGTACGGCTCCTCGCCCAGAGCGGCCATGACGGTCAGGATTAGCTGGCCGTATCGACCTGCTGCCTCCAGGCCATGATCGCGGGCGCTTTCGAGGAGGAGGGTGTCGATTTGGTCTTCTGCCGTCTTGGTGAGACGATAGGCCACTACCCGCCGGAGGGCAGGCGCGAGCGGAGCCTCGCCATCATGTCGTCCCGCAACCGGCGCTCGTCGTCCGGACCGGCCACCGTCCGGAAGCGACCGGCCTCGATGTCGGCCGAGCCATTCTGGACAGCCCGCTGGACCTCGTCCTCCTCCGCGCTGGTCTCGGCGACCAGGCGCATGACGGCTTCTTCCAGGAACGCCGTCGGGCTGCTGGCCCTGCCCTCGGCGACCTGCCGCTCGATCACGCGCTGTAGCTCGTCAGGTAGCTGGACCACGCCCATGCAGAACCTCCAAGGGGCAGCATAGCGCCCGCTCCGGGAAATGTCGCGTTTCCCGGGTGGACTGCCTCTGTTCTGAAGCTGCTCTGGCCAGCCCCCACCCACGGTGGGTGCAATGGGATTAAACCAGGAGCGAACCCCATGACAGCCACCCCAGCCACCCCAGCGGCCGACACCAGCACCAGGGTCTCGCGATTACCCAGAGCGGTCATCAGCCAGGGCGCCGCGTATGAGGCCTGCTCTGTCACCCAGTCCTTGCCCTCGCGACGCCTAGCCCGACGGGGATCACGCCCCGGTCGGTGCGGCTCCCATCACTCCGCGTCCCCCTCCGGCTCGAATAGGTCGGCGTCCCGCGGATCCGGCTCCTCGATGCGGTGCCGCTCGATCCAGGCCTGGGCAGGACCCCAGAGCCAGTCCCCATGCTCGGCCGACAGGGACGCGATCATGCCGAGGACGATCTCCACTGCTTCAGCCTGCTGGCCACCGGCCGCCACATAGGCGGCCACCGCGCGCTCGAGGCTCGCCTCGCCCATCAAGCCCTCGGCGCCGGCCTGACGGTAGGCGGTGCCCACAGCGCGGAGCTGGAGCACGGGCCAGGCGGAACAGGGCTTGGGGTTGTAGAGGCGCTCGTAGGTCATGGTCTGAAGCCGGCAGGTGATGGGGTGCAAAGGGCCGAGGTCTACAAAACGGTAATCGCGGCGCTAGCCCTTTTGGTCGCGGCCTTCGCCGCAGGGAAGTTTTTCGGATAGCCGCCTGGGTCCGGTCAATGACCCAGGGGTCTTTCACTCAGACGCAGGTGTCCTAGGATGATCAGCGTCCCAGGATGCCATGATGCTAGCCTCGGCCGTTCCGGGAGAGGCCTGCGGCGGGCCGGCGCGAATCTCTCTATAACCGGCATCCTGTTTGGGGAGGCGCTGCGGTGGGATGTGTTGGCGGGATCGGCCCGAATGACCGCATGGTCCACCCCTTCGAATGGCGCTTCGAGATTCCGGGGCTCGACATCTCCGGCCTGCGCCCTCCGGCATGGGCGGCCGAGGCACCGCAGTTCGGCACAGGCGCCTCCGCCCGGCAGCGGATGATGCGGCGACTATGGAACGCCTATGAGCGCGGCGTCATACAGCGTCTCCTTGCGCTGGGAACCTCGACCGGCGAGCGCTACCACGACGACATGCTGCTCGATGATCCCTGCCCGTGGGTGACACCCGCCTCACCTCCGGCTCCCGTGGAGGGTCTCGCTGCCGAGACGCAAGCATCCTAGGACGCCTCGTGTCCTAGGATGACATGATGCTACCACCTGGCTTTTCTGGAACAGCCTTGCGGCGGGTCAGAGCCAGCCCCTACCTAATCGGTTTCCAGTTCGTGGAGGTGCGGCGGTGGGAGTTGATGGCGGGGTCGGCCTGCTGAACCGGCATCCCTGGGTGGCTCGGCGGGCCATCACCGTCGCCGAGTTTCACCGCATGGGCGAGGTCGGCATCATCGCGGAGCGGGACCGGGTTGAACTCATCGAAGGGGAACTCGTCTCCATGTCGCCGATCGGCAGTCAGCACTTGGGGGCGGTGAATGCGCTTACCCGCCTGCTCGTCACTGCCGTCGGGGATCGAGGCATCGTCTCGGTGCAGAATCCGGTACGGCTGGACGACCGGACAGAGCCAGAGCCGGACGTTGCGGTGCTTCGGCCGCGGGATGACGAGTACCGCACGGCGACGCCCACGGCAGAGGACGTCCTGCTCATCGTCGAGGTCGCGGATACGAGCCTGGATTACGACCGAGCCGTGAAACAGCCACTCTATGCCAGCCACGGCATCCCGGAGCTCTGGATCGTCGATCTCGCCGGGCGCCTGGTCGAGGTCTGCCGCGAGCCGGCCGGTGATGGTTATGCCAGCGTGAGGCGCATCGGCCCGGACGGCACCCTCGAGGCGGCTTTCCTGTCTGGGGTCAGCCTGCCGGTCGGGGCGGTGTTGGGCTCGGCCACCCCAAGGTCGGCCTGAACCACCCCCTCCCATTCCCACTCGAAATTCCTGGCCACGCCGCACAGCACAGGCGCACCTCCATCCACATGAACTCTACGCCGACCGACCAGCCCCGCGTCACAGCCAATCCTGGCCCCCTTGGCGGACCTCGCTACGCCTACCGGGCGCGGTGATCGACGCGAACGACAAGGCCACGCTGTTCAGCCTGCGCCTGGATGGTCTACCGGGAAACTGGGTGAGCCTGGGCAGCCTGGCCGGCTGCGTGCGGATCTGCGACGCATGGCTCGACACGGGGGAGCTGCCGGCGCCGTATGTGACGCCGGGAGAGGGAAAGGTGTTCGCCGAGTGAGCAAGACCGCACGCCCCGAAGCCTCCACATCGCAGCAGGCAGGCATCGGCCAGCGCATCCGTTGGACGCGGGAAGCCGCGGGCCTCTCGCTGCGGGAATGCTCCGAGGTCATCGGGGTGCATTACACCACGCTCTCGAAGATCGAGAATGGCGATCGCGCTCCCTCGATCCTCAACATCATCGCCCTTTCAGGGCATTTCAGCTTGCCAGCCGACTTCTTTCTTCGCGGCTACATCCGGCCGCAGGTGGACGGGGATCTAGCGCTGCGCCTTGTTGCCCACCATCCAGAAATCGTGCTCGGGTCAAAGCACGGGGATGACGGACGGGGCAGGCTCGGGGCGGAGTAGGGCGCGCGTCAGATGCGCGACCACCGCGGCGGCCATGGCCCGGTCGTCCTCCCGCAGTCGCTTCCCATGCGGCTTGCCGGTCAGCCCGAAGCGGAGGGCGTAGTGGATGGCTTGTTCCAGATCGGCGGGGTCGGCGGGGGTGAGAGGAGGGGTCACTGCGCCGTCCCGCCCTTTCCATACCGCCCCGTGACCTCGGCCACCACACGTGCATGGGCGAGCAGTACCCGCCGGCCCTCGGCTTCCAGCCCGTCCCAGATTTGCATCAGATCAACGTGGCCAGCGTCGCGGGTAATGGCAGTGGGTACTATCCAGTTGTCTCAGGCGGCCACTAGGGCTTGTGGGACGTTGCTGGATTTCATGGCCGTCTCACGACGGTCGGCTGACCTCGCCGCCGCTGCCTTGATCCCCGCCGCCCATGGGGCGAGGTAGGGATTGGTCAGACGAGGGTCGGTGGGGGCACCCCTGCTCGCGGTAGCGCCTCTCGGCGACGGCCATCGAGCGGCGAACCGCGTGACCAGATCGCTGAGGACAGCAGCCTTCTTCACCCGGACCGAACCGATGGGCAGAGAACGTCTCTGCCCGATGTTCTGGCCCGCGTTTGCGTCGGCGTGCTTCTCGGTGCCGCACCAGAGGCAGCGGAAGTTGCCCTGGTCCCGGTGAGTTAACGAGGACCCTTGCTGAGTAGCGGAGCTTTCCTGGTCACGGTCGCGCCAAATCGAGAGCTGCTGTGCTCGCGCGGTGGCCTACAGTCCGGACGTACGTCCCTCTTCGTACTGCTATGCGCCGGCTCAGTCGGCCCGGATCGATGGACCTTCCATTCTCGCCGCCGGGCTGGCCGGTTATGAGATGTCCGCTCTGTGCTGGGTCTGCAACTTTGGTGGCTGGCCTTGCACGCCACGTCCAGGAATGTTCGTGTTTTGTCTTCCTTGGCCGCCTGCACCACCACGCACCTAGCCAGTCTATCTGATGGGCTCTCGTTAACGGGCCAAGAACCATTTCGATGTTAAAGCACCTCTCATGGCTTTCCCCTCGGTCGCATCCTCAGCAGGATTCAACCTGATCTGGCACTGTGCCGTCGACAGTCTGTGCAGATTTTTGCTCCTCGCCGCCGTCTATAGCACTGGTTTCGTCCTACTCATTATCGGCCTCGCGTGCGCGTACACACTGAAGCGGGCTGCGGGTCTGGACTTGGTACCTGGCGTCAATATGTTACCCGATGAGGACATCGAGAGCGCCATCGAATTCGTCCTGGGGATGCTGCTTTGACAGGCTGCTGAAGAAGTCGGGCGTATGGCTTTGAGGGTGGCTACGTCGCCGTCCTGGTATTCGATTTCGATCTGAAGGGAGCCGTCGTCGAGAATTTCGGTATAGCCCGAACCTTGGACCTCGTCCCCTTCGTCGGAGCCGCTCCAAGTGAGGTCGATGTTGTCGACGCCGTAGCCGATGCGGAGACTGGCCTTCATGGCTCCGCACGTGATCTCGCCCGATCCGTTGGCGTCTACTGTTAGGGCATTAGCAAGTTGATGGGCGGTGGTCGGAACAACCGAGCCGGGGCAGTCTGATGGGATGACGTCAGACCCCGCCACCTACCCTGGATAACGCTTTCCGTCAGAAATCGTCAGCCAGGCCGTTTGGCTCTATCACGTGTTCAGCCTGACCCTGCGGGGCGTGGAGTTGATTCTGGCGGAGCGGGGCATCACCGTCTCGTGGCCTGACCCCAGACGCGGCGCCATCAAGGCCGCACTGCTCGGGATGGAGATGTCCGAGGCCGACGCCGAACGCTTCGCGCGTGACTGTGGGCGTAGCTTGGCTGCGCTCCGCAGGCTGCTGCCCGCTGCCACGGGGCGAACGGCGCCGGTGTGGTCGCAGTCGCCTGTGGCACGCCGGCTCGTCCCTGCGGCGCTGGCCGGTGCTTGGCAGGAGAACAATGCCGCGGACCGCGCGGCGCTGGGCCGCTTGGCTGGTGCGGACTATGCGACGGTAGTCGAGGCACTGGCGCCCTGGGTGGCGGGTCTGGAAAGCCCGTTGCGAAGGGCAGGTGATGCTTGGAAGATTGCGTCCTCGCGTGATGCTTGGTTCAGGCTGACGCCCTTCGTCACTGCGGCCGACCTCGACACCTTTGCAGTTCGCTGCGCGCCCTGGCCGAAGCCGCTTCCGACGCGTTCCTTACTGCCCTGGTCAACGCCTTGTGTCTCTCACGCCGGCCGTCATGGCACTATTTGAGGAACACGCCGCCGGCCACTCTGAGCTTTTTTGGGCGTTGGAAACGCTGGCCTGGAGCCCTGACCACTTCTCCCGGGCGGCCCTGGCGTTGGCCATGCTGGCGCGCCTCGACCCTGGCGGTCGCTACGCGAACCAGCCGAAGGAGTCGCTACGCGGCCCTTTTTCTGCTCTGGAACCCGCAGACGGCGATGCCGCTCGACCAGCGGCTCCACGTGCTCAAGGGTCTTCGCAAGCAAGAACCCGGCCCCGCGTAGGACCTGATGCTCAGGCTAATGCCGCGAGGGCACGATTCCGTCACCTCTGCGGCCAAGCCTCGCTGGCGCGACATTCCGACCGATGCGGCAGAGGTCGTGACCTACGGCCTGATCGGGCGCGGTGCCGCGACCATTATGGATTGGCTGCTCGAAGATGTCGGCACCTCGGCCGACCGCTGGCTCAGCATTACCGAACTCCTGCCAAACATTGAGCCGGACAGGAGCGTGGAGGCACTCCGACATCTCACGAACGCCCTGCCGCACATGAACGACAGCGCCGACCACCCGCGGATGCGGGCGGCGCTTCGCCGTCTGTTGCACCAACATCGCCAACTGCCGGACGCCGAGTGGTCGCTGCCAGAGGCGGAGCTCGCGCCGATCGAAGCGATTTACCAGCAACTGAGCCCAGATAACCTCGCCGACGACGCTGAGTGGCTGTTCACCAGTCTTCTGCCGGACCTCCCCGATCCCTCGCCAAAGGGGGACTTTGAGGCCGATCAGGCACGCGCCGCTGCCCTGAGGCGGGAAGCCGTAGAACGCATCCATGCTGCCGAGGAGGCCGATGGCGTGCTGCGGCTCATCCGCCCGGCCGTGCAGGCCGCTTTGGTTAGACGTGCATTTGGCGATGCGGCAGTGCCGGTGCAGGAAAAGCACAAGTCGGCCGCGCGGGCGGTCCTCAAGATTGGCGACCGGCGAGCTGACTTCGTCAATGGGCTGCTCGCCGCCAGCGGAACCGACGCGGACCAGCTGGGCCAGTCGCTCGCCAACAGTGCGCGCCAGGACAGCTGGCCTCCTGCTGCTATCGTGCTCCTCCTCGCCATGGGGCCGGGACAGGTCACCTGGGCACTGGCCCGAGACTTCGGCGCCGAGATGGTGGCCGCATACTGGGCACGCGTGTCACCCTTTTTTAACCTAAACGACGAGGGTGAGCTGGCCTACGCGGTCCGCCACCTCCTGAGGGCAGGCAGACCACGTGAGGCGCTCTCAATCCTCGGGCGTGCGCCCGCGAAGTTCGGGCCCGACCTATTGATAGAGACCCTGCTCGCTGCCGCAGGCTCCCCTGCACCGGAGAACGCGCACTCTAACGACCACGTCATGTTCGAGTGGTACGTCCAGCAGGTGCTGGAGCACCTCGACGAGGCCGAGGTGGCCGAGGAGCAGATCGCACGTGTCGAGCTTGGGTAGCCTCCGTCAACGTGGTGGAAATTGCTGTTGGGTTTGAGGTGGCCACGGCTCAAGCGGCTCTGGGTGGGAGTTGCAGGGTTTCGTTGGTGGGCGCCGGGTTGAGCACACCTCGTAGCGCAGTAGAGAGCGTGGTCGAAGGCAACGGCGTTCGACTAGCCGCGGACGTCGGCTCTTCTCGAGCGGCTCGCGCAGGGCTACGAGGCCGACGGCCGCTGGCACGACGAGCGCCGGGAGAGCGACGATCGGCGCTACTAGGGTCAATGGCACCAAGACGCCTACTCGGCGCCCCCCCAAACCCTACGCGCTGGGCCGCCCCTCCCCTCGATCTGGACTTGCTCGCGCCGCGCCGAACTCGTCTACCGCTTGGCCGTGGGACGTGGCTCCCCCAACCGGCAAGCTTGGGAAGAGGCGGTGTCCGTCTTCGGTGCTCATCACCCGAGCTGGCCGCTGCCCGTGGTCGAGAGGGAGGCCGCGTGTACGGTCGACGCGATGATGCTGCAGCGGATGGTGGCCGAGGCAGAGGTGAAGCGCGAACCCCCTCTGGACCTGCTCATCGACCTCGCCACGCCCGAGACGGCGGAGCGAATGCGGGCTGCCTCAAGGGTCACGACGCTGGGCCTGGGCGCGCCGTCGATCTTCCGGGGTGCCTGGAAGATTGTGCCCGACGCGCGGCCCATCGCCTCGCGCCTGCCACTCGGGCGCCTGCCGGTCGGCGAGGCGATACGGGCCTAGCACCGATGCTGTGAACGCGGTCGAAGACCCTGACGGCATCGGGCGGGCAAGACGCCGGAGTCAGGAGAATGGGCGCCAAGCTACGACCGCTTGCCCGGAGCGCCTTGCGCATACGGAGAGAAAGAAAATCCAGGCCCCACGAGGGGATCGTTCGAGGGCGGGCACAAGTGCCGCCCCTCTCACGCTCCCCCTTGCGGGGCCTGGGTTGACTTGGCGGCGCTCAGCGGAGAGCCCGCATGACACACAATGAGAATGCCGCAACCAGCGGCGATACCACCAACCAGCCGAGCGGCGCCGAGCCTGGCTCGGCCGCCGACATCGCCGCGGCCGCGACGGCCGCTCCGGGCGAGGCAACCGGCGCATCGCCACCGGCTAGGGGCACGGGGGAGCGCTGGCGCGATCCCCTCGTGGTCGTCGGCGCCTCCTGGCTGCGAGGCTTCACGCCGCGGCCCGAGAGCGGCGAGCATGGAGGCGAAACCCCGGCGGTCCTGGACGACGCGCAACCTGGGCAAAGCTACG
>JBHTFH010000075.1:0-15737 GCA_042666135.1 Roseomonas sp. GCM10028921 | reverse complement strand
ACACGCCCGTCGCGAAATCGGTGCCGGTGCGGCCCCAGCCGCGGAAGCCCGGATCGGCCTCCTTGCCGTCCTGCCGGTCCGCCGGGCTGGCGTAGCGCCCGAGGCGTTGGCCTGCCAGACCTCGACCATGGCATCGCGGACGAGCGCGCCGGTGCCGTCGAAGATGCGGCCCTCCACGCGGATCCGCTCGATGCTGGGCAGGCAGGTCACCCATCTCACCAGCGTCTACGTGAACAACCGGCTTGAACAGGACCATCGGGGCATCAAAGGCCGGATCCGATGTGTGCGCGGGTTAAAGAGCTTCACCTCAGCCGACCAGTTTTGTTGAGCCTACGATGAACTCCGCAAGCATCTCCGCTCACGCATTCGCCACAATCAGCCTGTCGCCGCCAGCAGCCGTTGCATACTTCATCTCCGTCGTGCAGCCGCCGTGCTCGCCATCCACAAGGCAGGAGAGGCGGACACGTCAGCCGCCGTATGACGGCATCTCTGGCGCGAGCGCTGATAGAACCGCCTTTCGCCGAGGTGGAGGTGGCCCCGCACGCCCCGCCAGGGCTGAGCGGCGCTGCCCGCCTCAGTGCGGGGCGGCGATCTCGCGCGTGGCGAACATCGCCTCGATCTGGTCGACGAGTGCGCCCGGTGAGAGCGGCTTGCGCAGCAGTGCGAAGGAGCCGGGCAGCGCATCGCCCGTCGTGAGCTCCGCGCACTCCGCCGCGTTGCCCGTGATCAGGACGGCCACGAGGCTCGGCTGCAGGTCCTTTGCCGCCGCGATCAGGGCATACCCGCTCATGCGCGGCATCGATAGATCGCTGACCAGGGTATCGACGATGAGCCCGCCTTCCAGCAGGTCGAGCGCCTCGCGCCCGTCGGAGGCCGTCACCACCGAGAAGCCCGCCTCCTCCATGGCTGCCGAGAGCGTCTCAAGGACGATCGGCTGGTCGTCGGTCAGAAGAACCCGGCGCCGTCGCGCGGCGCGCAGCAGGGTCTGGCCCGGCTCGGCAACCTTGGGTCCCTCGGTGGCGACCGGGAACCAAAGGCTCACCACCGTGCCCCGGCCGGGCTCGCTGGCCACATGCAGGCCACCGCCCGACTGCTCGGCAAACCCCTTCGCCATGGACAGGCCGAGGCCGGTGCCCTTTTCCTTGGACTTGGTCGTGAAGAACGGCTCCATCGCCCGGGCGAGAGTCGCTTGCTCCATGCCCTCGCCCGTGTCGGAAACCAGGATGCGAAGGTAGCGCCCGGGCGGGATGTCGACGCTGAAGCCGGTCCCGACCGTCTCCTCCCGCGCCTCAAAGACGAGTTCTCCGCCGCCCGGCATCGCGTCGCGCGCGTTGGTCGATAGATTAACGAGCACCGCCTCCAGCTGCGAACGGTCCGCCAGGAAGTCCGGCAGACCTGGCGGCACCACCACCCGGAGAGAGATGGTCGTCCCGAGGGTGTGGCCGAGCACCTCCTTCATGTCGTGAAGCAGGTCGCGCGGCTCGACGAGTTCGGCGACCAGCTCGCCGCGCCGGGCAAAGGAGAGCAGGCGGCGCGTGATGCCGCTGCCCCGCCTGACAGCCGTCAGGATGAGCCGGGCATAGCGCCGCACGAGATCGACATCGCCGGCCTTGCGATCAATGAGCGTCGCCCCGCCCTCGACGGATTGAAGGACGTTGTTGAAGTCGTGGGCGATGCCCCCGGCCAGTTGCCCGAGCGCCTGCATCCGCTCAGCATGCGCGGCACGGGCCTGCGCCACCTCGCGGGCCGAGATCTCCTCTGTCACCCTCTCCTCCAGGCGCCGCGCCTGGATCTCGGTCGCCGCCAGCGCCCGCTTCTGCTCGGTAATCTCGAGCACCGACACGTTGATGCCGAGGATGGAACCCTTCGGGTCCCGCACAGGGTGAAAGCTCACCAGGAATGCGCGTTCCTGCCCCTCCGGATGTACCTCCCCGATCTCGACGCCGTCGATCTCCCGCCCGGTCTCAAGCACCTCGCGGCAGATCGCCTGGATCCTTCGCGCAAGTGCCGGGACGACCTCGGCAACCCTCCGCCCGACATGCGCCTGACGGGGAAGCCCGGTCAGCGCCGCCAGACGCTCGTTCACCTCGACGAAACGGATGTCGGGGTCGAGCAAGGCGAGACCGACCGGCGCCGACTGGTAAATCGCCGCTAGCCGTGCCCGGTCCTGCATGGCGGTATCCTTGGCCGCCCGGAGCGCGAACTCCCTGCTCTGGGCCGCCGCGGCGACCGCATCGAATGCCGCCCCGAGCTGGCCCATCTCGGACCCGTCCTCGCGCAGGCCAGTCCGGGCAGACAGGTCGCCGTCGCGCCACTCCTTCGCCGTTTGCAGCAAGCGCACGACCGGCTTCCAGATCATCCACCCCAGGCCCAGCCGGGCGAGAATCAGGGCGAGGACGGTCGAGACGAGAACCATAGCGACCGCCCACGCCTCAGGCGCGTCGACCAGCGAGCCCTGCGCCCTTCGCTCGATGGCAACCCTGACGATGAACTGGCCCGGGGTCTTTCCAACCGCTGGCCCGAAACGCGACGCGGCTCCGAACTCCGCGACGTACACGACCTCCGTGGCGGACCCTTCCCCGACGGCATCCGCCGCCGCGAGGTCACTCGGCCTGCGGGCGAGAATACTGCCCTGAGGGTCGGTGACCGTGACCCGCATCCCAGGCGACAGGTCGTAATCATCCAGGATGCTCTGGAGCCAGGAGAGCTTCAGCTCGGCGGTTACGACGCCGAGGACCTCGCCATTGGCGTCCTTGAAGGGCTCGGCCAATTCGATGACCTGCGTCCCGGCGAGAACGTCGAAGCGCCGCTCGCCCAGGGCGAAGGTGCCGTAGATACGTGCCCGGTCCTCGATTGAAGGTTCTCTCCCTTCGCGCTCGCGATCTTGCCCTCTTGAGGAGCAGATGATCTGCCCGTCGCGATCGAATGCGGTGAGGCTGCTGTACCGATGAAGATCGGCGTTCACGGCGGTGAGGTAGGGGGTGCAGAGCTCGGCGTTCCCCTCGCGCACGGAGCGCAACCGCCCGAGAGCCTTGAGCAGTTGCCGTCCTCCGTCGATGATCTGAGCCTGCTCGGCCGCTAGTAGGATGGCGATCCGCCGGGCTTCCTCATGGCGGGACTCCTGCCTCGCCTTATAAGCCTCAACATGGGATACGGTCTGCAGAGCAAGTGCCGGTAGCAGGGCGATCCCCGTCACCAACAACATCCTGCTCGCCAGTCCAAGCATGTTCTCGCAGCCTTCTCGCCCCCTCCTATTAATCACAAATAACAGCGTTGTGAACGTTTTTCCGCCACCCGGGCCAACGTTTCTCGTGGTGGTGGTAAGAGATGATGTTTTCACAACCAGCAATGAAGCAGAAGGACCGGGGCCGAAAGCGGCGGTAGCCCTGGGCCGTACGGCCCCGCCGCTCGGTGGCTCTGGCTCAGAGTTGGTGCAGGCGGGATCGCGCACTTACAGCGCATTTCAAAACATGGAGAAGCGGCAGGGCTGCACCGAGCTGAGGGGCATGGCGAAGCCTCTGATCTCGGTCGGACTCCGGTCGGTGATCGAGCCGCTGTTGCCGCCCGAGCGGCCCAAGCCGGAGGGCGGACGGCCGATTGTACCGCCCCGTGCTGCCTCGAGCGGCATCCTCTTTGTGCTGCGCTCCGGCGTTCCGTGGGAGATGCTGCCGCGGGAGATGGGCTGTGGATCCGGCGTCACCTGCTGGCGGCGGCTGCGGGACTGGCAGGAAGCCGGTGTGTGGGACCGGCTGCACCGGAGCTGCTGCGGCGTCTGCGCTAGGCGGATCGCATCGATTGGAGCCGTGCCTGCGTGGACACCGCGTCCATCGCAGCCAAAAAGGGGGTGCCAGAACCGGGCCGAACCCGACGGACCGCGGCAAGGCAGGTACCAAGCGGCACCTCGTCACCGACCGGCGCGGCATCCCGCTCGCCTGCCTGCTGAGCGGCGCGAACACCCACGACAGCAGGCCCTTCGAGGATCTGCTCGACGCCGTGCCACCTGTTGCAGGAAAACCTGGGCGCCCCCGATGCAGGCCGGACAAGCTGCACGCCGACAAGGCTTATGACCACCGCCGCTGCCGCCGCGCCTGCCTTCGGCGCGGGAGCAAACACCGGATTGCACGCCGTGGCATCGAGAGCAGCCAAAGGCTGGGCAAGCACAGATGGATCATCAAGCGCACATTCGCCTGGATCAATCGCTTCTGCCGCCCCGCCTGGCCATCCGCTGCGAGCGCAGACACGACACCCACCATGCCTCACCGCGCTTGCCTGTTCCCTCATCTGCCTCAACGCGCTTCAGGGGCAGTTTTGAAAGGCGCTGTAAGCTCGACTTTGGCCATTTTCCTGGGCTGAGGCGGCGGAGCGGGTGATCGGCTAGGCTGGTGAGGTCCCCGCCAAACGCCGCCGCCATGCTGCGCCTGCCAACCCGCTTCGCCGCGGCAATGCCATGCTTCGCGCCGCTGTTCCGGCAGCGGAGTTGGCGTCACGCCCAGGTGCTCTTGATCGGCGCCATTCTGGTGCCGGGGCAGCGCACGATGACCAGCCTCATGCGCATCACCGGGCTTTGCCGGGAGCGGCGGTTCGTGAACTACCATCGCGTCCTCAACCGTGCTGCCTGGAGCGGACGGGCGGCGGCGCGGGTGTTGCTTGAGTTGCTGCTCGACGAGGTTCTCAGGTTCTTAAACCAACGAGCTTGGTACCAGGATGAGGGAGACTTCTAGCGTATCTTCGCGATGCTTCTTCTGGGGCGGACGATGGAGCGCATCAGCGATGCGCTACTCGACGGCGAGGATCGTCGCCGCGGCTCCATGCTCGCGGACGTAGTTCACGCGGCTGCCATCCCAGTGATAATCGAGGTGCCGGCCCTGGACCGCGGCGCCGGCGAGGTCGGGGTGGAACAGGGCGACGCAGGAGGCGCCCGAACGGCGGACGCTCGGATAGACCACGCCCTCGGCGCCGGCCGCCCGTACGGCGACAGCGAAGGCCTGCGCGGGCCCGTACTCGTCCGGATCGAGGAGCGGCGCGACGGCGGGATCCCCGCTTCGGAGGTCGTTCAGGTCGGCCGCGACGTCGAAGACGATCTCGCGGAAAGTGGACGTCCAGCCCGCCGGCTCGGCCGTGGCCGACATGAACCGTTCGTGGTGGTGGATCGTCTCGAAAAGGGCTGTCTCGAAGTCTCCGGCTGCGTAGAGCACGCCGAGGCGGCCGTCGGTGAAGCGGCTCGGCCGGTCGGGGCTCGTGTGGGTGAAGGGTGCCATGAGGTAGCTCGCCCCCGGCCCGGCAACGCGCCGGCTCTGCGGCACCAGGTCGAGGTTGCCGATTGTCTCCATCAGGCGCGGGTTGGTCTTCATCTCCGCCGAGATCAGGAGTGGCCAATCCGCGGGGTCGGCCAGGTCCTCGAACAGGTCGATCGGGGGATAGGGGGAGCGGATAATGCGCCGCGCACCGCGCCACTCGACGCGGCACGTCGGCACCGAGGCCGGAGGGATCACCAACCACCGCGTTCGGCATCGAGGACGCGACGAACCCGCATGAGATCGGTGAGCTCGCCGCCGAGCATGACTTCGAGGGCGGGACGGCCCTCGAACGCCGCGTTCGGTGCGCGGACCCAGGCGTAGCCGCGCGCGGGCTCGCGGAAGATGAGCCGGAGCGCCTTGTGGATCCCCATGAGGTTCGACAGCCGGGCCTTCACGTCGCGCCCGAGGCGTCCGGGCTGATCACCAGCTTTCCAGCGAGCGAGGGTCCTCGGGGCCACGTCGAGGAGGACCGCTGCTTCGCGGTCGTTCACGCCCCAGTGCCCGAAGAGGCGGAGTGCGGCGCGCAACAGCGCTCCGGCTTCCTGGTCGGTGATCGGGTCCGGGGTGAAGGGCCGAAGATCCAGTGGCACCGGCGTCAGCGCGGGCATCGAGCTACAACCTCCTGACAAGTGGCAAACATTCCCGAAAAACATGCCTTTCGGCAAGAAAGTATTGCTGGGAGAAGCGGGACGAGTGCCGAAGGGCAGGGGGCGGTCGGCCCGCAGCTTGGCACTTTCAGCGGTCAGCTCGGCGGTCTGAGTCAATATCCTGTCGGTTGCGATGGGCTCATCGTGGAACGCCACCACGCCGGCGCCAGAAAACGAAGTTGCCTGTTTTAGTCAGGGTGATAGTTACAGACGGCGCCGCGGCGGCCGATGGCGAGAACCAGGACCATCATCGTGTCATTCTCCGCCTCATAGACGAGGCGGTAGCCCACATTGCGGAGCTTGATCTTGTAAAGATTGGTGCCGCCCCGGATCTTGCTTTACGGGACACGCGGCGTCACGAGCCGCCGCAGCAGCACCCTCGAGAAGGCTTTTCTTGCGGACGCATCGGGTGCGTCCCACTCCTTTGCCGCGTCTTCAACCCATTCCAGTTTATAGCTCGTCAAAGCTTACCTTGACCCGCCGCTGGCCGCGGCGGCTTTCTGCGATGCGCAGGAGATCCGCATCCTCGGCGGTTCTTCAGGTCAAGCTTGGCTCGGGACCACCCGCCATCTCGGCACTGTCGGACGTGACCTTCGTGACACTCCCCTCACTGAAGAGAGGGGCTTCTGCTGTTACGCGGCTTGTGGAGGGCCGCTTGGCTGCCGCGATGCTCTGGGCATCCTCGGCGTGCAGATCTTTGTTCCCGCTTCACGGCCATCGCTCGAGAGGGCTGGACGGGCTGCCACCGCGGGTCGCGTGGCGGTGTTCGAGGGGGGGGGCCGTCCAGTGCTGACGGCCTCGCGCGCGGATGTTCCGCGCGGCATTTTGGTCCGCATCGGCGGCGAAGCCGCAGAGCGGTCAGATGAAGCGCTCTCGGCTGAGGTCGTCAGCCCTGCCCGCCTTGGAAAGGAAGGCTGGGCGGCGGAGGCGACGGTTGCCGATTCCGCAAGGTCCCAGCTAGTAGGTTCGGCGTCGACGAGCGGGATATCGTGGCGGGGTCTGCCGTCATCCGACCAGCCTGCCCCGCCTCGGTCGGCCCGATCACTGATCCTTAAGTTGCCCATGCCGTGTGCTAGCCTCCTGTTCCGAAGCAGAGGAAACGTGCATGCGCTCCCGTCGATCTCTACTCGCTGCCGGAGGAATGGCGCTCGTCCCTGGCGTGGCACCCGCCCAGGAGTGGGAGCCTAGCCGCCCTATCCGCTTCATCGTCCCGTTCGTCGCAGGCGGCAGCACCGACGTCGCCGCGCGCGTGATCGCGGAGCGCATGGGGCAAATCCTCGGCCAGCCCGTGGTCGTCGAGAACCGGGGCGGCTCCGGAGGCAACATCGGCGGCGAGATGGTGGCGCGCGCTGCGCCGGACGGCCACACGATCCTGATGGGCGTGACCGGCCTTTTGACCACCAACCCGCATATCTATCGCTCCATGCCCTTCGACCCGGCGAAAGACCTCGCGCCGGTCTCGATGGCCTATACGAGCGACTTGGTCTTCGTGGTGCCGAACAGCCTACCGGTCCGCGATCTTCAGGAGTTCGTGGCCTATGCCAAGGCGCGACCCGGCCAGCTCTCCTTCGGCAGCTCGGGTCACGGCGCCTCGACGCATACTTCGGCCGAGCTGTTCCGGCTCCAGGCCGGGGTCGACATGCAGCACGTGCCGTACCGCGGTAGCGGAGCGGCCATCAACGACCTAATGGCGGGCACGATCCAGATGATGGCGATACAGATCGCCGGGGCCGTTGGGCAGATCCGCGATGGTCAGATCAAAGCCCTGGCGGCCACAGGCCCGCGGCGGCATCCGCTGATCCCTGACGTCCCGTCCATTGGCGAGGCCGGCTTTCCAGGAGCGGTGGCCACGAGCTGGGGTTGTGTCATGGCGCCGCGGGGCACGCCGGCGCCGGTCATCGCCCGACTGAACCGATCCGTGGTCGAGGCGCTGGCCACGCCTGGGGTGCAACAGCGACTGTCGGCCGCCGGCGTTGATGGCGAGGCGTCCACGCCCGAGGCTCTGGCCGCATTTCTTGATGCCGAGCGTGAGAAGTGGGGTCGGGTGGTGCGGGAGGCTCGTATTAGCGTTGAATAGGACTCGCTGAACGACGCTCCCATAGCAGGGTGGCGTCGGCGCGGAGCCCGCCGCCGCACGCGGCGGGGTCCGCGGCGGGTGCCCTCCCGGTGGCGAAGTTGGGCACCGGCTCCATATCGTGCAAAGCCTCGACTACGCGGCCCGCCACGATGAAACCGGCCCCGGGTAGGAGAGGTTGAGGGGGCCAGCGTCGTTCACGGCGCGCCCCCGGCCAAGCGGATCACGGCGTCCACCGCCACGACGCCGCTTCCCTCTTTCAGGACCATCAGGGGGTTAATCTCGCACTCCACGACGTCACCGCGCTCGGCCAAGCGGGAGAGAGCAACGACTGCGGAGGCAAGGGCCTCCATGTCGCCGCGAGGCTTTCCCCGGTACCCTTCCATCGCGCGCAGCCCGCGCACCTCCCCGATCATCTCCCGCGCCCCGTCGTGGTCCAAGGGCGCCAGGCGAACGCTGCGGTCGCGGTAAATCTCAGCCAGGATACCGCCGGCGGCGAGCAGGATGATCGGCCCCACCTGCGGATCGCGCCGATAGCCAACCAGCACCTCGCCAAGGGGCTTCGTCATGGCCTGCACCAGCACGCGGTCCGCGCCGAGCGCGGGGCGCTGCGCGGCAACGCTCTCGACGATGCGGTCGGCCGCCTCTGCGAGGGCGGTGTCAGACCCGACGCCGAGCACGACGCCGCCAAGATCCGACTTGTGCAGGATGTCACGGTGCAGGACCTTGACGGCGACAGGATAGGGGAAAGGCAGCCTTTCCCGGCCCGCCCGGGCAGCCGGCAGCGCCACGCAGGGTGCGTGGGGCACCCCGATCTTGGCGAGAAGCTCGTACGCCTCGGCCTCGTCCAGCATCCGCTCCGTGCCGTCTGCCGGGGCGGGCATGGCGGCCGCACGCCGGGGTTCGCGGCGGGCGAAGGCGGCGGCGATGGCGTCGGCGCAGGCCTCCGGCGTGCGGAACGCCGGCACGCCCGCCTCGGCGAGCATCGCGAGGGCCCGAGGGGCCTCGGGCACGCAGAAGGATGCAAGGTGAGCCCCGTCCTTCGCGGCCTCGGATACCGGCCGTACAACCAGTTCAGGTTGAAAGCGCGAGGACGACCCGGCGACGGCGACCACCAAATCGTATTCCGGTGCGCCGAGCAGCGCGTCCAGCGCCGCTCCCATCACCTCCGACTTTACCCCGGCGAGCGTGAGGTCGAGAATCCGGCCATGGCCCGGGTCGATGCCGGCGGCGGCCAGCCTCGCGCGGGTGGCAGCGCCAGGCCCTTCCACCGACACGCCCCGGATACCCAGTTGGTCCACCACCATGGCGGCGCCGCCGCCTGTCGTGGTCACCACCCCCACCACCGGCTTGCGCGCCCCCGCCTTTCGGATGGGCAGGCGGTGCAGCAGGGCAGGGGCTTCGAGCAGCCCTTCCAGCGTGTCGACGCGTGCAATCCCGCAATCCCGAAAAAAGGCATCGGCCACGTCGTCCTCGCCGGCCAGGGCGCCGGTGTGGGAGACGGCGAGTTCCGCGGCCTCGGGTGAGCGTCCGAGCTTGTAGGCGATCACCGGCTTGCCGCTCGCGGCCGCGCCGGCCGCGAAGTCACGAAGCCCGCTGGCGCCGCGGAGCGTCTCGAGGAAGAGGAGGTAGAAGGTGACCTGCGGGTCGTCGAGCGTCGAGGCACAGATGGAGCCGAGGTCCAGATCAACCTCCGCCCCGACCGAGACAAGCCCCGCGAAGCCCAGCCCGCGTTGCCGCCCCCGCGAAAGGATAGCGCCGATCATGCTGCCGCTCTGGGAAGCGACGAAGGCGCCACCCACCGGCAGGTCGGGCTCGGCGAAGGCGGCGTTGGCGGTCAGCACCATGCGGTGGTGCAGGTTGACAAGGCCAATGCTGTTGGGCCCGAGCAGGCGCGTCTGCGTCCCCCGAAGGCTCGTGCGCAGGGCGTCCTCCCGCGCCGCTCCCTCCGGGCCTGCCTCGGAGAAGCCGCCGGCGAGCACCGTCACGGCGGGAACGCCAAGGCCGGCGCACTCCGCCACGGCCGCGATGGCGTCCTCGGTCGGCAGCAGGACGAAGGCGTGGTCCGGCCGCTCCGGCAGGGCCGAGAGGGAGGGAAAGGCCCGCTCTCCCATAACCGTCTCGCGGCGGGCGATCGGATAGATAGGACCGGCGAAGCCACCTGCACGCAGGAAGCGGAGGGGACGGGAAGCGGTTTTCGTCACATCGCCGGAGGCGCCGACGACGGCAATGCTGCGCGGTGAGAGCAGGGCGGCGGGAGCGGGGCGCATGACCTATTCCACCGCATTGTCCAGCGCCGGCACGGCCTTCGGCAGCCGCTGTGAGAAGCGGCGTCCGAAGACCTCCTCGGCAAGCCGATTCTTCATCATCTCGATCGAGCCGCCCGCGATCATCCAGCCGCGGCAGCGCCGCATGCAGTACTCAACGAGGGACTCCTCCGAGAAGCCGGTGCCGCCCATGATCTGCACCGCCTCGTTCGCCGCATCGAACCCGGCTTGGTTGCAGGCGAGCTTGGCGAGCGTTGTCTCATAGGCCGAGGGCAGGCCACGATCGGCGTTGACGGCCGCGCGGTAGAGCAGCAGCTGCGCCCCCTCTAGCTTCAACGCCATGTCGGCGAACTTCCACTGAATGCCCTGGAACTCGGAGAGCGTGCGCCCGAACTGGCGCCGCGTGGCTGCGTGCTCCTTCGCCCGCTCAAAGGCGTAGCGACCGACGGCCAGCGACCGCGCCGTGTTGCCCACGCGCTCAGCGTTGAAAGCGGCGATCTGCTTTTTGAAGCCTCCCGGTCCAAGGAGGAGGTTCTCCTTCGGCACGCGGCAGTCCTCGAAGTAGAGCGTGCTCCACTCCTCGCCGTTCAGGAATCGGGACGGCTGGCCCACGGTGAAGCCCGGCGATCCGCGCTCGATCAGCATGGAACCGATGCCGTCTATCCCCGGGCCGAACCGAAGGTAGATGAGATAGAGCGAGGCCTCGGCGCTGTGCGTGCCGAACACCTTAGAGCCGTTGACGACGTAGTGGTCGCCGTCGAGCCGCGCGCTGGTCCTCAGCTCCGTCGCGGCAGAGCCCGCCTCGGGCTCGCTCATCCCGAGGGAGATGGAGTTCTTGCCCGAGAGCAGGTCGGGCAGCCATCTCGCCTTCTGCTCGGGCGCCGCGTACTCGGCAAAGGTGCGGATCGGGCCGAAATTGCCGGCCTGGACGACGTCGGCGCTGCGGGGGCAGACCGCCGCCACCTGCTCGATCGCTAGCACCGCGTCCATCAGCGTGCCGCCCTGGCCGCCATCCCTCTCGGGGATGGTGATGCCAAGCAGGCCCTGACCGGCCATCAGCTGTGCCACATCGTAAGGAAAGCCAGGCGTGTGCGCGCGCTTGAGGGCACCGGCAGCCAGATGCTCCTCCGCGAAGCGACGCACACTGTCAGCGAAGATCCGCTGATCCTCAGTGAGGTTGAAGTCCATGCGCGCGTCGTCTCCCACCCACAGGCTCGTCGGTGCCGCCTTGCTGCCTTGTATGCTGCTCCATGTCGGCAGCGTTGGGGAGCCGACTGTTCTTTATGGTGATAGGACTTTTTATTATGGCTCAGACGAATGGTCGTGCTGAGGGAGAATTGCCGGATGTCCGCGACAGTGCCGCCCTTCAATCCGCTCCATGTCTTTACCGTGGCCGCCCGCCTTGGCAGTTTCACCAGGGCCGCCGAATTGCTGGGCGTCTCCCAGGCCGCCGTCAGCCGGCAGGTCGCGGTGCTGGAGGGCTACCTCGGCGCGCGGCTCTTCCAGCGGGAACGGCATGGCTCCGCGCTGACGGCCGAAGGGCAGATGCTGCAGGAGGAGCTGGGTCCGGCGTTTGAGCGGATCGCGGTCGCGACCGAGAGGGTACGGCGGGAAGCCCGGACAGCACCGGTGCGGGTGCGAGTGTACAATACGTTCGCGGCGAAGTGGCTGCTCCCGCGCCTGCACCGGTTCGAGGTCGCGCATCCGGGGATCGCTGTCCGGCTGAGCCATAGCGTGACACCCGTGAACTTCCAGCGGGACGCAGTCGACCTTGCGATCCAGCTCGGCAACGGCCACTGGCCCGGGCTGGGAGCCCGGCCCCTGCTGCCGGATGTGCTGCAGCCCGTGTGCAGCCCTCGTCTGCTGGAGGCTGGCCCGCCGCTCCGGCGTCCCGACGATCTGCCCGGGCACCGCATGCTCCTCTCTCGCTACCGTCGCAACGACTGGCGCGACTGGCTTGCTGGGATCGGACGCCCGGACCTGCTCCGCGATGGAATGGAGTTCACCAGCTCGATTCTGACCTACCAGGCGGCGGTCGAAGGTCTGGGCGTGGCGATTGGGCAGATGCCCCTGCTTTCACAGGATATCAGGGCAGGCCTGCTTGTGCCCCTCTTCGGCCTACCCGTAGAGCGCGCCCTGGCCTACCACGCGGTCTGGCCCGCCGACCGCCCGCCGGAGCGGAAGGTGCAGGCCTTCCTTACCTGGTTGTGTGAGGAGGTAGAGGCAGGGACGACGGGCGGAACGGCCTGACCCGCTGCCGAGAGCGCGGGCCTTCTCTTCTCAGGCTCCCGTCCTCACGCAGCCCGGGGCGCGGCCAGCAGCGGCACGGGGCCGGGCAGTGCACTGCCGTGCAGCAGGGCCTGCTCGAGCCGTGCCGCCGCCTCGATCCCGATGGCGGGCTCCGTCAGTTCCCGAAACTTGGCCGAGAGGTCGGCATCGCTCAGCGCCATGTCCGGGTCGCCCTTGCGGGTGGGCTGGAAGTGCCGGAGCGCCGTGCCGTCGCGCAGGGTGACGGTTACGCGCGCGGCGCGCCGGGCCGGATAGGCGTTGGCCAGCTCGGGGTCGAGCGAGACGGTGACCTTTGACATGGTATCACGGATGGCGGGGGCGGAGAGGTTCTCCGGCTCGAAGGCCGCCAGCCGCACGCCGCCGAGGTGGAGCAGGGCCGCGGCGCAGTACTGCATGGAGAAGCGGCAGTCCTGCTCGGTCCGAGCCTCCGGCCGGTCGCAAACGGTCTTGGTCGGGCCGTAGCCGCCGATGTGGATGGCCGCCACCTCGTCCGGGCTGAAGCGGTGGGCGGCCCGCAACGCCTCGATCCCGTCAAGGCCCGCGAAGATGTGCCCGCAGCAGCCATGGTTCTTGAAGGTCATGCCCGCAATCGCGTGCCTCTCGCCCAGGCCGGCTAGCGCTTTGTCCCACTTGCCCGTGTCCTCGCTTGTTGCGGCGGCGAAGCCGGCGGGCCCGTCCAGCACGTCCAGCGCACCGGTCACGCCCTGGAAGGCGGCCATGGCGGCCAGGGTGCCGGCCTCGGCGGCGTGGCCGGGGTGGAGCGGCTTGCTCATCCCCTCCCCACGGAAGGCCTGCTGCAGGCCGCCGGCCATGGTGGCGGCGGTGGCGAGCGCGTGGGCCATCCGCGTCTCGTCCAGTCCCAGGATCACGCCCGCGGCTGCGGCCGCGCCGAAGGTGCCCACCGTGCCGGTGGTGTGCCAGTACCTGTAGTGGCTGGGCTGGACGGCGATGCCGATGCAGCAGCCCACCTCGTAGCCCGCGACGATCGCGCGCAACAGGCCGGCCATGGAGGCTCCGTAGGCCTGGGCGGCGGCAAGCGCCGCGGGGACGGTGGCGACCGCCGGGTGGTAGCCTGCGTCGCGGTAAATGTCGTCGAACTCAACCGTATGACTGGCTGTCGCGTTGATCAGCGCCGCTTGGCGTAGCGGGCCGCGGCTGCCGTCCACGTAGCAGACCGCCCTACCCGGCCCACGCTCCGGCGCGAGAGCCGCGGCCAGCAGCGTCGCGGGCGGGCGAGAGCAGCCGGGCAGCAGGGCCGCGAACCAGTCCAGGAGCGCCCGGCGCGCGTGGTGCTCCAGCTCGGGGGCCAGATCGCGCCCCCGCCATCCGGCCGCGTAGCTGGCAAGAAGTGGAAGGGGAGGGTGCATCATAAATGTCCCGGACATTGCTTCTTTGCCTGCTGCTGGACGCGGCACGTCGGCACCGAGGCCGGAGGGATCACCAACCACCGCGTTCGGCATCGAGGACGCGACGAACCCGCATGAGATCGGTGAGCTCGCCGCCGAGCATGACTTCGAGGGCGGGACGGCCCTCGAACGCCGCGTTCGGTGCGCGGACCCAGGCGTAGCCGCGCGCGGGCTCGCGGAAGATGAGCCGGAGCGCCTTGTGGATCCCCATGAGGTTCGACAGCCGGGCCTTCACGTCGCGCCCGAGGCGTCCGGGCTGATCACCAGCTTTCCAGCGAGCGAGGGTCCTCGGGGCCACGTCGAGGAGGACCGCTGCTTCGCGGTCGTTCACGCCCCAGTGCCCGAAGAGGCGGAGTGCGGCGCGCAACAGCGCTCCGGCTTCCTGGTCGGTGATCGGGTCCGGGGTGAAGGGCCGAAGATCCAGTGGCACCGGCGTCAGCGCGGGCATCGAGCTACAACCTCCTGACAAGTGGCAAACATTCCCGAAAAACATGCCTTTCGGCAAGCAGTGATTCCCTGCAGACACCGACATCACTCATCCCTGAACGCGCTTGTGCAGGGTTTGACGACCGAGGATGGTCGCCGGGTGTCTGATCCAGGCCCCGACATGCGTCACGCCCCTGCATGGTGTGTTTCGCGACGTCGCTGCCTTCGGCAAGGGTGCTGCTGGGGAGAAGCGGGACGGGTGCCGAAGGGTGGAGGGCTGTCGGCCCGCGGCTTGGCATTTTCAGCGCGATCTCGACCGTCCAGCCTTCGGCTCGCAGCGCCGGGAGTTCATGCGTGACTACCTGAAGCCAGTCGGTGCCGTCGTGGTCGTATTCCAGGAGGAAGTCGTCGCCGCGTCGGCCGACGAGGTAGACGTGGGCCATCTCGCCGACACGGGCAAAGTCGATCCCACCGAGCCGGGCCAGGGCAGCCTGCTCGCCCACCCGGTCGCGCTCGATCCGGAACAGCCTGCCGTCCCGAGCCATCACGCGCGGGGGCTCCTGCAATCCGGAAGGCATGGTGAGGGGGTCGTATCGGAAAGAGAGCTGCCCTACCGGGACCACAGTGCCGCCAGGGACCGTGTGGCGGGACGTGACTGCGTTGCATGGACCAGCTTGGAGGCAGAGGAGCACCATCGGCTAGTCCGCATTCACGTGATGCGGATATATTCTGGGCGTCCGAGCTCGAGCATGCGGTTCAGTGCGTTAACGGCGATGGCCACCTCCGTTGCGCGGCGTCCGCCGGTACGCGAGTGCAGTCCACCGCCGACGACGCGCTTGAAGCGCGCGGTGTCCGCCTCGACCATGGCACGCCAGTTGTAGCCAGACGCCTTCTGACAGCCCATGCGGCGACGCTCGGCAATGGTCCGAAGATGTTGGTCCCGCTGGGTCGGCGCCGTCTCGGCCGTGGCGCTCGGCACAGTGCTGGAGCGGGGCGGGACGATCTCGAGAGCTTCGGGGTGCCGCGCCGCCACCTCACCGTAGACGCCGTCCTGGTCGTAGGCGCCATCGACCGTGAACGAGGCGATTGGGTCCGCAACCTGGTCGAGCAAAGAGCCAACCTGCGAGGCGTCATCGACGTCGCTCATCGTCAGGGTGGACGCGACGATCCGCCCCGTGTCGGCGTCCACGCCGATGTGTAGCTTGCGCCACGACCGGCGCGTCCTGCTTCCGTTCTTCTCGACGAGCCACTCGCCCGGGCCACATACTCCCAGTCCCGTGCTGTCCACCAGCAGGTGTATGGGACGCGTGCCAAGGCGAGCCCGCGGCACC
>JBHTFH010000074.1:0-16370 GCA_042666135.1 Roseomonas sp. GCM10028921 | reverse complement strand
ACACGCCCGTCGCGAAATCGGTGCCGGTGCGGCCCCAGCCGCGGAAGCCCGGATCGGCCTCCTTGCCGTCCTGCCGGTCCGCCGGGCTGGCGTAGCGGCCCGAGGCGTTGGCCTGCCAGACCTCGACCATGGCATCGCGGACGAGCGCGCCGGTGCCGTCGAAGATGCGGCCCTCCACGCGGATCCGCTCGCCCTTGGTCCCCGGCGTCACCAGCGCGGTGCCAAGGTCGGCCTCGAAGATTCCGAAGCCGGCCTGGCGCGGGATGAGGCCGATATGAACGTACGGCCCTGCCGTCTGGGACGGCGTCTCGGGCAGATAGCCCAGGGTCTCGGGGCTCAGCACCATCCTAATTTCCCTCCAGCCGGTTCTCGAACAAGGTCGAGCGGGAGCCCCGCAGCACAATGTCCCACCGATAGGCGAGGGTGTGCAGCGGGATGGTCGCCCCGAGGTCAAGCCTCGCCACCAGGCGTTCCCGCGCCGCGGAGTCGGGGATCGTGGCGAGAATGCTGTCGTGCGGGATCAGCGGGTCGCCCTCGAAGTACATCTGGCTGATGAGGCGCTGCGCGAAGCCCGTGCCGAAGACCGAGAAGTGGATATGGGCGGGCCGCCAGTCGTTGCCGCGGTTGCGATAGGGGTAGGGGCCGGGCTTGACCGTCCGGAAGTGGTACCGGCCCTCGCCGTCTGTGAGGCAGCGTCCGCAGCCGCCGAAGTTCGGGTCGATGGGCGCCTCGTAGCGGTCGTTGACATGGCGATACCGCCCGGAGGCGTTGGCCTGCCAGAACTCCACCAGCACGCCCGGGACCGGGCGAGCGTTGCCGTCCAGCACACGGCCGTGGACGATGATCCGCTCGCCGATCGGGTCGCCGTCCTTGGCGAAGTTGCGGAACAGGTCGTTGTCGAGCGGGCCGAGTTCGTCCTGGCCAAAAACCGGCCCCGTCACCTCAGTGAGCGAGTTTTGCAGCGACAACGGCGGGAAGCGTTGCGAGCGGAACACGCTCGTCTTGTAAATCGGCGTGAGCGACGGCGGGTGCGCCGTCATGTCGCGCGGGATGAACTCGGAAGCGTGGTTCACGTCGGGCGTCCTCTCGGTCATCTCTGACCTCCCCTCAGGCGGCGGGCAGGCCGAGCATCGCCCTCGCCTCCGCCGGTGTTGCCGGCCGGCGCCCCGCGGCCCGGATCATCTCCGCGGCGATGCCGACGAGCTCCGCGTTGCTCGCGGCCAGGCGGTCCTTGCCGACACGGATGTTGTCCTCGAGCCCTGTCCGCACGCCGTCCGCGCTGCGCTCCAGGACCCATTGCATGACGCGCGCCTGCTCCCGTCCGATGCCGGCCGCCGTCCAGGTCGCCTGCGGCAGCACGGTCTTCAGCTCGGCCAGGAGGATGTCCAGCAGCCGTTCCTCGGCAGGCATCGCGTTCTTTACGCCCGTCACGAACTGCACGTGCGGCCGATCGCTCATCAGCCCAGCCTCGACGAGCCGCTTCGCACCGTGGATGTGCGAGAGGTCGAACACCTCGATCTCCGGCAGCACGCCGTGGGCCTCCATCTTCGTGGCCAGATCCGTCACCAGCGCCGCCGGGTTCTCGTAGACGATCGTCGGAAAGTTCACGGAGCCCGTAGAGAGCGAGGCCATGTCCGGCCGCAGGTCCAGCGCGTTCCCTCGCGCCGCTGGATCCCGGCCCCGGCCGCCCGTCGAGAACTGGACGATCATGCCCGGGCAGTGCTTGCGCACCCCCTCCTGCACGCGTGCGAAGAGCGCGGGATCGGAGGAGGGGCTCTCGTCCGGGTTGCGGACGTGGAGATGCACGAGCGAGGCCCCGGCCTCGTAGGCGGCCTGTGTGCTCTCCACCTGCTCCTCCGGCGTCGTGGGCACGGCGGGGTTGTCCCTCTTGCGGGGAACCGAGCCCGTGATGGCGACCGCGAGAACGCAGGGTTGGGTCATGTCGTTCATCCTTCCTTCCGGCATGCTGCGCCGGTAGCGCCGGCTTTGCCGCGCCCGCCTCAGTAAGGCCGGGTGTGCCGCGCGAGGTGGCACCGCGCAGGGCTTGGCCGAGCCGCTGGAACGCCTCGCTCCCGCCGGGCGGTAGCGCCGGTTCATCGACGCAAGGCCCGGGGGTGACGGGGGCCGCCCCGCCTCCCTATTGCCCGATGATGCCGCGGGTGCCGCTTGCTTGCCCACCTTACATTGGCGGCCGGTAGCCCGTGCGGGTGCGCGGGGTGAGCGCGCCGTAGGTCGGCCAAGCTGTCGGCGCGCCCAGTCCGGCTAACACCGTCTGGAACTCCGCCAGCAGGTCCGGCCGCGCTCGCACCACCCGGGGCGGTACACCGCGCGCCAACGCGAAGGCGGCCAGTGCCCCGCTCGCCTCGCCGATGCTCCACTCGTTCTGGTGGACACGGGCGGCGCCGTTGGTGATGCGGGTGGTGCCAAGGTTCTTGCAGGCTGGCAGCAGGTTCTCGACCCGAACCGGGAGCAGGGCGCCGAGCGGGATCTGGAAGGGAAAGCAGTCGATGTCCACCGTGTCGCGCGTACCGACAGTGCTCGGGTGCAGGTCGATGCGATAGGCGCCGATGGCAATGCTATCGCGGAAGAACTCCGCGGCCGTGGCGCCGGGCCGCGCGGCGACGCCGATATGTTGCTCGAGGAGCTTCTGCTCCGGGACGATGCGGTAGCCCTCGCGCCAGTAGACGTTCTGGGCCAGCCCGTCTGATGTACCGAGTACGTCGCCACGGGGCTTCAGGCCCGGATAGCCGGCGCCACCATCATGGCGCGGCGCCTCGGTCTGCATCCAGTGAAGGAAGGAAAGGGTACAGCGCCGGCACTCGTCCAGCGCCAGGGCCGCGTCCTCTGCCGGCACGCCGACCGCGGGTCGCCACCAGTAGTCCATCTGCGGCCAGTTCGCGATGGTAATGTCGCTCTCGTAGAACCCTGGCTCGAAGCCGTGGCGCCAAGCGACGCGGCGGGCGTGCCAGAGGTCGAAGAGCGTTGGCGCATCGCTGTCCCCGGCGAAGAGGGGCCGCTCCAGTGGCTCATGCGTGACGTGGTTGCTGACTGTCCAGTCGAAGAGCGGACCGGGCCAGAAGGGTGGGCGGAAGTCGCGGAAGCCCTCATAGCCATCGGGGCGCGCAATCGTGTGGTCCTCGCCGGGGTGATGGGAGAGCGCCATGCACCAGGTCAGGGCCTGCTGGTCCAGCGGATCCGCGGGGCCCTCGATGGCGTGCAATTCTCCGGTATCGTCGCGGCTCTCCGCGCCCAGCACGTGTTCCACGCCGGCCAGCGGCAGCAACTCGCCCGTTTCCGTCGCGTCCACGATCAGGTCGGCCTCGACCATTACGTCCTGGCCGGTCAGCAGGTCCCGCAGCATGATCGCGCGCACGTGGTCACCCCCCGCATGGGCGGCGACGGGCTTGTGGCGACGCAGGATCGTCAGGCGTCCCGTCCCCTGCCACGGCCCGAGCATCTCCTCGATTACTCGCACCGCAACCGCGGGCTCGGCGCAGAGGGTGCCGATATTGCCCATGCCGGGGTTGAAGGGCACGGAGCGGCGCTGAAATTCCGCCAGCGGGTAGCGGCGGCGGTACTGGTTGCGGATGCCCTCGCGCAGCGCGGCGTAGGAGCGGGAGCCGATGCCGCTCTCAACCCAGGGGCCCTCGTCCAGAGGCACGCCCTGGCTGGTCAGCTGGCCGCCCAGCCAGGGGAACTCCTCCGTCAGCACCACACGGCGCGCGCCGAGCGCCAGCGCCGAGAGGGTGGCAGCGATGCCGCCCAGCCCGCCGCCGACGACGAGGATGTCAGCATGTCGGTCCCGTCCCATGGCGCTCAATCCGGCCGCAGGCCGAGTTCGCGGATCAGCCCTCCCCAGCGTGCCGTCTCGCTCCTCACGAGTGAAGCAAACTCGGCCGGGGAGCCGCCGAGGCGCTCCAAGCCGAGGTCGCGGACGCGCGCCTCGACGGTCAGGTTCGCGAGGGCAGTGTTCATCTCGCGGTTCAGGCGCTCGATGACCGGGGCCGGGGTAGCCGCAGGCGCCATCACGCCGAACCAGCCGATGACGTCAAAGCCCGGCGCGACCGTCTCGGCCAGCGTCGGCACTTCGGGCAGGCGCGGCGAGCGGCGGGCAGAGGTGACGGCCAGCGCCCGCATCCGCCCGCCCTCAATCTGAGCGGTAGCGGAGGAGAGTGTATCCACGAGGAAGTCGAGCTGCCCGCCAAGCAAGGCAGTCTGGCTCGGCGCGGAGCCGGGGTAATTCACCGCTTCCGCCTGAATGCCCGTCGCGCGCTGGAACAGGACGGCGGACATGGCGGTGAGGGTGGCGCCGCTGCCACCCGCCCCGAAGTTCAACCCGCCGCGCCGGGTGAGGCTCTCGGCTACGAGGTCCGCGATAGTGCGGTAGCGCGAATCCGCGCGGACGAGGATGACATTCGGCGTGGCCGCCAAAGAGGCGACCGGCGCGAAGTCCGCGTCCGGGTTGTAGGGCAGGTTGTTGTAGAGCGCGGAGGTGCCCGCGTGGCCGCTGCTGACGAAGAGCAGGGTGTGGCCGTCCGCCGGGGCGCGCGCGACCGTGGCCGCCGCTAGGGTGCCACCTGCACCGCCGCGGTTCTCGACAACCACTGGGACATCGAGGGCTGCGGAGAGCGGGTTGGTGAGCAGACGGCCCAGGGTGTCAGCCGGGCCGCCGGCCGCGAAGCCAACCACGAGGCGAACGGGTCGGTTCGCCGGGAAGGCCTCCTGCGCCGACGCCCGCCGGGTCGCGCCAGCGAGGAGGGGAAGGGCCAGGAGCGGCAGGAGGTGGCGGCGGTTCATGGACGTCCCTCAGGCGGCATATACCACCTCGCTGATCTATATTCATTGGGCTGAACGCGGCGGCTTCTGACGACTTCTATGATGCTGGTCAACATTTTCCGCTCGTTTCTCGCCACCTTGCCTTGCTTGTGTTCAGCCTGTTGAACAAACTCCGGTTATGAACCGCTCAACGCCCCCCGCAGCCCAAGCATCTGTCCCGTCCGCCCTGCGGGCGCTGGACCTGCTCGCCCTGCTCGCACGTGCGGGGCGGGCCATGACCCATGCCGAGCTGGCGGCGGCGTTGGATGTCCCAAAGAGCAGCCTCACCCTCCTCCTCCGCACCCTCGCCGAGCGGGACTACGTCGCCGCCGAGGGCCGTGGCTGGCGCACTGGGCCCGCGGTCGTGGCCCTCTCCGCCCCGCCGGCGCCCGGCCCCGACCTCGCGCGCCTCGCACGCCCAATCGTGCGCCATCTCTCCGAAGCGGTGGATGAGAGCGCCGGGTTCGTGGTGCCGGAGGGGGCAGCGGGCCGGGTCCTCCTGGCCGTCAATGCGCATCACCCGCTGACCTACGCCTACCGCATGGGGCAGTTCCTGCCGTTGCACGCCACGTCCTCCGGCAAGGCAATCCTGGCGGCTTTGGCGCCTGAACAGGCGACGGCGCTCCTCGACGGGTTGGACTACTCTGCCTTCACTCCCCAGACGGTCACGGATGCGAAGGCATTGCAGGCGCAGATTGGGGCCGTGCGTCAGACCGGCCTCGCCAAGTCCATCGAGGAACGGCACCCCGGCATCATCGGCATGGCCCGCGCGGTGACGGCCGGGGGCGGCGTGCTCGGCGCCTTCAACGTCGCCCTGCCCGCGGTCCGCTTCTCGAAGGAAGCGGAGGAGCGGATCGCCACCGCGCTCTCCCGCGCGGCGGAGGCGCTCCGGAGCCGCGCCGATGCCGGAAGATCATAATGGGACAGAAGATGGTAGAGGGGCCAAGCACGAGCACGCGGCGCCGCCTTGGACCGTGGCGACGCGCTGTATGTCAGGCAGCTTTCCGGCACCGGCCTGCGATCGGCTTCACTGGGTACCAGGGATGGGCTGGCGTCGTTGCAGCTTCCGCCTAGCCGGTGGGGCCAGGTTCACGATGAAAGGGCGCGCTGCCCCGTGCTGACGCTTCGACAGATCGAGGTGTTCCGCGCCGTGCTGCGCGCCGGCACCCTTGTCGGAGCGGCCCGCGAACTCGGCATCGCCCAGCCTACTGTGACGCGCATCGTCCGGCGCGTGGAAGACGTGGTCGGCGTGGTCCTGTTCGACCGCAGCGCCGGCCGGCTGACCCCGACCGCCGAGGCACGCCGCATCCTCCACGAGATCGACCGCGCCTATGACGCATTGCGCTTGGCCGTGGACCGGGCGGCGCGCTCGGCTCGGACGGGCGACAGCCGCTTCGTGGTCGGGGCATCGCCCAGCGTCGGGCGGCTCCTCGTGCCGCGAGCCCTAGCCGAACTTGCGGCGGCCCATCCCGACCTGTCCCTGCAACTGGATGTGCTCTCGGTAAGCCAAGTGGTGTCCTACCTGACGGAGGAAGGGGGCGAAGTCGCGGTGACGCTGTTCCCCATTCTGCGGGCCGGGGTTCATAGCGTGCGGGTAGGAACCGGCCGGCTTGTCGCCATCGTGCCGCGGAATTGGCCCCTGGCGGCGCGGCCCGTCGTGCGGCCGGAGGATCTCCGGGGCCTGCCGCTCGCCGCATTCGAGGCTGAGGCCGTCCATGGGCAGGCGGTGAACGCCTTTCTAGCGGGGAGCGGCGCGGCGCCCGGCCGGACCCACCTCGTGCGCTTCGCAGAATCCGCCGCCGCCTTGGCGGAGACCGGGGTCGCAGTCGCCCTCGTCGACGCCTTCAGCGCCATGGCCGTGCGCCGCGAAGGGGTCGTGGTTCTGCCCACCACCGGCACGAGGCGGTTCGAGGTCTATGTCCACCGCGTGCTCGACCGGGTGCAGGGCCGCTTCGTCGGCCCGTTCGAGAAGGCGCTGGCCACAGGCGTGGCGCGGGTCGGGTTCGGGGCGGATATACCCTGAAGCTATAACCTCCGGCAGCCTTGTTCGTTGCGGCTGGGATCGTCGGTGGAGCCTATGGCGGCGCGAGACGCGCCAACCGGCCGCACCGCCAAGGTCACCGAGGAACACGCCCATGCTCACGTCGCCCCAAATCCCCCGTCGTGCCGCCCTCGGGCTGGTGTTCGGTACGGGCCTGTCCACCTTGCTCGCCAGTGAGGCTTCGGCACAGGTCTGGCCGGCCCGCTCGCCCACAATCATCGTGCCGTTCGCGGCCGGAGGCGGCGTCGACGTCGCGACCCGTGCCATCGCCGAGCGCGCGGGCACCGCACTCGGTCGCCGCTTCGTCGTCGAGAACCGCGGCGGCGGCAGCACCATCCCCGCTACCCAGGCGGTCACGCGCGCTCAGCCGGATGGCTACACGGTCCTCGCGGTGCCGACGACGACGGTGATCAATCCGGCCTTCCGCAACAACATCCCTTATGAATGGAAGACCGACCTCGCCCCGGTCGCGCTCATCACGAAGCTGCCCTTCGTCGTGGTCACCCGTCCCGCCTCACCCGTGCGGACGATGGGCGATCTGGCAGAGGCGACCCGCCGGTCGCGCCAGCCGCTGAGCTTCGGCTCGGGAGGGTCTGGCACGGTTGCACACCTGGCCGGTGAGCTGTTTGGGCTGCGCACCGGCATCGAAACCCAGCACGTGCCCTATCGGGGCGAGGCACCCGCTCTGACCGACACAATGAGCGGCGCGCTGAACGTGATGTTCTGCACCCTCGCCTCTGCTGCGGGGCAGATCCAGAACGGCACGCTGCGTGCCTTGGCCGTTACCACGGCGCAGCGCGTACCTATCGTCCCTGAGGTGCCGACCGTGGCCGAGCAGGGCTTCCCCGGCTACGACGTCTCGGCCTGGGTAGCGGTGGCTGTGCCGCGCGGCACGCCCGCATCGGTGATCGAGGCGCTAAACCGGGTGTTCAACGAGGCGACCAGGGACGAGGCGGTCCGCGAGCGCCTCGGGGACCTTGGTGCGGTCCCCACGGGCGGTACCCCGGCCGAGCTGGCCAGCTTCATGACTGCCGAGGCCGAGCTTTGGGCGAAGGTCATCACCGACGCCAAGGTGCGGATGGAATAGGCGCCAGACGGAGGAACCCCGAACATGCTCGCCCTGCGTAAGAACGCGCCCGCCCCTGGCCTCGACTTGGCAGATGTCCCGGAACCCTCTCCACAAGCCGGGGAGGTGCTGGTGGCGGTGGAGGCCGCCGGCATCTGCGGCACGGACGTCCACATCGCCGACTGGACCGCCGGCTACGAGTCCATGACCGCCGCCATGCCCGTCACCATCGGGCACGAGTTCGCCGGTCGCATCGTCGCGTTGGGTGAAGGCGCGCGCGGTGTGTCGGAGGGCCAGCGCGTCACGGTAAGACCTTCAACCGTCTGCGGCCGCTGCGTCGCCTGCACCGCCGGCGACCCGGATGCCTGCACCAACCGCCTCGGCATCGGCATCGGTCGGGACGGTGCCTTCACCTCCCTCGTGCGGGTGCCCGCCCTCAACTGCGTCGCCGTGCCGGGCGGCATGGACCCCGAACTCGCCGCGATGACCGAGCCGCTGAGCGTCTCGATGCACGCGGTGGACCTCTCGCGGGTCAAGCCGGGCCAGCGTGTGCTGGTGCTGGGTCCTGGGCCGATCGGCCTGGGCATCGCGATGTTCGCCGCTGCAGCAGGGGCGGAGGTGGTCCTCGTCGGGCAGGATGATGCTCCGCGCCTCGCCGCCGCCCGGGCCGTGTGCGGCGTCGCGACGCTCGACCTTGCCGGAACCGACCTCCCTTCGGCCCTGGCATCGGCGGGCCAGACCGCGCCCTTCGACGTGGTGATCGAGGCCGCTGGCGTCGCTGCCGCGGTCGAGACGGGAATTCGGCAAATGCGAAAGGGTGGACGCTTTGTAGTGGCCGGTATCCATGCCAGGCCCGCCCCGCTGGACCTCACCCGGCTGGTCCGGATGGAGCAGAGCATTCACGGGGCGTATCGCGCGCCGATCGCGGACTGGTCGCGGGTGCTGGCCTTCGTGTCGCGTAACGAGGCGATGGTGCGGCGGATGATCAGCCACCGCCTGCCGCTATCGGAAGCGCTGCAGGGCTTCGCGCTGTCCCACGAACGGACAGCGTCGAAGGTGGTCCTGCTGCCATGACGCCCCCGGCCTTCCTGGCACTGTGGAACGGCGTCGTGCCGGAGCGCCGCGCCGAGTACGAGGCGTGGCACTCGATCGAACACACGCCGGAGCGGATCGGCGCCCCGGGCTTCCGATCCGTGCACCGCTACCGGGCGGAGGAGGGAGCGGACTACTTCACCTTTTACGAGTTGGATGGGTTGGAGGCGCTGGAGACGGCCGAGTACGCGGCGCTGATGCAGGAGCCGACGGCGTGGTCGCGGCGGATGCGCCCGGCGCTAACGGGCTTCCGTCGCCTGCCCTGTCGCACCCTGCACGCGCGCCGCTTCGGCCAGGGAGGCGCGGCAGCCACGCTCCGCATCGGCGCGGAGGGCGAGGCCGTGCTGCCGCTCCTCGGCCCTGTGCTGAAGCAGGCCATCGTCGCAGGGCGGATCCTCGGCGTGGTCCTCGGGGCAGCGAGCGCGGTCGGGCGGGCTTACCCGGTGTTCCCCAACGCTCCAGCGCCAAGGGCGGAGAGCCTGCTCTTCCTCGACGCGACCGAACCCTCCGGGCTTCCCCCAGTGGTCGAGATCTGCCTGCGTGCCCTGTCCGGTCTGACGGTGGAGGCCAGCCAATGGCGGCTCCTGCAGAGCCTGCGACGCGACCAACTGGCGAATCCGTCGGCGGCACGACAGGCCTCACGGGAGGATCTGCGTGTCACCTGGGACGGGCCAGGGTCCTGCTGAACCAAGCAAAGGGGCCATGTGGCTGACTGAAACAGGACGGGTGAACCCAGCGCCTGATCTGGGTTCCCAGAAGCAGTGGGACGGACAAGTAGGTCAGACTAACAGCACCGTCATCTCGCGCGCCGCAGCCTTCATCAGTGGAACAACGTCGTTCCGCAGGGCGGCCGCATCGCGACGGCCAACGTGGCTGCTGGTCGCCAGCGCTGCGACGAGGCGGCCGGCGGAGTCCGTCACTGGCACGGCTGCCGAGACGAACCCCTCCTCCAACTCGCCGTCGAGCACGGCGAAGCCGACCTCACGGCACTCCGCCACGGCACGGAGCAGCGCCGCGGAGTCCACCACCGTCCGGGGCGTGTAGCGCGTGAGGGGCGATTTCAGAACGGTCCGGAGCGCTTCAGGGGAGAGCGCCGTCACCAAGACACGGCCGGACGCGGTGGCATGCGCCGGTATCCGGCTGGAAACGGTCAGCGCGTGGCGGAAGGGCCGGTCCGCCGCTTCGGCGCGGGCGACGTTCACGATGTCGGGCCAGGCCAGCACGCTCAATGAGACACTCTCGCCGATGCGGTTCGCGAGCGCGTCCAGCGCGGGCTGCATGCGGCGGTCGAGACCTGCGCCGCCGAGATAAGCCTGCGCGAGGCGGAGCACCTGCGGCGTGAGGGAGAAGCGTCGGCCATCGCTCTCGGCGAAGCCCAGCTCGACGAGGGTCATGAGCGAGCGCCTCGCGACGGCACGGTCTACGCCGGTGCGGGCCGCAACCTCGGAGAGGGTCAGGCGCCCCGCGCCGGCGCCGAAGGCGAGGATGACGTCCAGCCCCCGAGCGAAGGCGGTGACGAAGGTCCGGCTGCGGATGCCGTCGCTCGCGCCGTCCTCTCTCGCCTCATTGTCGATGATCTCAATCGACACGGATGTTCCGCTCCTTCACGAGGTCGCCCCAGCGGCGGAACTCCGCCGGCACCATCGCCGAGAAGTCAGCGTTCGAGTGCGTGGCCGGCACGGCACCGAAGGTGGTGATGCGGGCGCGAATCGCAGGGTCGGCCATCGCCTCGGCGAGGATGGCCGAGAGGCGTTCGACCGCGGCCTGGGGCACGCTGCGGGGCGCGAACATCGCCTGCCAGCCATCAACCTCGATCCCCGGAAAGCCCGCTTCAGCCAGGGTCGGCACATCTGGCAGTTCCGGCAGCCGTGCCTCACCAGCCACCGCCAGTGCCCGCACCGTACCGGCGCGCAGATGAGGCGGCATGGAGGAGAGCGTGAGGAAGCCGAGATCGACCTGGCCACCCAGCAGGTCGGGCATCAGCACACCCTCACCCCGATAGACGACCGGTTCCAGCTCCACCCCCGCGCCTCGGTTGAACAGCTCCGCCGTCATGTGGGACAGCGTGCCATAGCCGGAGTTGGCCGCCGACAAGCCCTTCGGCTGCGCCTTCGCCGCCGCGACCAACGCCGCCACGTCCTGGAACCGCGAGGATGCCGGCACGACGAGGAGGAAGGGCGTCGAGGCGATCTGGGCGAGCGGCCTGAAGTCCCGCACCACGTCGTAGCCCGCGGGCTGTGCCTGAAGGTGAGGCACAATGGTCATGCTGATGCTGCCGAAGAGAAGGGTGTGGCCGTCAGTGGCTGCGGCTGCCGCGGCCACGCCGATGACGCCGCCGGCGCCGGCCCGGTTCTCCACCACAACAGGCTGGCCCAGCTTCGGCCCGAGCACCTGCTCCCCGAGCATGCGGGCCAAGCCATCAGCGGGACCACCAGGCGCAAAAGGCACGATGATCTTCACGGGGCGGGTCGGCCAAGCTGCGCCCGACTGTGCACGGGCGGCCGGGGTGGCCGCGATGAGGCCGGCCCCAGCGGACAGGAGTGATCGACGCCCAAGGGCGAGAGTGGTGAGAATGGTCATCGTTTCCTCCAGGGGATTGAAGCCCGGCCTCAGGCTGGCAGGTAGGCGCCGTCACGCTGGAGCCGCTCGCGCAGGGTCGCGGTGTCCACCTGCCGGGTACCGCCATTCCCATTGCAAGCAAGCGCGGCGGCGGTACCGGCCGCCTGGCCGATCGCCATCGTTGTCGGCATGACCCGGGTTGAGGCATGGGCGCCGTGGCTGGCAGAGATGCCGCGCCCAGCGATGAGGGCGTTGTCGAGCCCGACGGGGGTGAGGCAGCGGTAGGGGATCTCGTAGCTCCGGTCGCCGCCGAGCGTTTCGAAGTGCAGCCCCGCACCCTTCGCCGGGTGGATGTCCATCGGATAGGCGCCGACCGCGATCGCGTCGGAGAAGCGCTGCTCGGCCCGGAGGTCGTCCGGGGTCAGCACGTGGTCGCCGCGGACCCGACGTGATTCGCGGATGCCGAGCTGCGCGGCGAGTGCGACGAGGCGTCCCCGCTCGCACCCCGGCACCTGGGCTGTAAGAAAGTCGGCCGCGGCGAAGGCTTGCCGGCGTCCTTCCACCTCCCCTCTTGAGAGCGCAAAGGGGTCGGTCGCATCGAGGCTCACCCGGCTGATGTTGAACCAGCCATCGTTGGTGCTGGGAATGCGGCTCTGGTGCAGGGCGGCGCGCGCGAGAGCGCCGCTCTCAACCCCCCGCCGGCAGAGCGAGCCCAATTCCTCCTTCGACAGCGCGCCGAAGACGTCGAAGTCAATCGGGCCGAAGCGGAACATCATCGTCGCAGGCTGTGGGGCCTCGTCCGGCTCCAGCGGCAGGAACTCAGCATCGGCGCGGGCCATCAGGTCGAGGTCGCCAGAGGCGTCGATCACGAGGCGCGGCCGGATGGCAATCGGCCCCGCCTTCGTCAGCACCGTCACCGTCGCGATGGCGGCACCCTGCCGGACCGCGTCGAGGATTGTGGCGTGGAAAAGGAGGCGCACGCCGGCCTCAGCCACCATCTCGTCCAGGACGAGCTTCAGCCGCTCCGGATCATAGGAGACTTGGTCCATCTGGTGGCCGGTGGACATGGTGAAGCGGGTATGGCCGCCCGAACCGCCGTGACGCTCGAGGCGCCCGACGATCTCCTCGGCGAGGCCCTGGATCACTTGCCGGCCCGTCTCGGTTTCCCAGCCCACAAACTGACCGACGGCGGCCGCTGTGGCGCTGCCGCCGAGAAAGCCCCAGCGCTCGACGAGGAGGACATCGGCTCCGGTCCGGGCAGCGGCAATGGCCGCCACCGTGCCGGCCATGCCGCCGCCGCAGACGAGCACATCAACCGAGAGATCCAAGGGGGCCATATGGAATACCTGTGCCTGTAGCGCACGTATATGCGCATACCGCACAGGTAGGACGTGCACTCTCCCCCGGTCAAGGAATTGTTCGATCCGAGATACAAGCCAGGAGGTGCATCCTCATGGCAATCAGCCATTCTCTCCCCCTTAGGCACGATAATAGAGACTTATCGTGCCTAAGTGGCTGGCCAGAGAGGCCATGAGGCCTGATTTACAGGCTTCCACTGATCGGCCTGGGGGTCGGGTGCGAGGGTTCCGAAGAGGACCTCACGCAGGCGCACTGCTGTGCCGCTATCCCAGACAACGGGAGCATGACACGCCGCGTCCTAATGCCGAGGCGGAGTGCCTCTGGGTCAGCGGTTGACCGCTTTGTGGGTACCGACATTCTCGTGCCGTTCACCTGCACAGCCACCAGGGTGTTGCCCTCATCGCCGCCATGCATCGCAGCCCCTTCGCTGCCTGCGCCAGAGTTAGCCCAGCGCCTAGAGCGGCACGCCGCCGCCGGCGCGCATTATGAGGAGCACAGGGTCAGGCCTCGGCGCTGAAAGCTGGTCGGCTCGTAGGCCGATGTCCTGGAGCATGCCCTCGTTCAGTCGAGCGAGGGGCAAATCGGAGAGGGTTGACCGGCCAGCCGGCAGTTTCGAACGGAGCCAGGCGGCGAGCCAGCTCGCGAGCGGAAGACCGGCGCGAGCCCGGCCCAGCCTCGCCCCGAGCGGGGCGGAGGTGTCGGTCAGCAGGGCGTCGGCGGTGATGCGCATCGGAGCTTCCCTCTCGGGCCCGATCGGCTGACCCCTGGCCTGTCCTGGGGTGTCCGGCCGCGTCGTCCCGTGGCCCAGACCTACCCTGGGGGGCCGTGGACAGTCCCGAAGGAGGGCTGAAACTCTCCCGAAACGTTGGTGCAACTTCGGTTATAGTTCCCCAGAAGAGCGGCCGCTCGGTGCGGCAGGCAAGGAAGGTCCGGCCCGATGCAGGACGCGCAGGGATCCGTTCTCCTCTTTGCGGGCTTCCGGCTGGACCTGGCCCGCGGTTGCCTCCACGGGCCGGACGGAGGCGCGCTCCTGCTCCGCCCGAAGTCCTTCGACGTCCTACGGCACCTGCTCGAGCACCCCGGCCGGCTGGTCTCCCGCGAAGAGCTGATGGAGGCGGTCTGGCCGGAGGTCGTCGTCACGGACGACAGCATCACCCATTGCATCACCGAGGTCCGGCGCGCGCTCGGCGACGAGGGGCAGCGGATCCTCAGGACCGTGCCCCGGCGCGGGTACCTCCTCGAAGTTGAGGTAAGGCACGACGGCACAGCCACGGCGGAGGCGGCTGGGATCAGCAATCACGTCATTCTGGACCCAGTGCCTGAGGACAATGCCGGGCGCGTGGGCCTTGCCCTGCCAGACGTGCCCTCTCTCGTCGTGCTTCCTTTCGCCAATTTGAGCGGCGACCCAGAGCAGGAATACTTCGCCGACGGCATGACTGAGGAGCTGACGACTGCCGTCTCCCGCTGCCGCTGGTTCTTCGTCATCGCCCGCAACTCGGCCTTCACCTACAAGGGCAAGGCTGCCGACATGCGCCAGATCGGTAAGGAACTCGGCGTCCGCTACGTGCTCGAGGGCAGCGTCCGCAAGGCGGGTGGACGCGTGCGTATCACGGTCCAGCTTTCTGAAACCAAGATGGGGCACCAAGTTTGGGCGGAGCGCTTTGACGGTTCACTCGAGGACATCTTCGAGTTGCAGGACCGGGTGGCCGAGGCTGTCGCCGGCGCAATAGAACCGAACCTGCGAGCGGCCGAGATGCAGCGTTCAGCAAGGAAACCCACCGAGAGCCTGGATGCCTACGACCTCTACCTTCGCGCTTTATCGCACTTCTACCAGTTCACGCGCTCCGGGAATGACACAGCGCTCGCGTTCCTTCGCCAAGCCATCGCTCTCGACCCCCATTTCTCCTTAGCCAAGGCTGCCGCTGCTGCTCATCACGTCATCAGAAAGTCGCAGGGCTGGTCGGAGCCTGAGGAGTGGAGCGAAGGCATTCAATGGGCGCGGGAGGTTCTCACCACAGCTCAGGATGACCCCGCGACCTTGAGGCTCGTGGCACTCGCCATCGCCTATCTCGCTCGCGACTACGATGCGGGGCTCGCAACGGCCGAACGGGCCCTCGCGCTGACCCAAAATTCGGCCCAGGTCCTGCTGAGCTGTGCCTGGGTCTACATCTATGCCTGCCAGCCAGCGACCGCCATTCAGCTATTCGAGCGAGCAATGCGCCTCAGCCCGCTCGACCCCGAGATGGCCTACATACTCTCGGGCACTGCGCTCGCACATCTGATCGCGGGCAATTTCGAGGCCGCTATTCAATGGTCCGAGCGCTCCATTCGGCACACGCCGGCTTGGCTCTCGGGACATCGCACCTTGATCGGTGCGCTCATGCTGTCCGGTCGCGAGGGCGAGGCCCGTGATGCTGTGACAACCGTCCAGAGCGTAGCACCGCAGAGCCGTACCCTTGAGGCTGTCATCCCTCCTCTGCGCAACCAGGAGCTTCGAAGGCGCCTCATCGAGGCTCTGAGAGCGGCAGGCCTGCCAGGATGACTGGTTGGAGACCCTCCAGGCACGTCAATAGGGGGTTATCGTGCCCGAGTGCCCGGCCAGAGAGGCCACGAAGCCTGATGTACAGGCTTGCACTGATCGGCGTGGGGGGCGGGTGCGAGGGTCCCGAAGAGGACCTCACGCAGGCGCACTGCTGTGGCCCCGTCCCAGGCAACGGGGGATGGCACGCCGCGTCCCAATGCCGGGGCGGAGTGCCTCTGGATCAGCGGTTAGCCGCCTTGTGGGTACCGACATTCTCGTGCCACTCGACCGGCATGCCGTCCCAGGAGGTGATCTGCTTGCCCGCCCACTTCTTGCGGACGAAGACCTGGAAGCCGTCAGCGGTGGCCTCAACGTAGCCGGACTTACCGTCCGTGAGCCGAAGGTGCTGGGCGAGCGCCTCGCCCTGGGTCCTCATGTAGTCGTCGTTCATGGTTCGCGCGGTCCTGATGCCCCGCCCAGTATAGCCACCCTTCGACATTACTGGCGTTCAGCACTTACCGACCGCGGTGGCGGGATCTGGCCGATAACGGAATGACCGCTCCTGGGCCACTGACGGCGGAAAGCTGCCAGTCATCGCGTCTCATTTGACCACCGGGTACTACTCCGGTGTGACCCAGGCAGCCGCTCGGCCCCTCTCAGCGTTGGTCCTGACATAAAGAGTTGTAACAGGCCGTAGAGGCATCGTCCCTCCCGGTGGGCCAGGGGTGCCAGCAGCAGGAACCGCGATGCCCGACCTCGAGCGGATATTGAAGCGGCAGCAGGTTCTCGCGGACTTCGGTGCACTGGCCAATGGCTCCCAAGACCTGGACAAGATCCTGGCCGAGGCCTGCCGGTTGGTGGGAGAGGCGCTCGGAACCGGGCGCGCCAAGATCCTCGAGATCCTGCACGCGGAACGC
>JBHTFH010000073.1:0-18549 GCA_042666135.1 Roseomonas sp. GCM10028921 | reverse complement strand
ACCGTGACCAGCTGACCAGCCAAAGGATGATGCGCAGCAGTAACCCGGACCCGTTCGAGGTCTGCGGAAGCGGACTGATCAGTTTGATGGCCGGTGTAGCAAGCTCTACGAGCAGACCAGCGTTATCATCACCACCAATCTCAGCTTCAGTGAGTGGGCGGCGATCTTCGGAGATGCCAAAATGACCACCGCTCTCCTCGACCGGCTCACCCACCACTGTCACATCCTGGAGACCGGAAACGACAGCTTCCGCTTCAGGAACAGCTCCGCCACCCAAACCCAGCGTGAAAGGAAGTCACAGCCAAACTGACGGGATCCGAAAACCCCGCATACATCCACAACCCGGGTCAGATCCTCGTGGCAACCCCGGGTCAAGGCTCAGTGGCAATCAACAGTCAGTGGCCCAGGAGCGGTCATTCCGTTATCGGCCAGTCCCTGCCGCTTGCATCACCTCTGGGACAGTCCGGTTTGGGTCGGAACCGGTCATTCACCAAGGCGGTTGGTATCAGTCGTTAGACTGCTGAGCCCACCTTTCCCATAGCGGCTATTCCGTGATCGGGCGGATCCGGCCGCCCATCCTGGGACGCCAGCATCACGTGGACGTTGTAAATCCGGACTGTGCTGTCCGCTCTGCTTGAGCCCCCGCTTGTTGTGGCAAGCGCGAAAACCATTCCGGTCTCGCCGAAGGCTCGGGACAGTCCATCGGGAGCCCACCGGACCCTTCAACTGTCCGCGAAGCAACTCATCGGCTACTCTGACATGACAGCCCGACCAGGAAGCCCACATGCTCCGAGAGAACATCAGCGACCTCGTGGCTTTCGTGGCGGTCGCCCGGGAACGGAGCTTCACGAAGGCGGCGGTCCAGCTCGGCGTTTCGCAGTCCGCCCTGAGCCACACCATGCGGCTTCTCGAGGCGAGGCTCGGCGTGAGACTCCTGGCCCGGACCACGCGCGCAGTCTCCCTCAGTGAGGCGGGAGAACGGCTGCTCCAGGGGATCGGAGCGCAGCTCGAGGAGATCGAGGCTCAGGTCGAGGCGCTCGGCGAGCTCCGAGACAAGCCCGCCGGTACCATCCGCATCTCCGCAGCCGACTACGCGATCAAGTATGTTATCTGGCCCAAGCTCAGGAGGTTCCTGCCGCAATACCCCGACATCAAGGTCGAGCTCATCCTCGACAACGGCCTCACCGACATCGTCGCGGATCGCTTCGATGCCGGGGTCCGGATGGGGGAGCACCTCGCCAAGGACATGATCTCGGCGAGGATCGGGCCCGATTTCTGCCTCGCCGTGGTCGGCGCCCCATCCTACTTCGAGGGCCGCGCCAAACCCGTGCATCCCAAGGAACTGGTGAACCACACCTGCATCAACTTCCGCCTGCCGAGCGCGGGCGGCCTTTACGCCTGGGAGTTCGAGGAGAACGGGCGCGAGTTCAAGGTGCGCGTCGATGGCCAACTCACCTTCAACAACATCTTCGACTCGCTAGACGCGACGCTGGACGGCTTCGGCCTCGCCTACATCCCCGAGGAGATCATCCTCCCCCACGTCCAGCAGGGGCGCCTCGTGCGGGTGCTGCAGGAGTGGTCGCCCCCTTGGGATGGCTACCACCTCTATTACCCGAGCCGCCGCCAGTCCTCCCCCGCCTTCGTTGCCCTGGTGGACGCCCTGCGGCACCGTGGGTGACGGACCCCGTTGCGTCTCCGGGCGGGCGTCTCGCACGCTCCGTCCGCAGGCGGACGGAAGGGATCAGCCCCTCCATCACCTGACGCCCCGCGGTCCGTCGGCCCTCGGTGGGGAACCGCCTGTCGCCCGGCCTCCCGGCCGAGTTGGCGGGTCAGCCTAGGCGCCGAGGTGCTGCCCGAAAAAGGCTTCGAGCTTGTCCCAGGGGATCAGGTTCACGCGGTCGTAGAGGTCGACATGCCCGGCGCCCAGGACGATGACCAGCTCCTTCGGCTCCGCCGCGAGGCGGAAAGCGTCCTCGCTGAACTCCCTGGAATGCGCGGCGTCGCCCGTGATGAAGAGTATCGGGCGGGGGGAGATCGTCTCGATGTCGGAGAACGGGTAGAAGTTCATGAACTTGACGTTGCTGGTGAGCGTCGGGTGCGTCGTCAGGCGCGGCGACCCGCCCGCCGGGGTGAACTCGCCCCGTGGCGTGCGGTAGAAGTCGTAGAACTCGCGCTCAATGGGAGTCGAGTTGGCGGTCAGCTCGTGGACGGTGCCGCTGGTGTACTGGATCTCGCCACCCGCGGCCTCGACCCAGCGCTGCCGCGCCGCCGCCCCAATGAGCTGCTTCCGCTGCTCGACGCTGACACCCTTCTTGAGGCCCTGGCGGTTGGCGGCACCCATGTCGTACATGCTGACCGTCGCGACCGCCTTCATGCGCGGGTCGATCTTGGCCGCGCTGATGACGAAGCTGCCGCTGCCGCAAATGCCAACGACGCCGATGCGCTCCCGGTCCACCTGCGGCTGCGCACCGAGGAAGTCCACCGCGGCGCTGAACGCCTCGGCGTAGAAGTCCGGGGAGACCGCGTTGCGGGGCTGGCCCTCGCTCCCGCCCCAGAAGGGTAGGTCCAGGGACACGGTGACGTAGCCGCGGTCGGCCATCTTCTGCGCGTAGAGGTTCGCGCTCTGCTCCTTCACGGCGCCCATGGGGTGCCCGACAATGATCGCCGGACGCCTGGCGGTCCGGGCGAGGTTCCGGGGAACGAACAGGTTCGCCGCGACGCTGGTCTTGTACTGGGTCGGGAAGGTGACCGGCCGCGCGACGACGTTCCCGCTCTTGTAGAAATTGTCCGCACCGTTCGCCATGTCCTGGGCGCGCGCCGATGGCGCGGCCCCGGCCGACATCACGCCGAAGGCCGCCGCACCCACGCCCGCTAGCATCAGGACATCGCGTCGTGCGACGTCGTGGGCCGGGCTGGGCGTCTCGCTCTCGGGCTTGTTCTCGGTGCTCATCTCTGTGCCTCTCGATGGTTCTGGCGCGGCCCGCTCGAGGAGGGCGTGCATCGCACGGCCCCAGGGCCGACCTTGTGCCTCCCGCTGCTCGGTCGAACTGGCGGCACCGGCCAAGCCGAACCCACCACGCGTTACGATCCAGTGTCGCGGCTTTGTCCTTAAAGGTGGGCTCGGGAGGCCCTGCGCTAAATGCGGGAAGATCGGCATGCGCTTATGAGGATTTTTCAACAATTCCCGGCGGCTGCCATTAACCGGATCCGCAGGGCAGGCATCCTATTTATGAGGCAAACTCATAACCTCATGCCGTTCTGGCCGGATGAACGCATGATGTTTTGGGACTACTATCTGCATGGCTTGAGCCTTTCGGCTGTCGTCGGTGGGGCGAGCCTTCGGGTTCAACAGCGCGGGCGGGATGAATGCGGCCACGCCCGACCAGGGCGCCCGCCGCGCCCGGTGAGGGCGCGGCGCGAGCCGTCGTGACAACACAAGGTAATACCAATGCTGGTTCAAACTCCCTCGGCCACCGAGGATGCCGCCGCGCGCCCGGCAGCCTGGGGCGCGGTCCTGGCGCTGTCGCTGGCGGCCTTCGCCCTGGTGGCGTCGGAGTTCATGCCGGTCAGCCTGCTGACCCCCGTCGCCGTCGATCTCCGGATCACCGAGGGCCAGGCCGGGCAGGCCGTTTCCATCTCCGGACTGTTCGCCGTCCTGGCCAGCCTTCTCATCTCCTCCCTGGCGGGAAAGCTCGACCGCAAAGTCCTCCTGTTGGGGCTGACCGCGCTGATGGTCGTCTCCGGGACGGTCGTGTCGCTCGCGCCGAACTACCTGGTCTTCATGGTCGGCAGGGCGCTGATCGGCGTTGCGATCGGCGGCTTCTGGTCCATGTCCGCGGCGACCGCCATGCGTCTGGTGCCGGACGAGGCCGTGCCGCGGGCGCTCGCCATCCTGAACGGCGGCAACGCGCTGGCGATGGTCGTCGCGGCGCCTCTGGGCAGCCTCCTGGGGGACCTCTTCGGTTGGCGCGCGGCGTTCTTCTGCACCGTCCCCCTGGCTGCCCTCGCCTTCGCCTGGCAGTTCGCGAGCCTGCCCCCGATGCAGGCGGAGGCTCGGTCGCGCGCGGGCGACGTCTTCAAGCTGCTCGGCCAGCCCGTCGTCGCGCTCGGCATGCTGGCGGTCAGCCTGTTCTTCATGGGTCAGTTCTCGCTCTTCACCTATCTCCGGCCTTTCCTGGAGACGGTGACCCATGTCGATGTCTCGCTGCTTTCCCTCCTGCTGCTGCTGATGGGGGTCTGCGGCTTCATCGGGACGAGCCTGATCGGCGGGTTCCTCGACAACGGCCTCTACAGGGTCCTGGTCGCCTTTCCGCTGGCCATGGTGGCCATCGCGGTGGCCCTCGTCGCGTTCGGCGGCTCCTTCGCCACCGTCGCCGTGCTACTGGGGTTCTGGGGGCTGGTCGCAACCTCCGCGCCGGTGGGCTGGTGGACCTGGCTGGCGCGCGCGTTGCCAAGGGACGCGGAGGCCGGTGGCGGCCTCATGGTGGCGGTCATCCAGCTCGCGATCACGCTCGGAGCGACGCTCGGGGGTGTGCTCTTCGACGCCGCGGGTTACCAGGCGACCTTCGGCTTGAGCGCCGTCCTCCTCGTCCTGGCCTCCCTGGTGGCCGTCAGGACCGCCGCCTCGGCGCGGGTGGCGCGCGCGTAGCCACGCCCGGCCGGAGACCGGAATCCCAAAGGGCCGAACCCGGGCGGCGAGGCACGCAACGAGGCGGTGTCACGGACGCGGCCATCCATCCCGGCGGCTATCATCCGTGGCCGCCACCCTGCCGCAGAGAGCGCCCGATGTTCCATGTCTACCTGCTTCTCGCCTACTTCTACCTGCTTTGGAGATTCGTCCTCCCGCTACCCTTGCCCCGGTGGGGCCGGATCCTCGTCGGCGCAGCGCTGCTGCTGGCGTCGAAGCATCACCTCCTCACATGGCTTGCCTTCGGCAGCATGTTCTCGCCGGAGGTTCCATCCGCCGTCATCGCCGTGGCGGGATGGGCGTTCGGCGGCTTTCTGTTCCTGTTCCTGACCATGTTGCTGCTCGACATGGCACGGGCAGCTCTCGTCGCGGCTCGCCTGCGCGCGGCGGCCTCGGCCCTGGGCGGCGTCCGTATACGCTGTGCCTGCGCGGCCGTGGTGGCCGTCCTCTCTGCGGTCGGGGTCGCGCAGGCGCTTCAGGCACCGGGCGTGCGCCAGGTGGGGCTCCGCATCGCGGACCTGCCCGCGGAGATGGAGGGCTTCCGCGTCGTCCAACTCACCGATCTGCACATCGGTCGGCTGTTCCATGCGGATTGGGCGAGCCAAGTGGTCGACCGTACCAACGCGCTGGACCCGGACCTCATCCTCGTCACGGGCGACCTGATTGACGGCACCCCGGAGGCGCGCCACGCCGATGTCGCCCCACTGGCCCGGCTGAGGGCCGCCCACGGCGTCATCGCGATCCCCGGCAACCACGAGTACTACTTCGACGGAACCGCGTGGATGCGGGAGCTCCAGGGCCTCGGGATGCGAATGCTCGTCAACCAGCACGCCGTCGTTCGGGTCGGGAACGCCGAGCTGGTGGTGGCCGGTGTCGCCGACGAGGCGGCGCTGCGGTTCGGGATGGACGGCCCAGACCTCCCCGCCGCGCTCAAGGGCGCGCCGGTGGGTGCCCCCGTGATCCTGCTGAGTCACCGCCCGGGGGGCGCAAGGGAACATGCGCAGGCCGGGGTGGACGTCCAGCTCTCGGGCCACACGCATGGCGGGATGGTGCGCGGGATGGACCAGATCGTCCGGCTGGCCAACGGCGGCTACGTGTCGGGCCGGTACGACCTCGGCGGCATGCAGCTCTACGTGAGTAACGGGACGGGGCTTTGGAACGGCTTCCCGCTCCGGCTCGGGGTGCCCGCCGAGATCACGGAACTGGTGCTGACGCGGGCGCCAGAGCGAATGCAGGACTGATGCCGCGCCGCAAGCTCGATGGATGACGCCCCACTCGACGGGAATGGCCGGTTACCCTGGTCGGACGTGTCTTGGACGCCCTTGGCGGTCCGTCAGGGACTTGGAAGCAGCCCTTGGTCGTCTTCACCTCTCCCTGACCGGAGCGGGTTCCGGCCGCTGCGGGAAGGCCGTCAGCTGCTGCCAGACACCCTGTCCATCCGCTAGCCAGAACATCACCGGACGCAGGTCGTCGCCTCCGTTGGCGTCGAGGAAGCCGACCGTCTCAACGCGCTCGCCAACCTCGAGCTCCCGGTTCAGTCCCCAGCGTTCCATCCATCCAGGACCCGCGAGAACAAGGTGGAGCTCCTGATGCTCGCCCACGTAGGGGCGGGCCGATGCCATCGTCGACCGGCCATTCCGTTCATCGGCGCCCCGGGGCAGTTCCCGCTGAGTCCAGTCGGCCGGGAGATCGGCCTTCTCGACCCGGAGCGCGACCACGCTGTGCGGATTGCCCCAGCGCACGCTCGTGACGATCCCAACAACGTAGTAGGCGCGCCGCGTATCGAACGTGCCCCAGCCATGATGGGCTACGGCCGGGAGGGAGGGCAGCAGGGCCAGGAGCGGTGCGGCCGCCCACGCCGTGCCCCCGAGCAGGGCTTTCCGACGGCCGGGCGACGCGAGGAAGCCAGTGCGGATGGAATGACCGGCCTCATCGTGCATGCAACGTCTCCTTGTCCTCTGAGGCGCGTGGAAGGACGGCGCCGCAATGCGGGGCCGGGAGAGGTGCCGGTGGCACCTCTCCCGGCGTTTCAGGCGGTCAGGCTACGTCCGGAAGCCGCTCGATCACCTTGTCCAGCGTGATGGGGTAGTCTCGCACGCGCACGCCAGTGGCGTTGTAGATCGCGTTGGCGATGGCGGCACCGACGCCGCAGAGCCCGAGTTCGCCGACACCCTTGGCCTTCATCGGCGACGACATAGGGTCCACCTCATCGAGGAAGATAACTTCCTGATGGGGGATGTCGGCATGCACCGGCACCTCGTAGCCCGCCAGGTCGTGGTTGACGAAGAAGCCGTGGCGCTTGTCCACCGCCAACTCCTCCATCAGCGCCCCGCCGACGCCCATGGTCATGGCGCCGATCACCTGGCTGCGGGCCGTCTTGGGGTTCAGGATGCGCCCGGCCGCGCAGACGGCCAGCATGCGGCGGATGCTCGTCTCGCCAGTCGCCGCATCCACACCAACCTCGACGAAATGCGCCGCGAAGGTGGACTGTTGTTGGCGCTTGCTGAGGTCGCCAAAGTCGATGGTGTCCTCGACGACGATGCCTTCCGGTCCTGCCGCCTGCGCCAGCGTCACGCTCCGGTTGCCCGAACGCACCTGACCGTCGGCGAAGTCCGCGTCGGCGGAGTTGACGCCCAGCTTCTGGGCCACGGCGTCGCGCAGCTTCACACAGGCCGCGTAGACGCCCGCCGTAGAACTGTTGGCGCCCCACTGCCCGCCGGAGCCTGCCGAGGCAGGGAAGCTGGAGTCGCCCAGCCGGACGGCGACCTTGTCCATAGTCACGCCCATCATCTCGGCCGCCGTCTGCGCGATGATGGTGTAGCTGCCGGTGCCGATGTCGGTCATGTCGGTCTCGACCGTGACCTCGCCGTGGCTGTCGAGCCGCACGCGCGCGCCGGACTTCATGACCAGGTTGTTCCTGAAACCGGCCGCAACACCCATGCCCACCAGCCAGCGGCCCTCTCGCCTCTGCCCCGGCGTTGGGTTGCGGCGGCTCCAGCCGAACCGCTCCGCGCCCAGCCTCAGGCACTGGACCAGTTGGCGCTGGGAGAAAGACCGCTCAGGATGCTCGGGATCGACCTGCGTGTCGTTGACAATGCGGAACTCGACCGGGTCCATGCCCAGCCTCTCTGCCATCTCATCCATGGCGACCTCGAGCGCCATCAGCCCCGGCGCCTCGCCGGGCGCGCGCATGGCGTTGCCCTCGGGCAGGTCGAGTTCCGCGAGCCGCATCGCGGTCAGCCGGTTCGCACCGCTATAGAGCAGCCTCGTCTGGTTCACCGCCGTCTCCGGCTGCCCGCCTTTGAGGTCACCCGAGGTGCTCTCATGCGCGATCGCGGTGATCCTGCCATTCGGCGTCGCGCCGATGCGGATGCGCTGGATGGTCGCGGGGCGGTGGGTGGTGTTGTTCGCCATTAAGGGCCGCGGGAGCGCCAGCTTCACCGGTCGTCTCGCCGCACGGGCGCCGAGCGCCGCCAGCACCGTGTCGACGCGCAGGAACAGCTTGCCGCCGAAGCCGCCGCCGATGAAGGGCGAGATCAGGCGCACCTTCTCCTTCGGCATGCCGAGCGTCGTGGCAAGATCCGCCGTGGTCCAGGCGATCATCTGGTTGGAGGTCCAGACGACCAGCCGGTCCTCGTCCCAGGCGGCGATGGAGGCGTGCGGCTCCATCATCGCGTGGCTCTCGTCCGGGGTAGTGTAGGTCTCGTCGAGCTTCACCGTCGCTGCGGCGAAGGCGCCCTCGAAGTCCCCGATGCGGGTCTCCTTCGGTGCGGCGCTGCCCTCGCCGCTGTCGCCGCCGACGAGCGGCGCGGAGCCTGCCGCCGCGGCCAGGTCGAACCGCCCCGCCTCGCGGGCGTAGTCCACCTTGACCAGCGAGGCTGCCTCCCGTGCCTGCTCGAAGGTCTCGGCCACCACCACGCCGATGGCCTGATGGTAGTGGTCCACCTGCGGGCCGCCCAGCAGCTTGGCGGTGTTCCACTGCCCCTTCCCGAGTTCACCCGCATTCTCGGCGGTGACGATGGCGAGAACCCCGGGCGCGGCCCTGGCCTCGCTCAGGTCCATGCGGGTGATGCGCCCCTTGGCGATGGCTGCGGCGATCACGTAGCCGTAGGCGGGGTTCCGGACGGCGTCGTTGTGCTCGTAGGCGTAGGGCGCGTGGCCCGTGGTCTTCAGCTGCCCGTCGATGCGATCGATCGGCTGGCCGACGACCTTGAGCTGGTCGATCGGGTTCTGGGCCGCGGGTGTGTCGAACTTCATGGGTTCAGCCCTTTGCTTCGGCCAGCACGGCGCCCAGCGTGCGCTCGGCCAGGGTCACCTTGAACGCGTTCTCATGGCTCGGGCGGGCATCCGCCAGGATGGCTGCCATCGCGGCCTTGGCGCCGCGCGGCACTTCCGCTTCAGCCGCCTCCACCCTCCAGGGCTTGTGCGCCACGCCACCCAACGCCACCCGCGCTGTACCGTCCCGCTGCACCACGGCCGCGACGGAAACAAGCGCGAAGGCATAGGAGGCGCGGTCGCGGACCTTGCGGTAGATCTGGATGCCACCAACCGGCGGCGGCAGGGTGACGGCGGTGATCAACTCACCCGGCTCCAGCGCCGTCTCGATAGGCGGCGTGTCGCCTGGTAGGCGGTGGAACTCGGCCATCGGGATCTGCCGCGTTGTGCCGTCGGGCTTCACCGTTTCCACCACCGCGTCCAGCGCGCGCATGGCCACCGCCATGTCGGAGGGATTGGTGGCGATGCAGGCCTCGCTGTGACCCACCACTGCCAACTGGCGGCTGAAACCGCCAATGGCCGAGCAGCCCGAGCCGGGCTGGCGTTTGTTGCAGGCCATATTGGTGTCGTAGAAGTAGGGGCAGCGCGTGCGCTGGAGCAGGTTGCCCCCCGTGGTGGCCTTGTTGCGAAGCTGGCCCGAGGCCCCGGCCAGCAGGGCGCGGGACAGCACGCCGTAGTCGCGCCGGATGCGCTCGTTCGCCGCGAGGTCGGTGTTGCGCACCAACGCGCCGATGCGAAGGCCGCCTTCCGGGGTCGGCTCGATCCGGTCGAGTGCGAGACCGTTAACATCGATCAGATGCGTCGGTACCTCGATTTGCAGCTTCATCAGATCGAGCAGGTTAGTGCCGCCCGCGATGAACTTGGCACCGGGGGTACGTGCCGCCGCGGCTGCCGCTTCGGCAGGGGACGTCGCGCGTTCGTAAGTGAAGGGCTTCATGCCTGGCGCTCCGCGACCTCGGTGATGGCGTCCACGATGTTGGAGTAGGCGCCGCAGCGGCAGATGTTGCCGCTCATGCGCTCGCGGATCTCGTCGGGCGTGACCTGCGGCCGGGCGGTGAGGTCCGCCGTGACGTGACTGGGAATACCCGCCTTGATCTCCTCCAGCACCGCGACGGAGGAGCAGATCTGCCCGGGCGTGCAGTAGCCGCACTGGTAGCCGTCATGCTTGACGAAAGCGGCCTGCATGGCGTGGAGGTTCTCGGGCTGGCCCAGCCCCTCGATGGTGGTGATCTCGTCACCCTCGTGCATCACGGCCAGCGTGAGGCAGGAGTTGATGCGCCGCCCGTCCACCATGACGGTGCAGGCGCCGCACTGGCCGTGGTCGCAACCCTTCTTGGTGCCGGTGAGGTGGAGGTGCTCCCGCAAGACGTCCAGCAGCGTCGTGCGGGTATCGACCACCAGGTCGCGCGCCTGGCCGTTCACGGTGAAGGAGACGTTCATGGCTGGGGTTCCTGCGGCTGTGGGACTGCGACCCGCGGCGGCCTGGGCGCTTGCCGTCCCCGGAGCCGCAGCCACGGCAGCGGAGGCCGCCGCCCCGATCATCAGGTCGCGCCGGGTCGCTTCGATGTCAGGGGTTCGCATGTGTTTCTCCAATCCTCGTTCATCTCATTCCCGCAGGGGTCGACGGTTAGCCGTTAGGCCGATCGGGGTTCCTGCGAAGGCTTATCGCTGCCTCGCCAGCCCCATGTGCCAACTCAGGAAGGCCAGCAGCGCGGATGCGGCCAGCATGGCCGCACTGACATTGGAGGTGCTCTGGCAGCCCCCTCGGGTCGAAGAGCAGGCCACCGAGTGACGCCCCCAAGGTGATGGCCAGCTGGATTGTCGCCACCATCAGCCCACTGCCCGCTTCAGCGTCTTTCGGTAGAGCCTGGCTCAGCCAAGCTCCCCACCCGACGGGCGCCGGTGTGCCGATCAGCCCCCGACTTGCCAGCACGGCCGCGGTTGCCAGCGGTCACTGTCCCAGGGCTATGAGTGCGACGGCCTTCGCTCCCATCCCAACCGGGATGACCACCCGTGCCAGGGCTGCCGATCTGCAGCCAGAGGATCGGTGTACGCATCGTTAATCGGAGATAGCAGGTTCGACCGTTGGAGATTAGGCGCTAAAAGCCGCATGGGGCTATTAGTGGAGCTTCTCAATGCCGAGAGTTGAACGCAACGATCTCGAGGCTTTCCTTGCCGTCGCGCGCGAGCGGAGCTTCACACGGGCGGCAGCGAAGCTCGGGGTGTCGCAGTCGGCCCTCAGCCAGACAGTCCGGGGGCTCGAGGCGCGGCTCGGCCTCCATCTGCTGACCCGCACCACCCGCAGCGTTGCGCCGACCGAGGCGGGCGAGCGCCTGCTTCGAACCCTCGGCCCGGCTTTCGACCAGATCGACGCCACTCTGGCCGAACTCAACGAGTTCCGCGAGAAGCCGTCCGGAACCATCCGCATCACGGCGGGCGAGCACCCGACCGAGACGATCCTGATGCCTGCCCTGGAGAGGCTCCTGCCGGACTACCCGAACATCAAGATTGAGGTGGACGTCGACAACACCCTGACCGATCTCGTGGCCGGTCGCTACGATGCGGGCATCCGCTTTGGCGAGCAGGTGGCCAAGGACATGACCGCGGTACGCATCGGGCCGGACATGCGGATGGCCGTCGTTGGCGCACCCGACTATTTCGCCCGGCGGCCCCGGCCGAAGGTGCCGCAGAACCTGACCGAGCACGCCTGCATCAACATGCGCCTGCCGACGCATGGCTCGCTCTATGCGTGGGAGTTGCAGGAGGGAAAGCGCGAGCTTCGCGTGCACGTTGAGGGACCCCTCGTGTTCAACTACGCTCCGCTGCTACTGAGGGCCGCCCTGGCCGGGCTCGGACTGGCCTGCGTGTTTGAGGACCAGGTGCAGGAGCACCTTGCTGAAGGGCGGCTTGTCCGGGTGCTCGCCGACTGGTGCCCACCCTTTCCCGGCTACCACCTCTACTACCCCAGCCGCCAGCCCACCCCAGCCTTCTCCCTGCTGGTTGAGGCGCTTCGCTACCGCGGTTAAGCCATATCGGCTGGTTCTTAGGGCGTCACCCTAGTCCCTGACCAGGTCGATGGTCGCCCGGACGGGGCCCGGCCGCCTCAGGGCAGCGCCGCCGCTCTCGATCACCCCGAGCCTGATCAGGCCGCGCGAATACCCGAAGTCCCGGTAGAACATCGCCAGGTTGCCCCAGGGGGCATAGTAGGCAATGTCCCCGACCGCGGGATCGATGCCCGCCGGAGCCCCTTCCGTGGACAACCTCCTGGGAAGGTCACTGACCTTTTCTGTCGCTGCGTAATCGGACAGGGTCACCGACATAGGAAGCAGGGTGGCGAAATCCCTGGCCGTGGCGCTGTCCTCGAGCGCCCCCGTCATCGTCGCGCCTTCTATGTCGATGCGGATCTTCATGGATCTTACCGGACCTTCGGATATCGGCCGCGCCTCGTTCCGGCTGGCGGCCACCGCCGCGGCGGCCAGCGCCACCGCGCCGACAGCCGCGACCACAAGGAATCGCCACGTGGGTAGCGCCTGAATCAGAACTCTCCCCTTCGGGCCGTAACCCCTCCGGTTACGGCCCCTCGCCTAACACCTTGGACCCGGGTATGGCGCCCACACCGCCGGGCTGGCGGGCGGCGTCGCTCCAGCCCGGCCGCCCGCGTCACCGGCGGTACTGCTCGTCCGAGACCTTCTCCATCCAGGTGACGGCCTGCCCGTCCACCTGCTCTTGGAGGGCGATGTGGGTCACCCCGGTCCTCGCGGCGGCGCCGTGCCAGTGCTTCAGGCCGGGCGGGATCCAGACCACGTCACCGGGGCGCATCTCCTCGATGGGGCCACCCTCGCGCTGGACCCAGCCGACCCCGGCAGTCACCACGAGCACCTGCCCGACCGGGTGGGTGTGCCAGGCGGAGCGGGCGCCGGGCTCGAAGGTGACGAGGCCGCCGGACATGCGCGACGGGGCGGTCGCCGGGAACATCGGGTCGACGCGCACGGACCCTGTGAAGTAATCGGCAGGCCCTCTCGCCGAGGGCTGCGAACCGGCGCGCGCGATCCTCAGCTCCCGCTGCGCCTGAGATGCCGGGCTGGCCTGAGCCAGGGCCGTGCTGCTCGTCTGAGCGCCCGCCAATGCAAGCAGGGACATCGTCACGGCGAGGGCGGCAATTCGCTTCATATCTGTGCTCCTTCGGGGGGCGGATCAGTTCGGGCGGCCGTCGAAAACGCCCTTCAGGACGGGAACAGCCGAGAAGGCGTTGGGCCACCCGGCGTAGAAGGCGAGGTGGGCGACGGCCTCCGACGCCTCGGCGCGCGTCAGGCCGTTATCCATGGCCCTGTTCAGGTGGTAGGGAATCTGGGCGGCTTGGCCCGCGGTAATCAGGGCACTGACGGTGACCAGGCTGCGGTCACGCGGCGCGAGGTCAGGCCGCAGCCACAGGTCGCGGAACAGCGTGTCCGTCGTGAATTGGTCGAGACCCGGAGCGATGGGGCGGACGGTCTGGGCGACCTGGGCCGCGCGCTGCGCCTCGGCGGCCTCGTTCAAGGGCAACAGGTCAGGCTGGGCCGCGGGCAGATGATCCGCGCCGATGCCCCGCGCCGCGAAGACCTCCTTCACCGCCGAGACGGCCGACATGGCGTTCGCCCAGCCGGAGTAGAAGGCGAGATGGGTGATAAGGCCGGAGATCTCGCTCGGCTTGACGCCGCTGTCGAGCGCAAGACCCAGGTAGCGCGGCAACTCGGCCGCCTGATTGCGGGCGATCAGCGCCGAGAGCGTGACGATGCTGCGGTCCCGAGAGGACAGGTCGGGGCGGCGCCAGAGGGTGCCGAAGATGGTGCCCTGCTCGTAACGCTCCAGAGCAGGCGCCACCGCCCGCACGTCACCCGGGGTAGGGAGGGTGACACCCGCCTTCGGCGGGGCGCCTGTCCCCTGCGCATGGGCGAGGGATGCGCCGCTCAGGACGCAGGACATCAACACGGTCGCGAGAAGCCTCATCTGTTTTCCTTTCTTTTTTCCATTCAGGGCGTAGTTTTATGGGAATCTCAAAACACATCCCGGGCTTGGGCACGCCAAAGGGCAGTCACAGCGAGGACGGCGCGAGGCAAAACGGGTGTCATGCTCTGCCACTCAGGCGCGGATCGGCGAGCGGTGGGGCACCCGTCCGGCATTATGGGGACGGCAGCGCCAGGCGCGGGTGATCGGTGCTGTCACAGGGGGCCGTATCCGGGCTTCTTGTAGAGCGTATCGGGCTTGCCGAAGATCTCCGGCCTGTAGACGGCCTCGGCCCAGTCGGCTGGCTGGATATCCTCGATGCTCACCGACACCACGGCTTCCCCGTTGCCCGTGCTGGCCATGATGGCCGTCATCACCTCCTCCGCGATCCGGGCCTTCCGCTGATCGGTCCTGCCCGCGGCGAGCTTGATGATGACGTGGGGCATTTCTCCCCTCCCGGTCTGAGCGGCTCGTGCGCGGTGACGCTGACACCGGCGGCGCCACCAGGCGCCCACCTCAGCTTCAGCGGCGGTACTGCTCGTCCGTCACATGTTCCATCCAATCCACGGGGGAGCCGTTGAGCTTCTCCTGGATGGCGATGTGGCTCATAGCGCTGGCCGCCGTGGCACCGTGCCAGTGCTTCTCCCCCGGCGGGAACCAGACCACATCACCGGGGCGGATCTCCTCGACCGGGCCATCCTCGCGCTGCACCCAGCCGCAGCCCGCCGTGACGATGAGCGTCTGCCCAAGCGGATGCGTGTGCCAGGCGGTGCGGGCGCCGGGCTCAAAGGTGACCAGGGCACCCGCGACGCGGGCCGGGTCCGGCGGGCTGAATACTGGGTCGATGCGGACGGCGCCCGTGAACCGATCGGCCGGTCCCTTACCGGAAGGCTGTGCCCCTGCGCGGGTGATGTCCATCGTTTCACTCCTCGTAGCCCGGGAGCTCCGGCCACCCTGCGATGGGCCGTTGAGAACCCCTCAAAGAGGTAATGGATCGATGTCTTCAGGATTAGAGCGCAAAGCTGACAAGGACCTATTAGGTCTGCTTCTTAACAGCGGGGCTGGAACTCAATTAGCGTGGCACCTTCCTGACCGTCGCCTAGGAGCGGAGCTCACGCCAGCCGCGGTGCGGCTCGGGTGCCCCAGTCGGCGCTGGCACAGACCGATACGCGATGCCAGAGCATGTATTGAGAGGGGCTTGCGCAGGTCGGACTCCAGATGACCGTTGCCGACCACGTTCACTACCTCAGCCCGCAGTGATGTCCGTGTTGCCGTTCTCTGAGCCGAAGACCGACATCCTGCTTTCGGCCAACTCCGGTCACGGCCGCTTAGCGCCCATCTCCGCCATAGATTGAGCGCGCCGATCTTCCTGGAAGCGGACAGGACCTACAGCCGCAGCTGCCCATGCCGCGGCGGCAAAGTGACTTATAATCCTGCGCCCAAGCGGCAGGATTCAGAATGCGAGCTGGGGCAAGTTTACAGACCGCGGTTTCGAGAAGCCCATCAGTCCGCTCTGCTGCCTCTCGTTTCAGAAAGGTCGTGTAGCGCCCCGGTCCTACTCGGCCTTTAGCCGACCTTCCCGCGCGGCCCGACTGGAGATGGCATACTCCGCCTCCAGGATGCGCGCGAACTCCTCGGGGGTGCTGGCATAAGCCTCGCTGCCGAGGTCGCGGGCGCTCTTGATCATTTGCGGGTCGGCCACAGCCTCGCGGATCGCTCCAGCCAAGCGGTCGCGGAGGTCCTGCGGCGTGCGGGCGGGAACGAGGAGGCCGATATAGGTGGTGCCATCGATCTCGCCGAAGCCGAGCTGCGACACCGTCTTCACCTCCGGCAGAGCGGGGTCATTCGCCGGGCCGAGCACAGCCAGCGCCCGTAACGCACCGGAGCGGATATGCTGAAGGGAGCTCGTAACCTGGTCGAAGTGCACGTCAATCTGGCCCCCGAGCAGATCGCTCAGGGCCGGGCCCGAGCCACGGTAGCTGACGACGGTGAACTTGGCGCCGAGAAGGTTCTCGAGCTGGAGCAGGGCGAGGTGATTTGGCGTGCCTGGTCCGGAATGTGCGGCATTGAGCTTTCCCTCTCCTGAGCGAGCATAGGCGGCGAGGTCGGCAAAGCTGCGGAAGCGCGCGTCGTTGCTCCGAGCGAGCAGCACCATGGAGCTGCGGTTGACCAGGCTGAGCGGGGCAAAGTCTGCGCGGGTGTAGGGGGTGCTCGTCATCTCCGGAACCGTGACGATGACGCCACCTCCAGCGAGGAGCAGGGTGTGCCCGTCCGACGCACTGCGGACGACCTGGCCTGCGCCGACGGCGCCGCCCGCACCGGGGCGGTTTTCGACTACGACTGACTGGCCGAGGGTCTTGCTAAGTGACGTCGCAACGATGCGGCCCACGAGATCCGTGTTCCCGCCCGGCGCGAAAGGCACGACGATGGTGAGGGGGCGGTTCGGAAAGGCCTGAGCCCGGGCCGCTGACGGAAGGGTTCCGCCTGCGGCGGCAAGGGCGCCGAGCGTCAGGAGCCCGCGGCGATGGAATGACATGGTTTCCTCCGGTTCTTCTGTTCGCCGAACCGCGGCCATCGCGGGCCCGGTTCTCGTTGGTGCGGCCGTGGGGAGTCGCCAGTCGGCCGTTGCCGGAAGCGATGTTCCCGGCGCTACACGACGCTCAGACCGTTTCCAGGGTCTCGTAGCGAAGCACGGTCTTCAATGTCGCCTCGATGCGGGCGCGCTGGGCGTCGCTGGTGGGCGGCATGGGCGCGCGCGGCAGCCCGGCGTCACAACCCTGGAGGGTGATAGAGGTCTTGATGTTGGCCGGAAGGTTGTCGGCGGCGATGGCGTTCCAATAGGCAAGCATCGCCTTGTGCATCTCGAAAGCCTTCACGTGATCCCCGGCCTGGACCGTGTTCCAGAGCGCGACGCAGACGCCCGGGATGGCGGCGGGCGTGGCCGCGATCGTGCCGTGGGCACCGAGCGCGAAGGAGGAGTAGAGCAGCGCGTCAATCGCCGAGTAGATCTTGCAGCCATCCGGCACGCCGAGCAGCAGGTCCGCCATCAGCTTTAGGTCACCCTGGCTCTGCTTGACGCCCTGCACGCCGGGCAGCTCGCTCATCAGGCGGATGAGCTGGGTCGGGGTGCAGTAGTTCCAGGGCACGACGTTGTAGATGATGACCGGCGTGCCCACGGCCTCCGTCAGCGCCTTGAAGTGGCGGAAGGTGGCGGCTTCGTCCGGCTTGAAGAGGTAGTGCACGGGCGTGACCTGCAGGGCCGCGACGGGCAGGTGCTCGACGGCCTTCGCGCGGTTGATCGCGTCGCGCGTGCTGTTCGAGATGATACCGGCGACGATGGGGACAGCCCCATCCACCTCCTCGGCTGTGATCTCCATGATGCGACGGAATTCGTCGATGGTGAGGGTGTGGCCCTCGCCGCTGCTGCCGCCTGGGCAGACGCCGTGGACACCCTTGGACAGGTTGAAGCGGATCACGTTGCGGAAGGCTGCGTCGTCAATCTCACCTTCCGCCGTAAAGGGGGTGACCAGGGGCGGGATGACGCCGGTCAGGTCGAGGCTCATGGAGAAATCCTCTTTCTTAGGTGTGCAGATTGGGCGAGCAAATCAGCTTGCCTCCGCCTAACATGTCAGAATCATCACCCAAGCGGGTCTGACATGTCAACCACCTTTCAATTCCTCTGGCGGGGTTGGCGTCCGGGCGCGATACTCAGCGGCGAAGACTAGGAGCGTGCTTGAAGACGATGGCCAGGGCGGAGACGGCAACGGCGGACGTGGACCGGAACGACACGGCTCCGGCGACGCAGCGCAATCTAGCTTACCAGGGCTTTCGACAGCAGATCATCGACGCTCGCATCCGGCCGGGACAGTTCGTCTCGCAGCGGGAGTTGATGGGCCTGCTCGGGATGTCGCTGGCCGCTGTGCGGGAGATGGTGCCGCGACTTGAGGCGGCTGGGCTGATCCGAGCCGTCCCCAAGCGCGGCCTGCAGGTCGCCCCTGTCGACATGAAGCTCATCCGCAATGCCTGGCAGGTCCGTACCATGATCGAGCGCGAGGCGATGCTTCACTTCGCCCGCACGGCAACGCCCACCGTGGTCAAGGAGCAGATCGCCGCTCATGAAGCGATCCTGGAACGGGCCCTTGCTCCAAAATCCGACACGTCCCTGGAGAAGGACGCCCAGGCTGTCGATTGGGGCCTCCACGACATGATGGTGGACGCGATCGGAAACGAGATCCTTTCCGAGATCTATCGCGTTAACAGCTTGCACGTCCGATTGATCCGCTTCGATGCGGAAGCTCTCCGCCCGATGCAGGTGGTTCCCGCGATGCGCGAGCACCTCGCCGTTCTCCAGTCGCTGGCAGAGGGGCGCCCGGACGAGGCGCTGGACCGCATGATGGCTCATATCGGGAGCTCGAAGCGCCGGGTCATTGAGGTGATGACGCAGACCGGCGGGCACCTTCCCGCTTGAGCCCTGACGGCATGTCCGCTTTTCAGGGTCCACCTCCCCTGTACCGGCCACGGTTGATGAGACACCGTGTTGCAGCCTAAGCGGCGAGAGCCTTGGTTGAAAGCTGATCCTGGCGGACGGCGTCGGGTGTTCTGAA
>JBHTFH010000072.1:0-18583 GCA_042666135.1 Roseomonas sp. GCM10028921 | reverse complement strand
CCGGTGCCCCCTCGGGCGTGTCGCCGTCTTCCGCCTCGGCCCCATGATCCTCGGCGACCTCGACGCCCATGGCCGAAAGCACGGCGAGCGCGTCCTCAATGCGGTCGGACGTGAGCTGATCGGATGGAAGCGCGGCAGATATCTCGGCGTGAGTGATGTGGCCGCGGCTTCGCGCGAGCACGGTCAAGCGCCGCAGCGCCTGACCTTCGGCCTCAGGCAGGGAGGAAAGCAGAGCCTGCTCCCGCTCGCCCAGCACGACGTCGCCGTCCGCTTCCCTCTCCACTATGCCCACTCCTCTACCCTGCGCTACTGGCCCAGCCGGCCGACGACCGTCCCAGTACAGGGCTGAGATCCCGACAAAGAAGCACCCATGTGGAGACGGCGGATGACGAAACGAAGTACCAGAGCGGACCGCGTCAGCGTTAGCGCAATGTCGCTTCCTCTAGGAACGCCTGTTCCCGGACCGGGCAGGAGAAGCAGGTGGCTGCCTCAAGCCGCCCCTACTGCCGGCGCGGTTTGGGGAGCGGGCATTGCGGCAGCGCCCGACCTGCACCTCTCCCAGTTCCGGTGCTATCGCACCCTGGTGCGCCGACTTGTTGGCCGTGATGGTACCCAGGCCTTCTTACCCGGTACGAGCCGCGAGCATCATGTCCTCCCCATATACATCGACTCACAGATACGGGTGAGCGCACCCCACTCATCTCGCTTGCTCCGGTCGGACCTTTTCCGCTTCACAGTTGAACAAGACATCCCGCGAGCGGACGCTTCCCACGGATAGGGTCCATGATGGTGATGGCGCTGACGGACGTTACTTGTCCCGCTCGGAGTGGCGCTCGAAGCCGTGTCCGCCAGCCTTCGCCTACTCCCAACCCGATCTGTCCGCCTCTCCTGGTCGAGGGCAGCCAGCGAGAAAGAGCTCTGGCGAGGCAGGGCCGAGTAACCCGCTAATACGGCTTGCGCGGCTAGCCTGATGAGAGTGGGACTTCGATCGAAGATCCCGCCATACGTCGGTGCATGCGAACATGATGGGTGCAGAAATCGCTTGAGCCGGGTTTGCATCCGCTCACACGCCACATTAGAAGCCGCGTATGTCAAAGCGCTTCCTCACCGACGTCATCCAGCAGTCCGCCGGCCTCACCGCCAGAGCCTCGGGCCAGCTCGCCGCTGAGATCATCGCAGCGATCAAGGCCGAGATCACGGAGAACGGCCGCTTCTCCCTGCCCGACTTTGGTTCCTTCACGGTCCGCGAGACATCCAAGCGTACAGCACTGAACCCGCGCACGGGCGAGACGGTGGCTGTGAAGGCCGGCGCCACCGTGAAGTTCAAGCCAGCACCATCGCTCAAGGAAGCGGCCTTTGCTGGCGTGAAGAAGGCCAGGCGCAAGTCGGCGAAGGCCGCCAAGGCGGACTGAGGTCCCGCGCCCAGCGCGGTTGGCCAGTGTCGGATCGGCTTGGGCCCGTTAGGGCGGGTTGCCTCCACAAGGTCTCGCTCTCAGGCAGCAGAGCGCGCCGTTGTGTCCGAGGCACCTTCTGTGTGCTGGGCTAGGATCTCGGCAGCACGTTGCAGGACCCGGTCCGGCATGCCGGCCAGGGCGGCAACCTTGAGGCCGTAGGAGCGCCCAGAGCGGCCGGGGATCACCTTGTACGAGAAGACGTCGTCGTGCCGCCCGGCGGTCGCGTCCATCATCATGCAGGTCGCATCGTCCATGCGCTCGGCCGCGTCGGCCAGTTCATGGTAGTGGGTAGCAAAGAGCGTGCGGCACCTCACGACGTCATGGAGGTACTCCATGCAGGCCTGCGCGATCGACAGCCCGTCATGCGTCGAAGTGCCACGCCCCACTTCGTCTAGGATGACTAATGAGCGCGCGCTGGCCTGGTTTAGGATCGCGGCTGTTTCCAGCATCTCGACCATGAAGGTCGAGCGACCGGCGGCGAGGTCGTCCGAGGCACCGATCCGGCTGAAGAGCTTGTCGACGGTGCCGATCCGGGCCCGCTTGGCCGGCACGAATGAACCGACCTGCGCCATCAGCACAATGAGGGCGACCTGCCGCAGGAAGGTCGACTTGCCCGCCATGTTGGGGCCGGTCAGCAACCAGAGGCGCCGCTTCTCAGCCATGTGGCAGTCGTTCGGGACAAAGGAACGGCCCGCCGCTTCCAGGATAGCTTCCGCCACCGGATGGCGCCCCGCCTCGATGTGCAGTTCCGCGTCGTCGGACAGCTCCGGCTCGGCCCAGAGCCCCTCAGCCGCGGCCTGAGCGAGCCCACAGACGAGATCGAGAGCAGCAGCGGCATGGGCGATCCGGGTCACGTCGGAGCGGGCCGCAACGGTGGCCGAGCGAAGCGCCCCGAAGATGCGCTGCTCCGCGCGCAGCACGGTTTCGGCCGCCGCGGCCTGTTCGGCCGCGAGACGGTCAAGCTCGGCCGTCGCAAAGCGGCTGGAGTTGGCCAGTCCTTGGCGCAGCACAAACTCAGGCCCGAGCGCTTTGGCAGCAGAGGCGGGTACCTCGATGTGGTAACCCAGCACTGTGTTGGACCGCACGCGAAGGCTCTTCACCCCGGTCTCGGCGGCATAGCGGGTCTGCAGGGCTTCAATAGCCCCCTGCCCTTCCGCCACGACCAGGCGGGCCGCGTCGAGCTTGGCGTCGTAGCCCTCGGCGACAAAGCCGGCCTCAACCTCGGCTGGCGGAAAAGCGACAAGCGCGGCGCGCAGAGCAACGGACAACTCACCACACCGCCCGGTGGCCCCGGCTGCAAGGTCCCGCGCGACGGTCAGGATCCCAGGCGGCAGGTCCGTGGCCCGTTGTAGCTGCGTGGCGGCCTGGATGACGCGATCGAGGAAGCCGCGGACAGCGGCCAGGTCTCGCGGGCTGCCCTGGCCCAGGGACAGGCGCCCGCAGGCGCGCAGCGCGTCGGGCATGCCCGACAGCGCCTCCCGGCAGCCCGACCGCACCGGTGGGTGCTCCACTAGGAACCGCACCATGGCCAAGCGCCGCGCGATCGTGGCCGGATCCGTCAGCGGTGCCGCAAGCTGCCGAACCAGCAACCGGGCACCCGGGGCGGTTACCGTGCGGTCGAGCACCGAAAGAAGGGAGCCCTCGCGGCCCGAAGCGGAGGACAGCACCTCCAGTCCCCGCAGGGTGGGTGCGTCGATCTCCATGGTGTCGCTCATGCCAGCGCGCCGAGGGATGGGCATGGCCTCGGGAAGCCGCCCCACCGTGGCCCGGACATAGTCAAGCAGGGCCGCGAGGGCGGTGAGTTCGGGAGGCGAGAAGCCGCGCGTCAGATCGGCTGCGCCCTCGCCATACAGAGCCAGCAGGTTCCGCTTTGCCTCGTCGGCAGCAGGGACCGCCTGGTTGAGGTTCGAGAAGGGCGTGCTGGAGCCCCGGAGCGCAACGGCCAGAGCCTCCGAGGCCTCCGGCCAGCGGGCGACGAGGACCTCAGATGGAGAGATCCGTACCAGTGCTGCGCCGCAGCCGTTGAGCGAAGCCATGGCGGTGCCGGTTTCGCCGGTCGACAGGTCCGTCCAGGCAAAGGCGACTGCCTCGCCCTCGGCCAGCGCCAGGCACAGATTGTTCGGCCGCCCTTCGGCCAGCACCTCGGCATCCACGGAGGTGCCGGGGGTCATCCGGCGCAGGGGGCGCTCGGCGCCGGGTTCTGAAGGTTGCTCAGAGAGGGCAACCTTGTGGCCAGCAGACAGGAGGCGGACTACGGCCGACGGCGCTGCCGAGGCCGGTACCCCGCACATCGGGACGTCGTTGGAGCCCTTCTGGCGACGGCGGGTGAGTTGCAGGCCGAGCGCCCGCGCGACAACCGGGGCATCGGCCCCCAGCACCTCGTAGAACTCGCCCACGCGGTACAGGATCAAATGACCGGGCGCCGTCGCGGACGCGGCAGCATGTGCCAGCATCATGGGGCTGGAAGGCGGGACAGAGGGCGTGTTCATCGGCTCCTTTAAGTGGGGTGGAACAGCGCTGGGGACCAGCAGCGCGCCGCTCCAAACCTTCCAGCCACGCCAGTGAGAAATGATTAGAGCGGCCGCTTCATCGTTGCAGGAGGTGGGAACATTGGGAGGTCGAGGCCCGAACAGAGCCCGCTCATAGTGCCTCGACCATGCCGGTACTGTCCTCGAGATCGCGCACACGATGATCCTCCGCTGGGTCCAGACTTACGCGCTAGAGCTGGACAAAGCGGATCTGGCCGCACCCGCGGACGAGCAACGGATCCTGGAGGGACGACGGGACCTCTTTTCGGGCGAAGGGGCGCTGAGCCTACCTCTGTCGCGCCGTGGACAGGCGCGGGCAGACGATCGACTTCCTGCTGTCTGCGGGGCGGGAAGCGGAGCATCACGGTCAATAGGAACTCCACTGACCCGCGTGCAGTTGGGGAGATGAAGGCCGAGGGCGAGTTGTAGCGCATCGCTCGACTGCGCCAGGCCAAGCTCCTGAACAACATCGTGGAGCAAGACCACCGGCGCGCGAGACAGCTGGTCCGGCCAAAACTGCACTCCGAGGGCTTCTGGACGGCACGATGAACACTGGCGCGCTACGAGGTGACGGCGAAGATCAGACGAGGGAGGTTCAGAAGGTCGACGCTCGTGACATGCAGGGCCAGGCTGCCTTCTTCGCTGAGCTGTACCATGTCGCTGCCTGAACTCCCCCGGCATCTGTTTCATCCTGACCGTTGCAGCACAACCTGTTCGGCTAAACCAGGACATCGGCAGACCAGCAGGATGCGCGCTGCGGCGCGATGCCCTCATTCCATGCGCCATGCTCAAATGCGATCTCTGCAATCCGCGCTCATGTTCACTTAATGCCCGTCGACCCTGGACGCGGTCGACGCATCGCGTGTCGATAAACGGCCGCGACCCGCTGAATAAGGAAATGGACAAGAAAGCGAAGAGAATGTCCCCGGTGAGGGGACCTGAGGGGGGCGGCACCTGTGCCGCCCCCCTCAGGTCCCCCTCCCCGGTGGACGATGAGTGGATGTGGGCGGTGATCAGCGGAGATCCGCATGACACACCATGACAACGCCGCCGAAGGCGGCAACACCAACGCCCCGGTCGGCGCGCCGCCGACCGATGCTTCGGCAGCGACGGAAGGAGGTACGACACCCGCGCCGGCCACGCCGACGGGCACGGCTCCACCCGCGATGACCGGACCGCGCTGGCGCGATCCGATCGTCGTCGTCGGCGAGGACTGGTTGCGGCGCTTCGTGCCGCAGCAGGCGGAACCGGTCGTCGAGGGCGTCACGCCCGGGACCCGCGGCGGCGATGAGGCGGACGCGCGCCTCTATGTCGCGCGCCTGTCCGTGAACCGCGGGGATGCTACGATCCGGGTCGTCCGACTCGTGCACCCCGACTTGCGGCTCGTGGCGCTCACGACCACCCGCGTGATCGGCATGGCGAGTGATGGCGAGGCCGTCGCGGCCATCGTCGGGGTCACCGAGGCACCAGGCTTTCTGCACGACGACGGCGGAAGCCCGGCGGCGGTCGCGCAGCTCGCTGTCCGCCTCGGCATCGCCTCCGGGGAAACCTGGCCGGCGGAGCCGGGAGAGCGCGTCCGGCTGCTCGTGGCGGCCTTGCAGGCCGCGGGTGCCCATCCTGACGCACCGGCTCGCGCTGCGCGGCTCGCGGCCTGGAGCCTCGCACTGCACGCCGATCCCGACCTCCCCGTGCCTTCCTCTCCGGAGGAGTTGGCGATCTACGGCCGGCTCGCGGGCGTTGGCGCCGACGCAGTCGGGGTGGAGCCGCAGACAGGCGAAGGTTGGCAGGCGCGGCTGAGCCCGGCGGAACTCGTGGCGCTGCCGCGGGGCGAGGAGGCGATCCAGCGCCTCTTCCGGGAGGCCGCAGAGGCACTCGCGAGCCGCATCGCGGCCGAGGCACCCAGCTCGGCCTCGGCGAGCGAGGGCGAGACGGCCTGAACTGGGCGGGCCCGGCGAAGGCCGGGCCCGCCCTCCCCTCCCCTTTCCATCAGGGCCCGACCGCTTGCAGCCCGAGCCGGCGCTAGCATCGCGCAAGGGCGCAATCCCGCCTTTCACTCCGGCACGGGACTGATCAGGAGAGGAAAGGAGGCCCGGCGAGAGGCCGTTCGGGGGCAGCACCTGTGCCGCCCCTCTCACGGCCCCCCTCGCTGGGCCTCCTGGGGATGGAGCGGCAACCGGCGGCAGGCGCCAGCCGGCATTGTCACCCACCGCGCCCCGCGCCGCGGGGCAGGAGACCAGCACCATGAACAATGAACACGCCGGGGCCGCCACGGGCGGCACCCCGGAGCGGCCACACGCCGTCATCCTCGCCTGGGCCGTCGTTACCTGCCTCGGGCCTGACGGCGAGGAAACGCGCCACCTTGTCGGCCGCATCGCCTCCCACGCCCGGCTCAGCGTGGACGGGGAGCACGACGGCGAGCCCTACATCAGCTCACCCCTGGCCTCCATGGACTTCGACGCCCGGCGCGCCGTGAATGGGCGCGGCAAGGTCATCGCCCTGCAAGGTGATCCGCTCCCGCCCGACGCCTGGCCCACTGACTACCAGGCCATGTGCCGCCGCGCCGAGCTCGCCTGGAAGCTGCCCCCGGGTACGACCTGGACGCGGGCAGGCTGAGGCCGGGCCCACTCCCACACAATCCACACCGATGAACGAGCCGGCGCTGGCCGCCGCCTTCACCCACACACCAGGACACCCATGAGCCGGAAAAACTCATCGCGCGGCAACGGGCGCCGCCCCTCGCGCACATCCACCCGCCAGTTCCGCCTGGCGCTTGGCCGCCCACCGCAGCCCGCGCATGCACGACGTGCCCTCGTCCGCGCACGCCACGCCAGGTGCGCCCGCGAGCGGGAAAGAAAGACTCTCGCGACGGCACGGCCGATCCGCCTCCGCCCGACGATCCTCGTCGCCCCGGGGCTCGGTCTCGTCGCCTGCCGTCCGCGCGGGCGCGCCCTCTCGCCACCCCCGGGTTGCGCCATGCTCTACGAACTCGCCGCCACGCCCGAGGCCCCGGCCGCTTATGCCGGCCTGACCTCCCAGGACATCCGCGCCCGCTTCTCGGGCCACCTGTCGCTCGCACGACATCGCGGCCGGAAGAATCCTCCGTTCGAGCGCTGGATCCGCGCCCGCGCTGAGGCGGGCTCCCTCGTCATCCGCGTCGTCGCCCTCTGCCCCCTGGACGAGGCCGGCAACGCCGAGCGAGCCCTTATCGCCGAACTTCGCGCCCGCTACGGAAAGAGCGTCCTCAACCTCGGCGAGGGCGGCGAGACCGCTCCTCTTCGGGCTCTCGTTTCGCCCGAGGTCGCTGAGCGGCGCCGCGTCGCCCGCCGCGCCCGCCAGCGTGAGGCGGGCTACCGCCTGTTGCAGGCGCTACACCCGCACCATCGCCGCCATGAGCCCGAGACCCTTGCAACACTCCTCACCGACCTCGCTGCGGCGGACCCGGCCGTGCCGATGAAGGCCATCTGCCGTCGCCACGGGGTGCTCGAGTCGCACCTGCACGGGATCCTCGCTGGCCGCTCAAACGCCCTCGTCCTCGACCCCGGCCTCCTCGCGGCTGCCCGCGCCGCTCAGGCCCGCCGCATCGCCCTTCGGGCGGAGGCTGATGCAGAGGCGGCTGCCGCGGTCGGGCGCGTCCTCCAGGCCTACCTGCAATCCCCATCAGGCACCTCCCTCACCGATGTCGCTCGCGCGCACGGGATGCGGGTCCGGCGCCTGCAGGATGCCATCCGTCGCCGCGCACGCGGCATCCCCGAAGGCCTCGCGCGCGCTGTCCGCGCCCACATGGCGGAGGGCGCCCGGCTGCGCGGCCGCACCCTAGGCCGGCGCGCGGGGCGGATCGACCGGCGGCAACTGCGGGTGCTCCTGACCGCCTACACCCGGCAGGGTTCACGCCTGACGCTCTCCTCCATCGCGGCCCGGCTCGGCGTGACGCAGTCGGCGGTGTCCCACATCGTTGCCGGCCGGAAGGGTAGCCCCCTGCCCCGCTCCCTCGCCCGTGCCTGCCGGGCTCGGGCCCGCGCGGCCCGGCTCTCGGCGCTCCGGGGGCGGGAGGAGATGGGGTGACGATCGTCTCGCCTTACCGCGACGACGGGCTCACGGACGGGACCCGCATCGGCCGCTTCGTGATCCTCCGCGATGTCGACGGGGTCCGCCATGCGGTCTCCTCCGGCGGTGTCCAAGCCATGGGTGATCTTGACGGCGACACTCTCGTCCACCTGTCCGGCGCCCGGACGCTGCGGGTGCCGCACTCACTCGCCACCCTGCTTTCCTGGTTCGAGATGCGCTGACGCGCCTCGGCCGACACCGTCCAGCGCCATCGTCAAGAGGGCCGCAGACCCGGATCGGCGGCCGCACGCGTACCCCCCATAGCCATGGTGCAAAGCATGCTATGGAGGAGGACCGTCAGACTCACGAGAAGGCGCCAGTTTGCATCCTAGCCAACACGGTGGAGACAAGCTTCTGGCCCTCCATCGTGTCCATGAACTCGATCGGCCTCGTGTTACCCAGCGCCGGGACCGGCTGGTTCAGCCAATGCGACAGCCATTCGGTGGCATTGAACCCCGCAGGATCACCGGATTCCTGCACCATCGCTTCAACCTGGCCCACGAGACGGGTGATGCCCACCCACCGGACGCGAGCGGCGGTGATTTCCTCATCCATCAACGGGCCGCCGGCGTTTGGATCGGCCGAAATCCCGCGCTCGATCTCCTCCTCTGTCATGGAGCGAACTCTCTCCCAGTCGACGGCCGCCTTTGTGGCAGCGATGCTCTCCGGGGTTACAACACGCGCAGCCATCGTCTGACCTCATTCTGCCGCACCGGATGCACCGACCCGATCCAATGCACATCGTCGCGCATTAGCTAGACGCACTCGAACCATAGGCCGTCGATGAGGCCGTATGCCTTGATCCGGGCCTCGCCATCGTCCCCTGAGATCGTTGATCGGATCTGTCAGAGCTCGCGCCGGGGGGCGGATTGGAGAGGTGGTGCAGGCGCGGCTAGGCTCCTGATCGTCGAGGGGAGCCTGTGATGGCGTGCGTGGACTGCGGATCGGCCGAGACGACTGTGCGGCCGGACCGTACGGCCCAGGGCTACCGGCGCTTTCGCTGTCGCGCTTGCGGCCGAGGGTTCAACGAGCGCAGCTCAGGGGTGCTGAACCGGACGCAGTACCCCAGCGATCTCATCTCTCTCGTGGTGCTCTGGCGCCTGCGTTACCGCCTGACCTTGCGGGACTTGGCGGAGATGTTCCTCCTCCGCGGCATGGTGTTCAGCCACGAGGCGGTGCGGGAGTGGGAGGTCAAGCTCGCGCCGGTTCTCGCGGGTGAACTGCACCAGCGCCGACGCGGGAAGGGCGGCCCCGATCGTCGCTCCGGGCACGTTGACGAAACGTACCTGAAAGTGCGTGGACGCTGGTGCTACTTGTATCGGGCAATCGACAGGAACGGCGATCTCGTCGACACCATGCTGAGCGAGCACCGCGATATGGCGGCGGCAGAGGCGTTCTTCCGCGCAGCCAGGTCCGCCACAGGCATCGTCCCCGACCAGGTCACCACGGACGGGCATGGCTCGTACCCACGCGCGATCCGCTCGACGTTGGACAAGCAGGTCACCCACCGCACCAGCGTCTTCAAGAACAACCGGCTTGAGCAGGATCACCGGGGCATCAAAGGCCGTATCCGATGTATGCGCGGGTTCAAGAGCTTCGCCTCCGCCGACCGGTTCTGTCGAGCCTATGACGAACTCCGCAACCACCACCGCCCTCGCCTTCGTCACAGCCAGCATGTCCCGGCCAACCGCCGTCGCATGCCTCATCTCCGTCGCGCGGCCACCGTTCTCGCCCTCCTCGAGGCAGGATAGGCCGACAGCATCAGCCGGCGTGCGACGGCAGCTCTGGCGCGAGCGCTGACAGAACCGTTCGAAGCACTGCTTCGAACAGGCGGGACCTGGTCAGGGCGCGGGCGGACATGGTGGAGGCGCTCCGCAAGGCCCGGCAGCGGCTGATGGGGTTCCTGCTCCGGCACGGGCGGAGCTACGGCGCCAAGCGCTGGACCTGGCCGCATCGCAAGTGGCTGATGGAGCAGACCCTCCCGCACCCTGCCCAGCAGGTTGCCTGCCAGGGGCCCTGGACAGGCATCCGGGTCCGGCCCTGAATGAGCCATCCTGGAGCGGGGAAGCGAGCATGGATGGGATGATACCAGGGCCGTACCGGCCGGACGGGTGCCGTCCCCTCACCTTCCACGATGTGGCCCCCCGCTTCGCAGACGGAGCCGACACGCCACGCGCCTATCTCGAGCGCTGTCTGGAGACCATCGCAGCACGCGAGCCGGTCGTCCGCGCCTGGGTCGTCCTCAACGAGGCGGGCGCCCGGGAGGCAGCCGACGCCAGCAGCGCGCGCTGGAAGGCAGGACAGCCGCTCTCACCCATCGACGGCATGCCGATCGGCATCAAGGACCTGATCGAGACCCGAGATATGCCGACGCAGATGGGCTGCGAGGCCTATCGCGGGAACTTCCCGAAGCGTGACAGCGCGATGATTCGCGCCCTGCGCGACGCCGGCGCTATCATCCTGGGCAAGACGGTAACGACTGAGCTGGGCCAGGCGCATCCCGGCCCCACGACCAACCCCTTTGACCCGCGCCATACGCCTGGTGGCTCCTCCTCCGGCTCGGCTGCCGCGGTGGCGGCGCGGATGGTGCCGGCTGCGATCGGCACTCAGGTGGGCGGTTCCATCATCCGGCCCGCGAGCTTCTGCGGCAATGTGGCCCTGAAGCCCACTCAGGGTGCAATTAACCGCGGTGAGCGCCAGAGCCTGTCCCAGAGCACGGCAGGCGTCCATGCCGGCTCGATCCAGGACATGTGGCTCGTGGCGAAGGCGATCGCTCTGCGCGCCGGCGGCGATCCGGGCTCGCCCTCTCTCTTCGGCCCAGAGGCACCGCCCGGGGCGCGCCCGCCGTCGCGGCTGATCGTGATGGAGGCGGAAGGCTGGGCGATGCTGGACGAGGACTCGCGCCGGGCCTTCGAGGCCGTGCTGGAGCAGCTGCGCGAGGTAGGGGTGGAGGTGCTGCACCGCACCGCTGCCCCGGCTATCGAGGCCTTCGAGCGCAGCATCGCCAACGCTAAGGCCGTGACAAACGACATCGGCAGCTTCGAGACACGCTGGAGCCAGCAGAACCTCATCGAATCAAGCCCGGAAGGCGTCAGCGAGCGCTTCTTGAAGCGGCACGCCCGCGGCCTCGAGATGACATTGGACGACTACCGCGCCCGCCTGCTCCAGCGCGATGCGATGCGGCGTGCTCTGGCAGATTTGGTGCCGATCGCCGATGCGCTGATCTCGCCGGCCTCGCCCGGCCCCGCCCCCGTCTGGGAGGGCGACAAGCCCGGCGAGCCCCTGGCACCGCGTCCGACCGGCGACATCGCCTACAACGCGGCCACCTCCGCACTCGGCGTGCCATGCGTCACCGTTCCACTGACGGCGGTGCGGGGCCTGCCGATGGGGATTCAGGTGATCGGGCATCCGCACATGGACGCGAGCGCCGCAAGCCTCGCGCGCTGGACGGTGGAGACGTTAAAGCCGATTTCCGTCTGAGAGCAGGATACCCCGCTGGGGCATGCTCCCGCTCAGGGCTCGGCGCGGATGCCCATGGCAAGGGTCCGCTCATCCATCCGCGGATCATGCCGCAAGCCACGCCGCGTCGCCCAGGTATTGGTAAGCTGCAGGATGGAAATATAGGGAACCTGCTCGGCGTAGCGGGCCACTGCCGCCTGAAGCAGCGCCTCGCGCGCCCTATCATCCATGGTGGCGGCCGCGCGCGTTGTCATCTCGTCCAGTGTCGGGTCCGAGTAGCGCCACATGTTGTTGGAGCCGGTAAGGCGCTGGCGGTTCGGCGTGCCTGTGATGTTCACGAGGTAATTGGTCGCCTCTCCCGTGGAACTGCCCCAGGCCGCGAGTTGCATCGGGAACTCGAAGCGGGTGCGGCGCGGGACGAAAGCGGCATAGGGCAACGCATCCACCGTCGCGCGCACGCCGATGCGCGTCCACATCTGCGCCACCGCCTGCGCCACGCGGGCATCATTGGGCCAGCGGTCATTGGGTGTCGTAATCACTAGTCGGAAGCCCTGGGGAAAGCCAGCCTCGGACAGCAGGCGTTTCGCCCCATCCAGGTCGAAGGCATCCGGCTTCACCGCCGGATTGAAGCCGAAGGCCCCGGCTGGCAGCCATTGCCCGGTGGGCACGGCCGCGCCCTCCATCACGCGCTCGGCGAGCGCCTCGCGGTTGATGGCCAGGGACAGCGCGCGGCGCACGCGGATGTCGAGGAAGGGGTTTTTCGCCAGCGGAACGCCGCTGTTGTCTGTCACCTGCGGACTGCCGCCCTCCGGAGAATGCACGGGGGCCATGAACATGGTCCGCAGGCTGGCAATCTCCGAGACTGTCACGCGCGGATCACTCTTGAGCTTGGCGAGGTCGCTTGTCGGGATCTGGTCGATCAGGTCCACATCGCCCGAGAGCAGGGCCGCGGTGCGGGATGCATCATTCGGCAGGAAGCGGTAGTTCACCTGTGCCCAGGGCTCCCTGCCGCCCCACCAGCCCTCGTTGCGCGCCAGCACCGCGCGGCTGCCGGATTCATAGGAGACGAGGCGATAGGGCCCGGTGCCAATCGCCGCCTTGCCGCTGTTGTAGTCCTCGGTCGCGGTGCCGCCCACATGGCGCGCAATGATGCTCACCGAGGCGAGGTCCAGCGGTAGCAACGGATGCGGCTGCTTTGTATGGATGTGGAGGGTGTGCGGATCCAGCACCTCCACCCGTGCCACCTGGCGTAGGAAGCCGCCGAAGCCGCCTGGGCTGTTCGGCACGTCCGGCACGCGCTCGAAGGTGAAGATTACGTCCTCGGCAGTGAAGTCGCGGCCATCGTGCCATTTCACGCCGGGGCGAAGCTTGAACTCCCATTCAGTGTCGGACACCGGACGCCAGCTCTCGGCGAGAGCCGGGTTGGGACGCGCCCGCCCGTCACGCTCCACCAATCGGTCGAAGATGTGCATCGTCAGGGCATTGTTCGGCCCGTTGTTATGGAAGTGGGGATCCATCGAGGTGGCGGGCGTGCCAACGCCGATGGTCAGAGCGGGCATCTGTGCCTCAGTCCGGCCGACCTCGGCCATTGAAAGTGTCAGGGCTGCGAGACACAGCCGGCGCGAGAGGAGGACTTCACCAGCCATGATCCGCAGTCTCCATCCATGCTGCACCACCGAAAGCTAGACGGTGCTGCCCTCGAAAGGGAACGGGTAACCATGGGGACTGCCGCAAGACTGGGGGTCAGGCGGCGATAGCCGCTTGTGGGTGACAGTCGTTGGCAGCCGAGAAGCGCTGCCCGAAGCCAGTGCCGAGCGTGCCGTTGTAAACGGCGCAGCGAACCTGGAGCAGCCGATCGGCGCCGCGGCGTGACCAGCGCATCTGCTGCGACTTGTTCATGCGGCGGTTCACCAGTGTACCGCCCGCGGTTAGTGAGACACCTGAGTGGAACCTATGCGGCGAGAGCCGCGGTTGAAAGCTGGTCCTGGCGGACTGCGTCCGGCGTTCTGAAGCCGTGACGCTCGATGAGCCATGTCGGGTTGTAGTTCCGGCGGAACTCGAGGAGCGCCTGGCGGAGCTGCTCGACGGTGTCGAAGGTCCGGGCCCACAGGAGGTTCTCCTTCAGGGTAGGGATGGTCGAAGCTGCTCGACGGTGTCGAAGGTCCGGACCCACAGGAGGTTCTCCTTGAGGGTGCGGATGAAGCGTTCCGCACAGCCATTCCCCTCGGGCGCCCGGACGAAAGCGGGCGAGCTCTCGATGCCGAGGAACTCCAGCTCGCCCTGTAAGGCGTCGGACATGTACTGGCTGCCGTGGTCATGACGGAGTGCGAGGCCCGCCGCGATGCCCTGGGCGAAGCCGCCGAAGTGCTGGCGCACCCCCTGCCTGAGGGGCTCGAGGGCCTCGAAGCGGGTACCGCGCCGAGCAGCGTGGAGGCCGACGCACCCGGCGCTGTGGTGATCGATGGCGACGAACACCGCCGCCTGGCCCTCGCCGGTCCAGGTGGTGGTCATGTCCGTGCTCCACATGATGTCCACCGTGTCGGGGATGATGGTGCCGTCGTGGTTGCGCGGACCCCGAGGCGCGCCTACCCGCGACGGCGCGAGCAGGCCGTGCTCGCGCATGAGCCGCAGCACCCGGGCCTTGGAGGTCCGCACACCCTGCAGGCGCAGCCTCGCCCAGATCTTGCGGTGCCCCTCGCCATGGAAGGGGATGGCCGCGAGGACAGCCCGGATCGCCTCCAGCAGCGCCGCATCCGGCATGGACCCGACCGGCCCTGGGCGCCGCGGCGGCTCCGCCCGGGGCATCGTCAACTTGCCGATCTCAAGTCAACAAGGCTGACTGATCTGCGGTGGGACCGAAGGTGATCAGGTCCGCGCGGCGACCCCGCTGATGCCGGACCACACCTCGAACGCGCGCCCCCTTGCGGCGCGGTACTCGCCGGCAGTGACGTGGCCGCGGCGAAGATGAAAGAGGTTGTTGATCCCGTCCTGGGCGGAGAGGAAGCGTTGCGCCTGGCCCGCTGATTTGAACCGCTTCATCTGTCGCTCTCGTCTTCGCGTCGGCTGATGCGAGTTCTCCGCCCGATTGTTCAGCCCCTTGTGCTGGCGGTGCTCGACGGAGGGCATCACCTCCTTCGCGGCGCCGTAGCTTGCCAGCTTGTCGGTGATCATGACACGTGGTGGCCGCGTCTGCCGCTTCAGCAGCTTCAGCAGCTTCAGCAGCTTCAGCAGCTTCAGCAGCTTCCTGAGTAGCCGCTTGGCCGCTTGCTTGTCCCGTCTGCTCTGTACCAGCACGTCGAGTACCATCCCGCCCTGGTCGACGGCGCGCCAAAGCCAGTGCGTCACGCCGTTGATCTTGAGGACGACCTCATCCAGGTGCCACTTGTCACCGGCTCGAGGTAGCCGACGACGGATCCCGTTGGCGAAGATCTGGCCGAACTTGCGGCCCCATTGCCGCAGTGTCTCGTGGCTGACCACGATGCCGCGGAAGGCCAGCATTTCCTCGACCATCCGCAAGCTGAGCGGGAAGCGGAAATAGAGCCACACCGCCTGGCTGATGATCTCGGCTGGGAAGCGATACCCGGCATAGCTGGGGCGGGCGGCGGGGGTAGTCATCCCAGCCGACTACCCGGTGGTGGGCCGCTCGGGCAAGCTCGCGGCCAGCCAAGTTGACTGTACCATCAGGAGACATGCGTCAAACGGCAGCGTGAGCCTGCGCCCGCTCCCTCGCGCGGGTGACTTTGGCTTCACCTCGAACAAATTGCCAATCCTGTGGTGAGTACCCCCGGGAGCGGAACGTGAGTAGCCCAGGAGGCTGGCCTAATCCAAATCCCCCGAGATCTGCCGGTCGTTGACCGGCTGTCCAGGCCGGATATGGTATTTTAAACAGCACACGGAGATCCTCTTGCGGCTCGCTGTCCTGCCCGGCGACGACATCGGGCCCGAGATCACAGAGGCGGCGCTGCGGGTGCTGCGTGCGGCTGACGCGCGGTATGCCCTCGGCCTTAGCTACGACACCCACGAGGTCGGCATGGCCGCCCACCGGAGGCTGGGGACCACTCTGCCAGCAGAGGCGTTCGAGGCGGCACGCGTGGCCGACGGGATCCTGCTCGGGCCAGGTGGAATGACGGAGTACCCGCCGCTCTCGGAGGGTGGGGTGAACATCCCGGGGACGATCCGGAAGCGCCTCAAGCTCTACGCCAACATTCGCCCGGCGCGGTCGCGTCCTGGCGTGCCGAAGGCAATCCCGGGTCTGGACTGCGTGATCGTGCGAGAGAACACAGAGGGCTTTTACGCCGACCGCTCTCTCTTCCACGGCATCGGTGAGTTCATGCCGACGGAGGACGTCGCCCTCTCCGTGCGCCTGATTACGGCGGAGGCGTCACGGAGGATCGCGGAGGTCGCGTTCCGCGTCGCGGCGGGGCGGCGCAAGCACGTGACAATGGTCGGCAAACGGCACGTCCTCCAGGTGACGGATGGGCTGTTCATGCGGGAGGTGCGGGCCGTCGCGGAGCAGCACCCCGGTATCACACTGCGTGAGATCGACATCGATGCAATGGCGGCCGACATCTACTCGCGACCCGAGATGTTCGATGTGATCCTAACGACGAACATGTTCGGCGACATCTTGTCGAACCTCGTGAATGCACTGGCGGGCGGGTTGGGCATGGCCTCCGCACTGAATGTCGGCGAGCGCCACGCCGCAGCCAATGCGGGGCACGGCTCGGCGCCGGACATCGCGGGGCGAGGGGTCGCCAACCCGTCGGGGATCATTCTCTCCGCTGCGATGCTGCTACAGCATCTCGGCACGACGCGGGGCAGCAACGCCTATTGCGCCGCAGCGGACGCCGTGGAGCGGGCGGTGGACCGCGCGATGGCCTCGGCGGAGACACGGACACGCGACCTCAACGGCGCCGCGGGGACGGACGCCTTCGCCGAGGCCGTCTGCCGCTTCATCGCGGACGATGCCTGACGGCGCCGCCCTCCCGGCCGCGCGGTCGGCCTATGCGGCGCTCTACGAGCACATCCTGTCCAACGTCTATGCCCCCAGCCAGTCCGTCTCGATCGCGGAGGTCACGGCGGATCCGGGAATGAGCCGAATGCCGTTGCGCGACGCCCGAATCCGGCTGGAGGAAGAGCGGCTGATCGAGCTGGTACCGCGCCAGGGCTTCCGCGTGCTGCCCGTTCACCCCAGCGCAATGCGCGAGACCTACGAGGTGCTGGCCGGGTTGGAGGGCGCGGCGATTGAGCTCCTGATCACGCGCGGGCCGAACGAGGCGGAGCGCGCGGCGCTGGTGGAGGTCTCGGCGGCGCTGGAACGCGCCCTAGACGCCCAGGACCTCGTCGACACCTGGGCCGCGGCACACAAGAGGTATCACGACGTGATCCTCTCCTCCTCCGGGAACCAGCGGCTGTTGGAGATCGCGAGGGGGCTGCTGGGGCAGACGCGCCGGGCGTGCGGTGACGCTGCGCCTGCACCCCTTGCCGGGGCCTCGACCCGCGCCCATCCGACGCTCGTTGGTGCCATTCTCGCGGGCGACGTGGGCGCGGCGTGCGACAACCACCTGAGACAGCGCCTACGCAGCGCGCGGGAGCTCACCGAGATCCTGGAGAGGCTGAACATCCGGGTGCTCTGAATGAACGGAAGGGAGGGAACAATGAAGAATACCGGACCGGGGTTCACTCGACGCACGGCGCTGGCCACCAGTGTGCTGCTGGCCTGCCCAGCCCTGGCGCAGGAGGGCTGGCCGAACCGCCCACTCCGCGTTGTCATTCCCTACCCTCCGGGCGGCGGGTCCGACACGGTAGCACGCCTGATCTACCCACGCGTCTCCGCCCGGCTCGGTCAGCCCATTGTCATCGAGAACCGTGGTGGCGCCACGGGCTCAATCGGGGAAGCTGTGGTCGCGCGCAGCGACCCCGACGGCTACACGCTCATGCACGATGCTGCGGCGATCACGGTGAACCCTTCCCTGCTGCGCGGCCTGACCTTCGATGTAATTCGCGATTTCCAGCCAGTGACGCAGGCCGTGACCTTCCCTAACCTCCTGCTGACCCACCCTTCCGTCCCAGCCCGGACGGTGGCGGAGGTGATCGCGATGGCGAAAGCCAGCCCACGGGGCCTGGACTGGGCGTCCTCGGGCCCCGGGTCGAATCAGCACTTGGCGCTGGTGCTCTTCGCGCGGGCGGCAGGGATCACGGTGAACCACGTCCCGTATCGCGGCGGCGGCCCCGCCGTGCAGGACGTGATCGCGGGGCAGATCCCCTTCGTTTTCGGCAGCGCCAGCGGCACCACGGTCCATGCGCGGTCCGGCGCGGTACGTGCCATTGCGCATACCGGAACGGGCCGGTTGGCCGCGCTACCTGAGGTGCCCGCTATCGCCGAGACCCTTCCCGGTTTTGAGGCGGTTGATTGGCAGGGCGTCTTCGTCCGCCGCGGCACGCCGGAACTGATCGTGGAGCGCCTCGCGGATGAGATCGGTGCGGTGCTGCAGGAGCCGGGGATCGCAGAGCGCCTCACTGGCCTCGGCGCGCCTCCCGCCCCGATGCGGCCGGCACAGTTTGAGGCGATCGTCCGGTCCGATCTGGAGAAGTGGGGCCGCGTGGTGCGCGAGGCTGATATCCGGCTGGAGGGTTGATGGGCGGTCTGATCCGCCTGGGGCCGGCTAGGTCAACCGATTGGGACGAGGCTTCTCGACACTCCTCGTGGGTGCGCGCACCCTGACAGAGCCCTATGTACCTACCCCACCATGGCCATATCGAGGATCGCCCGCATGGCCCCCCCTCCTGCTGGAGCAATGCAAGCCTGTTCCCGATCCTGGAGCCCTGGACATCTGCCGGTTGGTGCAGGACAAGTTTGAGACCATGGAGGACGCATTAGCGGCCGAGCCAGCCTAGCATTACAGTTGCGGTTTTCGTTTGATGTGGGCCTGTTGAGCGACGGCTTGGTGTGCTCGTCGCCAGAGTGACCAGGCGATGACGTGGGCGGGCCGGATTTTCCGTTGGGCGAGGCGGATCGCTATGCGGCGGACTTCCTGG
>JBHTFH010000071.1:0-18590 GCA_042666135.1 Roseomonas sp. GCM10028921 | reverse complement strand
AAGTACCGCCTCGATCGAAGCGCCCGTCATCCACGACCCCTGAACCATGGCCACCCATGGACTCAGAGATCGTAGAAAGATGCAACTGTAATGCTAGACCCAGCGGGAGGGATGACGCCTTCGCTGCCTGTTAAAACCCTTTATGTCAGGACCAACGCTGGAGGGGCCGAGTGGCTGCCCGGGTCACACGGAAGTCGTACCCGGTGGCGGATCGCAAGCTCATGGACGGCTACTCTCTCCCGCCAAGTGCCCCAGAGCGGCGGCTAGTCAGTTGTCTGCCGAGCCAAGCCGTAGCGAGGGAGTTTGGCTGGGCCGCTTCGGGATCCTCTCAGGTCGCCAGACCAAATGCTGGTTGGGAGCATCTGTCGCCGCTTCGTGTACTGCCCGGAAGCAGGGGTTTGGCCGGACGCTGACACCCGTTGGACCGGTGCATCCTAGGCTCGGCAGGGCAGAGCGCAGGCCAGTCCGTTCCACGTTGCTGGTCCGAAAACCAAGCATCTCTAGGTTCGACCAGCGTCTCTGGCCGGGCACTTAGGCACGATAATCCTGCAGCGTCGTGCCTGAAGAGCAAGGCAATGGCACTTGCCATGATCGTCCCCTACAGCCGGGTTCGACCCCTTCGTAGGACCGCCCTCGATCGTGCCCCTGGGCGTGGTTTAGGAAGCGGCCACCGCGCTGAACCTAGCAGGGTAAGTTGCGACACGAACCCCTTGCTCTGAAATCTCACGATGACTGATGGAGAAGGTCCCTTCGCGAAATGTTGGCGAAGGCGACGGACACGGGCCGGGGCAGTTTCCCGCACCGAACTTGGGATAGTTAGCTTGCGGCCGATCCGTCGACAGAGCTGGAGGTGTGCGGTCAGACTGACGTCGCTCACGGCGGGCGCTCTCCGAAGCCATCAGCGTAGAGGAACGGCTATCGGGAGCGGGACTGGGAGATGAGGGCCGGGCCTGAAGGTGCCCTCATCGGCTTGGTAGGCCAGCTTCCAGCAGCTCGACGTACCGCACGGCCGAGCGCGCTACGATGGCGGAGCCGTCCTGCTGCACATCCTGACCGCTGAAGGCGCCGTAGATCCGCTCATAATTCAGCAGCGCGAGGCGGGCAGCGACCTGCCGCACCTCCGCGGCTGGCAGCGGCATCATGTTCGGATAGCTCCACATGAAGGAGACGCGCCGCGCGCCGGGTGTCACATTCACAGTGTCGCCCGCCAGCAGAACGCCCTTCCCATCCGCAGCGCCCCTCCAGTGGAGCACGGTACTGCCTGGGAAATGCCCGCCGCCGCGGATTAGCGTGGCGCCGGGAAGAAGCTCCAGCTTCTCGCCTTCCCAAAAGTGTATCGAGGGGAGGGGACGCATGACCCATTCACGGTCCAGGGCATGCAGATGGACCGTAGCCCCGAAGGCCTCCGCCCATTCCTGCATGGTGGTGTAGTAGTGCGGGTGGGACACCGCGATCGCCCGGATGCCGCCCAGGGCGCGCATCAGCTCCGCAGTGGCGCGGTCGAGCAGCGCGATGCAGTCCCACAGGATGTTTCCCTCCGGCGTGCGCAGGAGGAAGGCCCGCTGGTTGATGGCGAAGCCCGGGACGGTCTGCACGCTCAGCAGGCCAGGCTCGTGCTGTTGCCAAGCGTTGCGGTGGCCGCCCACCAACTCCTCCTGCGAGATCCAGGACTGGCCGGTGGCGGGGACATACTGGCGCTCATCTTCGCAGATCGGGCAGCGCCTGGGCGGCTCTGGCGACTCCGGGTAGGAGGTGCCGCAGGCCGTGCACAGGAAGATGGCCATTGGTGCGTGTTCTCCGGGCTTGCTCAATGCCGGCAGCAGATGCGCGCTCCTGACGCGCACGTAAACTCTTCCCCTGACCAAGCAGCCGTTCACGCGCTGACGGGAAAGGGTCGCCCGGGTCCGCCACGTAGACCCTGCAGGACCCGCGGAAGCTTCTTGTGTCAGCGTTGCGGAAAGGATGATGCGAGAGCACAAGGTGACCATTCCTAGGCGAAGGACGCAACCATGCCTCGTTATCGGAACGGACTGCCGCAGTTGGCTGGCACGGTGTTTCTGACGGATGGCGGCCTGGAGACGTGGTTGGTCTTCCTGGAGCGGGTCGATCTGCCCAGCTTCGCCGCCTTCCCGCTCGTCTTGGATGAGACGGGCCGGGAGCGGCTCCGCAGCTACTTCACGCCGTATCTGCAGACGGCCGGAGAGCGCGGTGTTGGGTTTATCCTCGATACGCCGACCTGGCGTGCCAACGCGGATTGGGGGGATCGGCTGGGTTATTCGGCACCAACGCTCGCTAGTATCAACCGTCAGTCAGTTGCACTAGCAACTGCTCTGCGCGACACCTTCGACGACGAGCGAAGGCCTGTTGTCATCAACGGCGTGATCGGGCCGCGGGGCGACGGCTACAGCGCCGACGCGCGGATGGATGAAGTGGACGCCGAGCACTACCATCGTGCTCAGATTGAGGCCTTCCGCGACACCGAAGCAGACATGGTCAGCGCCGTCACCATGACCTACTCGGCTGAAGCAATTGGGATTGCCCGCGCTGCGGAGTCCTGCGGCCTTCCCGTGGTGGTCTCGTTCACCGTCGAACTCGACGGCCGCTTGCCTTCCGGGGAAACGCTGGCCGAGGCGATTGGGCGGATGGATGTCGCAACCGGCGGCGCGCCCGCCTACTACATGGTCAACTGCGCCCACCCCACCCACCTGGGGAGCCTGCCCGTCACAGATGCGCCGTGGCGCGACCGAGTGCGTGGCCTCCGGGCCAATGCCTCTGCCCTCAGCCACGCTGAACTGGACGTCGCAACCGAACTCGACGCGGGCAATCCAGCGGAGTTGGGACGGCAATACCGAAGGCTGCGGAGCCAAATGCCTCAATTGTCGGTACTCGGTGGCTGTTGCGGCACTGACCATCGCCACGTTACCGCGATCTGTGACGCTTGCCTGCCAAGCTGAGGCGCCACAGTACGACCTGCTCGTGGCCCAGCCGCGTGCGATCACCGACAGGGCACCCGCGGGGAGATTTTTGTAGCTCCCGTACCAGTGCAGTTGGCCCGGCTTGTGCCGCTTTGCTCCCGAAAACCCAGCAAACTTAAGTAAATATCACCCATTCATACCGATCGCCTTAGTCAATGACCGGTTCCGACCCAAACCGGACTCTCCCAGCGGTGATGCAAGCGGCCGGGCCTGGCCGTAAGCGGCTCGTCTGCTTTCGGTATGTGGAACCCAGTAAGCAGACATCTGCGCTCATAGCTGTTCACCCTTGCGGTGGCTTGGGCACGTTGCGTCACCAAGCAATCAGGTTGCGGTAATGAGTTCCTCGAGCCCGACGACGGCCGCTTCCTTTCGCCCGGTGCGCCGCGCAAACGCGATCGGTGCAACCAGCCGTCCAGGGCCGGTGAGCCTCCGGTAGGCGATGTCTCCTGGCAGCAAGGCCCGCATTGACGCCGGTACAATGGAGATGCCTATCCCCGCCGCGACCAGGCCGAGGATGGACGCCATCTGTGGTGCAGCGTGACGAACGAAGGCCGTTGGTGCGATGCCTGCGCCCCGGCACGCATCCTCGATAGCCTCGTCCAGCCCAACGCCGACAGCCCTGGGCCTGACCAGGATTGTCTCTGCGCCCAGATCTCGCAGCGCCAGCGAGCGGCGCTTGGCTAGCCAATGGCCTGACGGCAACGCGACTACCAAGGGTTCCTCCTCCAGGACACTGGCTTCGACGCCGCTGGGCGTTTCGAAGGGCGGGCGCACGAAGGCGGCGTCGAGCGCGCGGTCCCGCACGGCGGCGAGCAGATCGAGCGTGTTTCTCTCTGCCAGCGTCATCTCAACCCGGGGGTGCAGTTCGCGGAAACGCCGCAGGCTGCGCGTGATCCGTGGGTGAAAGGCTGTCGAGCCGGTCAGCCCCACTCTCAGCCGCCCCGCTTCGCCTCGGTGCACCGCCCGCGCGGCCAGCACGGCGGCCTCGGCCGCGCGGAGCGCAACACGGGCCTCCTCCAGGAAGCGCTCTCCAGCGTCGGTGAGCGCCACGCTGCGGCGGTTGCGGAGCAGCAGGGGACCGCCGGTTTCACCTTCCAGGAGCTTGATTTGCGCGGACAGAGCAGGCTGTGCGACGCCGATCGCCTCCGCGGCGCGTCGGAAGTGCAAGGTGTCGGCAACGGCCACGAAGGCCCGGAGCTGGCTAAGACTGACCATGATCACGGAACCCTATCACAGGTGACTTAAAGATATATTGGACCGTCTTCCTGCCTCGGGCTCATCTGCGAACCATGCCTGTTCGCGATGGGAGCGCAGCTTTGGATACCTTCGCCATTCCCGCCGTCCTGATGCGTGGCGGCACCAGCAAGGGCCTGTTCCTGCACGAGGCGGACCTGCCCGAGCCTGGCGCCGCGCGCGACGACCTCCTGCTCCGCCTGATGGGCAGCCCCGATCCTTATGGACGTCAACTGAACGGGCTGGGTGGCGGCATTTCCTCGCTCTCCAAGGTGATCATCCTCCGCCAGGCACCGGACGGTGACCCCGACGCTGACGTGGAGTTCCTGCACGGTCAGGTCGCCGTGGACCGTGCCGTGGTGGACTGGAGCGCCAACTGCGGCAACCTGTCCGTCGCTGTCGGCCCCTTCGCGCTGGATGAGGGCCTGGTTACCGCCCCCACCGAGGACGGCACAGCCACCCTCCGACTGCGCAACCTGAACAGCGGAACGCTGATCCAGGCCCGCGTCCCGGTACGCGACGGCCGCTACGTGCCGTCCGGCGACTTCGCATTGCCCGGTGTGGCCGGTCACGGCGCTCGCGTCGCTCTGGATTACCTGCGCCCCGGCGTTCCAGGGACTAGCGCGCTGTTCCCGACGGGCATGGCTGTCGAGAAGATCACGCTGCCAGACGGCCGCAGCGTGTCCGTGACCTTGGCCTTTGCCACGCTGCCGATGGTCTGGGTCCGTGCCGAGGACGTCGGCATTGACGCGACCGCCGCGCCGGAAAGCATCGAGGCGAACACTGAGGCCATGGCATGGCTCGAGATGCTCCGTCGGGAAGGCGCCGTGCGGATGGGCTTTGCCGCCACCATCGAGGATGCTCGCCTGGCTGCGCCCAAGATTGGTGTGCTGGCGTCGTCGCGGGATGCTGTCGCGCTGGACGGGCGGACCATTGAGGCGGCGCAAGCCGACATCCTGGCGCGGGTCGTCTCCATGGGCCGCATGCACAAGGCCATCCCCCTGACAGGTGCGATGTGCCTGGCCGCCCCGGCCCAGGTGTCCGGCAGCGTGCCGTACGGCTGCCTCTCTGCCCCGGTACAGGAGGGCGCCGGGCTGCGGGTCTCGACGCCCTCTGGCGTGGTCACGGTGGATGCCCTGCTAGGGCCGAGTGCAGCGCCCGAGGTGTTGCGCGTGACGACCTACTCGACCGCTCGCCGCCTCATGGCGGGACACGCCTACCCGGGCCCGGCTGCCTGAGGTCCGGCGGCACCGCCGCGTCGACCAGAACAAGCAAACTGGAGGAAGCAATGAAGAACCATGCCCTGAACCTGCGGCGCCGGACGCTCCTGGCAGCACCGGCGCTCTGGCTGGCTGCCTCACGCCCGGCAGCCCATGCCCAGGATGCGTCCTGGCCGTCACGCCCGGTCCGGTTGATCGGGCCCTACGCGCCCGGTGGTGCTGGCGACACCAGCGCCCGCGCCATTGCCCAGCGCTGGGGGGAACTGCTCGGCCAGACGGTGATCGTCGAGAACCGCTCCGGCGGTTCCGGCTCGGTGGGCGCGGGCGCGGTCGCCCAGGCGGCGCCTGACGGCTACACCTTGCTGTGGGATGCGCCCAACCATGCGGTGAATGGTACCCTGCTCAAGGGCCTGGCCTTCGACTACGCCTCGGCCTTCGCACCGATCTCGCTTGCCGTCGTCTACCCGCAGGTCATCGCGGTGCGGGCAGGTCTCCCGGCCACGGACCTCCAAGGCTTCCTGGCCCAGGCTAAGTCAAAGCCGGATGGCCTCACGGTGGGCACGCAAGGCAATGGTAGCGCAGGGCATCTCGGTCTCGTCCAACTGGCCCGCAAGTCAGGAGCGAACCTCGTCCACGTACCCTACCGCGGTGGCGCGGACGCGGCCCGTGACCTGGCTGCCGGTTCCATCGATGCCGTCTTCATCACCGAGCACTCGGTGAAACCCCTGGTGGACGCCGGTCGTGCCCGCTTCATCATCGCGGCCAGCGCGAAGCGGATCTCGCACCTGCCGAACCTTCCGACGCTCTCGGAGAGCGGGTTTCCCGACCTGGTGGCAGACAACTGGAATGCCCTCCTGGCTCCGGCGCGCACCCCTGACAAGGTTCTGGTCCGCCTTTCCGAGACACTGAAGGCGGCATTGCAGGACCCCGCCGTACAGGCTCGACTCGACGGCTTGGGCGCAGTGGCGGTTGGTAACTCGCCTGCCGAGTTCACGCCGTGGCTGCGCGAGGAGCAACGCAAGGCTGCCGCCCTGGTCAGGGAGGCGGGCATCACCGCCGACTGATGTCGGTGGATGCGCGCACGGCATGCCCTGAGCTGCTATGGCGTCGGTCCCGTGCGGCTGCGCAGCCTGGCTCGGCGCGGAGATGCAGTGGCCAGGATGGGGGAGAGACAAGATGAGTTGGTCTGCGGCCCAGTACACCCGGTTCGAGGATGAGCGCACCCGCCCGGTGCGGGATCTGCTCGCCCAGCTTTCCGAGCGGCCGGTGGCAGCCGTGATGGATCTCGGCTGTGGCCCCGGCAACAGCACGGAGTTGCTGCGGGCGCGCTTTCCCGGTGCGGCGGTGTCCGGCCTCGACAGTTCGGAGGACATGCTGGCAGCAGCGCGGCAGCGTCTGCCCGGCGCGCAGTTCATGCTCGGCGATATCGCGGCGTGGCACGGCCCCGAGCGCTACGACGTGATCCTGGCCAACGCGTCGCTGCAATGGGTGCCCGACCACGCCGCGCTCCTGCCTGCACTGATGCAGCGGCTGGCACCGGGTGGGCAACTGGCGGTGCAGATGCCGGATAATCTCGATGAACCCGCGCACCGGCTCATGCGCCAGGTCGCCGCAGAAGCATCATGGTCCGCGAAGCTGGCAGCCGCTGGGGCGGCGCGGGCGCCACGGCGCGGGGCAGACTGGTACTTCGAGGCACTGCGTCAGCTTGGAGCGCGGGCTGACGTCTGGATCACCACCTACCACCATCCTCTGGCGGGAGGCGCCGCCGCCGTAGTCGAGTGGTTCAAGGGCAGCGGATTGCGGCCATTCCTCCAGCCGTTGGACGATGCGGAGCACGCGGAGTTTCTGCGCCGCTACGAGGTGGAGGTGGCGCAGGCCTACCCGGCGCTGGCCGACGGCACCGTGCTGCTGCCCTTCCCGAGGCTGTTCTTTGTCGCGACAAGCCAGTGAGATGGCGGCTTCGGAGAAGCTCATTTGGAGGGCCGCGGGAGCGCTGTGAGCGCTAAGCGGCTGACTTACGCTGGCCGAAAGCTGCCCGGCAGCTTTCTGGCGTGCCACCGTGAACAGCAGCCATCAAGCAGCAGCCCACGTTCTATGGACGCCACCGGTCAGGCCATGCCGCAAGCATTGTCGTCACTATGCGGGCGGCCATAGATGTCCCGGCATGACCCTCAATGACCTTGGTTCAAGCATTTGCAGCATGGGACGATCGAGTAGCAGCGAGCATTCCTCTGCCGGAGCGGTTCGGCGTACAGCCTGCGCTATGGCCTCCATTGCCTGGTGCCGCCCCGCATCGGAAGAGGCAGTAAGCTGAAATGGCAGACCACCTGAGCGACGTCATCGTGTTCGTCGAGGTTGCACGGGCCGGGAGCTTCACGCTCGCGGCGGACCGTCTCGGCCTGACGAAATCGGCCGTCAGCAAGACCATTAGCCGACTGGAGGAACGACTGGGTGACCGGCTGCTCACCCGGTCCACTCGGCGCCTCGCGCTGACGGCGAGCGGTGATGCCTACCTGGCAAGCTGTGTTGCAGCACTCGACATCCTGCGTGACGCGGAGGAGGCACTCGGCGGCTATGAGGCCAGCCCCAAGGGTCGGTTGCGTATGGACATGCCGTCCGCCTTCGGGCGCCGTGTCCTCGTGCCGTTGCTGGCCGACCTTTGTCTTGCTCATCCAGCTCTCCAACTGACCCTGAGCTTTACCGACCGGCTCATCGATCCCATCGAGGAGGGCGTGGATCTGGTCATCCGGTTCGGTCGGACAGCGGATACCTCTGGACTGGTGGCCAAGACGCTGGTGGCGTTTCCGCATCACATCTGCGCCTCGCCCGCCTATCTGGAGCGGCGCGGGACGCCAGAGCACCTTGAGGACCTCGACCGTCATGACTGCTTGGTCGGGTCCAGGCGCGGGGCACCACTGCGCTGGTCCGTCCGGAAGGATGGCGCCGACGTGCGGATCAGCCCGCCGCCAACGCATCAGATCGAGGATGGTGAGGCGATCATTGCCATGGCGGTTGCCGGTCTGGGACTTTGCCAGATGCCCGCGCCGCTGGTTCGTGACCAGTTGGCCAGCGGCGCCCTTGTGCCTGTGCTGGAAGCCTCTCGCGGGCCGGACGTGCCGGTCCAGGCAGTCTGGCCTGGTACCCGCCAGGCCAGCCCACGCGTTCGCTTCGTGGTCGACCGGCTGGCCGAGCACGGCCGGGCAGGCCTGCTCGGCTGACCGAAGAACCAGCCTCAGGGGCGCCAGCGGCGCAGCGGAGTGTTCTTCTCATAGGGCATCAGAGACGGGTAGCTCAGCATCTCGATGACGGATCCCCATGGCACCCGCCCGTAGCAGAAGACGTTACCCGCCCCAACTTCCGATTCGAACATGAAAGCCTTAGGTCGACTGAACATGGTGCCACCTGCTGCCTCGAACTGCGCGATGGCCGCATCGATGTCATCGACATAGATAGCGAAGTGCTGCAACCCGTAGTCCGACGGACGGACAGGCTCGTGCTGTTCAGGGCCTCGCATCTTGAACAATTCCAGTCCTGGGCCGTAGCGCAGGCGCATCATGCGCACGGCATCGACCCGAGTGCCGGGGAACAGATTCAACATCCGCTCGGTTTTGGGTCCCTCGTCCGGCTCGTCCGCGAGGCTCTTGGATTCGTAGATCAGCTCAGCGTCGAAGGCGGCTTCGAAGAACTGGGTGGCCTGATCGATGTCCGGGACCGTGATCCCGACATGATCCATTCCGTGGATAGGTGATGCTCGCATCTTGGTTCTCGCGTGCGGTTGTCAGGCGGCAGACAGGGCGGGATAGTCGGTGTAACCAGCGGAACTGCCCCCGTAGTAGGTGGCGCGGTCCGGCTCCGCGAGTTCGGCCCGCGTGCGCAGCTGCTCCACCAGGTCAGGGTTGGCGATGAAGGGTTGGCCAAAAGCCGGAAGGTCGATCAGGCCCTCGGCGGCAAGGCGCTGAGCGCGCTCAAACGTCATGGCGCCCGCGAGGATCAGCGTGCCGTTGAAGGTGTCCCGGAACCTGCGCAAGAAGGCTTGGTCGATGACCGAGCGGCCTGCCGCCCAGTTGTCGTTGAGGTGGACGTAGGCGACGTGCCTCGTTGACAGCTCGCTCGCCAGGAACAGGTAGGTCTCGCCACCGTCGTCGTAGACCGGCATGTCGAACTGCCGGTTGAAGGGTGCCAGCCGAACACCCACACGATTGGCACCGATCGCCGCGATCAGGGCGTCCACGGTCTCCAGCAAGAGGCGCGCGCGGTTCTCCAGTGAGCCGCCGTAGCGGTCCGTCCGGTCGTTCAGCACCGGGTTCAGGAATTGCTCGAACAGGTAGCCATTGGCACCGTGCAGTTCGACCCCGTCGAACCCGGCCGCACCTGCGTTACGCGCGGCGGTCGCGAAGTCAGCGGCGACGCGGGCCATCTCGTCCGTCTCAAGTGGCCGCGGAACACTGGGCTCGGCGAAGCCGGTCGTCCCGTCCTCCAGAAACACGAAGGCCATGCTCTTCGGGTCGCGTGCGGGCTTGCTCGTCGAACTCACCGGAGCGCCACCGTCCGGCTGGAGCGAAACGTGTGACATCCGGCCGACGTGCCAGAGCTGCGCGAAGATCGTGCCGCCCTCCTCGTGCACGGCATCGGTGACCAGGCGCCAGCCCTTGACCTGCTCGGCGGACCAGATGCCGGGGACATTGATGTAGCCCTGGCCCTCTGGCGAGACGGGTGTGCCTTCGGAGACGATGAGGCCCGCCGTGGCGCGCTGCCGGTAGTACAGCGCGGTCTCGGCATCGGCGACGTAGTCGGGTCGGCGTGCGCGCGTCATCGGCGCCATGACGAAGCGGTTGTTCAGGCTATGACCTGCGAAGCGGTATGGCTGGAAAAGCTCGGTCATCGGATGGCTCGGTGCTGTTATGACTGTTCAAGTAGCCACCCTAAAAATTTCAACAATCTGGCCTCGGGTCGCCTGTGTGTTTCCTCGCAGGAAACAATAGAACCTTACCGGCTCTATGACGCCTCAGCGCTGACCAGATGGTATGCAGACCGTCGATAGTTGAAAGCACGTCCGCTGTGGGGAGGCTCGAAGAGGCTCCTCATGTCCGAGAAGGGCGCAAAGCCGCCCTCGAAGACCTGCGTGCCTATGTCTGCTCCCCACCCTGAGCGGTCATTCACCAAGGCGATTGGTATCAGCAGGCCTTCCGCGAGCCCCCACGCATGATAAACCCTTCCGCAGCGTGCCTGAAGGGTAGAGCAGCAACGCTTGCCACAATGGCTGGCCGTGCCCTTCCGCCAGGGCTTGCCCCCGTGGGCGCAAAGCGAAGGTCCTGGGTTGGACGAAGGCGGACAGCGTGACCCACTGCGACGATCTGGAGGTTCAGCCGCTGCGCTGATTGGCAAAGCAGGCCGGGCTCATCACGCGTCAGCCCGGGGTCGCACGCTCCATCGCTCTGACCATCGAGCCCAAGGCACTGCCAAGGTTGGATTTCAGGCACGATCAACCAGGCAAAACCTCTGTGCAAAGGTACTAGGGCGCTTCCGCTACGCCGGCCACGGCCTGGGTGGTGCGGTTGTGGCGCTGCACTTGCAGGCCCTCAATCACCTCGGCGCCGACCTTCATGCGGGTGGGCGTCGCGTCGCCATCGAATTCGGCGAAGGCCGCCTCGGCCGCGTCGCGTCCCAGGCCGATTCGCACCAGGGTGTCCAAAGGCGCCTGTCGGGTGGCGTCGAAGAGCCACCACTTACTGCCCAGATAAGCCTCGAACACAGCGTGGAAGTCGGGCGTGACCAGCCCCGGCGCCTGGGCGGAGATGTAGCGCGCGGGAATGCCGAGTGCGCGGCAGAGCGCGATCGAGAGATGTGCGAAATCCCGGCATACCCCGGTGCCGGAAAGCAGGGTTTCCGTCGCCGTGGTGGTAGGGCCGGAGGCACCGGGGAGATAGGTGAGCCGGTCGTTCACCCAGTTGCACACGGCCGTGACGCGGGCATGGCCGGCGGGCATGGCCGAGAACTCGCGATGCGCGAGGCGCTGCAATCGGTCGGACTCGCAGAAGCGCGAGGGCCAAAGATGCGGAAGCGCCTCGGGCGGCAGTTCGGCGAAGGAATGCTGGGTCACCTCGGAAGTGCCGGCGACATGGGCTTGCAGTTCCACCTCAGCCTCGTGGTGGATCAGCAGCTCCGTTCCGGGCTGCACGTTCAGGCGAAGGTAGCGGTTGCTGGTCTCCGGCACGGTCCAGGTCTCTGTAGGCGTGCCTCTGGGGGTGATGGTCAGCGTCTCACTCAGGGATCGCTGGCGCGGTGTCTCGGCGGGCTGGATGTTCAGGACGAAAGTGGTGGGAGCATTGACCTGGTAGCCGAGGTCGCAGCCGAGGCGGATCTTCATCGGTGGCCCGGGGTGGTGTGGTTGCATTAATGGCACAACGGCCTGCGGCGCCGGGCGATGCGCCGGAGGCAGCGAGTTCCAGCTGGAGCGGCCTTTCCGGACGGGACGCCCGGGTCGCCGCCCTGTTGGATTGCCTCGCGCGCGAGATGGGCGGCTCTGCCTCTGCCGCTGTGCTGGGGACAATGCTCGACGGAGGCAGTGCCGTCTCGGTGGTCGGGGCCAAGCATCGCGCGCCCGTCGATCGCGTGAGTTCCACACTTGCCGGGGCAGGGCACTAACGCTGGCTTGGCCAGTATCTCGCATCGAAATGCAAGGAAATACGGGCACACGCTGCTAATCGAACGGTCCCCGGGCACGATAACCCCCCTTCATCGTGCCCTGTGTGTAGGGGAGGGGGCTTGCCACAATGGCGAAGAAATTCGGGTTCGACCCGTTCACGCGCCGACCGCCTCGACCTCCGGATCCGCTCACTTCGACTGAGCTGGAATGAGGCGGCAGGCGAGAGGACCAGCAGCTAAGCGCCCATTTAGGACCGTGGCGGGTGTCTCGCTGACGTCCGGAAGCGGACATCGTTGATGCATAGGGTCTGGATCGGCGAACCTCTGCGATGGGCAGATTGCGCTTCTTCCGCACCGGGCTCGGGACCAAGGGCGAGACTGCCGCTCAGGCCCCTGCCCCATGTCACTGGCCTCGCTGTAGCGCCCTCGACAACCCCTCGACCGAATAAGGTTTGTGCAGCAGATCGAACCCCCGGGCGCCACCTTTTGCGAGCACATTACTGTACCCACTGGTCAGGACTAAGCGCAGGTCAGGCCAGCGGCGCCGGATCTCCTGGCCGAGTTCCACCCCGCTCATGCCAGGCATGACCACATCCGAAAACACCGTGTCGAAACGGTCCGCTCCCTCCTCTAGGATCCGCAACGCGGCATGCGCGCTGGACGCCCATGTCGTGGTGTAGCCGAGGTCCTCCAGCAACTGCCTGGCGAACTCGCCAACCTGAGTGTTGTCCTCAACCAGCAGCACGTTCTTGCGCCCCTGTTCGGGCAGTTCCGCTTCCGGACCCGATGCGGTGGGAAGGCTCGCCGGTCTGGCCTGAGCCCTCGGGAGATAGAGCGTGAAGGTCGTGCCCCGACCCACCTCGCTCTCGACGTGGAGTTCGCCCCCGGACTGCTTGGCAAAGCCGTAGACTTGGCTGAGGCCAAGCCCCGTGCCCTTGCCAACCTCCTTGGTCGTGAAGAAGGGCTCGAAAATCCTGCCCATGAGCTCCGGCCTGATGCCCTCTCCAGTATCGGACACGGAGACGGCCACGAATTCCCCCCGGGTGCCCCCGTGGCCGCGGGACGGGGGCACCTCGGTCGCCAACCACGTCCTGAGTGTCAGGCGGCCCTCCCCGTCCATTGCGTCCCGGGCATTGACCGCGAGGTTAACCAGGGCCGTCTCGAACTGGTTCGGGTCGGCCTGGACGGTGCCGCCCTCGCAATCGATAGGCGTCTCGATGGTGATGCGCGCGCCGACCAGCGGCCGGATCAGGTCGCTGACGGCCTGGAGGCGCTCGCCAACAGCGAAGGCCTCGGGCTTGAGAGGCTGGCGCCGGGCAAAGGCGAGGAGCTGCCCTGTGAGCTTCGCCGCCCGGTTGGCCGTGTCCGAGATCGCCTCGACATAGCGCCGCCGCCTCTCTTCCGGGAGGTTCGGACGCCCCAGCAGGTCCGCTGAGGAGCGGATGATCGTCAGCAGGTTGTTAAAGTCATGCGCCACGCCGCCGGTGAGCTGGCCCACGGCCTCCAGCTTCTGAGACTGGCGCAGGGTCTCCTCGGCCGCCATCAGCTCCGCCGTGCGCTCGGCAACCAGACGCTCCAGCTCCTCCGACGCGAGGCGGGCTTCAGTGATGTCCACGTTGCAACCGGTGTAGCCCAGGAAGGTGCCAGCATCGTCCGTCCGCGGCACACCCTCACAGCGCAGCCATCGCACCCGCCCATTCCGGTCCCGCACGCGGGTTTCGGTCCAGAATGGCGCCCGTGCGTCAAAGGCCTTGAGAAAAGCGGCGGTATGCCGCTTGAGATCCTCGGGCAGCACAATGCTGGCCCATCCCCCCCCCAGCATCTCCGCTGCAGGGCGCCCGAACATGTGGTCATAGTGCATGTTGGCGAAGGTGACCTGACCGGCATCGTCGGTCATCCAGATCAGCGCCGGGGCGCTGTCGGCCAGGTGGCGGAACCGCGCCTCGCTCTCGCGCAGCGCCCATTCGGCCTCCCGACGGGCGGTGACATCCAGGGCGAACTCGACCACCTCCTCGCCGACCCGGCGCGCAGCGAACAGACCCCACCAGCGCGAGCCGTCGCGGCGGAAGTACTGCTTCTCGTAGGGCGTGCTCTCGCCGACCGTGGCCACCTCTGTCATCGCCTTCAGCGAGGGCGGGTGGAACTCCGGCGGGGTCAGCTCCTGCCACGTCTTGCCGATGGCCTCCTCACGGCTGAAGCCGGTCATCCGCAGGAAGGCGTTATTGACCTCTGTCAGGCCGAATTCGCCCCCCCAGAACATCACCCCGACGGTTGAAATGGAGAGGGCCGTCCGAAGCCGCTCCTCACTGCGGCGCAAGGCCGACTGCACCGCCTCGAGCTCAGTGATGTCGCGGGAGGAGGCGAGCAGAACACCGGGCTGTTCCCCGCTGCCCGGCACCAAGGTGACCTGCACGTCCCACCACTTCGGCGTTCCTTTGGCGGTCGGGCAGAAGCCCTGGAAGCGGCCCATCCGCCCGGCGACCGCCTCGGCCAGTGCGGCCGCAGCCTTGCTCCGCTCTCCCTCGGGCCAGAGGGACACCCAGAGCTTGCCGCTCACGTCCTGGAGACCGTCGATCTCCATCAGCCTCATGCCGGGGCCATTCATGAACGTCACCCGCCCATCGAGGTCGAGGAGCTTCAAGCAGTCGGGATTGCTTTCCAGCACGTTGCCGAGCAGCACCTTGCTGGCTTCGAGCCGCTGACCGGCCTCGTGCTGCTCGGTACGATCGCGAATGATCTTGCAGTACCCGAGATGCTCCCCCGTCTCGTCGTCCACGAGGCGCGTCATGGAGCCCGCTCCCCAGAAACGGGTGCCGTCCTTTCGGAGAAGCCAGCGCTCGTCCGTGGCGTGGCCTGTATCACGGGCCTGTGCCCTTTCCAGGTCGCAAGCGTCTTTCGCCCGGTCCTCGGGCGTGAGGATCATGCAGGCGTTCTGGCCGACCGCCTCGTCCTCGGACCAGCCCATGACGCGCTCGGCCGCGCTGTTCCAGCTCGTGATGACGCCGGCGAGGTCGGTCGTGAAGATCGCGAAATCCGCCGCACTCGCTAGGACCAGCTCGGCGAGACGAGCCGCGCTCAACTGGCGACCATGGGAGGTGCTAACCGGCTTGCTGTCCATCGGCCCCACTCTCGCAAAGGCTTGGAACTTCGGCTTGACGCGGGAGGATCGGCTGTCCCTCGGCGCGCTCGAGCAGGCGCAGGGCGGCCCGGACGACCTCGCTGGAGCTCTGATAGCGGCCGGAGGCGACGAGCTCCGAGACGAAGTTGCAGAGCTCGCGGGTCAGGGCAACGTGGAGGCTGTGGTGGGCAGGCATGCTGCCCTTCTAGTCCGGTGTAATAAGGGTGTCACCCTCGGATACCTGGCCAGCCTTGCAATGAGTGGAGCCGAAGGCGACATGCCGCCACTTGGGCGGCCTCTCCCGCTTGTATGAAGCCAGCTATCGCCGGCCCCAACGATGGCGCGATCCTCAACCCAGTTTTCGCCTGACGCGGCGAAGTGGCCTTGATGCTTGCCGTCACCGCCGCGCCATCTGGCCAACGTCGGCGTCCGCTTTCTCCTTACTGCCTCTCGGAAGCGGACCTGCCGCTCTCGGCCAGCATCGCCCGTCGGCTCAGCGCCCAAACCGGTCATCCATTTGCGGTACCACGCTGCCTGAAAGCGGACGTTGCCCACCGAACGGCAGATGGCGAAGGTGGGCGGAAAGCTGACGTGAAGAACCCGGCTCGTAGGAGCCCATGTAGCCCCGTCTAGGCACATTGGCCGGCACGGTGCCCCGCGCCTTAACAGGCGCCGCTCGGCGCCTTCGAAACCTCCACGGCCGTCGCCTCTTTACGATGGCGTGCGCAGTCGCAATGCGGGATCCACCGAAGGTCTGGGCCATGTCGATGAGCCCCATCGATCATCAGAACGGCAGGTCGCGCTGCAGACCAGCGCCGGCAGCGGCATCGGGGTCGCCCGAGCCGGGGCGGCGGTCGGCGTGAGCCACGCATCCTTTTCGCGAGGCGCGGCGACCGTCGTGGCCGGGATCGGGCGGGTCGACGGCAGCGCCTCGACGTCGCAGCCGGATCCCTCCCACGAAGGACGGATCGAGGCGATGTGCCGGGAACTCGCCGTCCGGTCCGGCCTCGTCGGAGTGCCGGTAGCGCTCTGCGCCAGGGCCCGTGACGATGGTTGAGGCGAGCGAGAAGGCTTCGGTGCCGCCGACCCGCGGCGGCCCGGCTGAGAGGCTGCGCATCGAGGACTACGGGCTGATTGGCGACACCTTCACCGCGGCGCTGGTCGGCCGGAACGGCTCGATCGACTGGCTCTGCACGCCGCGCTTTGATAGCGGTGCCTGCTTCGCGGCGCTGCTCGGCGGGCCGGAGAACGGCCACTGGCGGATCGCCCCCGCCGCGGAGGTCCGGTCGACGTCGCGCCGCTACCGCGATAGCACATTGATCCTTGAAACCGAGTTCGAGACCGACACGGGGGCGGTGGTCATCACCGACTTCATGCCGCTACCCTCAACCGAGGAGGAGGTCGACGTTGTCCGGATCGTGCGCGGCCTCCGCGGCGAGGTGCCGATGCGCCTGGATGCGACGTTTCGCTTCGACTACGGCCACGTGGTCCCCTGGCTGAGACGGCGCCCCTACGGGCTGCAGGCCGTCGCCGGCCCGAACGCCCTGCAGCTGTGGTCGCCGGTCGAACTGCGCAGCGAGGACTTTGCCACCACGGCGGATTTCACGGTCCGGGAGGGGCAGAGCGTCCCCTTCTCGCTGTGCTGGTACAGGTCCCACCGCTCGGAGCCTCCCGTCCAGCACGCGGAGATACTGCTCGAGTGCACTGACCGCTGGTGGCGCGACTGGACAGCCAGGTGCAACTATGAGGGGCCCTGGGCCGAGGCGGTGCGACGGTCGCTGATCACGCTGAAGGCGCTGACCTATAGCCCGACCGGCGGCATCGTCGCAGCGCCGACGACGTCGCTGCCCGAGGAGATTGGCGGTGGGCGCAACTGGGACTATCGCTACTGCTGGATCCGCGACGCAACCCTGACCCTCTACTCTTTGATGAACTCGGGCTACACGGACGAGGCGGTCGAGTGGCGGCGCTGGCTGTTGCGCTCCGCGGCGGGGCGCCCGGAGGAGATGCAGATCATGTACGGGCTGGCCGGCGAGCGCCGCCTTCCCGAGATGGAGCTGCCATGGCTGGCCGGTTATGAGGGCAGTCGGCCGGTGCGGATCGGCAACGCAGCCCAGGGCCAGTTCCAGCTCGACATCTACGGCGAGCTCATGGACGCGCTGCACGTTGCTCGCAAGTATCACATCGAGCCGGACCCCGACGCCTGGCGCTTGCAGAAGGTGCTTATGGAGTTCATCACCGAGAGGTGGGGGGATCCGGACGACGGGATCTGGGAGGTGCGCGGCCCCCGGCGTCACTTCACCCACTCCAAGCTGATGGCCTGGGTCGGGGTCGACCGGGCAATCTCGGCAGTCGAGCAGTACGGCCTGCAGGGGCCGCTGGAGGAGTGGCGGGCGTTGCGCGCCAGGATTCACGACGACATCTGCCGAAAGGGCTATGACCGCGGCCGCAACAGCTTCGTGCAGTCCTACGGCGGCCGGGAACTCGACGCGTCACTGCTGCTGGTCCCGATCGTCGGCTTCCTGCCGCCAACCGATCCGCGTGTGGTCGGCACCGTCGAGGCGATCCAGCGCGAGCTGATGACCGACGGGTTTGTCCTGCGCTACCGGCCGGAGTCCGGCGTTGATGGCCTCACCGGTGGCGAGGGCGCGTTCCTCGCCTGCTCCTTCTGGCTCGCCGACGCCCTTACTCTCATGGGCCGCCGCGATCAGGCGACGGAGGTCTTTGAGCGGCTCCTCGGCGTGCGCAACGACCTCGGCCTACTGGCGGAAGAGTACGACCCGCATGCCCGGCGCCAACTCGGCAACTTCCCGCAAGCCTTTTCCCACGTCGGTCTTATCAACACGGCGCAGAACCTCACCCTTGCGAAGGGCGCGGCGCGGCGTCGCGCCAGCGCCACGAGACCGGGCCCAGTCGCGCCCGTGTCGCCCACAGTCGCAGGCATAGTGCACAAGCCGGGCATCGCCCCCGAGTAGTCGGATCCAAGGGCTCCGTCCCTCTACCCTGCCGCGGCGTGCTCAGCTTCGAACCGCTTCGGTTCGAAAGCGGCTTGCTGTTCGATGAGCGATCGTCGTGCCTGCTGCCGCACAAGCGGACCGGCTGCTTCCGGCCGCTCACCGACCTGCCTGCAGCCACGGCCGCTGCATCACGGACCTGAGACTTTGGAGACGGGCAAGTGGACGCACCCGGCCCACCGCCCTAGCCTTCCAACATGAGTAACACCGACATGAACGCCGGGTCTCTGTCCGAGTTCCCGAGCCTCACCACGCACGACATGGGTGGCGCTTCGCGCTATCGCTGCACGGCTGTGGAGCGCGACGAGGCACCGCCAGATGATTTTGGCAAGCGCGTGGATGCTCTGCGTCAGCTCCTCGCCCAGAAGAAGCTAATGACGGTGGA
>JBHTFH010000070.1:0-18821 GCA_042666135.1 Roseomonas sp. GCM10028921 | reverse complement strand
GCCCGCGCACCTTGACCCGCAGCACGCAAAAGCCGTTCTCGGCATTGTGGTAGGTGACCCGCTCCACCAACCCCGCCAGGGCCTCCGTCGGGGCGGTGGAGGCGCTCTGGGTAGTGATCTGGCCCACGTGCTCTACCTGAGCAGCAGCGCAGCCGAAGGGGCGGGGGAGGGCAGGGGCCCTGGCCCTCGTGGCGGCGCGCTCGAAGAGCACCTCGTGTAACCCATCTCGCCTATGTGGATCGCGGCAACCCCTTCATCGAGGGGCAGAAAGTCAGCGCCGTGGCGAAGGGCATGGCGCGCAGTCTCGAGGACGCGAGGCAAAAGGGCGTGCTCGACGTCGCCTACCGGCTGGACCTCTACCGGCTCATGACCCTGTTCCAGCAGCCGGCGAGCGACACGAGAGGGGTGGTGTTCGGCAGCATCACCGACAGCAACGGCGGCCGGTGGCGTCACGCGGCCAATGTCGTCTACCAGACCGGATAGGCTCGCTCGGGCCACGGCGCGCGTTGCTGAAGGCGCCGTGCGACCTCCAGCACAACCTCCTCACCTCCAAAACGGCCGACAACTTGGACCCCAAGCGGCCGACCATCGGCGTGGGGCCTGACGGGGATATTGAGCCCGGGATGGCCAATGGCGTTGACCCAGGTGGCAAAGGCGTTCTGAGCCGCTGCATGTCCGGGCCGCCCACCGATGCTCGCCGGAAACTCGTCATGGGTGGGCCAAGCCGGCGAGGCTGCGCTCGGGCAGAGAAAGCAGTCCACGTCGTCCCAGGCATCCGCCACGCGCCCGCGGATCTCGGCCAGTTGGTCCATGGCGCGCACGTAGTCGACGGCCGTGAGCTTGAGGCCCCGCTCAACGGCAGCGGCGATCGGTGCGCTCGCCTCAGTGCGCCAGCGCTCCGGATGAAGCTCGGCTGCCCGTGCCGCGCCGGCGGCACTCACCGTTGCCCAGGCTTTTCGCACCAGCCCAACGTCGTAGGGCGCCTCCCGAGGCACGCCCTCGCAGAGGTCACCCGCAAGCAAATCCGCGCACTCCTTTACCGCTGCGGACACTTCGGGGTCGACAAGCTCATCCTGAAGGCCTGCGAACCAGCCGATCCGGAGCTTCTTCCCAGCGGGGCAGGGCAGGGAGGGAAGACGCTCCGAAGCCGGATCCCTGGGATCGGGACCTGCGACCGAGCGATAGAAAAGCTCCAGATCCTCCAGGGAACGGGCCACCAACCCGACTGCCTGGAAATCCAAGGCCATCGGCGGGAAGCCGTACCGGCGCGCGATCCGCCCATTAGACGGTCGCAGCCCGTACAGGCCGGTGTAGCTCGCCGGTAGCCGGGTGGACCCGCCCGCATCGGTGGCGAGAGCGAGCGGGACCATGCCTGCGGCAACGGCCGCGACCGAGCCGCCACTCGAACCGCCGGGGGTCAGTTCCGTGTTCCAGGGGTTCCGCGCAGGGCCGTGCAGCGGGCTGTCCGTGCGGCCGGACAGGGCGAACTCAGGCGTATTGGTCTTGCCGACGATCACCGCTCCTGCCGCGCGCAACCGCTCAACCGGGATGTCATCAACCGGAGGCATGAAGTCGGCCCACATGCGGCTTCCCCAGTGGGCCGGCATGCCCGCGACCCAGAGATTGTCCTTCACCGCGACGGGCACGCCATCGAGCGGACCAAGCCGTGTGCCTGCCACCTGTCGCGCATCGGCCGCCCGAGCGGCCTCCTCGGCCCCTTTCCTGTCCACATAGACGAACGCACCGAGAGCGGCGTTTGAGCGCTCGATGCGGGTGAGGCAGTCCTGCAGCAACTCGCTCGGAGTGCAACGGCCTTCCTCCAACTCGACCGACATGGTGGAGGCGGACAGCGGAGCCTGGCCGAGTTGGGTCACGTCGCGAAGCCTTTCTGCTGGATGGAGGGCTCAGTACCTAGGATCGAGCGCAGCGCCTTCTCCTCGCGCTGCAGCAGCGAGACCGCCTTCTCGATGCGCTGCACATCCAGGCGCTCCTCAATGGCGATCACAGAGAGGGCGACCGGGATGCCGCCAACGCCATTCCCGATAGAGACCGCGACGCCACGGAAGCGGGCCACGATCCGCCCGGAGGTCACGGCGAAGCCGCGGGCGCGTGTTGCTTCCACCAGGGCGCGCACGCGTTCCGATGTCATCCCGTACCGGCGGTACCGCCCCGCATTGCGCGCGAGCACTGCATCGACCTCTTCCGAAGGGAGGCTCGCCAGGACGGCCAGGGCTCCCGACCCGACGCCGAGGGGGCGTCGGTTCCCGACTTCCACAGGAGTGGCCTGGATCTCGAAGTTCCCCTCGCGCCGATCCAGACAGAGCGCGTCAGCACCACTGCGGCAGTTCAGATAGGCGGTGTCGCCGAGTGCGGTCGCCAGGCGGTCAAGTGAGGGCCCGCAAAGGCGGCGAATGTCAACGCGAGGCATGGCTGCAAGGCCGAACTCGTAGAGCAGGGGACCCAGCCGAAAGGCACGGGTTGCTTCGTCACGTTCGAGCAGGCCCTCACGCATCAGCACCGAGAGCAGGCGGTGGGCCGTCGGCTGCGGGAGCCCCGCTGCTTCTGCCAAGGCCGTCAGCTTCGCGCCCTGGCCACGAGAGGCCGATACCTCTCGGAGCAGCGCCACGGCCCGACGAATAACACGCGCCCCATCACGGCCCGGTTCGGCAGAGACCGCAGCATCCTCTTCCACGACGCGAAACCTTTCTGCCCGGAAAAGCTAGCTATTCACCGCCTCGGGAACAACGGCTCAGCACAAGAACTTTCACATTGTGGAAGCTTTTTGAGATTGAGCTTCCAGCGGTAGCCAGTTCCCTGGAACATCACCGCAAGCCGTAACAAGCGGTACCTCGAGGATCACTGATCAGCACGTCGCACGGCACAGGAACAAACCCGACAAGGACCCACCATGAGCGGACGACCCACCGGCCCGATCCGGAAGAGGAACGACATTCATCGCCGCAAGCTGCTTAGCGCAGGCCTGGCTGTTGCTGCTGGCGGACTGCTTGCCACCAGCCAAAAAGCGCAGGCGCAGGCAGGGTTCCCGACGAGGCCAATCCGCCTCGTCGCTCCTTTTCCGCCAGGGGGTGCTGCGGACGTCATCAGTCGCCTTATCAGCCAGCCCCTGTCAGCCGCGCTCGGGCAGCCGGTCGTGGTTGAGAACCGCTCCGGGAGCGGCGGGCGTATCGGCACGGAAGCGGTCGTGCGCGCTCCCGCGGATGGATACACGCTCCTGATGGGCAGCCAGGCGACGAACAGCATCAACCCGCCTCTCTACCCGGACCTCCCCTACGACCCCGCGAAGGATCTCGTTCCGGTGGGAGCGGTGGGCGGTGTCGGATCTGTCCTCTACGTCCGCAACAGCCTGGATGTGATGACCCTTCAGCAGCTGCTCGAGCGCGCCCGCAGGAACCCAGGCGGACTCACCTATGGATCAGCTGGTAATGGCGGCGGCTCCCACCTCGCCACGGCGCTGCTGGAACTGATGGCCGGGGTCAGGATGACGCACGTGCCCTATCGCGGCACGGCACCGGCCACCGCCGACGTGCTTGCCGGGCAGATCGACATGCTCTGCGACGTCATCACGACAGGGATCCCCCACATCGAAGCGGGCCGTGTGCGTCCTCTCGCTGTCACGACGCCTGAGCGCTACCCGGGTTTACCAAACGTGCCGACGATGGCCGAAGCTGGCGTCCCCGGCTACGAGGCTGTTAGCTACTACGGTCTCTATGCCCCTTCCGGCGTGCCGAATGAGGTTCTCCGCACCTTGCGAGCAGCTCTGGTCAAGGTTCTTGCTGACAAGACCTTCAGCGACAAGCTCGCGGAGCAGGGCGTGATGGACCTCAAGCTCACCCCAGAAGAGTTTGCGGAGTACGTCGCGAAGGATCGCGAGCGCTGGGCCGGCGTGATCCGGGATGCCAAGATCACCGTCAACTGACCTCGGGGGGCTTGGTCTAGGCCCTCGATTCTGCATAACGGAAGAAAGAAGCAAATGGAAATTGTCGATCTGAGCCGTGAGCTCTTCCACCGCACGGCCGCTCATCCGCATCACCCGCCTATCATTATTACCACCTGGAACGACCACAACGAGATCAAGAAGGCGGGCGATTACGAGTTCAGCAGCAAGGCCTTGTCGCTCGCCATGAGCGACCATGCAGGCACGCATGTGGATGCGCCAGTTCACTTCGACCCACGCCCCGGCGCTCTCTCCATCGACCAAATGCCCTTGGAGAACTTCATCACCAGCGGGTTTGCCGTCGATCTCCGGACCGTGCCGCTCAAGCACGCGGTCACTGTCGATGAACTGAAAGCGGCTGTTCAGGCGAGCGGGGAGACAATCCGCAATGGAGACACCGTGCTGATCCTGCTCGGCACGAATGAACGCCTGCTCGGCACGCCTCGCTACGGCCACGACTTCGCGGGCCTGTCCATCGAGGCTATTCACTGGCTCGCCGACCAGGGCATCGGCATGTTCGGCGTCGAGGCAGTCAGCCCGTCACCTGAGGGTGAGCTGAACTACCGGGCGCACAGGGCCTGCGCAGAGCGGGGCATCACGCACATGGAGTGCCTGGCCAACCTGGAGGCCGTCGTTGGCCGGGGCCGCTTCCGCTTCATCGGCTTGCCGCTCAAGATCCGCGGCGGTACGGCGAGCCCGATCCGGGCAGTGGCACTCTTCGACTAGTGGTGTGAGTTGGGGGTTCTTCGTACCCGTCCAGTGGGGGCCGCGATTTACGATCAGGCGGCGGCTAGCAGCTCTGCGGGTTCGGGCGTCCAGTTCCAAGGCAGGAGCTGGTCGAGCTTGGAGGCGGGGTGGTCGGCGATACGGGCGAGCACGTCAGCGAGCCACGACTTCGGATCGGCGTCGTTCAGCTTGGCGGTGGTGATGACCGCCGCCCAGCATCGCCGCGCTCGCGCCAAAGCCTTCCGGATCTGGCGCGAGGAGACGTGTGTTCAGACTGCGGCGTGAAGCCGCGCACCCTATGCCGCGCCAGCAAACTTGGCCTGCCACCGGACAAGGAGACAGTGCCATCCTAACGGTTCCAATCACGGAGGCGGCGCCTGACAAGCCAGGGCCGCCTCCCCGCTCGGTCGGTGCTTAGGCGAGGTCGTTCTGGACGGCGGGCGATCGTGCCGCATCCGGTTCAGCCACTGGTGGCTCGTCCTCGGAGGCTGCATCGATATCAGCGTTCGAGCCATTGTCAGTCGGGTTCTGCGTGAGCCCGGCAGCGGCGTTGAGGCCTGTCGCCATAGCAGTGGCGGCCATTGCCGTCCCGACGGCGGCGGCAACAGGCGCGGCCATCGTCGCCATCATGGCGGCACCCGCTCCGGCCATCGCCGCGGGAAGGGCCATCGCCGCGGCAGCTTGCTGCTCGTCCCCTTCCTGCGGTGCGGCGGGATCAGGGAGGTTCACCGTGCCTTCTCCACCATTGCCCTGACCTTTCTCAGGTACGGGCCCTGCACGCCGTGGGCGGCGGGTGGCCGTGGGCGCTGCGGCCCGGCCAGGCGCGGACCGTTCGGATGGCGCCGGGCCCGAAGTGCCGGCGTCGGACGACTTCCTTCGGGTTGCGGGTGTGGTCTTGGAAGTGCGCCGAGCCGGCGACTTGGCGAGGGCGGCAGAGGGCCGCGACGTGCGGGTGCCAGCAGGTGTCGCCTTGCTCTTAGCCGGTGACGAGGCTCGGGCCTGGACTTTGGGTTTCGCCGTGGCGCCTCGCGGAGGCGCAGGCGACTTTGTCGCCCGGGCCGAATCGGCAGCCGAGGAAGCACGCCTGCTGGACGCAGCGGCAGGTTTCGCACCCTTCCGCGCCGGTGCCGTCGCCGCGCGAGGACTGCGGGTGGCGGTCTTGGTTGTCCCCTGGGCACCCGCGGCGGCGCGGGACGGGGCTTTGGCCTTGGCTGCGGGGGGACGGGAGCTAGCCTTCTGCGCCTTTGTCCTGGTGCTGCTGGCGGCCGGGGCAGCCCGCCGCGCCGACGCTGCGGCTGGCTTCCTGGTCTGCTTGGCGGGAGTAGCGGTGGCGCGAGCACCCCGCGCGGTGACCTTGCCGGTGGCCTTGCTGGCTGCTGCCGCGCGCGGTGCCGGGCTGCGTCGGCTTGCGGCGGGGCCGGCCTTCTTGGCACCCGCAGCCGATGTTGTCTTCGGCGCCGGCTTCTCCGGGTGTGCCCCGCGTGGCGGCGTCTTCACGGCCGCCTTGCGAACTGCTGGCGCCTTCGACGCAGCTGACTTGCCGGGGCGCGATGGAGCGCCCGCGCTCGCCTTGCCCCGCGTGGGAGTTGTGGCGCTACGGGCGCTCCGCGCAGCGGTGGAAGCCGGGGCCGCCTGTCGGGCTGACGTCGCAGCCTTGGTGCGTGTGGTGGATGTTGACGAGTGGCGGCCGCCTGAAGCGGCGCCTGGGCGCGTGTTGCCGGGCGGAGCCTCGTTGCCAGGACGTTTAGCCATGGTCACCTCCGAGAGAAGCGGGCGGTTGGCGAGCAACCGATTCGCATAGTGAGCTCTCAGCAGTGCTGCGCAATCAGTTCTGTTTAGACAAGGATCTTGCTGATAGCGCGATCGGCCGGAGGTAGTCCGGTGCAGAGGTACAGCGAAACTCGAGATCGCAGGTCGCGGCACGCTCACCGTCAGCCATGATGGGGAGGCACCACTCAGCCCTGGTCACTCAGCAACGCCCAAAACCCTGTCTTCCGGCCGTGCTCGCGCACGAGGCGTGCCAGGAACGCCTCATGGTCCTCGAGGCCGGGCTCTGTCGGCAGCAGCGGCGCGAGGCTGGTACAGGCCCGGACGTCTCGTACCGCGTACCCGTACTGCCGTGAGGACGCCCGCCGCAGTACGTCCTCAGCCAGGGCACGGTGCAGCAGCGTGGCGGCGGCGGGGTACCGTTCGGAGAGCGCTTCGGCCGCCGGGCGGAGCCGACCGTAGTCTCGCCCATCCATCTCACCGTGATGCGCCCGCACCAGCCGGTTCGCCGCTTCGAGGTTGGGCCAGCCCACCAGGAAAGCGAGCGCCAGGTTGCGGTCAGGATGCGCCAGCGCGTGCGCCACAGCCCTTTCCTCGGCTTCCACATCGTCGAACCCCGGCAGGGCACGAAGGTAAGGGCGCAGGTGCTGCGGCGTTAGCCAGCGCCGGAAGGCCTCCCAGCGCAGCGCCTGTGCCTCCTCCTGGCGCTTGAGCGCGTCCAGCGCCGCGAGGCCCAGGTCGGTGAGTCGGACCTCCTCGCTCCCATGCCGGTCGGGAGCTCGGTCCAGCCAGGCGAGTGCCTCAGTAGGGCGCCCGTGAGCGATCAGGCGCTCGGCGATGTCGCCGGCGAAGTTCTCGGCCCGCCCGCCAGCTTCGGTGGCGGCGATGAAGGCGTCGACGTCGCCCGCAAGGTCCGCCAGGTCGCGTAAGCGGAAGGCGATTTCGCCACGCCCCTGCCAGCTCTCGAAGGCATCCCCCTTACGGGAGCGTGGCTGCGCCGCAAGGCGGATCTGCAGCAGCCGGCGCAGCTCCGCCTGGCCCTCAGGGCCAAGCGCCGGGCCGGCCGCCTCCAGCAGCCGATCGGTCGCGCCATACCCGTCGGCGTCCCAAAGGACCAGAACCTCGGCCGCCAGCCCAACCCGATCGCGGTCCGGCAGCAAGGCCCAGAGCCGGCCGAGTTCCGCCCCCGCCTGCCGAAAGACCTCACCGAGCGTGCCGCTACCATCGTCGCTGCGCTCGAATACGTTGTCCGCCAGGCTGAGCAGTAGTCGCATCTGGGTCACGGCCGCGCGCGGATCCATCGCGGCCAGGGGCCCGGCGATCGTCTCGCGCAAGCTGTCGAGCTCGCGGGCGAGGGGGCGCACCTTGTCCCATTCGATGAACCCCCGCGAGCGCCCAATGGTCCGCAGCCGCTTCTCAACCTCTGTGGCAAGCCGGCCGCTGCCGTCCGTCCCGGCGAGTGCCAGGCGGAGCGTGCGAGCCAGCGCCGCGTCACCCTTGGCCTGCGCCATCAGCAGCTCGGCCAGCCGCCGCGCCCCCAGTTGCTCGAGCGCTTCGGCGCTCAGCGTGCGCGAGCGGGCTGGAACCTTCGTCGGTTTGGAGCGGGCAGGGGAGGAGGCGACGAGGCCACCCTCTGCGCCTGGCGATAGGACGGGGCGTGAGCGGGATAGCGGCGCCGCCGCGCCCCTTCCAGCGGCGCTAAGCTTGGTGCGTCTCATCGCCGAGTTCCCCCACGACGGCAGCTAGCAGGACAGGCAGTTCGTCGACCACTGCCGGCCGCAGCCGGGGCAGCTCCAGGCTGAAGTACTGGTGCGATACCAGGTCGCGCAGCCCGGCCCAGCCGCGCCAATCTACGCCTGGATGGCGGCCCAGCAGATCGGGCGGGAGCAGCTTCACCGCCTCGCCGATCTCGGACAGGGCGTTCTTCAGAGCCCGATAGGTGCGACGGTCCGTTTCAGCCAGCACGGCGAAGGCTGTCTCATCCAGATCACCTGCGAAAGCGAGTGCATCCTCGGCGGCGGCGCGAATGTCCTCCAGCCGCTCGCGCGTGCCGCGCCGCCCCGACCTTACCACACTCGCACAGCTTCGCGTTCAGCCGCCTCGCGCACCCCCGGGCGCAACGCCCCGCGCTCCACCAGGTCGGCTGGGGCACCCAGCAGTTCCGAAAGCTCAGCACGTAGCGACGCCAGGCCGACCAGTGACAGCCGGGCTGCCGGATCAAGGCCGGCGAGCAGGTCGATGTCACTGCCAGGGTGGGCGTCGCCGCGGGCAACGGAGCCGAAGACGGATAGCGAGGCGATGCCGCGAGCCCGCAGGTCATCAGCCTTCTCCCGGAGCTGACGGAGCACGACGGCGAGGGGAGGGGGTGAGCCTGCCTCCTCGGCTAGGAAGCGCTCGACGAGAGAGCCGACCAGACCCTGCACCGTCTCACCGCGAGTCGCAGCCGCGACCTTTAGCCGGTCGCGCGTGGCGGAGGGCAGGCGGACGGACAGAAAGGCTGCAGGACTAACGGGAGTTGGCCCGGACATGACGACGCCTTTGCGCGCATGTGCACAATATAGAACACTTCCAGCGTTCTATCCAGAATCTCCTATGCCGCAAGGCAGAGGTCACCTCGCCGACAAGCCGCCTGGGAAACTCGGGCGGTGTCCTTCCCTGTCTGACCAGGAGGTCGGGATCTTCTCAGTCCGCCCTTACATTCGCCTCCCGGATCACCCGCGCCCAGCGCTCCGTCTCTGTGGACATGAGGGAGGTAAGGGCGGCCGGTGTCAGCTCCGGCGCGATCTGCATGCCCTGGCTCTCCAGAAAGCGCCGCATCTCCGGCTGGGCCAGGCAGGCGGCGAAGGCGGTGCGGAGCCGATCCCTCGCGGCCTCGGGCGTGGCTGCGGGGACAGTGAGGCCGAAAAAGACGGAGGCGTCGTAGCCTTGCAGGCCTTGCTCGGCGACGGTGGGTAGGTCCGGGAGCACCGCGGAGCGCTCGAGGGTGGTGACGCCCAGGCCCCGCACGCGGCCGCCCTGGATATGGGGCAGGGCGGTGAGGACGTCGGTGAAGACCATGGCGACGTGGCCGGCGAGCAGGTCGTTCAGTGCCGGGCCGGTGCCGCGATACGGAATGTGCTCGATGTTCGTGCCGGCCATCGTGTTGAAGAGCGCTCCCGCGAGGTGAGAGGAGGCGCCGTTGCCGGAGGAGCCGAAGGCGAGGCGCTGCCTCCTCGCCAGCGCGATCAGCTCCGGCACGTTCCTCGCGGCGACCCCGGCGTTCACGGCGAGCACGTTGGGGATGCGACCCAGCGGCGCGATCGGGGCAAAGTCCTTCACAGGGTCGTAGGCCTGGCCCGGGTAGAGCATCCTGTTGATGGCGAGCGGGCCGGAGGTGCCGAAGAGAACTGTTTGGCCGTCCGGCGCGCTCCGGGCCACGTGCTCGGCGCCGATGTTGCCGCCGGCGCCTGCGCGGTTCTCCACCACGACCACCCCGTTGAGCTGCTCACCCAGGCTGAGAGCGAGACGACGGGCGATGAGGTCGGTGGGCCCGCCGGGCGAGAAGGGAACGACCAGGACCACCGGCTTCCCGCCGGGCTGGGCGAGGGCAGGGCGGGCCAGCGCGGCCGTGCCAACGGCCCCGAGGATGTGGCGGCGGGTGATCATGCGTTCTCTCCCTGGTTGGCGCCGGGGTCGTTGAGAAGGTCCGAGAGGTTCTCGGTGTCGGGCTGCAGCGGGTCGCGCGGCAGCACGCGGTGGCGCAGCGCCAACCGAGCGAGGGCGAGGCGATGCGGAAGGTCCAGACGGGCGGCCTCCCAGGCCAGGGCGGCGGCCGAGGTGAGGTGGTAGAGCGCGGAGGCGGCTTGGCGGGCCAGGGCAGGGTCATCCCCGGCGGCCTCGGCCAGGGCCACGGCGCGGTCGAGGGCGGGGACAGCGTCCGGCAGCGCCCCGCCATTGCCGAGCAGGCCGCGGACGTGGTCGGCCAGGACGGGCAGCGAGCCCTCGCGCCGGGCGGCGCGGAGGACGTCGAGCGCGACGATGTTGCTCGTGCCCTCCCAGATACTGCCAAGATGGCTGTCGCGCAGCAGCCGCGCGTCCGACCACTCCTCGATATAGCCGCAGCCACCGCGCACCTCCATCGCGTCGCCCGTCACCTTCCGCGCGTCGCGGCAGGCGCGGAACTTGATCAGCGGCGTGAGGATTCGGAGCAGTGCATAGGCGCCCTCCTCGCCGGCATCGGCGCGGCGCAGAGCCTCGGCGGTCTGGAAGACCATGCTGCGCGCCTGCTCCGTGGGAACCAGCATCTTGGCGAGCTGGCGCTGCATCAGCGGCATGTCGACCAGCCGCCGGCCGAAGGCGACGCGGCGATGAGCGATGAACAGCGCCTCCGTCGTCGCGCGTCGCATCATCCCCGCGGCCCGCACGCCGTTCGAGAGGCGGGAGTTGTTCACCATGTCCGCCATCTGGCGAAAGCCAGCCTCGGGTTCGCCCACCAGCCAGGCCACGGCGCCATTCATGGTGACCTCGCCCGAGGCCATGGAGCGCGTGCCGAGCTTGTCCTTCAGCCGGACGATGCGGTGGTGGTTGGGCGAGCCGTCCGGCAGGGTCCGCGGCAGGAGGAAGAGCGAGACGCCTTTCAGGCCGGGGGCGCCGTCCCTGCGCCGGGCAAGGACCATGGCCAGCCCGGCATCGGGGTTGGAGCAGAACCATTTGTCGCCCGTCAGGACCCAGGTGCCGTCCTCGCGCGGCTCGGCCTGCACCACGGTCGCCGCGATGTCGGAACCGGCGCCCTGCTCGGTCATGAACATCGCGCCCTGGTGGAGTACGTCCATGTCCTGGCTGGTCAGCGCCGGCAGGTAGCGGGCGACGAGGGCGGGGTCGCCGAACTTCCGCAGCGTTCGCGTGAGGCTGTCGGTCATGCTGACGGGGCAGCAGAGGCCGAACTCCGCCTGCACAAAGAGGTAGGTCAGCAGGTACTTGGCCGCGGGCGGCATCGGCGCCTCCCAGCCCAGCACGCCGCCGCGATGGGAGAGGGCGGCGAGGCCGAACTCGCCGAAGGCCAGGCGCTCCATCTCGCGATAGGCCGGGTGGTAGGCGATGGACTGCAGGTCCTCGCCGCGCCGGGTGCGGTGGTGCAGCTCGGGCGGGTTGTGGTCCGCCGTCATGGCCAGGGCGTCGAGCGTGCTGCCGGCCAGCGCGCCGAGCCGGTCCAGGTGCGGCTCCAGATGCGCCGCCAGCTCGGGCGGGAGGTAGAGTCCGGCGAGCCGGAAGAGGTCCGGATCGGCGCGGAAGAGGTTCAGGCCATGGCTGTCCGGAATCGCGGCGGCACCGGCCGGCGGGCCGGGGGGGCGGAGATGCATGGGCGTTTCCTCAGGGGCCGACGGGCGATGCTGAGGCTGGCCATGGCGGCCCGGCCTGCCAATCGATTTGTTCGGCGCAAGCGTTGAGCTAGGCTCAACGGGCATGACATACCGGCGCCTGCCATCCCTCGTGGCGCTCCGCAGCTTTGAGGCGGCGGCGCGGCACCGCAGCGTGACCCGCGCGGCGGGGGAGCTCTCCGTCACCCCCGGCGCGGTCAGTCGCGGCGTGCGAACGCTGGAGGAGGAGCTGGGCACGTCCCTCTTCTCCCGCGGTCCCAGTGGCCTCGCGCTCACGCCGGCAGGGGAGGCGCTCTTCGCCGCCGCGCGGGACGGGCTGGACCGGATCGCGTCCGGGGTCGCGGCCATGCGGCACGCGGCGCCGCGGCGACGGCTGCGGGTGGGCGCCTACACGCTCTTCGCAAGCCGCTGGCTCATCCCGCGCTGGAACCGGCTGCGGGAGCGACACCCGGAGCTGGAGATCGACCTGCAGACGAGCGCCGACCCACTCGAGCTGGTGCCGGGCGTCTTCGACGCGGTGATCGCCGTGGCTGATACCCGGCCGCGGCCCGGACTGGCCAAGCTGCCGCTGGTACCGATCGACATGATGCCGGTCTGCGCGCCACGGCTCGCCGAGGGGTTCGACTGGCGCGGCGTGCCGCTCCTGCACTCGCGGCAGCGGCCCGACGACTGGGCGCGATGGCTCCAGGCCGCGGGAATCGCGGGCGTCGACCCCGCCGCAGGACCGGGCTTCGAGAGCATCGCCCTGGCACTGGACGCGGCGGCGGAGGGGCTCGGCGTGGCGCTGGCTATCCGGGCGCTGGTTGCTGCGGACCTGGCAGCCGGCCGCGTGGTCGTTCCGCACCCCTTCGTGAGGCGGACGACGCGCCTCTTCACCCTGCTCCACGACGCGGAGCGCATCGGCGATCCCGCGATCCTCGCCCTGCGCGGCTGGCTTGCAGAGGAGGCGAGCGCCGCCGCAAGCCGCTGATCGCGGAGGTCGCGAGCGAGCGTTCACCTCCGGCGCCCGCGCCCAAGCTCTTGATGGCAATGCTGGCATTTTGCCATCATACCCGCCTTGGGTGCCGGGAGACCATCATGGCAGTCCTGACGGTAAGAAACCTGGATGAGGAGATCGTCCGCCGCTTACGGATCCGGGCGGCCGAGCACGGCCGCTCCGCGGAGGCGGAGCACCGGGAGATCCTGCGTGCGGTGCTCACGGGAGCGGAGCCGGTTTCGGCCCGGGAGAGGGCGGCGGAGCGTCTGGCCGAGTTCCGGCGCCGAACCGCGGGGCGGGGCTCGGCCAGCTCCGGCGAGCTCCTGGAGCAGTCCAGGGCAGGCCGCAGCGAGCAACTCGCCAGTCAGACGGGGAACAGTTGAGGGTGGCTCTCGTCGTGGACGCCTCGGTCGGGCTGAAGTGGGTTCTCGACGAGCCCGACAGCCACCTGGCGCAGGCGCTCGCGACGGGAAAGGAGGAGCTTCTCGTCCCGGATTTCTGGCTCGGCGAGGCGACCAACGTCCTCTGGCTTCAGGTTCGCAGGCGCATTCTCTCGGCCGAGGAGGCGCGGGAGGGGCTGTCGCTTCTCCGGGCACAGGTGGAGCCGACGCCCACGGCCGGGCTCGACCTGCACGGGGCGGCGCTCGACATCGGCCTGGCCACGGACCACTCGACCTATGACACGCTCTACCTAGCCTTCGCTATCGCCATGGGCGCCCGCGGTGTCGTGGTCTCGGACGCACCCTTCGTGCGGGCTATGAGACGGCACCCGGATCCGCTCCTGGCGGACATGCTCATCCCCCTTTCGGCCTGGGGAGAAGGGCAGGCTGTGCCCGAAGCTGGTTAGGGACCGACCCGTCCGCCACGGTGCCGGCCGCCACCTTGCACGTGCGGCTTCATCTCAAGGAGGGCACGTGAGGTGACCAAGCCGGCTGCCCCAGTTTCACCGGTTCCGCTCCCGCACCTCCAGCGAGTTTCTCGCCGCTGTCTTCCTCGTCGTCATGGCTCCACCTTGATCGAGGGTCAGAGCCTCGGCGAAATTCGGGGGGGGGGTTCAGTCGAAGTCGGAGTGGGTTTTGCGATTGGCCTTGGGTGGGATCACGGCCACGGCGCCGCGGGCGTCGAGTTTGGCCCGGAGCCAGTCGGCGTCGAAAGCCCTGTCGCCGAGCAGGGCACCGAAGGCGACGCCTCCGACCAGGGGCGGCATACCGACCGTGTCAGGCGCTGATTTGGCCGCAGGACGAAGCGGGCCAGGTTGCCGAGCCCATCAACCAGGCCGACAACCTTGGTTGTCAGGCCGCCACGCGAGCGGCCAATGGCTTGGTTCCGAGTTCTCCCTTTGCACCGCTCGCCTTCTGGTGGGCGGTGACCATGGTGCCGTCGGTCAGGGCGTACTCGAAGTCCGGCCGTCGGACACGCGCTCGAAGATGCCGTCGAATACCTCGGCGCGTACCCAGCGGCGGAAGCGCTGAGATACGTTGCTCCACTTTCCGAACCCCTCGGGCACGTCGCCCCAAGGCAGGCCAGTGCTTAAACGCCCCAGCACCGCCTCGAGAACGGCCGGTTGTCCTCAGCCACGGAGAATCGATGGCCGTTGTTGCAGGCGAATTTAGTCCGCCGCCTCGCCTCCGGAGGCGGTAAAACCGGGCCGGAGTGATCACCCCGCCGAAGCGGAGTGATCCTGACGCCTCGCCGCGGAAAAGTTCAAGTTGATGAACAACTTACGTCGGCCTGGGCTCATGCGACAGGGATCGTTCTCCGTGGTGAGAAAGACAGACTAGCGCATTTTTCACTCCAAATCAGTGTAGACGCGGCCGGAGTGCGCCTAGGCACCCCGGTTCGGATTGAGAGAGCGGCCTTACAAGCTGAGTGGCGTGAGCCATACTGCTTGGTCCCGGCCCGAATCGTCTTCGAATAACGCCATTTCCGCTAAACGCCGCTTGAGGTTCTCCCGGGCCTCTTCAGCTAGGGCGGCATTGGCGCGGTTAACGCGGACACTGTGATCTCCCGAACGGAGATGCGCATACTCCCGGAGGACGGTTTCGATTTTGTCGTTCAGTCGCCCGGCTACCGTGAAAAAGTCGTCGGGGTGACGGCGTAACCAGTCCGTCGCCCAGAGATGGCGGAAGGCGTGAGGTCCCGGTGCGAATCCCCATACCCCTGTTAAAAACGCGAGCCGGTGCGTCAGAAAATTAGGGTCACAGATGCGGGACGGATTTTTTCGGTCGGCGAAGCCGAGCACGTACGATCTCTTGCTTTTATGCCTCTCGTCCAAAGGGTCATAACCGAAGTTTTCGATCCAAATGCGATACCAAGCCTCGTAGTACTGCTGAGCTGCGGGCTCAACGATGCTCCGGTAGGACTCCTTAAGGCGACGCCGATTTTTGAACACACCTGGCGGTATGGCGATGCGCCACTGGCCATCAATGCGGTCGAGGTGGCGACCCCACTCCATGTGCCTCCAATTTTGCCGCCGCAGGGGTTCCGACGCGAGAGCGGCGACGGTGAAAACCTTCTCTTCATGGCTGAACCGCACGTCCAGCGGGTAGTGGAGTGGAGGTCGGCGGCTTGCGAGATAAGTGACCGTCGGCCAAACCACCTCCTGCATCGGGTGATTGTAGTCCAGCACGAGGCGGAGTTTCTCTCCTGGGTCGCGCGCCTTGCCGACGTTCCCCAGCCCCTTGCCGTCGGTCACTTTCAGGACGTAACGGTCCAACTCGTCTCGCTGCTCGTCGCACCACCGATGCCAAGCGCTGGCGGTCACCGGCACCCCGTCCCTGAGCACGGAAGCGAGGTCGTCCCGGAGATGCATCTGAGCCAAGCGTCCGAATGCCTCGCGACCACCGACAAGGCTTCGGTGGAGCGTTACCCAGACCGCCAACCCATTGTGATCAATCCGACCCGTTCGCAAACGGAGGAACTCTAGATAACCAATCAGGTTTTTCGCCACGAAAAGATGGCTAAGCCTGAGATTTTCTACCGGCACACCCAGGCCACTTAGGTAAACATTCGCAGATTCAAGAGGTAGCGTGACAAACCCGAGAATGCAGCGGAGTTGACGGACAACCTTAACCATCGTCTCTGGAAGTTCATGGCGGCCCTGATAACCGGAGAGCGTCCAGGGCTTTACACGTGATTTGCGTGCGCGAGAGTTGCCGTCGAGGTCCTCGAACACGAACGGGATGCTGATGTCGAGCTTACGTTCGAAATACGGCGCTATGGCCTGCTGCACTGCAGGTGGCAGCGCCGTCAGGGCATAAGGATTGTTCCTCGTACGCCCGTTAATCTCTGACCGATCCGCGTATCGGTTGGCGAGTTGGAAGAGTCGTGGCATCTCGGGGTTCCAGAGGTGACACGTGAGGCTCTCAGTAGGGATCCGCAGGGCCGCAGCGATGCGTTGCACCGTCTTCAGCTTCAGCGGGTAGGTCGTCCCGAGGCGGTTCACCGGGCAGAAGTGAAGTCGGGCAAGCTTGTTGTCGCTCACCCCTGCGGCGGTAGCGGCAGCTCGGACGGTGCTCCAGTATTGATCGCCGGCCTTGCCTTCCTCCGTTGTTACCGGATTTCGCTCCTGGTGCAGGGCTTCATAATGCTCCCCCAAGCGGTTGATGGCGGAGCGGCGGTTGTTAAGAGTCGCCCGCTTGACGGAGGCGCCGACGCTCTGGGTGTAGGCAGCGGCTGTGCCGGGCAGCTGGTGAGAAGCGAAAGCCCTCGCGTCATCACCGTTGGCGGCTCCGCACAACGCCTGAACCTGATCGAGCACCTTGAGTTGGATTTTTCTTGCGGACCCGGCCGCCCTCTCCAGCGCTTCGGGCGAGAGCCGCGCGTTCTCGGGATCGTTCTTCAGCAAGTAGTCCAACGTGGTGCGCCGGAGGATCTCACGGCGAAGATCCTCGAAGGACACCGAGGTCGGCCGGTTCGGGTCGTTCGGCATCTTTGCGACCGTCTCGAGCGCGGCCGAGGCAAGGAGCCCGTCTCGGCTACTCTTGCCTCGGTTTAGCAGGACAGGTGGTTGTGGGGACACGACGGCTTGCGACTTGTGCGCGTGCTTTGGCCTGGGCGCATTAGCCCGAAGGCGCGCTGCCGGCTGGTCATCATGGTTATCCATGACTGCTCCAGAGATTCGTTCAGAACAGCACGGCGCGCATTCTTCTGCGCGAAATTCGTCGTGCCGGTCTGAGGTCTTTTGCGGGAAGGCACGACGCGCCAGCAGGGCGCGGCATCGGGGGCGTGCCGAAAGGTTGCGCCCGATCAACCCGCATCTAGGCGGGGACCGGATTTGGGGCTTCCCCGGGCGATCTCCGGGGGGACTCCCACGAAACGAGCCGCCGATGCGGCGGCCGGAGCAAGGCCTGCCTCCCCCGCCGGGGAAGGGTCATAGGCACGCGGGCGCTTACCCCACGAGGAGGATTATCTCGCCCAGAGATACCGCCGGCTCAGAGGCTGGCGGGCTGAAAAACGGGGCAGCTCCCAGGCGAGCTCCCCGACTGCCCCAGGGGTTTAGCCCTGGTCCTGGAGCAGAAAGGCGCGAATTCGAAAGGATATCAGAGCCGGAATGCTAAGTAGCTAACGAGCGCCTGCCGCTCAAGCCTGCCTTATCACTTGGTCATAACGATCCCGCGATGAGTGTCGATCCTTGAGGTCAGCGTAGGTGTGCCCTTCCACAGCGCGCCAGACGGTCGCGATGGCGACACCTAGATCGGCCGCGATTACGGCAAAGGTCTCACCCGCAACGCGGCGGCGCCGAGCCTCAAAGACGGCTTCCGGTGCGAGTACTCGGGTAGGACGTCCATTGGCCGCGCGCATTTTGCGCCCCCTCGCTCGACAGCGCAGCGCGAGGCGACGTGGCAGCGCGCCGGGCCGCGCAATGACTTGCGATAGTCTTGGAGCGGTGACACCGACGCGTGCCGCCGCATCGGCGAGGGACGGGATCGTGCCGCGCGAGTACGCCTCGAGGACGTGCCGGAGCACCTTCCGCGAAACGCGGCCGCTACGGTGCAACACGCGCGGGCCTCGCTGCTTGTGAAATGCGGGCGCGGGTGGCGGAGGGGATAAGGGCGCTGGTGCCTTCGGCTCCCCGCGCGTCACGACCTCTCGGGTGCGGCGAATTTCGGCGGCAAGGGCGATCAGGCGCTCGGCCTCGGCGAGGAGGTCTTCGGGGTCAGGCAGCCCAGCCTCCTCGGGAACATCGCCGCCTGCGAATACGGGCGCGTTGGTGCCCACGTCGCCCGACGGAGGGCGTGCGAACGGCCGCGCCGGGCACGCCGTCTTCCGTTTGCACCCGCCCCGCTGTCCGCCATCCTCTTGGCCGTGGGGCTTGCCCGACGGGGCTGGTTGGGTGCGATTATCCACCATACGCAGCCCTACTCCCTGGCAAGATGGCCGGTTCGCCGAGGCGGCAGAACCGGTCCAGCGTACGAAACCACCCCGCGCCAGCGTCGATCGCCCAAACAGTCGCTGAGGTGCTCGGACAAGCGGGGAGGTGAGGGTCATCCGACGGAACTCCGACGAGACAGGGCACGCGCCACGACCCTAGCCACCAAGAGTGGAGCAGGGCTGCACCGGCAAGGTCGCTGGTCGTGGGTGCGGTACCATCTGCGAGGCGCCGCAGGTCAGCGGCGAGGACTTCAAGACGTCTGGCCTCGGAGACTAGGCGGAGGCGCGCGGCGTCACCGGGCAGAACATTGATGCGAATCACGGCAGAGGGTCCGTCATGGGCGGTGCGGGACCGCGCTGAAGACGAGGGTGGCACCGGGTGGTGCCGTGCACTCCCGGGGAGGGAAGGGGCGCTCAGCCCTTTCCATTGAGCCAGGCGAGGGCGGTCCAAAGAGGGACGGCAACCCGCACCGCGCGCCCTCCAGGGAGCAGAAGGAGGACGTCGCCGTCCTCCTCCTCACAGGCGGCGAGGACCGCGGTGGCGGCGAGTGCGTGGCGGGGGCCGTCGATGTCGCGGAAGACAAGGTAGCGGCCGATGCGGGTGCCGGGGGCGAGGTCTTGGTCAGGAGGGGAGGGGGGGCTCATCGCGGAACTGCTCCCCCCCGGA
>JBHTFH010000069.1:0-19119 GCA_042666135.1 Roseomonas sp. GCM10028921 | reverse complement strand
GGCTGTGCCGAGGCAGGCGAGGAAGGTGAGGGAGAGGGCGAGGAGGAGTTTGTGGGCAATCTTCAGGTTGGCGAGGAAGGACATGGCGAGGACTCGGCGTTGCGTCACAGAAAGATGATGCCGCGCCGTGAATACTGGATTAAGGCCCCTTCCGGCCGCGGCTCCCGCCGGGCCCCGTTCCCGGTGCCGGGCTGACAGGGGCGGCCGTCCCGGTCCCTCGGCCATCGCAGCGCGACCGTGGCCACCGCGTTGAGTGAAGGGGGAAGGTCGGCCACGCGATCGTCAGTGGACCAGTGCCGGGAAATGCAACGACGCTGTTCCCGACAATTAAGAACAAACGCCGAAGGCGTGTTGCAGTACCTGACGGGGAAGCGATGTAGTCTCAAAATGAGAACTATACCATTTCTTCTGCGCGATCTCGCTCTCTTGCTCCGTGCACCCCGCCATTCTCGTCCACTATGGCGTGAGCACTGGTAGCCAACGCAAAGCTACATTGTAGAGACCGGCCCTTTCTCGCGCGAAACGGTTGGCCGGGCCGCTTCAGGCAGCCGGGGATGCTGTCCTCCGGGCGCGCTCGCTCTCGGTCTTGAGCTGGCCGCAGGCGGCCATGATGTCCTTGCCGCGCGGGCGGCGGACGGGGGAGGAGAGGCCGGACTCATTCAGGATGGCCGCGAAGCGCTCGATCCGGACCCGCTTGGAGGTGGCGTAGGCGCTGCCGGGCCAGGGATTGAAGGGGATGAGGTTCACCTTCGCCGGCAGGCCGTCCAGCAGGCGGACCAGCTCCCGCGCCTCGGCGTCGGAGTCGTTCACCCCGTCGAGCATGACGTACTCGAAGGTGATGCGACGCGCGTTGCTCGCACCGGGATAGCGGCGGCAGGCCGCGATCAGCTCCTCGATCGGGTACTTGCGGTTCAGCGGCACGATCTCGTCGCGCAGCTCGTTCGTCACGGCGTGCAGCGAGACGGCGAGGTTCACGCCGAGTTCCGCCCCCGCCCGGTCCATCATCGGCACGACGCCGGAGGTGGAAAGGGTGATGCGGCGGCGGGAGAGGCCGATGCCCTCCCCGTCCATGGCGATCTTCAGCGCGGCGGCCACGGCCTCGTAGTTGTAGAGGGGCTCGCCCATGCCCATGACGACGATGTTCGAGAGCAGCCGCGTCTCCGATTGCGGGCTCGGCCACTCACCGTAGCTGTCCCGCGCCGCCATGAACTGCCCGACGATCTCGCCCGCCGAGAGGTTGCGCACCAGCCGCTGCGTGCCGGTGTGGCAGAAGCGGCAGGAGAGGGTGCAGCCGACCTGTGTGGAGATGCAGACCGCGCCGCGGTCGTCGTCGGGAATGTAGACAGTCTCCACCTGCTGGCCGTCCCGCATGCGGAAGAGCCACTTGCGCGTGCCGTCCGAACTCGTCTGCTCCGTCGTCACGCCGGGGCGGCCGATGGTGAAGCGCTCGGCCAGCTTCGCCTGCATGGGCTTGGCGATGCTCGACATCTGCGCGAAGTCGCGCGCGCCCTGGTGGTAGATCCAGTGCCAGATCTGCTTCGCCCGGAACGGCTTCTCCCCGATCCCGACGACCGCTTCCGTCAGTTCCTCCCGCGTCAGGCCGACGAGTTCGCGTCGGCCCGCTTCGTCCACTTGCGCCGGGGGCGCGAAGATTGCGGACTTGGCCAGGATGCGGGCGCGCTCGCCCTCGGTGAGGGTTTCGGCCGGGCTGGGGAGGATGGCGTTCACGGGGTTCCGTTCAGCGGCGCGGCGCGGCGCCGGCGGGGCACTCGCGGGAGATCGCCTCGTAGGCGGCGGTGAAGCCGGCGAGGGAGAAGGTCTCGGTCGTGCTGCGGTTGTTGGCGGCCGGGCTCTTCGCCTCAGCCTCGCGCCCGCCGCGGAAGGCAGCAACGGCGGCGCGACCGTTACGGGCGAAGGCGTTGTCCCCGGCGGTGTAGAAGTCGAGCTCCCGGTTGCCGGCCTCGACTTTCACCTCGGCGTTGCGCGGGAAGGGGCGGCCGATCTTCAACGCCACTTGATCCCGCCCCTGCGGGCGGTGGGTGACGGTGAGCAGCGCGTTGTTCCGCCCCTCGATCCGGGTGAAGGCGTAGCAGACCTTGCCGCCGCTCTCCTGGTGCGTCGCGGCCGTCCATTCCCCGAAGCTGCCCAGGCGCTGCGGGCCGTTCGACGCCGCTTGGTTCTGGGCCTGGGCTGGCTGGTTCTGGGCGGGCTGGGCGCGCTGCTGCGCGAGGGCCGGGGCGGCGGCGAGGGGCGCCGCGGCGGCGCTGAGCGCCGCGAGGACGAGGATATGGCGGATCATGGCCCCGCAGATAGTCCTCACCCCGCCCCCGCTTCAACCGTTCTTGCCGCATGCCCGGGCCCCATTCGCCGGGCGGCAGGGGCACCGTTCCGGAAGCCGGGCGAAAACGCACCGCGCCGCGCCGCGTTGATCCCACCTATCGCCTGCAACGAGGAGGAGGAAGCTATGGCAGCTCCGGATATCGAAGCCACGGAACGCGAGGGCCGCATCATCGTCTCGGGCCACCAGACGGATGTGGGCGAGGCCCTGCGCTCCCACGCGACGGAGCAGGCGACGAGGCTCTCCGCGAAGTACTTCAACGGGGCGGAGGACATCACCATCACCTTCTCGCCCAACAGCAAGGGGACGGGCTTCGGCTGCGCCATCCGGGTCCATGCCGGGCGCAACCTGTTCTTCGACGGCCATGGAGACGACCCTCGCAACGCCTACACCGCCTTCTCCATGGCGCTGGAGCGGGTGGCGAAGCAGCTCCGCCGGCAGAAGCGCGCCCTACGCGAGGACAAGCCGGTGAACGCGACGAAGGAGGGACTGCTCTAGCCGCACGCCCTCCCGAAGAGGCCGGACAGGAGGACGGCGGTCGGCATCGGGGCGGCAGGCGCGAGAGCCAGGGGAGCCGACATGGGCGGCGCCTCAGGCCTGCCGGGCCGGTGAGAGTCTCAGTGTCTCCGCCGCAAGCCTGCGGGTCAGCTCGCCCGCAGGCATCTCCCGCCCCAGCGCCGCTGCCTGGCCCGCCCAGAGGCTCATGAAGTCGCCCAGCCCGAGCGCCTCCGCGTGGCTGCGCAGCGGGGCCAGGGACCCACCGGCGCCCGGGAAGGCCGGGGCGAGGGGCGAGATCGGGCCGAGCTCCCGCATCGCGCGGTTCAGGATGCCGCGGGCCGGGCGGCCGGTGAAGATGTTGGTCAGCGCCGTCTCGTGCTCCCCCGCCCGGCGCAGCGCCTCGCGATGGGCCGGCGGCACCTTGGCCTCCGGCGTGAACAGGTAGGCGGTGCCGATCTGCACGGCCGAGGCCCCGAGGGCCAGGGCGGCGCGGATGCCCCTCGCGTCGCCGATGCCGCCCGCGGCGATCACCGGCACGCGCACGGCATCGGCCACCTGCGGCACCAGGGCGAAGGTGCCGAGCTGCGACGTCATGCTCTGCGTCAGGAAGTTGCCGCGATGGCCGCCCGCCTCCAGCCCCATGGCGATGACGGCGTCGCAGCCCCGCTCCTCCAGCCAGCGCGCTTCGTCCACCGTGGTCGCGGAGGAGAGGATGCGGGCGCCGGTGCGCCGCACGCGCTCTAGAAGGGAGGGCTCCGGCAGCCCGAAGTGGAAGCTGCACACCGCCGGGCGGACCTCCTCCACGACGGCGCAGAACGCCTCGTCGAACGGCGCGCGGTCGCTGGCGGGCGGCGGCGCGTTCGGGTCCAGGCCGAATTCGAGGTAGTAGCGCTCCAGCGCCTTGTGCCAGGCCGCGGCGCGGGCCGGGTCTGGCTCCGGCGAGGCGTGGCAGAAGAAGTTGATGTTGAACGGCCGCGACGTGCGGGCCCTGACCTTCTGCACGGCCTCGCGCGCCTGCTCCGGCGTGTACTGGGCGCAGGCCAGCGAGCCGAGGCCGCCCGCCTCGCTCACCGCCGCGGCCATCTCGGGCGTCGTGGGCCCGGACATGGGGGCCTGGACGATGGGCAGCTCGATGCCGAACAGGTCCAGAATGCGGCGGTCCGTCCAGGTCATGCTGGGTTCCTTCGAGTCGGGCGGAGGCGGATCGGGGGGAGTGGAGGGCGGCGCCCGGGGCGAGCATGCCCGAGGCGGTGAGAAGCGATAGGGCAGGGCCCGCCCGGCTGTCGCGCGCCGCGGCGAGCGGCCACGCCACCACGGGCGGACGGGCGATCCGCCTGATCCCGCGGAGGACGGTGAGCAGGCCCGCGCACCGGGGCGGCGTGGCGCGGCCGCCCGACTTCCGGCATCGCCCGGAAGTCGATGCCGGCGAACGGTAGGATCACGCGGCCAGCAGCTCGTCCGCCGGCCCGAAGAACTCGTAGTGGATGCGCGAGGCCGGCACGCCGATCCGCGCGAGGCCGCCCGCGAAGGCCCGCAGGAACTCGCGGGGGCCGCAGAGATAGTAGTCCGCCTCCCCGACCGGGGTGTTGGCGCGCAGCCAGTCCGGGGTGATCCGGCCGGCCAGGTCGTAGTCGCGCCCCTGCCGGTCCGCCGCGCCCGGGGCCTCGTAGAAGATCGTGGTGGTGATCCGGCCGCCCGAGGCGGCGGCCAAGCTACGCGCCTCCTCCCCCAGCGCGTGGTTGGCACCGGAGAGGGTGCCGTGGACGAACTGCGCGGTCGCGCCGGGGCGGGCGGCGATGGCGTGCATCATGCTCACCAACGGCGTCTGGCCCACCCCGCCGCTGAGCAGCACGACCGGGCTCTCGGGGCGGTCGGGCAGGAAGAACTCGCCCGCCGGCGCGGCGACCTTCAGTCGGGCGCCCGGCCCGACGGCATCGTGCAGCCAGTTCGAGGCGATCCCCTGCGGCTCGCGCTTCACGGTGATCCGGTAAGACGCATCACCCGACGCGGAGGAGATGCTGTAGTTCCGCTTCAGCGGCGGGCGGCCCGGGATCTCCAGCCAGAAGGTCAGGTACTGGCCGGGCCGATGCCGCAGCACGGCGGCGCCATCAGCCGGGGCGAGGGTGAAGGAGGTGATGATCCCGCTCTCCGCCTTCTTCTCCACGACGATGAAGTCCCGCCAGCCGCTCCAGCCGCCGGGGGCGGTGGCGTGCTCGGCGTAGATCTGCCCCTCACGCCCGATCAGCACGTCCGCGAGGAACCAGTAGGCCTCGCCCCAGGCCGCCAGGATCTCGGGCGTCGCAGCCTCGCCCAGCACGTCCTTGATGGCGCCGAGCAGGGCCTCGGCCACGTGGGGGTAGTGCTCGGGCAGGATGTTCAGCCCAACATGCTTCTGCGCGATCCGCTCCACCGCGGCGGAGAGCACGCCGAGATTGTCGATGTTCCGGGCATAGGCGAGCACCGCGGCGGCCAGGGCCTTGGGCTGGGAGCCCGTCTCGCCGTGATGGGACTGGTTGAACAGGTCCCGGATCGACTCGTTCTGGAACATGCGCGCGTACATGCGGCGGGTGATCTCGAAGCCGTGGGCCTCCATGGCCGGAACCGTGGCCTTCACCACCGAGATCGTCTGGTCGCTGAACTGGCGGGGCATTCTTGCCTCTATAGATGTGCGAACGAGACACCTTATGGGCCCCTGGCATGAAGATGTAAACGGCCTACATCTTTTCCATGCGCCTCACCCTCCACACCGACTACGCCCTGCGCGCCCTCATCTACCTCGGCCTCCGCCGGGAACGCCGCGTCTCCATCCGGGAGATCGCCGAGGCGCACCGCATCTCGGAGAACCACCTGGTGAAGGTGGTGCACAAGCTCGGCCGCGGCGGCTTCGTGGAGACGACGCGCGGGAAGGGAGGCGGGCTCCGGCTCGCCCGGCCGCCAGAGGAGATCCGGGTGGGCGACGTCGTGCGCTATGCCGAGGAGGACATGGCCCTCGTCGCCTGCTTCCAGCCGCCGGGCGAGGGCGGCGGTTGCGCGCTGATCAATGCCTGCCGGCTGCAATCCCTGCTGGGCGAGGCGCTGGGCGCCTTCATGGCGGTGCTCGACGCCCGCAGCCTGGCCGACCTGCTGGCCCCGCCCAGCCGCGAGACCATGGCCGCGCGGCTGGGCCTCGCCCTTTCACCTCCGCCCGATGCGGCGCCGCCGGTCGCCATGGCGGGCGGGTGACCCGCGGCCGCGCGGCTCGCGGCGGTCTGATGGGGGGCGCCCTCCCCAGCCCCGGCCGCCTCCTCTAGGCTCCGCCCCCGTCCGGGGCCGCGCGCCGCGGACCGGACCGCAGCCCAGAAGGATCAGCAATGGCCGACGCGCCCGACTACACGCCGCCGAAGGTCTGGATCTGGAACAAAGAAAGCGGCGGACGCTTCGCCAGCATCAACCGCCCGGTCTCCGGCCCCACGCATGAGAAGGAGCTGCCGGTCGGGCGGCACCCGCTCCAGCTCTACTCCCTCGCCACGCCGAACGGGCAGAAGGTGACGATTCTGCTGGAGGAGCTGCTCGCCCTCGGCCATGCGGGGGCGGAGTACGATGCCTGGCTCATCCGCATCGGCGAGGGTGACCAGTTCGGCAGCGGCTTCGTCGCGGCGAACCCGAATTCGAAGATCCCCGCGCTAGTGGACCGCAGCGGGGCGGAGCCCGTGCGCGTGTTCGAGTCCGGCGCGATCCTCATCTATCTCGCGGAGAAGTTCGGCGCCTTCCTGCCCGCCGGCGGCGCGGCGCGGGCCGAGTGCCTGTCTTGGCTGTTCTGGCAGATGGGCAGCGCGCCCTATCTCGGCGGCGGCTTCGGCCATTTCTACGCCTATGCCCCCGTGAAGATCGAGTACGCGATCGACCGCTTTGCCATGGAGACGAAGCGCCTGCTCGACGTGCTCGACAAGCGCCTGGGGGAGAGCGAGTGCGTGGCGGGGCCGGACTACACGATCGCGGACATGGCCCTCTGGCCCTGGTTCGCCGGTCTGGCCAAGGGCTGGCTCTACGACGCCGCCGAGTTCCTCTCCGTGAAGGACTACGCGAACGTGCAGCGCTGGGCCGATGCGGTGTACGCGCGGCCCGCGGTGAAGCGCGGGCGCATGGTCAACCGCGTCTCCGGCGACCCCGCGAGCCAGCTCCACGAGCGGCACGAGGCGAGCGATTTCGAGACGAGGACGCAGGACAAGCTCGCCCCGCCAGGGTGAGCACCCGGGGTGAGCCCGCCCGCCCGGGCGTGGCCCGGACGCGCCCCTCTACCCCCGCGGGGCCCCGAGCAGCTTCTGGAACTGATAGCGGACGGTGGCGTAGCACTCGCAGGCCGCCCCCTCGAGCCCCTCGCGGTCCGTGATCCTCATCTGGCCCTGGCCGTAGCGGATGAGCCCGGCCTGCTGGAACAGCCGCGCCGCGAGCGTCACCCCGGGGCGGTGGACGCAGAGCATCATGGCCAGGAATTCCTGGGTCATCGGGAACTCGTCGCCCTCCGCCCGGTCATGCGCCATCAGCAGCCAGCGCGCGAGGCGCTGGTCCAGCGCGTGGTGGCCGTTGCAGGCCGCCGTCTGGGCCACCTGCTGCTGGAAGGCCAGGGTGTAGCGGAGCAGGAGCGTCCTGAGGGCCGGGATCTCGTCCAGGGCACGCCGGAACGTGCCCGCCTCCAGCCTCAGCATGGTTCCCCGGGCACTGGACCAGGGCCTCCACGCCGCTGCTGTCGCTGCCGAGCAGGAGGGGCAGGCCGACCATGCCCTCGCTGCCGACCACCCCGACCTCCGCCGAACGCCCGTCAGCGAGGAGGGCCAGCATCGAGACCCAGCCGGTCGCGGGGAAGTGGACCGCCGTGATCGGCTCATCCCGCGCCTGAAGGACATGGTGCACCGGGAGGTCGAGCGGCTCCAGCTGCGGCCGGAGGCGGGCGAGGTCCTCGGGCGGCAGGGCCGCGAGCGGACGGTTGCGGGGCGCCGTGATGGCGGATTGCGGATAGGCCAAGGAAGGCTCCCGGACATGGTGTCGGCGGGAGCGCGAACCTCTCTCAGCCGCCCGTGCCGAAAACTCGGCGGGCGAACCGTCTCCTTTGGGGCCGCGCGGGGGCGGTTGCAACGCCGCAGTGGGCATGCCGGGGATGCGCGCGGCCGCCACCCGGCTGTACGGGATCCGACAGCATCGCCGGGCGGCCTCGGCCAGAAGGTCCACTTTCACCGAGAGGTCAGGAAGCGGCCATGTCATCCGAGGCCCAGTGCCGCCCTGGACAGGGTGGCGGCAGCACCGACTTCCCGGGCCGCCCCGGGCCCCTCGCGGACCGGCCGGACGGCGCGGCGGAGGGCTGCGATCCGTCCGGCCCGGAGCGGCGAATCGCGGAGCTGGAGGCGGAGAACGGGGCGCTGCGGGCCGAGGCCGAGCGGCTCCGGCGCGTGATGGACAGCGCCACGGACCACGCCATCATCCCCCTCAACCTCGAGGGCAGGATCACCGGCTGGAACGAGGGAGCCCGCGCCATCCTCGGCTACGGCGATGCCGAGATCCTGGGCCGCTCGGGCGAGGTGTTCTTCCCCGCCGAGGACCGTGACAGGGGCGTGTTCGTGCGGGAGCTGTGCCTCGCCCTGGAGAACGGCCGCGCGCCCAACGAGCGCTGGCACCTCCGGCGCGACGGCAGCCGCTTCTGGGCCAGCGGGGCGATGATGCCCCTGCTGGACGAGGACGGGCAGCCGGCGGGCTTCCTCAACATCATGCGGGACAACACCGAGGCCCGCGCCGAGGAGGAGCGCCGGGCCCTGCTGCTGGCCGAGATGGGCCACCGGGTGAAGAACGCCCTCGCCACGGCCCAGGCGGTCGCCCTCCAGACACTGCACCGCGCCGGCGTGCCGCCCGGCGTCCAGACGGCCTTCACCGACCGGCTGATCTGCCTCGCGCGCTCCCACGACCTGCTGCTGCGCGGCGGGTGGGAGGGCGCGGCGCTGGCCGATGTCGTGGAGCGGGCGTTGTCGCCCTATGTCGATGCCGCACGGGCGCGGCTGGGCGGCCCGCCCGTGCGGCTGCCGGCGCATACCGTGGAGATCCTCGGCCTCGCCTTCCACGAGCTGGCCACCAACGCCGCCAAGTACGGCGCCCTGTCCGTGGCGGAGGGGCGGGTGGAGGTCGAGTGGAGCCTGCGACGGGGCAGGAGCGGCACCCGGCTCGTGGAGATCGGCTGGCGCGAGAGTGGCGGGCCGCCCGTGGCGCCCCCCGCGGACCGGGGCTTCGGCTCGCGGCTCCTCGAGCGGGGGCTGACGCATGACTTCGGCGGCACGGTGAAGCTCGACTTCCGCCCCGAGGGCCTGGAGTGCCGCATCTGCCTGCCGATCGCGCCGGGCAAGGACGGGGGCTGAGGCGGGGAGCGCGGGGCGGAGTGGGGGCCGGCCCGGAGCAACGGTGCGGCCATCGCCGGGCGGCTTCTCCCTGGACCGGTTCCGGCGGTTCGGGCCCGTGCCGCGTCCCGCCCCGCCGACGGGCGCCTCACCCCCGGAGTTGCGGCAAGATGCGCTCCCCGCAGGCCGCGATGAAGGCGCGCTGGTCGCCGCCGACCTGATGCAGGTCGATGCTCTCGACGCCGAGCGCGGCGAGGGCGGCGATCCGGTCCGCGATCTCGGACGGATCGGCCGAGACGAGCACGGCCTCCCGCATGTCCTCCGGCCTGACGAAGCGGGCGGCGGCCTCGAACTGCGCGGGGGTACGGAGTTCCCAGTTCACGTCGCCGCCGAGGAGGTTGAAGCGCCAGCCCTCATGCGCCCGGTGCAGCGCTTCCTCGTCAGTGAGCGCGAGGCACAGGTCGGTCTTAAGGTAGATCGGCTTGCCCTCGCCCCCGCCGCGCCGGAAGGCCTCGACCGTGCGCGCGACCGTCTCCGGACTCGTGCCGACGGTGAGGAGCCCGTCCGCCCAGCCGCCGAGCCACTCCGCCGTCGCCTCGCTCGTCGCGGCGCCGACGAGGCGGGTGGGCTGCTCCGGGCGGGACCAGATGCGGGCGTTCACGACCGTCACCCGGCCGCGATGCGTGACCGTCTCCCCCGCCAGCAGGGCGCGCATGATCTCGGCCCCCTCGCGCAGCCGGGCGTTGCGCTCCGCCTTGTCGGGCCAGGGCTGGCCGGTCACGGCCTCGTTCATCGCTTGGCCGCTGCCGAGGGCGATCCAGGGCAGGCGGCCCGGGAACATCTCCCCGAGGGTGGCGACCGCCTGCGCCAGCACCGCCGGGCTGTAGCGCCAGCCGCCGGGCACGCTGATGACCCCGAAGCGCAGCCGCGCCGTGCTCGCCATGGCGGCGCCGAGCCAGGCCCAGGCGAAGCCAGACTGCCCCTGGGAGGGGGACCAGGGCTGGAGGTGGTCGGAGGAGAAGGCGGCGTCGAAGCCGGCAGCCTCGGCCTCCCGGACGAGGGAGAGGAGGTCGCCCGGGGAGAACTGCTCGTGCGAGACGTGGTAGCTGAAAAGGGTCATGGGCCGGCTCCCCTGCTGCGCCCCGGCCGGTGCTGCCGGGCCGCGAAGGGCTGAGCGTCTGTCACGCCGCGGCGTTGCCCGCACCAGCCTATGAGGGAGTCGCGCCAGCCTCGCGCGGGGCCGCGCGCCGGGGGAGGCGCGGGGGAGCGGCGATGCCCGCTTCCGCTTCCCGCCCGCTCCCCCTATTCCCCCGCCCATGTCCGACGCGACCGACGCCCAGCTCGCCGCCCAGTACGAGGCGCTTCCCTATCCCGCCCGCGACCCGCGGGACGAGGCGAAGCGGCTGGTGGTGGGCAGCCCCTCGCACCTGCTGGAGGTGGATCACTGGGTCTTTGGCGCCCGCCGCCCGGCCTCGCAGCCGCTGCGCGCGCTGGTGGCCGGGGGCGGCACGGGGGACGGGGCGATCATGCTCGCCCAGCAGATGGCCTGGGCCGGGCGGCCGGGCGAGGTGGTCTGGCTCGACCGCTCCGGCGCGGCGCGCAAGGTGGCCGAGGCGCGGGCGGCGGCGCGGGGGCTGGGGAACATCCGCTTCGTCGAGGGCTCGATTCTCGACCTCCCGGACATCGGGAAGTTCGACTACGTCGATTGCTGCGGCGTGCTGCACCATCTGCCGGATCCGCTGGCGGGGCTGCGGAGCCTCGCCTCCGTACTGGCGCCGGGGGGCGGCATGGGGATCATGGTCTATGCCCCGCACGGGCGGACGGGCGTCTACATGCTGCAGGACGCGCTGCGGCTGATCGTCCCGGTGGAGGAGCCGCCGGCCGCGCGGGTGGACCTGGCCAAGCGCGTGATGCGCCACCTGCCCGAGACCGCCTGGCTGCGGAAGAACCCCTGGATCACCGACCACCTTCCCCTGCCGCAGGGGGGAGGCGATCCCGGCCTCTACGACCTCCTGCTGAACCCGCGCGACGTCTCCTTCACCGTGCCGCAGCTCGACGCGCTGGTGCGGGATGCCGGGATGCGGATCACCCTTCTCGTCGAGCCCGTGCGCTACGACCCCGACCCCCTGCTGCCCGATCCCCGGCTGCGCGCGCGCACGGCTGGTATGGGCATAGTCGAACGCGCGGCCCTGGCCGAGGCACTGGCGGGGAACATGGGCATACACATCGCCTATCTCTCCCGCGCGGAGGAGCCCGCCCCGCGCGCCGACTGGGAGGACCCCGGGGCCGTGCCCGTGCTGCGCGGGGGCGACGGCACCACTTGGGCCAAGGGCATCCGGGGCGGCAGCCTGCCGATCACCTATGACGGGCTGAGGATTCAGGTGCCTGTGCCGCCGCTCGCCGCCGCCATCCTGTCTCGCATCGACGGGGCGCGGACGCTGGGCGAGATTGCGCGGGCGGTGGAGGAGGGCGGAGCCGCCCCCGCCGCCGTGGCGCGGGACATGGCGGCGCTGCGCGCGGCGATGGAGCCGGTGAACCGTCTCCTCCTCTCCGCCCCCCGCGCCCGATGAGCGGCGCCTCCCGCCCCCCGTCCCGCCCGGCCATCGTCATCTTCGGCGCCGCCGTGCGCCCGGACAGCCGCCCGAGCGAGACGATGCGCCGGCGCGTGACGGCCGCGGTGGAGCTGGGGGAGATGCTGGGCGGGAACGCGCTATTCGTGCCCACGGGCGGGCAGGGAAGGCACGGGCCGGCGGAGTCGGCCGTGATGGCGAAGCTGCTGCGGGACTGGGGTATCGATCCTGACCGCATCCTGGAGGAGCCGACGGGCACCGACACCCTCTCCTCCGCCCGCGCCGTCGCCGCGCTGCTGCGGGGATGGGAGGGGCAGGTCCACCCGGTCTCCTCGGGCTACCACCTGCCGCGCTGCGGGCTGCTGCTGCGGCTCATGGGGCTGCGGCTCGGGCGAGGGCGCGCGGCCCATGCCGGGCCCGGCTTCGCCGAGTGGCGCTGGCGGCTGCGGGAGATGCCCGCGCTGCCCTATGACGCGGCGCTGGCCCTGTGGCATCGGGCGCGGGAGCAGCGGCCCCAGGGGTGAGGCGTTGCCTCCCCTGACCCCCTCCACCGGGGAGTCAGCGGGCTCCCCGGACCCCGCGTCGAGGCTGCCGCGGATACGATGATTGAAGGGGAGTAGATTCCGGGCAGCACGGGCTGCCAAGCCAGTCGCCTGAGGTCATGGACCTCAGGCGCGCCACCAGCGTAACCGCCAAACAGATGGCGGGGCCCAGGGAGCCTCAGGCTCCCCGGTGGAGGGGGGTAGAGGGGAGGCAACACCTCACCCCTGGGCAACCCGCGCCGCGCGTGGCGCGGGAGAGGGCCTCAGCTCTCCTCGTCTTCCCCGGTCTCGACGCCGATCTCCTCGCCGAGATCCTCGTCCTCGTCCAGGTCGTCCGTGTCCTCCGCCACGTCGGCGTCGGTGTCGTCCACCTCCACGTCGTCCGTGTCGGCGCCCTCCACCGCGGCGGGGCGCTTGCGGACCTTCTCCTCCGGCAGCGGGGCGGCCGCGCGGCGGGCGCGAGGCTGCTCGGCCGGCTGCTCGGTGCCGCATTTCGGGCAGACGGCAGGGTTCTTGGTCAGGTCGTAGAAGCGGGCACCGCAGGCGACGCAGGTCCGCTTGAGGCCGAGTTCGGCAAGGGCCATCAGGGAAGCCTCGAAGGGGTCCGGGCGGGCCGCGGACCGGGGGTGTGCGAAAGGGCGGCGCCGATTGCCATGGGGGGCGGGGCGTGTCAAACGCCGCGGCACCCCCTTCCTGACGCGAGGGCCGCCAATGCCCCTTTCGACCGCGCCGACGGCGCCCCATCCGGGCGCGGCGACCGTGCAGCATCCAGGCGCGGTGGCCGCGCCGGCCCCCATGCGGTCCGCCGCCCCGGGCAGGGGCCTGAAGGGGCGGATCGGCGTTCCCGGCGACAAGTCTGTCTCCCACCGCGCGCTGATGTTCGGGGCGCTCGCCGTCGGCACCACGGAGATCACGGGGCTGCTGGAGGGGGAGGACGTGCTCCGCACCGCCGCCGCCATGCGGGCGCTCGGCGCCGAGGTGGAGCGGCTGGGGGAGGGCCACTGGCGCGTCGCGGGCCGCGGCGTGGGCGGGCTGGTCGAGCCGGCCGACGTGCTGGACATGGGCAATTCCGGCACCGCCGCCCGGCTGATCTGCGGCCTCCTGGCCGGGCACCCCCTCTTTGCCGTGCTGACGGGCGATGCCTCCCTCCGGCGCCGCCCGATGCGGCGGGTGACGGAGCCGCTGCTGGCGACCGGCGCGCGCTTCACCGGACGCGCGGGCGGGCGCCTGCCGCTGGCGGTGGAGGGGGCGGCCGAGCCCATGCCGCTCGACTACGAGGTTCCCGTGCCCTCCGCCCAGGTGAAGTCCGCCCTGCTGCTGGCCGGGCTCTGCGCCCGCGGCACCACGCGGGTGGTGGAGCGCGAGGCGACCCGCGACCACACGGAGAACATGCTGCGCCATCTCGGCGCGACGGTGCGCGTGGAGGCCGAGGGCAACCGCCGGGTGATCGAGCTGGAGGGCCAGCCGGAGCTGCGCGCCGCCCCCGTGGCCGTGCCCGCCGACCCGTCCTCGGCCGCCTTCCCCCTGGTGGCCGCGCTGCTCGTGCCGGATTCGGCGGTGACGGTGGTGGGGGTAGGGCTGAACCCCCTCCGCACCGGGCTGTTCGACACACTGCGCGAGATGGGGGCCAGCCTCTCCGTCACGAATGCGCGGATGGAGGGCGGGGAGCCCGTGGGGGACCTCACGGCCACCTTCTCCGCCCTGCGCGGGGTGGACGTGCCGGCCTCCCGCGCGCCCTCCATGATCGACGAGTATCCCGTGCTGGCGGTGGCCGCTGCCTTCGCGCGCGGCACCAGCCGTTTCAGGGGCCTGGCGGAGCTGCGGGTGAAGGAGAGCGACCGGCTGGCCGCGACCGTTGCCCTGCTCGCCGCGAACGGCGTGCGGGCGGAGGTGGAGGGCGACGACCTCGTCATCGCGCGGTACGGCGCCCCCGCCCCCGGCGGCGGGACCGTGGAGACCCATATGGACCACCGCATCGCCATGTCGGCCCTGGTAATGGGGCTGGCCTCCGAGCGGCCGGTGGCGGTTGACGACACCGGCTTCATTGACACCTCCTTCCCCGGCTTCACCGGCCTGATGAACGGGCTGGCCGGCGGGCCAGCCATCGCCGCGACAGGGGATTAGGGCATGAGCGAGAGCGCCCCTGGAGCCACCCCGCCCGAGGGGCTGACCGAGCCCGTCGTCATCGCGGTGGACGGGCCGGCGGCCGCGGGCAAGGGCACGCTGGCCCGGCGCTTGGCCGCCGAGCTGGGCCTGCCCTATCTCGACACCGGCCTGCTCTACCGCGCCGTCGCCCGCCGCGTGCTGCTGGAGGGCGGCCTGCCGACCGACCCCGCCGCCGCCGAGGCCGCCGCCCGCGCCCTCACCCCCGCCGACCTGGAGCGCGGCGACCTCCGCGGCCCCGATGTGGACCAGGGCGCGAGCCAGGTGGCCGCCCAGCCCGCCGTGCGCGCCGCGCTGCTCGACTTCCAGCGCGGCTTCGCCGCCCGCCACGGCGGGGTTATGGACGGGCGCGACATCGGCACGGTGGTCTGCCCCGATGCCCGGGTGAAGCTCTTCGTCACCGCCTCCGCTGAGGCCCGCGCCGGCCGCCGCTGGCTGGAGCGGCAGGCGCGCGGCGAGGCGATCCCGCTGGAGGAGGTGGCGGCCGAGATGGCCGTGCGCGACGCCCGCGACGCCGCCCGCGACGTGGCCCCCATGCGCCCGGCCGAGGACGCGGCCCTGCTGGACACGACGGCGCTGGACGCGGAGGCGGCTTTCCGGAAGGCGATGACGCTGGTGCAGGCGAAGCTGGAGGGTTAGGGCCCGCTGCGCGACGGGCCCGCCCGCCTCCTCTAGCCCGGCAGGTCCCCGGGGTTCCTCTCGGCCGGGTGGCCCTCCTCGCGAAGGTCCCTGCGGATGCGCCGGAGCTGGTCCGCCACGAGGCTCAGAGCGAGGGTGGCCCGCTCGGAATTCTTCTCGTGCAAAGCGTGGCGGCACTCGTCGAGCGGCCCGGAGAGCACGTCGAGGATGGCGTCGGCCGCCCGGCTCGCTGCGTCATGCGGCATGGGTCAGGACGGAACGGCTGGGGCCGCGGCCTGGACGGGCGGCATCGGCTCCTCCTCCAGGTCGCTGGACCAGATGTGGAGCACCCCGGTCACGGCCGGGCGGGAGCGGAGCTTCTGGAGGGCGGCGAGCGTGATCCGGTCCTGCATATGGACGAACTGCGCCAGCAGCGCGCCCGGGAGACCCGTCCGGCACTCGCTCGCATCCTGGATGGCCGCCCGGGAGACCGAGCACGGGACAGCCTCGCCCTGGTTCTCGACCTCGAACAGCACGCAGCCCTGGCCCGAGCGCGGTGCGGCAAGGATGATTTTGCTGGCCTCGGTCACGGCGTCATCAGGCTGGCGAGGGTGAGCACCGCGAGCGCTCCGCCCAGCAGGCCGAGCACCGGCAGCGTGTTCACGGCGACGGCACGCTTCGCGGCGCGCAGCCAGTGGAGGGTCGGTGTAGCGGCCTGTAACGTCTGGAACATCGATCAACCTAGCACGCGCCGGGCCAGCGCGGACGCACGTTACCGGCATGAGGCGCCGGGCATGGAGCGGGGAGTCGCGCCCGGTCGCGCTCTCGTACCTTGCCATGCTGCAGCGCAGCGCAACCTGTCCGGGCGGGATTGGGGAGGATCAACAGCGAGGATCCAACCCGTGTTCGAAGCCGTCTTCCTCTCCTCCATCGCCCTGCACGCCATCGCCCAAGTCGCGACCCGCCGCGCCCTGGACAGGTTGCCTGTTCTGTCCCGCATGCCGTGCCGGGCCCCTGGAGCCCCCGGGCCCACGCGGCCCTTGCGATTTCTCGCCTCCCCGGGATAGAAGCACCCTTACGGTCGGGGGTTCCGCTCCCGGCCGCGCGCCCGTATCAGGGGTGCATCCCCCCATGGGCCCGGGCATCCCGGGCAAGACGTGTCATCCCGGCCAGCCCGAAAGGCGGCCCGGCGGATGGGGCGCAGACCCCCGGCGGTGCCTCTCGCGCCGCCTCTCAGGAACACATCGCTACATGGCTTCTGCCACCACCCTCGACCGCGGCGCTGCCGCCGGCGAGGACTTCGCCTCCCTTCTCGACGCCACGCTGGGCGCCGACACCGGCTTCGCCGGCTCGGTCGTCACGGGCAAGGTGATCCGCATCGACGACGACGTCGCGGTCGTCGATGTCGGCCTCAAGAGCGAGGGGCGCGTGCCGCTTCGCGAGTTCGCTCCCCAGGGTCAGAAGCCCGAGGTGAAGCCGGGCGACCTGATCGAGCTCTTCGTCGAGCGCTACGAGGACCGTGACGGCTCCATCGTGCTCTCGCGCGAGAAGGCCCGCCGCGAGGAGGCCTGGACGAATCTGGAGAAGCAGTTCCAGGCCGGCGTCCGCGTCAACGGCGTGATCTTCGGTCGCGTGAAGGGTGGCTTCACCGTCGACCTCGGCGGCGCGGTGGCCTTCCTTCCCGGCTCCCAGGTCGATATCCGCCCCGTGCGCGATGTCGGGCCGCTGATGGGCTCCCCGCAGCCCTTCCAGATCCTGAAGATGGACCGCGCCCGCGGGAACATTGTGGTGTCGCGCCGCGCCGTTCTCGAGGAGACGCGTGCCGAGCAGCGCTCCGAGCTGATCCAGGGCCTCAAGGAAGGCATGGTGCTCGACGGCGTGGTGAAGAACATCACCGACTACGGCGCCTTCGTGGACCTCGGCGGCGTCGATGGCCTGCTGCACGTGACCGACATCGCCTGGCGCCGTATCAACCACCCGAGCGAGGCCCTGACCATTGGTCAGCCCGTGAAGGTGCAGGTGATCCGCTTCAACCCAGAGACCCAGCGCATCAGCCTTGGCATGAAGCAGCTAATGGCCGATCCGTGGGAGGGCGTGGCCGCCAAGTACCCGGTGCAGGGCAAGTTCTCCGGCCGCGTGACGAACATCACCGACTACGGCGCCTTCGTGGAGCTGGAGCCGGGCGTCGAGGGCCTCGTCCATGTGAGCGAGATGTCCTGGACGAAGAAGAACGTTCACCCCGGCAAGATCGTCGCCACTTCGCAGGAGGTGGAGGTGGTGATCCTCGACGTGGACGAGCCGAAGCGCCGCATCTCGCTCGGCCTGAAGCAGGCCCAGGGCAATCCCTGGGAGGTCTTCATGGAGGCCAACCCGCCCGGCACGATCGTCGAGGGCGAGATCCGCAACATCACCGAGTTCGGCTTGTTCGTGGGTCTGGCGCCAGAGATCGACGGCATGGTCCACATGTCCGACCTGTCGTGGGACCTGTCGCCAGAGCAGGCGATGGCGAACTACAACAAGGGCGACACCGTCAAGGCCAAGGTGCTCGACATTGATGTCGAGAAGGAGCGCATCTCCCTCGGCATCAAGCAGCTCGAGGCCGACCCGGCCGCCGAGGTGCTGGACCGCGTCCGCAAGGGCGACGTCGTGACCTGCGTCGTGACGAAGGTCGAGAGCAACGGCATCGAGGTGAAGGTCGACGAGGTCCTCACCGGCTTCATCCGTCGCGCCGAGCTGGCCCGCGACCGCAACGACCAGCGGCCCGAGAAGTTCGCAATCGGCGAGAAGGTCGATGCGAAGGTGACGGCCGTGGACCGCGCCGCCCGCCGCCTGGCCCTGACCATCAAGGGCAAGGAGATCGAGGAGGAGCGTCAGGCGGTGCAGGATTACGGCACCTCCGACAGCGGCGCCTCGCTGGGCGACATCCTCGGTGCGGCTATCCGCCGCCGGAACCTGTCCTCGGACGAGTGATCCTGCGGGCCCGCAAGGGCCGGGAGAAAAGAGGAAGGGCCGTCCCGTTCGGGGCGGCCCTTTTTTCGTTGTGCCCTTCCCCGCGCCGGGATGGCTGGGGCTGGCGGGGGGCGGCCAGGGGCCGACAGGAATGGAGCGGCCCGGCCAGGCTGGGGCGGCGCTCCCGGCGGCTTCCTGCCCGGCCCGCCGTGAGGGCGGCGGCGGCGGTGCCGGTCCGGCGGCATGGGAACGGGGATGAGGCCCGGCGGCCGCGCCAGACGGGCGTTGCGGAAAAGAGAAGGGGTCCCCCGGACAGGACGGCCCCTTTGCCTCTCGGCTCTCCTGCCCGCCCTTGTATCTCTTCCTTGCCTGCCGCTGATGGCTCAGCGAGGCTGGCAGCGGCCGGGAGCCCGCTAGGCCCTTGGGTGGCAGAGCCCGTACCTGAGCATGGCGCCCCGGCCGCTGTCTTTTCCGAGAACCCGAACGGTCGCTTGGGCCGCCGCTCTGCAGCGAGCCCGCATTCGCAAGGACGGGCCATGGAGAACGCCACTGCCTCGCCGGTCTTCGTCGGCATCGACGTCGCCAAGAACCGGCTCGACCTTCACCTCCTACCCTCCGGCAAGGCCATGGCCCTCGCCCACGACGAGGCCGGTCTCGCACAGGTTACCGCCTTCCTGGCCGGCCTGTCGCCCGCGCTCATCGTTCCTCGAGGCCACCGGCGGTTACGAGGCGCGGCTGGCGGCCGACCTCGCCACCGCAGGCATGGCGGTCGCGGTCGTGAACCCGCGCCAGGTCCGTGACTTCGCCCGCGCCACGGGACGCCTCGCCAAGACCGATCGCATCGATGCCGCCCTTCTCGCCCTGTTTGCCGAGCGCATCCGACCCGAGCCCCGCCCACTTCCCGATGCCCTGGCGCAGGACCTCGCCGAACTGGTCGCCCGCAGGCGTCAGGTCGTCGAGATGATCGTCATGGAGGGCAACCGCCGACGCTGCGCCCGCAATCCCAAGATCCGGGCCGCCATCGACGCGACGCTAACCGTCCTGCGGGCTCAACTCGCCGGCCTCGACGGCGACATCGAGGGCGT